>SUVO01000027.1 GCA_015061955.1 Verrucomicrobiaceae bacterium
AAAACGCTACCACAACCTCCCTCGCCTTCAGCTAAATATGGGACATCGCAACCTTTCGTTGCTAAACTCTCGATACATCAATATGCACGCCATCTCTAATTGCGACGCAAGTAAGTTATTTAACTAAAAAAAACTTTTTAATTTTCTATTTCTGTATGCGATTTACTTTCGCAAAATTCCACAAAAAACTCGTGTAATTTTGGATACACTGCAACAATCAACGCCGAGAACGGAATTGCTAAAATCATACCCAAAATACCATTAAGGGCTGTTCCCCAAAAGAAAACTGAAAATATAATTACAGTTGGATGTAAACCAGTTTTGTCGCCCATAATTTTGGGAGTTAAATAATACCCCTCAATCAGTTGTACTATTACAAAGATAGAAAGAGCTACTGCAACTAAAAATATACCACCACCTGCCTGAAAAAACGCAACTGGTATTATTATACCAAGACCTATGATTGTTCCAAAATATGGAATTACATTTAACAAACCTGCAAAAAAACCAAGTATAAAACCAAATCTTACACCAGATAATCGCAAGCTAATTCCTAACATCAAACCCATTATTGTGGCAATCAAAAGTTGTCCGCGGAAAAACGACTGCATAATCTCAGAAAATCTACGCAAAAAGAACAAAATATTATCGCGCATATCGTTTTTCAAAAAAGATATTCTTGAATCAATCCACGCAAAAAAATCAAAATCAGAAATAAGCATATAGTACAAATAAATCGGCACAACTGCCAATGCAGCAAAAAACGAGCATATTGCCGATACTTCGCCCGAAGCAAACTCTACAGTAGAAACAAACTTGCTTAAAGCTTTGCCATCGCCTTGTGGCTGAAAACTCATAATTTTTTCGCGCAAAGCCTCCAGTTTTGAAATAATTATTTGTTTGGTTTCGGGAGCATGTTCTGTCATATACTCGCCAATGTTATTTGCCATATCTGGAAAATTGTTGTACATTTGAGCTATTTGCGATACCAAAAATGGAATTCCAAAAGCCAAAATTAAAGTAAAAAGTACCGATATAGAAACAAAACAAATAATACACGATGTTGTCTTTTTTATTTTGAACTTAGCCGACAAAAATTCGACAATTGGTTCAATCATATACGACAATATCAATGCTAACGCCACAGGAAAAAACACATAGTAAAAACTATTCAAAAACATTCCAAATAGTCTAAATAACAATACTATAAACGCGCATATAACTGAAATAGAAATGGCTGTTATGGCGTATCCAACAATTTTTTTCTGAAAAACACTTAACATTTGTAAAAAATTTTCTATATTTATAAACATATTGCAATAAAAAATGAAAAAGTCAGTAAAACAAAATACTACATCTCAAAATTTTCCAAAAACTTCTGATTGTATCGACATAGTCGGAGCCAAAGCACACAATTTAAAAAACCTTAGCTTGAAAATTCCAAGAGGTCAAATAGTGGCTTTCACTGGAAAAAGTGGATCAGGTAAAAGTACCCTCGCCTTTGACACAATCTATGCAGAAGGATATCGTAAATATATGGAAAGCCTTTCTGCCGATGCCAGACGTTTGCTTAGCCAAATTGATAAGCCTGAAGTTGAATCTATACGTGGCTTATCACCTGTTATTGCAATAGAACAAGTAAAATCGTTAGGTTCAAACCCCAGAAGTACACTGGCAACTCTAACAGAAATAGCTGATTACTCGCGTTTAATTTGGGCAATGGCTGGCGAACAATATTGTCCACACGATGGTGGAAAAATATTAAAACGTAGCATAGACGAATGTATAAGCGAAGTTCAAAAACTACCTGAAAATGCACGCGTATATATTCTTGCTCCACGTGGTATTGTAAAAACTTCGCAATTAAAAGAAGAAATTAAAAAACTTCGTCAACAAGCTTGGCAACGCGTATCTATAAACGATACCATTTTAGATCTCGATGACCAAATTTCTGAAAAAGAAATTATAGCTCAAATAAATACAAAAACTGTAAACCTTGAAATTGTAATTGACCGTTTCCCAATGAAATCTGCTGTTCGCGATAGAATTGCCGACTCGCTTGAACTGGCATTCCGCGAAGGAAACGACAAATCGATAATACTCTACCAAGTTGATGGTGTATCAAATCGTTTAATACTATCTTCAGCTTTTTCGTGCGAAAAATGTGGCACAGTTTACAATCAATTAACAATACAACACTTCTCATTTAATCATCCCAGTGGAGCCTGCCAATATTGTGGAGGTATTGGCAGAGTTATGCGAACAAATCCCAAACTGGCAATCCCCGATGAAACTCTATCAATAAAAGACGGAGCAATAAAAGCGTGGCGAATAGGATCTAAAAGTATAATTATAATGCATAATCGCATTATGCGTCAGCTTGCCGAACAATATCCATTTTCGCTCACAACACCATGGAAAGATTTACCTGAAGATGTACGTAACTTCTTGTTGTATGGCGACAAAGATAGAATATTTTCGTTGAGAATACGTCGTGGGAATACTCGCCCAGTAGCGATGACATTCGATGGTATTTTAGCTGATGTCGATAAAATTTGCCAATCAACTTCAAGCGATGCCGTTAGAGCAAGATTATCGATTTTCCAAACAACAACAGTTTGTCCCGATTGCAAAGGAGCAAGACTATCAGCCCGAAGCAGAAATGTTTTAGTTGAAGGCGTAAGCTACGATACATTCTGTTCAATGAGTGTAGAAAACGCACTTCAATTCATATCTAAATTGGTAGACAATAAAAAATACGCTCCAGTACAAGACGCAGTAAAAGGACTTTTTGAACGTTTATCGTTCCTCGAAGAAGTTGGCTTATCATACATTGGATTAGATAGAGAAGCTTCAACTTTATCGGGTGGCGAAGCTCAACGAGCGCGCTTAGCAACTCAATTGGGAATGGATTTAACTGGTGTAACCTATGTTTTAGATGAACCAACAATAGGTCTGCATAAATCAGATAACTTTAGGTTAATCAATGCTATACAAAAATTAAAATCGCGTGGGAACACAGTTTTGTTAGTTGAACACGACGAAGATGCTTTAAATGCGTCGGACTGGATAGTAGAATTAGGACCAGAAGCAGGAGAAAAAGGTGGATCTTTAATTTTTAACGGAAGCGTTGACGATTGTAAAAACTCTGAAATTTCTCGAACAGGTATGTATTTGTCGGGACGCGTTAAGATAGAACGCCCAGCCCCTAAATTGAAACAATCTAAAAAATTTATAACAGTTAAAAAAGCATCGGAAAACAATCTTAAAAATATAGATGTAAAATTTCCAATAGGCTTATTTACAGTAGTTTGTGGTGTTTCTGGATCTGGCAAAAGCACACTTGTAAACGATATTTTAGCTAAAGTAGCAGCCTCAAAACTAAATGGTGCAAAAGAAATACCAGGCAAACACGCCGATGTACTTGGTCTTGAAAACTTCAAAACTTGTGTGAGAGTCGACCAATCGCCTATCGGTAAAAGTCCACGTTCTAACCCTGCTACTTATACTGATCTTTTTGGTTTGTTGCGAAACCTTTACGCACAATGCCCACTTTCAAAAACAAGAGGCTACAAAGATGGTAGATTTAGTTTTAACGTAAAAGGTGGTAGATGCGAAAATTGTCAAGGCGATGGTTATATCCATTTAGATATGCAATTTTTGGGCGATGTTTACATTACCTGCCCTAACTGTAATGGCAAGCGTTATAATCGTGAAACGCTTGAAGTTAGATATAAGGGTTTAAATATTGCCGAGGCATTAAATCTAACTGTAGATGAAGCACTTGAAGTTTTTGGAGCACACCCAAAAATTGCAGCAAAATTACAAACCTTAAAAGATGTCGGCTTAGGTTATATACGTTTAGGTCAACCTGCAAATACGTTATCGGGAGGAGAAGCACAACGCATAAAGTTGTCGTTAGAATTGTCGCGTAGAACTAACGGACAAGCCCTATATATTCTCGACGAACCTACAACTGGTCTACATTGGGACGATGTCGACAAACTTTTAAAGTTGCTATTTAAACTTAGAGATGCCGGCAATACTATTATTGTTATAGAACATCACCCAGATTTCATAAGGCTTGCCGATTATTTGATTGAATTGGGACCAACTGGAGGCGAAAAAGGTGGTTATCTCTTAACAAAACAATAAAAAAACAAAACTAAATTAGTAGTGTTTACCTTTAGCTTGTTTTATAGTTTTATACATAGTACTATTATTTATGAGTACCAATAATTATGTTTTGCCATACGAAAAGGATTGACACTTCTACAAACATATTCTTTTATTTCAATTAAGAGGGAGTAAGTTTATATATGAAAAAAATTTCTTTAGACAAAACTGTAACAGAATTTCACAAGTCGATAACGTTTAACACCCCCAAAGATGCTTATATTCAAATTGTAGAAGCGCTCCGTGAATTTTGGGGAATGAATGCCGAAGTTGTATCGGCAGAAGTGTTTGCACCATGGTCTTTTGGCGAAGTTATAGCACCTCTTACAAACGCTAACTTTCCATTAAATTGGATTTGCCCACTTCAAGACAACGCAAAACCATTCTTAGCAGGTATTCATTTTGTAGGTGTTTCTGGTACTAAAGTGAAGTTTTTAAAAAGTAAGCATGGTGCCAAGGCATCGGTTTACGAAGACTCTTCAAATATTTATTGTCGAACTTTTGGAGTTTTAGGCGCAGCAAATAACGATGATGGTTATGTTCATACACATTCAAACCTCGATGAACTTGAAAGTGTGTTGAAAATGTGTGGTTTTGAATACACCGATGTTGTCAGAACTTGGTTCTATAACGACGATATTCTCGCTTGGTATCCTGATTTCAATAAAGCAAGAACAGAATTTTACGCACAACGAAAAATATTCGATGGTCTGTTGCCTGCAAGTACAGGTATTGGCTCGCCAAATCCGTCTGGCAAAAAGATTACATCAGGTGCATTTGCAATTAAGTCTAAGTTTGGCAAAATTGCAGGAGCCAAAGATTTCGTTTGCGAGCTACCATCGCCATTGCAGGGTGGTGCAACCGAATACGGAAGTTCATTCTCACGTGCTGTTGAAATTACATCAGAGTCGAGTAAACGAATTATGATTTCAGG
Source organism: Verrucomicrobiaceae bacterium (assembly GCA_015061955.1). Lineage (GTDB taxonomy): Bacteria > Verrucomicrobiota > Verrucomicrobiia > Opitutales > Intestinicryptomonadaceae > Merdousia. The sequence continues at coordinate 5,111 of SUVO01000027.1, forward strand.
CACTGCAAGTATTGCCCCAGACGGAAAAACTGTTCATTTAGGCGATATTCAAAAACAAGTTGAGCTAACTATTGCAGTTATCGAAGGTATTTTGAAATCTCGAGGCATGAACTTTTCTGATACAGTGAATGCAGTAGTTTATTGTTTGCGTCCTGAATACTTTGCAGAATTTGAGAAGTGGAATAAACAAAACGATATTCCATTCTGCCCTTCGTATAGTATAGTGTGTCGCGGAGATTTACTTTTTGAAATAGAGCTTGAAGCTGCTAAGAATTCATAAACAAATCTACACATAAACATAAAAAAGACGCTCCGTTGAGAGCGTCTTTTTTATAGGTCAACCCTTATTTACATTTATTTTTGTTCCGATTTTAAACCAGCTTTCATTGCAACAAAGTAAACAACAGCACCTATTGCAAATGTAACAACTGGAGTCATTGGTATTTCGCAAATACCAAATGTTGGCAATATACCAACACCAAAACCGATTGCCCATGCCAACCAGCCAGCTGGATTCATACCCTTGCGTGGACCACCCCAATTACCTTTGCAGAGGAAGTATTCAACAAATATAGCACCACAAATTGGACCAAAGCTTACACCTATAATAGTTAAAACTTCAGCAATTGCACCTGCATTGCTTTGCATTGATATAGCCAAAGCAATCGCTGCAGCACCACCTAATGTTACCGAAACAGTCGAATTTATGTTAGGAAGCATTGCTTTAAACGAATTTGCAGCAATCAATGATGAAAAACATGCCGATGGGAAAGCAGCCAAAGCTAATGCTACAAACAACCACTTACCAAACGAATCTCCTAATAGAGCATTCATAACATCTGTTGCTGATACGCCAGCTACTCCCTTAGTTGCAATAATCTTTTGTGCAACATCTGGATTTCCATATGCACCTGCAATAATTACTATTGCGGCAACACATGTGAAAATCATCATAAATGCAACACCAACTAAACCTGCTAAATGAACATCTTTAGTATTACGCGAAGCTGTACCGAAGTCAACACCTGCAGCACCTGCAGTTGCAAAGAATGCAACAAAAGCAGTTACAATACCCATAAAAATAGTGCAATTATCAACTGCTGGAGCTGCCTTTGCAGGAAGCGATGTCAATACTTTGGGATCAAAATCGCCAACATGCCCTACTGTAACACTAAGCAAAATAATCAAAGCTGCAAGAGGAACAAGTGGAAGATATGTTGAAATACCAGCAACATATTTAATACCTTTTAAACCAATAAATGTAGCTAAACCACCCCAAGCAAGAATAAATACCCATGCTGGAACATTCAACATTGGAGCTACTTGCGATGCACCTATGCAGTTTACTGCTACCCAACCAAATTGTAAAACACCCATCAACAATCCAGGCATAATAATACCACCTTTTTCACCAAAGATGGAACTACCAATAACAGCTAATGGCAAACCGGTTTTCATACCGAACAAACCTGCTGTTAGGTAAAAGAAGAAATGGCAGACCAACGCCCCAACAATAACTGCAACTATTGGAACAACAATACCATTTACAAGGCTGTTCGAGTTAATCATTGTCCAGAATACGAACCAAAGCAAAATGCCTGCATATGCTGGAGCAGTGTTTTTATACCACGGTGCACGATTTTCCATTGGGTTTGGTTTTGCATTCGCGATATACGATGGAGTATTATTTTCGCTCATTATATTATTTCCTATTTAATGTTAGTTTTTGTATAAAAAATTTACAAACTCGCAACAAAACATATACGAGTTATTCACGTTAAATAAACAAAATTTAACAAAATTTCTCAAGCAAAAAATTATCTGTAATCTACACGTTTTAGAGTTTCTACCCCCATATACTCAGCGACAACCTTTTCGCGATATTCTCTAAAAGGTGTCATATAAGGCATAGTTCTATGCAAAGCAAAAGCGTTATCATCAACATACTCCTCAATAAACCGAAAAACATCGGGAGCAAAAACATCGCGTATAAGTTCATAACGAACACAACCTGCTTCCTTGCGAGTTGCTTCTACTACAACTTTTGCTTTTTCCATAAAATCATCGCAAAATTCTTTCTTTACTTTCAACGATGCCAACACGATAACAGAATTATTATTTTTCATAAAATTTTTATTCACAAATTTCAAATATACTTTTTAATACTAATAATTATGGATACAATAAAAATAAACGACAATACTTTTTCTGCATATACAATTCCAACACCAAATGTTTCGATGATGGTAATAACCTCACCTAACGGAATGCTTGCTTGTGGATACATCAGCGTTGATGCAGCTGATAAATTTGGCGATGCTCTTGCAATAGTTCGAGGCGTTTCTTCTTATGACGATATGCTTAAAGCGCAAGTTTCTTCTGTTTCAAAGAAAGCAGAAGAAATGGGTGTTCAACTCGGAATGACAGGCGAAGAAGCTCTAATAAAGATGAAATAAGATTTTTCTAAAACACAAAAGGCGTTTAACAGAAAGTCTATTTATTTTTTTGTAGATGATTTTGTGCGAACATCGTACAACTTTGTTGAAAGCTCGTGAGCTTTTTTAATCATGGGATATACTGGAGTATCACAAATATCTACCATACCAACCGAGTAGTTCTCGCCATCGCCACAACGACCTGTTGTAGGTTGATCTAACCATCTAAACCAGTGAGCCCCTGCTATTGCTGGATTTTTCAACGCACTAACTACATACTTTTCGTAAGCATCAACTCTGCCTTGCATTGTCTTACGCGACAACGCTCCACCAAAAATACCTCTATCCTGATTACTGAAATGGAATTCGCCAATCAATATAGGCTTATCGATTGAATCATTTGGAAGACGAACATCAGCAACGTTGTCGCGATATATATTATAGCTAATAACATCGCAATACTTACTTGCAACTTTTATCACAGTTGGGTTTACCCATGCAAATCTACAACCAAGATACATAGTTTCAGGAGATACCGATTTCACTGCCGATCTACATACACTAAAATAACGTTCATAATATTTTATTTCAAATGCAAGCATATCGGCTTTACCCTGCTGTGTATTTGGAACAAAATCTACAGTATTTAAAAAGTCGTTCCATTTTTCGTACTTAGATTTCCATGCAGAATTCAAAGCTTCAATTTCAACATACTTATCTTTCAGCATAAGCATAAAGACTTGTTTAGCACGCTGAATTTTTGGGCAAGACAACACTCTTTTTGCCAACATATAATCTTTCGCCTGCCATGGTAATTCGTTATCGACAAATATTCCAACACAATATGGCGAACGCAAAAATTTAAACTTCATAGCAACCGATATATGCGTTATTTTTTCAAAATCTGGCTCGAAAAAATCAGCCATTGGTTGCCAATACTCAAGTAATTTAGAATTGCCTCTAAGTGGTTTTGCTCCCCAAGATTGAGTAATAATAGTATATGGAATTTTACTATTTTGCATAACTTCATCGGTACTCCACGCACCACTTGTATTTATGCCCCAAGCAGAAAGACGTTTTCCAATCACTTTAGAATATTTTTCGTGAAAATTTTCGCCATACTTCAATGTTAAATTTCTGTTGCCAAAATCGTATATCTTTACCTCGCCTTTTTTGTAGGAATGTTTATTTGCTTTCACTTTACGAATAAAACGTTCGTCAGAAACATCTTCAAAATAGTGTTCTCTGTTGGTAATTGGAGTATCTGAAGCAATACCAACTGCATCTATACCATGCGACCAAAACAAATTACCTTCGGGCGTAATAAACCACCATTTGCCACCTACTTTTTTAGTATAGAAGTGTCCAGTTGCCTTAAATTTATACTTAGGATTTACAAAACCAAAATACTTATCGCGATTTTTTATTTTTGGTAACGACACATTATAGGCTTCTTCTTCCTTTATGCGTTTTAGGAAGTCTGATTCAGTTTTTATTTTAAAATCCCAATCGCGATGTTTATATTGTCCAAATTTGTCAATAAAGGGAAAGAATTTTTCTTTAGTAATTTTATTTTCTGGAGCAGTTAAAGTTAAAAAGTACGGATGTGTTGGCAAAAAACGCATACCTACAAAAACATTATCTTGATAAAACCAATCACTTTCTTTAGGAGCTACACTACGTTCAACTTTAAAATCGTCAATTGCAATATGTACACCATCTACCGATGCAATAGCCACATTATATTTTTTATTCGGTAACAAACGTGTAGTTATATTAACACTACCACACTTACCTACATTCTCACCAAAAACCTCAGTAAAAACGCGTTTTCCATTGGTATCGCATAAAACATAATTACGAGGATTTCTATCGCCATCAACACCCAAAATTTTATATTTAAAGCTTATAGTAATTAGCGTTGATTGTTTATCAGAAATTCTAATTTTTTCCGAATCCAACTTAATGGTAGTTGGAACACCCTTTTTGCCCAATGTATTTACTTCGAGCGATCCATTTCCCGAAATTGCGTTTTTCGTTGAATGTGTACCACTGACATCAACACTTGCATATTTGCATAGCGAAGACATTTCGCTATTTTCAAAATCTTCAAAAAACAACAACTCTTGTTTTTGTGCAAACGTCAAAATACTCGTTAAACAAATCAAGGCAATTAATAATTTTTTCATATATGTATAAAACTCCCCTCTTACTTTTATATGTAGATATAAAACATAGTATAAATCACACTTGCAAAAACAATAAAAAAAAACAAAGGCTCATAGAGCCTTTGTTTCTTTATAAAATTTATTTTTTATTGGTCGATTCTTGTACCAACTACTTTTACCATTTCGTTGAAACCAGCCAACAGCTTTTTAGTAACTTCGCCTACGCTACCATCACCAATCTTGCGTGAATCGAGTTCAACAAGAGGAATGAGCTTTGCTGCAGTACCAGTTAAGAAACATTCATCGGCAGTCCATACATCGAAACGTGTAAGAGGTTTTTCAATTACTTCAATACCCAACTGCTTAGCAACATCGATTGCAGCTTCGCGAGTCATACCTCCGAGCGAACCACAACTTACTGGAGGTGTAATCAGCTTACCATCAAAAACAATAAACACGTTATCGCCACTGCATTCTGCTACATAACCTTCATTATTGAGCAACAAACATTCTTGAAAACCGAGTTTTTGTGCTTCGATTTTTGCCAAAATATTGTTCAAATAATTCAAGCTCTTAACCATTGGAGGTAGTGCTGCATGCGAATTTCTGCGTGTTGGAACAGTAATAGCTTTCAAGCCATTATCGTACAATTCCTGAGGATAAAGCTGAATTTGGTCGGCGATAATTATCAATTGTGGATCAACGCATGTAAATGGCGACAATCCCAATTTGCCCTTACCACGCGAAACAATCAAACGAATATAACCATCGGTTAGATTATTTGTTCTGCACGCATCGCAAACTGCGTCCATAATTTCTTGCTTAGTCCATGGCAAATCAAGGCAGATTGCTTTTGCCGAACGGAAAAGTCTGTCGATATGTTTTGGAAGTTTAAACACGTTTTTATTGTAAAGGCGGATTCCTTCAAAAATACCGTCTCCATACATGAAACCGTGATCGAAAACCGATACTTTTGCTTCGTTTTCGTCGTAATATTTACCGTTAATATATACTTTCATATTATTGTAATGGATTTTGTTGTTTTAAATATTTAGTGTTTAAAAGAGGTACATCTACAAATATTTTCCAATCGGAAATTATTGCATCGTTATCAGTAAATCTAAAATTTTTTATAACAGTTTTTTCTGGAAACTTATTACCTGCGTGGTACGCAATCTTAGGACGACCTTCGAATGTTTTGAAAATCATTGCATGGCCACCATCATCAGAATTAAGAGGAATTGGCGAATGTGTCCATTTGCCGAAAAGCTTTCCATTGTCGGAATACGCCAATCCTATAACATACTGAGACTTACCGTTTACTTCTCCACGAGACGACCATGTCATGAACAATTTGCCTGCTTTCGAGCGATTAAGCACAGGCGCATCGGTTACATAACAATCTTTCTTAATTGCTTGTACCCATGGTGCCTGACTTGCCGAAAACAATTTTACAGGCGTTCCAATGCACTTTTTCAAATCACGAGAAATTTCTTGAGCATAAATCTCGCCATCGCCCACTTCCACCCATTCGCGACAATAAATCAAATACATTTTACCATCTTCTTCGTAAAGAGTACCATCTAAGCACATCCAATTTTCAGGAGTAATTGGTTTATCGGTAAGGGGTTTATACGGACCTTCTGGCTTATCAGAAACAAGCACTGCACAACCACGGAAAAGCAAATCTTTTTCGGGCAAATCGAAACGTTTACCTATAACTCTATCGTTGCTAAAAGTTGCAATAACGTAATATTTACCATCTATTTTAAACATATCTGGCGCCCAAAAATCGCGTTTACCCCACCAATTTTTTGGAGCCTCAAACGATTTTCCTACCAAACGCCATGTTTTTAGATTTTCACTTTCATAACAATATAGAGCCTTGCCTTTTTGAATATCCTTACGTTGTGGATTAGGCGTTTTTATCAAGGAATTTCCATGAACATAATACTTTTGAGAATCTTCATCAGCAAATACGAATGGATCACGCAAAATTAAGTCGGAAGACGATAAATTGTATTCTTTATTATCTTCTAACAAACAACACGATGTCAACAACCATGAAAATACCACTGCAACGATGCTTACTGTATATTTAACATTCATGATAGTACCTTTCATTTAATTTTCTATTTTTTACTACCGTACGAATCTTTTAACTCAACAGTTCTATTAAATACGAGATTATCTGGACTACTCAATTTAGAATCTGCCATAAAGTAAGCAATACGTTCAAATTGCAAAGGCTCGCCTGCTTTAGCTTCTTTGAGCGATGGCTCAATAAAGATTTCTTTCTTTACAAGCGATTCTGGATTTAGGAAATCTTTGAAATCAGCACCTTCTGGTAATACCGACATATCTTCACGTGTAAACAAAGTACTATAAAGCATTGCAGTAGCCTTTAGCGATTTCTCAGCACTTACCCAATGGATAGTCCCCTTAACTTTTCTACCATCTGGCGAATTTCCACCACGGCTTGCAGGGTCTATAGTACAGATGAGTTTTACGATATTTCCGTTAGCATCTTTTACTATTTCCTTACAACGCATAAAATACGCATAACGCAAACGAACTTCGTTATCGGGAGTCAAACGGAAGAATTTCTTTGGTGGATTTTCCATGAAGTCGGAACGTTCAATGTAAATACGTTTAGTAAATGGAACTACACGCTTACCTGCCGATTCATCTTCAGGATTATTTATAGCTTCAAGCTCGTCGACAACTCCTTCTTGCCAATTTTCGATTTCAACTTCAAGTGGGTCAAAGACTGCCATTGCACGTTTTGCCACTTTGTTTAAATCCTGACGCAAACAATGTTCTAACAAAGCTAATTCAGTTAAGCTATTGAATTTTGTAACACCAATTGTTTCGCAAAAATCTTTAATAGCCTTAGGCGTATAACCACGACGGCGCATACCTGCCAAAGTTGGCATACGAGGATCGTCCCAACCATCAACCACATTTTCAGCAACTAATTGTTGAAGTTTACGTTTGCTCATCATTGTATACGATAAATTCAAACGTGCGAACTCGTACTGACGTGGATGCACCTTAAGTGTATTCATTATGCTTGTATTATCAATGAACCAATCGTAAAGCTCACGATGCACTTCAAATTCAAGCGTACAAATCGAGTGTGTAATACCTTCAAGAGCGTCCGACAAGCAATGAGCAAAATCGTACATAGGATAAATACACCATTTGTCGCCTGTGCGATGATGTTCAGCTTTCTTTATTCTATAAATGGCTGGGTCGCGCATATGGAGGTTTGGCGAACTCATATCAATTTTCGCACGCAAAACATATGCGCCTTCTTCAAACTCGCCAGCACGCATTCTACGGAAGATATCCAAGCTTTCTTCTATTGGTCTATCTCTATGTGGACTTGCCTTACCAGGCTGACCAGGAACACCACGATATTCTTTAAATTCCTCTGCTGATAAAGTACAAATATATGCTTTACCTGCCAAGATTAGTTCTTCGGCAAAATTGTAGAGTTTTTCAAAGTAATCAGAAGCATAAAATTCTCTGTCGTCCCAATCGAAACCCAACCAGCGAACGTCTTGTCTTATTGCATCAACAAAGCGTGTTTCTTCTTTATCTGGATTAGTATCGTCGAAACGTAAATTACATTTGCCTCCGTTTTCTAAAGCCATTCCGAAGTCTAAACAAAATGCTTTTGCATGACCTATATGCAAACATCCGTTTGGCTCAGGTGGGAAACGTGTATGAACTTCATTTGGTGGAAGCCCATTGGCTATATCTTTGGCAATTATCTGCCTTATAAAGTGCATTGGTTTTGTTGCATTTTCTTCGCTCATATATTCACTAAAATTTGCAGAAATTATCAGCTTTTAAAGGTAAATTGTCAATTAATTTTATTAATATAGACAAACCTTAAGTAAAATTTACATTTCACAATTTAAGATACAAAAAAATTATTTACTATTTTAACATTCTATCTACAAAAAATGCACTCATATATGAGTGCATTTTTAAATTCAAAATTATAGATTTATCGTTTTCTATAAGCAACAAACGCCAACGCAATTGCTCCAAAAATCATTGCCCATTCAGCAGGCTCTGGAACTGTAGTTATCCAACCATCTTGCGATACCATATAATTTTCATTTAGATTTCCTGTAACAAATTCCGATTTTACATGATCGTAAATTTCTACATTAAGAATAACATCGTCAGCATTGTATAATTCATAGAAATTTTCAATTTGCATATTTTGCGAAGAATCTTCATTGAAGTTTAGTTTCAAGAACAACGATTTATTTCCTTCTGCATCGGCTGTTATTTCTAAATTATGTAAAACAAATGCTTCGCCAACATTGAGTAAATCTGAAACCAACGTGATAGTTGATCCAGAAGTAGCATTTATCGTTCCAAGTTCGTTTGCAACAGAACTATTTAAAGTAAAATCGCCAGCTGTAACAGTTGTATCTGTTTGAGCATTTACACCAACAACAAATATAGTAGAATCTTTTTGCGATGTTGCATTTTTGAAACCAGCATCTTTATTAGTAGTATTACTTTCTACCTTAGCACCTGAAATAATAGCATTCGATGAATTTAGTGTTAACACTGTTTTATTTACAAAATACAAGAAATCATCAAAAACCAAAGCACCTTCTGCAACTTTACCTTTTTCGGCATCACCTACTTGTAGTGTTGCAGCATATAGACGACTTGAAGTACCTTCTATCCTATTCAAAGATTTTGTAAAACTATTATATGCACCATAAACACCATTTGCTTTTATAGAAGCACCTTCTCCCAAAACTAAAATTGGTGAACAATATGGGACGTTATCTTTCGTATAGTCTCTTGCATCACCCACTGAAAATATGTACTTATCGGCATGGAACGACGAAGTACCTGCAGTCATACGTCTATTAATTTCCAAACTACCACAAATAGTTGAAGTCGACTGCGCCTTTGTATTACCCATGATAACAAATCCACCTCGAGCCGTACCAACACCGACAACAACGCTTGAACCTTTTGCCATATTAATATAAGATGTTCCAGCATTCATCGAAAAATTTCCGTCCATAGTTAAATGAACATTCTCCTCTACAACAACAGGACCTTTATTTATCATAGCCTTATCTCCAGCAATATGGGCATACACATCGGCAGATGTTCCCGAGCCATTAACAAATGTTGCATTTGCCACTACACTTGAAATCTCTTGTGGCACTGCAGAATCGGTACTGGTAATAGTATAATCAGTAGCAAAAACTACTGGGGCAAAAGCTAAACTTAAAATTGGGAGTAAACTTTTTTTCATGATATGTACTTGTTATTTTTAAAGATAGCAAATGCTACCCCCCCCTAACAATATTTGTCAAGTCTTTTTTTTAAAAAAATTACAGTTTACTTTCAGCCGAAAGTGAATCGGCAGAATTTCCCATTTCTAAAGCAACATTTAACAAGGTATTTTTCATATTTGCCTTAGAACATTTTATTACAGTAGGAATGTAATTATCTGTATGCGAAAAATACGTATCGGACGTAAGTTGATGTTCAAACAACACACTACGAATTTTTCCAACTTGGCTCGACACAAATTTTGCTCTAATTTCTTTTACAGCTTCTCTAAGCTCATCAGCTCTTGATTTTCGGACGTTTGCAGGTGGTGTATCTTTCATATTCCATGCCAACGTTTTAGGTCGAGGCGAAAACGTAAAAACGTGCATATACGCCACCCCTGAATTTATCAATGCCTTTTTAGTTATTTCAAACTCAATTTGTGTTTCTGCCGGATGCCCACAAATTATATCACCACCAATAGAGATATCTGGATACACCTCAACACACTTTTCAACCATTTTTAAAAAGTCTTTTGCTGAATGTTTCCTACGCATACGCTCAAGTACTACATCCGACAAACTTTGTGCCGAAATATGCAAATGTGGCATCAACTTGTGCGAAGAATCTTTTATACGTTCCAACACTGCATCTAACTGTGCAAAAGGAGGCTCAATACTTCCCAAACGAATTCTATAAAGTTCAGGAATTTCATTGAGCGTATCAATCAATTCAACCATTCCACCTTTATCTGTTGAAAACTTTGCTATATTTATACCTGTTAAAACAAGCTCGCGAACACCACGCGAAACCAAATTTTTAGCATCATCTACAATTTTATCGAAATTCAAGCTCCGAGGCAAACCTCTAGCCCGAGGAATTATACAATACGAACAAAAATTATCGCACCCATCTTGAATTTTTAAATTCATTCTATCGCTCAATGGACTACTTCCAACCAACGACAAATCAGTATTTACAACATCACCTAAATTAACCGACTCAACATCAGACAAAATAACATCAACAACACTTGCTTTTTTATCGTTGCCCAAAACCCACTCTACATTCTCGAGCTTTTTTACATCTTCGGGCGATGTGTGTGCATAACAACCAACTACTGCAATTTTACTTTGTGGATTTTTACGAGCAAACATACGCACAATCTGACGCGTTTTAGCTTCGGCAAGAGTTGTCAACGCACACGAATTTACAATGCCAATATCGGCTTCTTGCGACCAATCGACAACTTCAAAACCAGCCAAGCGTGCATCATCTTCAATACACGCCGACTCAAACGCATTTACCCTACAACCTAAAGTATAAACTGCCAATCGTTTTTGCATAGCCACAAAAAAAGGGCGCATTCACGCGCCCATTTAAATTTTTTAGAATTATCCGCGACGACGTGCGAACTTCTTCTGGAACTTTTCAACACGACCAGCTGTGTCAACAAAGCGTTTTTCGCCTGTATATGCTGGGTGTGAATCTGCTGTAACGTCGCGTGTGATCATGTAATAGTCAACACCGTCGATGTTTTCAACAGTCTTGCTCTTCATTGTTGAACGTGTCAAAAAGCGTGCGCCCGACGAAACGTCAACAAAGCAAACTGGATGGTAATCAGGATGAATATCGTTTTTCATTTTATTCCAAACTCCAAAGTTAATTAGCCCTGCTTAGCCTTGTAGCGAGGGTTTGTTTTATTGATGATGTATACGCGACCCTTTCTGCGAACAACCTTGTTATCAGGGTGACGTCCTTTCAAAGACTTGATTGATGATACGACTTTCATTGCTGTCTCTCGTTTCTAATTTAATGAAAAGTTAGTTATGAAATACACTATTTATGTGATTGTCAAGAACTCTTTTTTACTTTTTTAAAGATTTTTAAGTTTATTATTCTATACCCATATGGCGTTTATATGCTGCAAGCGTATTTTTCATAAGCATTGCAACCGTCATTGGACCAACACCTCCAGGAACTGGAGTTATCTTTGAGCACTTTGGTGCAACATTTTCAAAATCAACATCACCAACCAAACGATAACCACTCTTGGTTTTATCTGATGGAATTCGATTTATACCAACGTCAATCACGCAAGCACCTTCTTTTACCATATCGGCACTTATTGTATTCGGACGCCCAACAGCAGCCACAAGAATATCTGCACTTGCACAAATTTCTTTCATATTCTCACTCTTAGAATGACAAACTGTTACAGTTGCATCTAAGCCTTTTTGCATCAAAAGCAAAGCCATTGGCTTGCCAACAATCAAACTTCTGCCAACTACAACGGCTTTCTTACCGAGCGTTTCAACATTTGAACGCTTAATTAACTCGATAATACCTGCTGGTGTACATGCAACAAAAGCTCTACTATCTTCCTGACACAAAAAGCCCAAATTAGCATTACTAAAGCCATCAACATCTTTATCGGCACGCACTCTATTAAAAGTATCGCGTTCGTTCAAATGTTTTGGCAATGGAGCCTGAATAAGAACTGCGTCAACGCTATCGTCATCATTGAGCGAATCAATCAAAGCATTAAGCTCATCTTGAGTAATAGATTCTGGCATTATGTGCAATCTGCTTGTTATGCCTATTTCGCCTGCTACACGTTCCTTCTTTTTTACATACGAAACCGATGCTGGATCTTCACCCACACGAATGAACGCTACACAAGGCTTACGCGACAAATTCAATTTCGACAACTCCGAAGTCAATTCTTCATGAATTGCCTTTGCCACTGCATTGCCATCTATTATTTCACTCATTGTATGCCTTTGCGATATAAAATAAAACTTTACTATACAAAACCGATTTTCCTAAATCGACTCTGAAAAAAACTTTCAAACAGCAGAACCACAGAACGCAACTCTGCTGTTTAGAAAATTCAATAATTAGCCAATTTGATAACGTACAAAACGTTTGATTTCAATTTTTTCGCCAATTGTAGCAATCTTGCTTGTCAAAAGCTGAGCAACTGTCATCGAATCGTCCTTTACGAAAGGCTGTTCGAGAAGCGCAATGCCCGAAACGAACTTAGCAATCTTACCATCAACAATCTTTTCTTTAATATTGTCTGGCTTTTTATCTTCAGCAAGCTGTGCCAAAGCAATTTCGCGTTCCTTAGCAACGAGATCTGCTGGTACATCTTCTTTAGAAATGCAGATTGGAGCTGCTGCTGCGATGTGCATGCACAAGTCTTTTACGAATGCTTTGAAATCGTCATTCTTAGCAACGAAGTCAGATTCGCAAGCAACTTCGATAAGCACGCCAACCTTATTATTCGAGTGAATATAAGCCGAAACCAAACCTTGCGATGCTGTTCTTGATGCTTTTTTATCAGCAATTGCAGCACCCTTCATACGAAGGATTTCAACTGCTTTTTCTTCATCACCATTAGCTTCTACGAGTGCTTTTTTGCAATCCATCATACCTGCGCCAGTACGTGTGCGCAAAGCATTTACCATTTTTGCATTAATTTCCATTGTAAATAACTTTCTTTATTATGCGATTACTTGTGGAGCAGCCTTAGCATTATTGCGACGGCTCAAACCATTTTGGAGAGCTTCAACAATAACTTCTGTGATAAGACGGATACTCTTTACAGCATCGTCATTAGCTGGAATTGGGAAATCAACTAAAGTTGGGTCTGAATTTGTGTCAACAATAGCGATTACTGGAATACCGAGCTTACGACATTCTGCAACTGCAATTTCTTCATTCTTGATGTCAACAATAAATGCTGCACCTGGAAGCTTTGAAATATTCTTGATACCTTCAAAGTTACGGTTCATTCTGTCCATTTCACGACGGATTGCTGCTGCTTCTTTTGCATAAAGCTTATTCAAACGACCATCTTCTTCCATAGCAATGAACTTCTTGTACTTCTTGAGGCTTGTCAAAATAGTTTCGAAGTTTGTTAATGTACCACCGAGCCAGCGATTTACGCAGTATGGCATTGAGCACATATTTGCTGCTTCGCGGAGGATTTCTTGTGCCTGACGCTTTGTACCAATGAACATAACGTCTTTACCATCGGCAACAACTTCTTCAATAAACGCAGTTGCTTTTTCGAGCTGTGCGTATGTTTTTTCCAAGTCAATAATCGAAACACCTGAACGATGATCGTATACATAAGGCTTTGACTTAGGATTCCAGCGGCGTGTTTGGTGACCAAAATGTACGCCTGCGTCTAACAGATCTTTTACTGTGATATTCATATTATTATTTTGCTCCGTATTTGCTTTCGCAAACCTTGGATATTTCTAATTTTGAGGTTTATTGTTAACGACAATCGCACTATGCGATTATCAAAAAGAACTTCCCATAAAATACACTTACAAAATTTTTGCAAGCACTTTTTTACTCAAAAAAAACTCTCTCAATAAAACTTTGTAAAAAATCGTACACTTTTTAAATAGTACAATTTTGTAAGAATTTCAGGGAAAATGTAAAAAAGTTTTGCTTTTTTAATTAGATGTCGTTTATATAATAGGCAAATATTTTTACAACACATAATATCAAAAGCACAATCGCCTTTGGTAGTGTATGTGTTTTTTTACTACATATAAACAGCTTTATGGAAAATTACAGAAATGTAGCAGTAATTGATTACGGAATGGGAAACTTGCGAAGCGTTTTAAAAGCTTGGCAAGTTGCTGGAGCGAACTCGCGACTAATTTCATCACCCAATGAAATATCTGCCGACGATATTTTAGTTTTCCCAGGTCAAGGCTGTATTGTTGACGCAATGAAACTGCTTAAAACTACAAATTTTGATTCTGCCATTAAAGACTGGATTTCTGCAAACAAACCATTTTTTGGTATTTGCTTAGGTCTTCAAGCCCTATTTGAATTTTCTGAAGAAGGTGGTGGCGTTGAATGTTTAGGTGTGTTAAAAGGAACAGTAAATCGTCTAAAAATTCCACGCCAATACAAAGTTCCACATATGGGTTGGAACAATGTAGATTTTAAAGAAAAAAACAATGCCCTTTTGAAAGACATCGATGCAACCGACCAATTTTACTTTGTTCATAGCTATTGTGTTGATTGCTTAGATACCGATGCAATATTTGGAACAACAGAGTACGGTGGTAAAACATTTACAACTGCAATAGCACGTGGAAATCTCGTTGCAACGCAGTTCCATCCTGAAAAGAGCCAGATAAAAGGCTTGACCCTATATCGAAATTTCTTAGAAATAACAAAATAGACAAGTTGCTGAAAAAATTTGGGAGAGATAAAAAGCAACATTCACTATTCCAACAAAACCCCAAAAAATTATAAAAATGCAAACATCTGAGACAGCAAGATTGACAATCGGTACAAATAACTACGACTTCCCTGTTGTACAAGCTACAACAGGCGAAAAAGCTATCGACATATCGAAATTGCGCGCCCAGACAGGTTATACAACAATCGATGATGGCTTAGCAAACACGGCAGCATGTACCAGTGAAATTACATATATTGATGGTGAAAAAGGTATTTTGGAGTATCGTGGCATTCCAATAGAAACCCTTGCCGAAAACTCAACCTTTATAGAAACTGCATACTTGATTATCTATGGTAATTTGCCAACACGCAAACAAATGAGCGATTTCTCGCAAAAAGTGTTGCGTAATGCAAGTTTGCACGAAGCTATGATGCACTTTTTTGATGGTGGATTTCCATTCACGGCGCACCCAATGGCAATACTATCGGCAATGTTAAATTCGGTAGGTTGTTATTATCCACATATGGTTACAAACCATAGAGAACAAGACTTAGAACACTTCAACGATGCCGCTGCTCTGCTTTTAAGTAAGGTTCGCACAATCGCTGCAATGGCGTATCGTATGAAAAACGGTTTGCCTATGATTTATCCAAAACGCGATTTAGGATACAGTCAGAATTTCTTGCATATGATGTTCACCGAACCATATCACGAATATTATCCACACGACGACATCACAAAAGCTCTCGATTTAATTCTGCTTTTGCATGGCGACCACGAACAAAACTGTTCAACATCAACTGTTCGTGTTGTAGCAAGTTCGGGAGCTAATTTGTTCTCGTCGGTATCGGCTGGTGTTTGTGCGTTGTGGGGTCCGTTGCATGGTGGAGCAAACCAACAGGTTATCCAAATGCTCGAAAAAATTCACCAAAGTGGAGGCGATGTCGATGCCTTTATTGCCGGAGCAAAGAAAGGTGATTATCGCTTAATGGGCTTCGGACATCGTCTTTATAAAACTTATGATCCACGTGCAAAGATTTTAAGAGAGTCGGCAGAAAAAGTTTTACAAGTTGTAAAACTTAAAGATCCACTTTTAGATATCGCACAACGCCTCGAAGAAAAAGCACGAGCCGACAGTTATTTTATCGATCGCAATTTGTATCCAAATGTTGACTTTTACAGTGGCTTAATTTTAAAAGCAATAGGTATTCCTGTTGATATGTTCACAGTTATGTTTGCTATTGGCAGAATGCCTGGTTGGATTGCACATTGGTACGAAGTTGCATCGCAAACGAAGGGTCGCATTACACGACCACGTCAGATTTACACAGGTTATGAACGTCGCGACTACATCAAAATGCGCAATCGTGATGGCGAAAATTCGAGCGATTACGAGTCAGATGAACACAAATCTCTTGGTGGGGGTTCGTCTGAAAATGCCTCAGCCCGAGCATAAAATGTGTGTAGACGCACCACTTTGCGAATAAAGATTTAAATAATGGTAAAGTAGGCAATTATAATTGCCTACTTTTTTATTTAAATTCGCAAAGTGGTGTTAGATTAGAACCAACATAAGTTGCAAGAAGTAAAACGTGTTTTTATATGTTGGGCACCGTCGCCAATGCTTCGCATGTGGCTCTGCTTTTTATTAGAAAAATTCTGCCATAAGATTAGAACCAACATAGGTTGCAGGAAGTAAAACGTGCGAGATTCGAGCTGGAATTTGTGTTTTGTGAGCCGTAGCGTACTATGTACGTGAGTCCGAAATAAAACCGAATAATAATCAAACTGCTTGCTTTGGTGGTGGTTATATTTATAAAAAAAATGCGTTTCTAAAGAAACGCATTTATTCATTATTAGTAAAAACCACCACCACTAAAGCAAGCTCCTCACGGTTTTGCTTTACTTTCTGCGACGGTAGGCGATGAAGCCAAGTGCTATCGCTCCGAAGATAAGAGCCCATTCGGCTGGTTCTGGTACTGCTTCTGTGTAGATTGTGTATGAACCATCGCCGAGATCTTTAATAAAGAGATTTTCATTTAATACACGGTCATTGCCGGCTTCGTCTTTGATGTAGAAACTGCTTGCTGTGTCGTAGTTAGCAAGAATTTCGTCCATATCGGTTATACGCAATATACCTTCTTTGAGATCATCTTCTAAGATGAGGTTAATTACACCTGTAAACTGACCAACAGTGAGTGTGTTGTTTAGCTCGAGAGCAAGTTTTGTATCAGCAAAAATAATGTCTGAGCCATCTTTAATAAAGGCATCTGCAAAATCGATTGTACCGATGTTGTTTTCTTCGTTAATTACGAGTTTTACGTTTGCACTACTATCTAAGTAGAATGTAGATTCTGCCTGTGATGCTGCACCACCAACTGCAAAAGCGTCTTTAGAGTTTAGTGTGAGAACTGTTTGATGTTCAGGATTCCAAATATTGCTTCTGATTAAGAATTTTGAATACTGACCCGACTTAATTTTACCTTCGCCAGCATTTGATGTAATGTTGCCCAAGATTGCAAAGTTGGCATTTTCGCTAGTAGATACGTCATCAAGATTAACGTTTATTTCGGCAGTATCTAAAATGTTAACATTACCTTGTTGAGCATTTTTTTTGGTAGTATACAACACGCCGAAAGCCAAAGCGTAGTTCCAACCATACGCAGTTTGAGCACCACCTTTTACATTGATAGTACCAGCAATATCAGCAACATTTATACGACTATGAGTACCAACATTTACTGTTGAACCTGCGCCAAGATAAGATTTTTTTGCTACGTTTTTTTCTGCCCAATTGAAAACAGAAGAAGCACTAACAGTAGAATTGCCATCTATAACAAAACTACCATCATTCATCTGGAACTCACCACCACTTGCAGTAAGTGTAACTTGTTTTTTATTTCCATTTTCATCAACACCTACATAGAGAGTACCGAATGTATTACCTTTAGCGTTGATATTACAGAAATCCATAGTAGATGTATTAAAGTACACATTTCCATCTAAGAAGGTTGTTGGAGTACCTCTATTTACCCAAGCCACTTTACCATCGCCTGTAAATTTAGCATTTTTTATATTGTCGAAACGAGCATTAAGTATAGCACCTGAGCCAACGTGTACATCAGAGTCAAAAGCTTCTACTTTAATGAGGCTGACTGAACCTGCACCTGTCATACTAAATCTTGAACCCGATTCGAGCGTAACAACACCAGTACCTTTGCCATTTTCACCACCAAAATTTACGCCTGACCCTGCAATATCTAATACAGAACCATTTTTAAGTTTGAAATTCGCACCATTAAATTTCACGTTAGATGTACCCGATGCAACAACAAACGAACTGTTATCTAACGATATATTTCTGTTAGATGTGTTTTCGGCATCTCCAGTAAAATTAAACTGAATGTAAGAACCAGATTTATTAAACTTTAATGTAGAATTTTTAAGATTAACAGAATCTGTATCATTAGTTAAACCAAGATCGGTATTCGATCTGTGAATTGCCAATACTCCCTCGTTGATATTGATAACAGAATTTTCAATATTAAAAACACCAGCACGGAGCAAACCTGCATTTGCAGAAACCACTGATGCATTATAACTACCTGAGAAATTAAGAGTAATGTCGCTAATATTTAATCTTCCAGTTCTTGTATGATGAGTAGGAACATCACCCGACAAGTGATACCCTATGAATGTGAACGATGAAACATCTTTACCATTACCCTTTATTACGCCAGCACCGTCTTCAGTATAACCTGAACCTATCAATATATGTTTTGCACTGCCTGTATAACCATGATAAACTGCATCAACTTTAGCATCGGCAGAACCACCAACTATGATACCATCTTTCTTTATGTTTACTTGGCCAGTCTGCTCAAGCGTTCCCGATACATCATACTTGATATAATCGTAATTACCCGCAGTGATTGTCTGTGTTTCAGTTGTAGTTACATCGAAGCCAGCTGCAAACGCACTCAATGTAAATAATGTTGTAGGTATAACTAATGTTAGCTTTTTCATATTTTTACAATTTTGATTTTATTATTCGAGCTAATACTACCCCCCCCCCGATTCCCTTTGTCAAGCTTTTTTTTAAAAAAATGTGTTTTTTATATGGGCACCATCGCTAATGCTTCGCATGTGGCTCTGCCTTTTATTAGAAAAATTCTGCCATAAGATTAGAACCAACATAGGTTGCAAGAAGTAAAACGTGCGAGGCACGTGCTTAGGACGTCGCTTTTGCGAGTTTTTTACCTGTTGGGCACCGAAGGTAATTGCTTTGCAATGTACCTTTGCCTAACTAAATCAGATTAAAAAAAGTGCGTCATAAGCTGTAAGGTGCCTCGATTGTGAACACAAAAGTTTACGCAGTAAAGCTTTTGGGGGAAGCTTTGCGAAGCAAAGACCCAAAGGGCGAGACGAGCACCACCGTGCGAGCGAGTTCATCTTATACAAAAAGAGCATTCCAAACGGAATGCTCTTTTCATTATGATATAAAAAATTCGCAACAGAGGCACCGTCCTCGCACGATTAAAACGTGCGAGATTGTCCCGATGCTTTTGCGTTTTAGCGAGCGTTGCTGTGCTACGCACTGCAGTCGAAGCTAAAACCAAAATGGAGGGCAAAACGTTTTAT
>SUVO01000010.1 GCA_015061955.1 Verrucomicrobiaceae bacterium
GTTCCACAAGAAGAATTTGATTTATATGCAAAGAATGTAAAGTCATTCGATGATATACTTAAAATTTGCAGACAATATAAAGAATAACAAACCATTCTTTCAACTTCATAAGCCAAAGTTTAAATTTTCCTGGTAAAGATTTTATTCTTTTATGGTATTCTTCGCTGATGTTGGCAGTAATTGTAGGACATTCGGATTTTAAACTTGCTTCGTAATTTACAAAATCTGCTTTAGCGATTTGTTCATGAAGTTTCAAATGAACAGCCTTTGAAACCTGTATTTGAGCGGTTCCGACGCCATAGTAGTGATAAACGGGAAATAAATTGGAATCATAAATATGGTGCCATTCGTGGTCAGTATTTGTTGAACTTTTACCTACGAATTTATCATTCGTTAAAAGTTCTTTGGCAATTGGCTCTTTTCGAGCCAACTGCTTTATTTTGTCCGAAAATGGATTACAAATATTCTTTGAATCCAAGCTTTGTTTAAATCGTCGCAACCTCATATTACCACGCTCTTGTTTGAAAGAGTTCAACCTGTTCTGTTGCAAGGCTATCGATAACACCTTGTGCCCAAGTATCATTTTTTATCACGGACTTGTGGCTGTCTAAAATTGCCAAGATTTTACCAGCTCCAAGCTCCGTAAATTTTCTTCGAAAATAAGTATTCTTCGAAAGTTGATTTTGGTACAAATCGTAGATTTGCTTCGCACAATCTTTAGTATGCTGCGAAAAATCTATAGGTGTTTTTATTCCGAAAAACAATCCGAGCAATGCTTGTGTAAGAACATGTTTGAATGGGAATTTTTCTGCGAATTCAAACTTTGAACATCCAAAGATTTTAACGTATTGCATGTCGCTCTCAGGGTAAGCGAATGATACAAAATGCCATACGATATTTTCTTCGGTAATCTCATTTACCAGCGGAAAATTTGCGACCAAGTCAGCAACGTATTCTTTGCTTCTATCAATAGATGCCATCGCCATAAATCGCGAAAGAAATCTCTTGTAAACCTCTTCATTTTTATAAAGCTTAGTTACGAAACAACGTTGCTCTACATTTAAAGATTCTAAGATGCGATAGAAAACTGCAACCTTTGTATCCTCAGGCGATACACCATCTAACAAGATTTTTTCCAAATCTGCGAAACTGCCATTATGAGTACCCATCCACGACATGACAAAATCCTTGTTTACTTTGAAAAATTGGCACCACTTGATTTGTTCATCAATCGATAAAACAGGAATGTATCGAAATTCAGATTTCAGCTTTTCTGGAGTTTTTATCAACTCAGGAAAGAACTTGCAGTAATATCGCATTGATCGATTTGAAGGCAATCCAAACGGATATCGCTTCATAAATGCACGCAAGAAAATTGCTTTGTCTTCTTCCGGCAAAACTGAATGTAGAATGCTTACAGATTCTTGATTGCTCTTTGCAAGATAATCAATTTCCTTGTGCGTAAGTTTTCTCCCAGCATTTGGGTACTTCCAAGATTTTACTTTTGCGTTTGTGCCACATCCTATATTTAAGAGGAATTCGCTGAAAGATTTTGTTGCAAATTTCTTGTCCCTCATTTTGAAATAACGGTCGATATATTCTGAAAGAATTATCGCCGAACCTGTTTGCATACGCATTATTTTAGAAACAAAGAACAAATCTTCAACTTCGCATTCGTAAATTTTTTCACCATGTTTTTTGGTGGCTTCTTTTACGATGCGCGCAGCTTCTTTGAAAATTTCAAAGTTTGCATCGCTGAGTTCGAGTTCTTTGGCGGTGATTGCAGAATCACTCATTATCTTTTTTATTTTAATTATGTCTGATGACTTCATTTTTGTCCTTTGGTTAATTGTTAAAAACTTTAGTTTGTAAGAGTTAAAATTTTCC
The DNA here is from genome assembly GCA_015061955.1 of Verrucomicrobiaceae bacterium. Classification (GTDB taxonomy): domain Bacteria; phylum Verrucomicrobiota; class Verrucomicrobiia; order Opitutales; family Intestinicryptomonadaceae; genus Merdousia. The sequence goes on from SUVO01000010.1 coordinate 1,888, forward strand.
TTTTGAAAAACTTTAAAACTCCCACGACATTAACCAAGAGGTCGAACTGCGTAGCAGTTAATTTGCGATTTAAATGTTTTTTTGAGAGAGGGGGTATGTCACATATATGTGACATTCTGTCTCAACTTATTTTATTTCACAACGTCGCATTATGCTGATATTTCTCTATTTTACTAGGGTCTCAAGTTGTAATTCAAACTGGCATAAAAATTGCTATAGTATGAAGATGTAGAAGATAATTTTATATTAGAAAGGAATAAATTCGTTAATGCGTTCAAAAAAGAATCAGATATTAATATCATTACATGGGATTAGAACAAGAGGAGTTTGGCAGAAGAAAATTACGCCTAGATTAACAGGCTTTAAACACTATCCATTGGATTATGGTTTTTTTTCTACCTTAAAATTTCTTAATCCATTTTCACGAAAAAAAATGGTGGAGTGGTTTCGAGATGAATATAATAAAATTGTAGAAGAAAACCAAGGCATGATACCATCAATTGTAGCACATAGTTTTGGAACCTATATTGTAGCAGAAGCAATGAAATGCTATCAAGACATACATTTTGATAAGATTATTCTTGCTGGGTCTATTGTAAAAAACGATTTCAATTTTGAAGAAGAATACAAAAAAAATAGATATACAAGTTTATTAAATTTTATTTGTAAACGTGATATATGGGTTAAACTTGCAGGACATATATATGGATTTGGGAATTCGGGAGTATATAATTTCTCAAATAGTAATAAAATAGATGTCGTCAAATATGAGAATATGGGACACTCTGATATGTTAGAAGACGATGTTTTTAGAAATAAAATGGTCCCATTCTTGCGAAAATTATCTTCCTATAATAATGGAGATTCCCCAATAAGAATTATTGATCAAATATCCACATATGACGTAGCTGTTTGGTCTGCTTTAACATATAAAGAACAGTTTGTTCAAAGATACATAACAGCTCTTGCTTCTGGTTATTTTTTTAATGATGAGAATGAACAAATCAATCAACCTAAAAGATTGAATATTATAATTCCATCTTCACCAAGTGAGGCAAGTTCTAGTGCACGAATTATATATTTTAAAGATTATAATAAGATTTCCTTTAAAATAAATAATGGTGACAGGAGGTCAGCTTTCTACGATAAAGGAGAATTATATGACATCCCAAGTATCATTGGGACCTCTGAAATCCTCTCTCTATATTCAAACGAAGATGAAGCTAAAAATTTCATCCACCATTTCTCAGATGCACTACGCAATTTAACAAAAAATATTTCAAATATTGAAATAACAACAAAATAAAAAGGAGGAGATAAATGCCTATATTTAATTACGATGGTCCAATAAAAAAATATTTTGAAGAAAAAATCAGAGTTTCAAACGAAGAACTTAAAAAACTGAAAGCACATTGCGAGGCGAATGAAGATAGAATTATAAAAGAATTAAAGGATAATTATGATCTTTCTAGGAATTCTTTTGAAAATCAAGGTTCGTATGCAATGAAAACATTGATTCAAGAAGATAATAATTCATACGATATTGATGATGCTCTTATTATAGATAATGATCTTCTAAAAGATGAGAATGGAATAGAGCTTTCTCCTAGTGAATATAAAGATCTTGTGCTTAATGCTATTAACGATAAACGTTTCCGAAAAGAACCTCAAAAATTAAAAAACTGCGTAAGAGTGTATTACAACGAAGGTCATCACGTGGATATAGCATGCATCAGAAAAAGATTTACTTTTTCGGGAAATGAAATTCTTGAATTAGCAAGCACCGATTGGAAACAAACTGATCCCAAAGAAATAAATACTTGGTTTAATAAAAAAATAACCGATTTAAATGAAAACAACAAAGATAGTGGATCTCAACTAAGAAGGATGATCAGATATTTAAAAAAGTTTTCAAGAAGTAGAAAATCATGGAATATGCCTTGTGGCCTTATTTTAACAATGTTAGCTGTTGAAAATTTTGAATATTACAAGAGAGATGATGAATGCTTTTATTGGTTATTAAAAAACATATTAAATCGCCTTTTAAACAATGGTCTTGTTGTTTATAACCTAGCTAATAAATCAGAAATTTTGACAAAAACCTCTTATGATGCGGATATGAAAGAATTTCGAGATAAATTGAATGAAACTTTTGAAAAAATATCTATGCTTGAAAAAGATAATTGTTCCGCGAAAGATGCAAGAGAAGCTTGGGAGTATGTTTTTAACACAAATGGATTCTTTAAGGCAGATGAAGATGACTTAAATGAAAAAATGAATATTATAACAAAAGGAACCGCGTGGACTTCTAGTTCAGGGATGATTGGATTAGTTGGATTAAAAAATATGCCTCATAAATTTTATGGCGAATAAATATTTTTTCGGAAAAAATAATTTTGAGAGAAGTGTTTTTTACCTCCAGAAAATTAGAATTAATAAACACTTTCCCAATTTTAATGTCACTCTAAAAAATAACAGATTAGTTTGCAATGGATATCTTAATCCAATCTCTGAAAACGAATCTTACCATGTTCGTATTAACTATAAGTTAAACAATGAACCTCAAGTTTGGATATTAGGATCTGATGAAATAAATAAATGTGCTAAACATAAATATAAAGACGGATCTTTATGCTTATTTTATCCAAAGGAATTTAAATGGAAAAATTCTTGTAACATTCATGAAACGATAATACCCTGGATAGCAGAGTGGATTGTTTGTTTTAAGTACTGGAAAAAGTATGGGGAATGGGGAGCACTAGAAGCTCCTCATAGGGAAAACAAGTAATATCACTCTTGTAATCAAGTGTTAGACAAAAAATAAGACCCCCGTTAAAGTGTCTATGTAAGGTCAAAAAAATCCTTATTTTTGAGCCAAAAACGAGGATTTTTAGAAATTTTAGAAAACTTAAAATGCAAACGCGTTAGACGAGATGTTTTCTGCACCAAAAAAATCGCAATCTGTAGGTTGCGATTTTTTTGTGCAAAGTAGGGACGAGAACCTTGGTTCGACCACAAAAGTTGCTTGCAAGCTTTTCGTGGGAAGCTTTGCGAAGCAAAGACCCGAAGGGCGAGCCGAGCACCACCGTGCGAGCGAGCTCTATTCCTATTAGTTAACCATTAGAAACGCCTAACTTAGTTGTATGTTTTTTTTGTTTGTTGATTTAAAAGTTCGTATTGATTTCTTGCGGATATCCAAATTTGGCGTAGTCGTTCCCAATCGGGATATTCGCTCTTTTTATCAATATTCAGAAATTTTCTTTTTCTTAGCCCAAAATAATCAGTTATTACCCCAGTATATCCAATGGATGGATTGTCTGTATCTGAACTATTAAGATATTTGTAATTCCAATTTTTATATGGAAATTTATTTTCTAATTTATACATTTTGCATGTGTAGGTTTGTGTTTTTTCATCGAAGTTACGTGGATAGAACCCCGATATCCAATAACCTTCTTTTGCCAATATGGTTGGTTTGCGAGGTATACAAACTTTTCCGTTTTTGTCTGTTGTATCGAGGTAGCAGTAAATCCAGCATGCTATAACGCCTGTGCTTGTGTTTACGAGAACATCATCAATGGGTTTTCCTGTATCAGCATCTATAACAATTATTGTTTTTGTGCTATTGCATGCAGTTAATAAGCACGTACATACAACGAACATCAACTTTACCAAAAATCTACTCACGATTTATACGATAGCAAACGATTTTCTTTGTGCAAGCTTTAAGTATTGTTGTTTATTGACAAAATAACTACAATTAATAGGCTAAATCGCATATGAAGAATTTGAGGACTTTTTTAGTTTTTGGCGTTTCGATATGCTTTTCTTGGATTCTTATGGGAGTCTTGTATTCAATGAAAGATTTTAGTAAATTCGATTTAGTTAAAGCTAGAGCGTGGATAACTTTATATTTAGAAGAGTGCAAATTAGATAAGAAAAAAGAGATAAATTAAAAAATAGAAATTAATTTAGATAATTTCGACATAAGCAAAACAAAAACATCAAAGTTAAAATTTACAATACCCAAAGAGCAAATAAAGTCGATGTACGACATCGTGAATGATATTAAAAAACAAATAGAAAGACAACAAACTACGTCAGTAAAGTAGCATTTTATATTGACAAGCAAATTAGAAAAATAATTACACGTTCACAAGTTTTTCCAATAAATTCATTTATATGAGGGGTTCTTTAGTGAAAAACAATAAATAGAAGATTAATTTATATAGAAGGAAATAAATGGCAAAAGGTATAATATGAGTACTATAAAGAATCTATTATTTATATTATTTTTTAGTCTAAGTTTTTGTAAAGGATTTGGAGTAGAAAAAATAACAATATCCGAAACAAAAATAGGTACAAATATAGATATGACGATTTTTTTTCAACTTGTAGATATAAATATACAACAAAAACGTAGAACTTATTTTGGAGTTAATGAATTTTCAATAGAAGAAAAGATAGCGAATATATGGTCTTCGCATATTAAAGATTTTATAAAATCAAATAGCATTGTTGGTATAAAATTTATGTCTATTGAGATGCGTGTTCCTTTTGCTTATTGTTTTATAGTATCGGATAAATCTATTTATAAATTATCTTTTAGGCAAAATGAAGATCAAGGAATCTTTTATTTGGAATCGCAGAAAAATGTATTGTTGAAAAATAAAAATAATTTTTTTCAGGAAATTAATAATCTTCAAAAAAGTTATTTTACAATAGATACGGAACTTTGGCCTAATAGATTTAATTTAACAAGAGTTTTTTCCATGTTTCTTCGTATACCGATTAACGATAAATCGGAGTCGGAATCACCTTTAACCAATTTTTACAAGATTGGGAAAAAACATAAGTATTGGGGAGCATATACGATAAGATATCCAGATAAAGAATTAGATGTTTTTCTTAAACGTTTAGGTGATGGTTTTAAATGATAATGTATTAATAGGCTTGCTATTTGCCTAATATAGATTAGACCATTTATCTATTGTCGGATTTTAAAGGATATGATATGAGAAATAATAAAATTTTAAGTATAATAGTGTCGTTGATGTTACCGGTTTTTTCTGCTTTTGCAGTAGAGAGTGTCGATATAATAAAAAAAACATCAGGAAAGGTTATCACAAAGGAAACTATACAGCTTAAAACTATTGACGATGGTGCAATGCGTTTAGTTATACCCAAAGACTCAATCGGTAAGAAAATTGATTGTATCGAGATTTTCCCGAGTTCTGCAAAGGCGAAAAAAGGCGATGATGGGTATTTTATTTTTGCTCGTGGCGAGTATATCAATTTTACTCGTGATAAATTCAATATAGTTCGTCCTCGAAGTGTAATGCCAATTTTTGGTGCGAAAGTTCCTCAAGAAACCTTTGTTGGTATTGCAAAAACTATGATTGGCGAATATTCTTTACACGCCTTTGCAAAAAAAGGTGTGTACAAAATGTTTATGCGTTTTCAACCAAAGAAAATTTGTGGAGGCATTTACGAAGATATTGTTGTTGATTTCTATACGTTAACAGGTGACGATGCAAACTACTCTGGAATGGGACGAAAGTATCGTGAAATTCGTTTGCGTAATAAAGAAATTACTCCAATTCGCGAACGTATAAAAACAAATAAGCATTTGGCTCAGTCTTGGGATAGAGTCCTTGCGCGCTTGGTTGTTTGTGGGGTAATGCCAACGCCAAAAAAAGATAATCTGTTTTTCAAAAAGTGTCAGCCAATTCAAGTAATGGCAACTTTCGACAAACAGAAAGAAATCATAAAAGCAATTAAAGACGCAGGTATAAAAGAAGCAACTTTGGTTCTTCCTGGTTGGCAACGTGGAGGTTTTAATGGAAATTGTCCTGATATATTTCCAATTCCGGAAGAATTTGGTGGTGAAGCAAAACTTCGTGAGCTTATCAAATATGCAAACGATGAGGGGTATCCACTTACACCTAATGCCGACCATACTTGTGCATATTACAGTGCTAATATGTGGGACGAAGATTTTGTCAACAAACGTGCCGATGGTAGTTTGTGTAGTATGGGTATTTTTGGTGGTGGTAGAATGCACTACATTTGTCTGAAGCGTTCGTGGGAATTGTTCATAAAAAAACAAATGCACCAAATAAAAGATTTGGGTTTTGATGGCTCGTATTATATTGATGTTTTTTCGGCTCGTCCACCAGATGCTTGCTACGATAAAAATCACTTTGCTACAAGGAAAGAAATTGCAAAAGTTCAAAACGAAATTCTTTCGTATGCACGCAAGTTGTTTGGTACTGCCTATTGCGAAGCAGGTTATGACCACTGTATTCAAAGCTTTGAGGGTGCAAATTATACTTCGGGTATGGATTACTCGCAAGAATATCGCTTGATAGAGCAAGGTAAACCTCGAATTTTTGATGGCATTTATCCACTTTGGGAGATAGTCTATCACGGTACGTTGTTGAGTACCCCAGGGCGTACAACTCAGAACAATGTTCTTGAATGTTTCTTCAAAAAAGACATCTACAAAGACGATGCAGGTTATGACCCATGGCGACCATTACCAAAAGGTTGGCTTGAAAGCGAAAAATTCAAAAACAAAATGTTGCGTTTGGTTGAATGGGGAGCACGACCAGCTATCTACGATTTAACTATTGCTACTGTTCCTGAGTTAAAAGCTATATACGATTTTTACGAAGGCTACAAGCATTTGCAACTTGAGTTTATGGATTCACATGAAGAAGTGGCTAAAGGCGTTTTCTTGGTGAAATATAGCGATGGTTCAGAAATTGTTGTAAATTATAACGATACTCCGTACACGTATAAAAATCAGGTTGTCTCTTCAAAAAATTATAAACTTTTTAAACCATAGTTTTGTAATATAATATAAAATAAAAAAGGCGTGCAATATGGTTGGTTGCGATGCCTTTTTTTTATTTACTATTGTTAGAAATTTTTGTAAGGTTAAATTCTATGCAAAAATTAAAAGTAATATTAAATTCGTTGTTAATAGCGTCTGTTGGAGTGTTCGGCGTAGCATGTTCGCAGTCGAAACCTAAGATTGTAGAAAAAGACGGTGCAAAACTATATGAGTTCAACGCAGGGGATTCAAAATTTGTTATGAATCCAGAAGAAGGAGCTTTGCTTATGAAATGGGAAGTAAAGCGTGCTGATGGATCTGTTCGAAAAGTTTTACACTGGGACGAAAATAAAGTGCGTGGCGATATTACTAATGTCTTTGGTGGGGCTCCAATTTTCTTCCCATTCAGTGGTATATCGTTTGCCGATGGTAAGGCTAACATGTGGAAAACTCCTCGTGGCGAAGTTGTGCCAGTTCGTAAGTTTGGCTTTATCGACAATGGGAAGTTTGAAGTTGTAAAAGCTACAAATAACGAAATTGTTGTTCGTTTTATTCAGACAGAAGAAACAAAGAAATCGTATCCATTTAAATACGAACTCACAGTACATTACAAGTTTTATCCAAAATCGTACACATTGGAAATGTATCTCGAAAATAAAGACGACATTGCATTACCATGGGGGCCAGGGCATCATCCATTCATAGCGTTGCCATGGAATAAGGGAGAAACTCACGATGATTATCGCATTTGGGTCGATGCAAATCACGCTTGGAATATCGACAATGCTAAAGGTAAATTGATTGATACTTTCTATGAAAAAGATAGTTGCTTGAATAATCCAAAAGTTTCGGGCAGATTGTACTCGAAGCTTTCAACTCCAGTTGCAAAGATTGGTCCGAAGCATGGTAAAGATGATGTAACTATGATTATAGACGATGGTAAGGTTGATTATCGTCAGTGTTATGTTGTGTATGGCAAGCCTAATAAAACTCCGTATTGGGCGTTAGAGCCATGGGCAGTTCCACCACTTGCTGCTGGCAAAGATGCTCCAGTTGTTCCAGTAGGGGAAACAGGCAAATTTAAGGTTGAAATAAAAATTCCATAAAGTATAAAAAACTCTCCATTTGTGGAGAGTTTTTTGTTGGGAACATGTAAGTAAATATCTTAAAATTTGTGATGGAATGTAAAAAATATCGCCTTTTTTTTATTGACAAAAATATCTGGGGGGGGGTAATACTTGAATAGTGTTCTGAAATTACTTGTATATAATCTTAAATTTGGTATAATCTAAACTGAAAGGTTTTTTATGAAGCGTATAGTTTGTTTCTTGTTCGTTTTATCAGCTTTTATAAATTCAAGTATAGGCATGAGATGTATTAGTTTCATCACGCCATCCGATAATAGAATTCCCCATGAAGCCGTAGATTATCCGTTGTTGTTTTTGACGGGGCAAGTTGTTGCTAAAGATTACAAGAAAGCAGTTGCTCTCTTACAAGACATTCAGCAATGCGATTCTGCTAAGATTATTTTAGCATATTGTTATAAGCGTGGTTTAGGTGTAGAACAAAACAATTCTAAAGCCGAAGAATTGTTAAATAGCGTAAAAGATTCTTTGGCATTAGAACGAACTTTCTTCATTTTTAATTCAGGAGGAAGATATGGCGCATTCTTAAATGATACAGCCTTTGCCATTGATATTATTGAACGTATTGAAACGTTAGGAGGCGATATTGCAAATTTAAGTAAGATATTGCGAATACAAGGAACTGATAAAAAATTAGCAAATGAGTCTTTTGCAAAATTAAGGAAAAATCCTGAAATATATGCAAAGCCTTTGGCAAATTATTACATAGAAACAAAACAATATTCTAAATTAAAAAGTCTAATTGAAACCACAAAAAAAGATTTTTCTGATTTTATAATGCAGTTGTATTATATAGCTTTCATCGAGTATTCGCATGAAGTTGCAGAAATTGCTTTAAAATTAGATAACAAAAATTCAGAAAATGGACTATTCTATCGCAGTTATTTCAACTATGTAGGTTTAGGATGTAAACAAAATAAAGAAGTTGCAAATAAGTATTTTCAACAGCTTTGCAAAAATAGCATCAATTTAAAGCATTGTTCTTTTTACTTAGAGAATTTGGCTTCTAAAGATTCTCTGACAGAAGATCAAAAAGAATACATATACAAATATGCAAAAGCTCTTAATGAAAATAAAGATTTTGTGTTGTTGTCGATGTGTTATTCAAATGGAATCGGTGTAGAGGTCGATTATAGAAAAGCTATTGAAGGCTTTGGTTGTATTGAAAATTTGGAATTACCAGTGTTGCATCATGTGTTAAGAATTTGCGAAAGAATCAACATGCCTTTAAGAAACGATTTTATAAAAAAAATTCATGTACAAGTAATGCGTGAAATTATTGAGAAGAAACAAGATTTAAACACGCATATAAGTTTTTCGTTAATTTTTGCTTATGCCAATGGTTATGGGTGTACCAAAAATTATGAAAAGTCTTTGGAAGTGCTGAAAAAATTAGAATCATCTATACTTCCTACATTGAGAGAATATCCATCCAGAAAAATAGAATTATATAAAGTTTACGTTTTACTTGAGTATTGTTATAAAAAAGGTTTGGGAACACCTATAAATAAAGCGTTGGCTTCAGAATACAATAAAAAGCTTGTAGCTTTAGAACCAAAAATTGAATCTGATTTAATTTATGCTTTGAATCAAGTCATAGACTGCTTTTTATATGATCGTGATTCACTTAGGTTTTTATGCGATGATGCCGATGTGCGCCAGTATTACATGAACAAAATCGATACATATATAAAAAAATTTGAAATCGCAAAATTAAACGCCTTTGAACTCGATATACTAAAGCGTTTCGACAAAATAAATGATGAATTTAAATCAGCAAAAGGCGACAAACTCAAAAAAGAAAGCATCAAGAAAAAAGTAGCAGAAATCTTCAAAGAAGTAATTGCAAATAAATCGCCCAACATCGAAACTGTTGCTCTAAAATTGATGTTTGGCAAAAAGTATTCAATAGATGTGCGTGTTTCGTCGTTGCCTCATATTGTAAAGTGTGCCGAAACTTATGCTCCACACTTGCACAATTTTGTAATAGAATGTTATAAAAAGGGAAAAGGTACGCCTCTAATTTTTGAGCGTTGTGGGTATCATGCGTTTAAATATGCCATGACACTTGATAATGATCGTTCAATAGATTCTTTTATTGATTCCATAAATAATTATGGAAGTGCAAATATGTTAAATAAAATGGTTGAGGTTTTAGATGTTGCTCAGAAAAAGCATCCCGATGAAATTCGATTCAAAGCTTATAGAGCCAGATTGATGTCGATAAAAACATCGCCCATTTACAATCCTAAAAAAGCCGAAGAAGAGTTTACAAAAATTTTGCCACAGATTAAAGATGTGCATTTGGGAGATTCAGCTTATTTGGGTGCATCGAGGGGTATTGGTAATTTTTATACACTTGCATGGGGATATAAATTCTTAATGCAAATGGAAAATTTAAATGGAATGCTATTAAAAGCATCTCATTTTTATGAAGAATTAACACGTTCTTACATGTATGGTATTGGAGTTGCTAAAGATAATCAAAAAGCAATAGAATCTCATTTGAAATATATTAAATATAATTCTTATCCAATCCCATATAGATGTTTCCTTATGTGGATATGGCTACGCAATATAGGCGATAGTCAAGGGTACTTAAAATGTATAGATACTTTTGTAAAAGAACATGGCCACTCGTTTGATACTATGATGTGTTTGGGCATAGCTTATTGGGAAGGCTTTGGTGTTGAAAAAGATACTCAAAAAGCAAAAGAATATTTTAAAGATGCAATGGCTAAATATGGTAAATATAATAGCCTTCTGTATTATATAAAGAATACAAAAAGTACGACGTCTTTTGGACTTCCAGAAGATGCAAGACGTGAAATTATATCTATTGCAGAAACATCTAAGAAAATAAATGCTTACGTTTTAATGTTGGCTTATTACTATTTGGGCAATACAGAAAAAGCTCTCGAATATGCTCGCAAAGCTGATAACGACAAGTCTAAGCGTACAAAGAGGTCGAATGAAGTAGCTATTTTATTGAACGATTCTAACATAGAAAATCAGAAGAAAGCCCTTGAGATTGCTAAAACAAGTAAGCGTTATTCATCTGCAATAGAATCGAAACTGTATTTGGCAAATTGTCTGTACGAGGGTAAATTTGTTGAGCAAAACAAAGCAGAGGCTTTCAAAATTGCATCTCAAGTAAACAAGCTTTATTTTGGCGATGGACTCCGTGGTATGGACGTGTTGTATGCTCGCCTTTGGTTGTGGCGTTATTACTGGGAAAATGGCGACAAAAAAATGGCAGACAACATAAAAGCTCAAATCTTAAAATTTAAACTTATGTCGAATACACCTTCTATCCTTTGTGCGTTTGCATTTAAAGATGATAGAAGTACATATTTAACAAGTTCTGTCGGCTTTAAGAAAAACGACGAATATGTAAAATATTGGCTCAATGTTGCCGAAAAAGAAGAAGCTTCTATGCCTCAATGGGCAGATATGACTCACATTTATTTGTACGATGCTTTTAAATTTAACGACTTACTAAAAGACGAGGCGTCGGCAGAACGCATTGCAAAATATATCGCTGAAAAATCGCAGAAATTAGAAGAATAACTGCATTTGCAAAATAAACATAAGCACATCACTCTTTCGGTCGTCTAAGCCCGATGGAGCGTCTCTGAAGCGTGCGTATTCTATGCCGAGCTGGTATTTTATATTGTTGCCTTGCAAGTACCAATTTGTACCAACATAGAAGCTATCTACTTTATTGTAAAGCCCTCCCATATTTTCAGCACAATACAACACACTACCTTCGTTTACACCACGACCATCGGTATTCATGTATGTATAGCGAAACAGTGGTTCAAGTTCTCCAAACGGGTTTATATCGAACTTATATGCAGTCAAGATATAATATGCCCAAGGCGATGCTCTTGGCGATTTTGTAGTATACAATGGATTTTCATCGTTGAGCGTTGCGCCATATTTTGCCGAAGCCAATACGAATTCAGATTGCAACGTGAATTTTGTATTGCTCCACCAAAAGTAAGGGTTTATCCCAACGCAATCGCCATAATCACGAACTTTTGAGGGCAGTGTACTTCCACTAATTGCCGATACTACTCGCGATGAATAGCCGAAGTTTATCCCCCAACGAGTGTAGTCGTAATTGCCACCTCTATTGTAGCCCAATGTTGCAAAAACGGCAATTCCGTTTGCTCCGTCGAAATCTATTCTTTGTGGTTTTGAATTTACTATTTGAACTCTGTAAATTATATTTTCGTTTTTGTGGTATCGTCCATGCCAAGAAACACCAGTATGGTATCCTGAAAAACCGAGTGTCGATGTGTATTTACGTTTTTCACCTGCACTATAATTGTGGTCGCCATCGCCAAAATACATGTTGATTATTGATCGGTCGGGAGTCATAATGCGTGTGCCACTTTCAAATTCTTCCATACAGAAAAACATAGCTTCGTGTGCTACCCAAAAGCTACCTTTTAAATATTCGGTATCTACATCGTGTGTAAGTCGCATAGTATTGATTACCGAGCTACTTGGCAAATAGAGTGTCAACATATAACGTGTGTTTTCGGTAATATCTGCCAAGAATACTGGCACAATTCTACGCAATGCAAAGTTGCCCTTATCGAACGATACTCCATCATGGTCATCTTGAATCATGTGCTGATAGCGAACATGCCAAAACTGTAAAAATCTAATTCGTTGAGCAGGCGACGAACTTACAACAGGAGCCGAAGCCAACTTCTTAGTGTCGATAGCTTCTTGTTCTGTGAGCACACCCTTTTCTACGAGGGAATCTAAAATTGCCGATGTATCGCTATTGCCATAGACTCTCACAACACTTACAGTTGTGAGTATTACAACGAGCAATAATTTTAGAAAATGTTTCAATTATTTTTAGTTTATAATAAATTGCAGAGGCGTTAAGAGTTTCTTAACGTCTCCGCATGTTAAAATTGTTTGATTGTGTTTTAGTACCAACCTTTTCGCATTGGTGGATTTATATATAAATCTGCCTTTGGTTCGCCTTTACACTTCATATTTTTGCAATCCCAAACAATGTCTTTATTCAACTGCAAAGCAACATTACCAAGTTGTACTGTTTCCGTAAGTGGACCAGCAACAGAGAAGTCGGAATTGCATTTTTTTACATTGCCCTTTATGCCTTCTACAAAGTTTAGACGATGATCAGTAGTCTTGTATTTTTTAGTACGTTCGTCAAGAATTGTTTTTAATTCGATTTCACGTTTTTTAGGTAGAAGTACAGGTCTGCCACGCAAGTGCATTACAGGTGAATATATAACGCCTTCAGTGCCAACTATGAACATACCATCGTTCGACAAGTGGCGATACGTTCTCTTGGTATCAGTAAATTCTTTTGGCAATGGTGGTAAAAACGATTTATCGTAGCCAGCAGGGAAGTTGCCATATTCATCTGGTTGCATTACTCCACTATACCATGTAATTTTTAATGGCTTATTGAATTTACTTGTTGGGAAGTAATATTGTACTTCGTCTTGCAAAGGTACGCAAATAGATGTACCTCCACGCTGACGCACTTTTACCGAGGTCGGAGCAGGTAGGTCGAAAGCTGTAATTGGAACATCAAGGATATGGCAACCAATATCGCCCAACGAACCACTGCCGAATTTGAAAAATCTTCTCCAATTAAGAGGTACAATTTCATCGTAGTAATCAGAATATTCTGTAATATTTAACCACTTATCCCAATCGAGCGTTGGTGGAATTGGATCTGGTTTTGGCCAGAAATCCCAACCTTTTGGAGTCTGATTGCAACCTTTAATTGGTCGACAAGTCCATGCAAAAACTTCTTTTACTTCGCCTATTGCACCTGCATCGACCCACTCGCGAACGTAATCTATTCCATTTGCACTATGTACAAAGTTTCCCATTTGTGTTGCTATTCCAGCTTTAGTTGCAGCTTCGGTGAGAATACGAGTTTGTCCGATTGAATAGCACAATGGTTTTTCAACGTATGCTGGAACTTTATATTTCAGGGCAGTCATTGCTATTGAAAAGTGTGAGTTATCGGGCGTTGATATTACAACACCATCGATTTTACCATCAAGCTTTTCAAACATTTCTCGATAATCAATAAATACCTGTGCGTTAGGTGCGTATTTTAACTGATTTTTTTTGCCATATTGGGTATCGACATCGCAAACGGCAACACATTGTTGTTTCAGCATATTCAAAAGAACATTCATGTTTTGTCCACCCATCAAGCCCGTGCCGATAAACGCAAGGCGAAGTGGATTTCTTTCGTGTTCTGGAATGTTTTTTGATGACTTTGCAATTATGTTTGGTGCAAAAGCTGTTGCTGTTGCAGTTAACGACATGTTTCTTAAGAAGTTTCTTCTGTTCATATTGCTCTTTTATTATTTAAATTAGTGGTTTCTAAGGTACTGAACACTCTTTTTCATTGCAGGTGTCGGATTATCTGAAACAGTTTCGTTTTCTAATACGAAGTATCCATCGAAGCCAATTTCATCGAGAGCTTTCAGTAATGCAGGTATATCCAAACAACCTTCGCCTATTGGAGCATCTGTTTTACCTTCGGCACCGAATTGTCTTGGATCTTTAAAGTGGAGTTGGATTATTTCGTCTTTTAAAAGTTTGTATCCTTTTATGGCGTCGGTTTTTTCTCTTGCCCAGTGTCCGTTATCTACCAAGGCGCAGACGTTTTCGTAATCTTTTACACGCGACAACATACCTTCGGGCGTATTATATTTGTTATCCTTATTGTATTTAGCTGTGTGATGATGCACTGCAATTTTTACACCATATTCTTTTGCTTTTTTATCTATAAATGGAATGTCTTTGTAATTGCCCTCCCAAACAAAGATTTTTATACCCATATCTTTACAGAAACTTAGGTATTTGTCGGCATCTGAAGGTTTTTTGAAGCCAGAGCCAATTCCAAAAGCTACTATTTCAACATTTGCATCGGTGAAGATTTTCTTCAAGTATGCACGCTGTTCGGCGTTTATATCTGGCGTTATTCTGACATTAGGATACTTTTTAAACTTTATTGTTTGCGACAACGCAACGCCTTCTACTCCCAATTGTTTTGCTTCGTTTACGACATCTTCTATGGTTGCAACTTTTCTGTATATGTATGAATGCAACGCCAACTTCCTATGCTTTTTTGTTTTTTGTGTTGATGATGTACAACTGCATGTAAATATTAACGCTAAAATAAGTCCCCAAATGTATATATTTTTTTTCATATTTTTAATTATTGTTCATTGTTCTTTTTTTATAAACACTCTCAAGAAATGAATGTCTACGCTGAAATGATAAACATTCCTTTATACTTAATCAAGTAAGAAAAATATTACAAAACACGAAAATTATTACAACAACTTATTTAATTTTCGATGGGGAAAACCCAAAATATTTTTTAAATGCCAACGCTAATGAATGGCTATCGAAATACCCAACTTTTCTTGCTGTTTGCGATAAACTATTGCCTTTTTTTAATTCTTCCACAACAACTTCCATACGCATTTCCAACAGATATTTTGAAAAAGTTTTACCGTAAATTTTTACAAACTCGGTATTGAGTTTATCTTTTTTTAAATTTGTATATTTTGTAGCTTTTTCTAAATTCCAATTTTCGCTCAAATTAAATTTTATTTTATCGACTAATTTTTTTACAATATTGTGATTGTTTAATGTGTCTTGCGAAAATTCTAATGCTATCATTTTACTGATAGACTTTCCTAACGCCAATATTAATTCGGCATCGGGCATCGAAGAGTACAATTGCTCTATGTACATTTTGCAAAGCTGAGTTATTTCTTGAGTACGTTGCGATTTTTTTACTTTTATGTTATTGCCAAAGATTCCTTGCCAATAGGGTGTATTTTCTATTTCAAACCAAATAGCATTAACTCTTTTTGCCGACGTATCTATTGGAGTTTTTGGTGGAATTATATATACGCTCCCACTTTCGATATTAATTTTTTTTTGCGATGTAATTGTGTAATCTTTTACTTTACTACAAAATACTAGAAAAAAACAATTACGTTTGCCTCGCGAAACATAATATTCCGAATTTCTACTGATAAAAGCACTATATCTTATCCCCAAATGCTCCAACAACCTCGCATACATAGATGGAGGTTGTTTTACATCGCTGTTTTTCAGAAATTTATCGGTATAATACGACGGAGCTTTACTGAGAAATATTTCTGTGCTTTCCTTTGGCCAAGTTTGTACCCAATCAGGAGCCACAAATGAAAGATTTTCGTTTGAATAACTCCAATCTTCAGTCTTACCAGACCTTACCATTTTGAGAATTTATTTCTGAGTGCTGGGGGGGGGGGTACTAATTGCTACGTATGTCCACGATTCATCACCTTCAGGAATAGGTAAATTGAATACCTGACAAATACGTTTAGCGTAGCGAAGGGTCATACAATTAATGAAATCGCGTGTGATTTTCTTTTGTTGTATATGTGCTAACACAAAATGTTTTGCATACATAGTGTACAACACTATACCCCAAAAAGATTGAATTTCCCAAAAAATATCAGTTTCGCTTAAATTTGGATGTATTCTCTTTAATTTTTCAATGGCTTTAGTTTCGGAAGCTTCGCAATAAAGCATGAATTTATTGTTGAAATCCGGACCACCATCTCTGAGAACTGTCATTAATAAGCCACTTAAATATTTTATTTTCTTTTGTGGGTCAAACAATAGCGTGAGGATATTATTGATAGAATCGTATATAGCTTGGCTGATAGCTTGTGGATTATTTTCATCAGCATCAACAATTGGGATAAACGCATCGCCAAACTTAGCTTTTTCTACAAAGTATTGGTAGACAATTGTTTGAAAGAAGTTTTTCTTAGATTTGAAGTGATATATAATTGCACTTGTTTTTACACCAGCAAGTTCTGCAATTTCGTTAATCGAGGCGTGGTAGTAGCCTTTTTGGGCAAACTCCTTAGCAGCAATTCTTATGAGTAAATCGCGCTTTCTTTCCCCTTGGACATTTCTTCTTTTTTTGGATTTTTTAATGCTATTTATCATAATTGATGGCAATTCTTGACCTAAAAAAATCTTTTTGCAAGAAAAATTTTTTCATAGTCGATTTTTTGTAATTAATTAATAATTAGAATAATTATACTTGTTGTACTAATCTTCAAAATATATAAAAATGGACTTTTAAAATAAAAACTGACTGGTAAAAAAATAAAGCGAAATATTTTCGCCTTAATTCTTTGTTTTTTGGGAGTTTATGGTTTTTTTCTTAAAAAGAGTATTTATATGTAATTTTTTTCTCTATAAAAATATTATATCAACTGTAAAATAATATTATTAATATATACACTTTTTTAAACCTTCGCGAATTTCATTTTCATTTAAGTTTTCTCCAATGAAAATTAATGTATTTGTTCGTTGAGAATCTCCCCATGGTTCGCCAAGATCTACATAAATATTGTCGTGAACCCCCTGAAAGACAATTTTTCTATCGACATTTACAAAAGAAAGAACGCCTTTAGCTCTGTAAATATTATCTCTATTTATAGCAACATATTCTTCGAGCCAATCTTTAAAAGACAAAAATGCGTAAGTGTCGGTTGTATTAATTGCCAAAGTTGTTATTTTATGTTGATGTGATTTTCCACCAACATGTGAATGCAACGCAAAACATCCACCAATAGCAGAAGAAACTTTAGATGTATCGAAACCACCTAAATTCATTATTGTCGAAGCATCGGTTTGTGCGTAGGAGGCGTGTGTGTATTTAGCAGTGGGATTGATTGTTTTTAACAGTTTTGTGAGCTTTTCAAGATTATCGAAAGTTGAAAGATCGGTTTTATTTATAATAATGCTATCGGCAAACGCTACTTGCTCGCGAGCATGTCCATCGCCATCAAGGTGTGCTTCAAAGTTGAGAGCATCGACAACAGTAACAATGCCATCTAACTTTAATTTTGTGCTTAATTCTGGATCAGACAATATTGCATTTGCCAACATCCCTGGATGGACAACACCAGTTGATTCTATTATTAGCCTATCGAAGTCTTGCGATTTTTCCAAAATCGAACGCATAACTTTTACAAATGCTCCACGAGTTTCGCAACATGTTCTGCCCAAAACTGTGTCTAATTTAGCTGGGGCGTATTCAGCAAGAAGTAAATCGTCGATAGGGGTATCGCCAAGTTCATTTTCTACAACAGCAATTCGCTTAGGATTTTCAAATGTAGAAAGAATGCGTTTGAGCAACGTAGTTTTGCCCGAACCGAGAAAACCCGATATTATTGTAACTGGTAAGGGTGTATTTTGCATAGATATAAGGCATGCAAAGTAGCGTAAAATAGTCAATTAAATATTGCTTATTTCAAACTTTTTAACTCAAGAGTAAATGTTATTGTACCATTGTTGGCAGTTTTTGATACCGTAGGAGTGCCTTTGTTATTATTATTGTGTATGGCTATCGCCAAGTTTGAAATAGGTTTATCTTTATATTTTTTTGGCAGATTATCAAAGTTATCGGTTCGTATAATCCAATCGAATTTACCCCTGCCAAAGAAAGAAGTTATATCGACATGATTTCCTATGTTAGACATTTTTATAATTCTAAATTCTGTTATTATTTCACTTTCTACCTTATAGTAGTAAATCATACGCAGTTGAGCATACGATTGCTTATCGAGATAAGGTGTTGCTCGTATGAGTGCATAGGGTTTGTAATTTTTACCGTTTTTTATAATTGTAAGAATGGGCGTTTTTTTGTTTTTCGATGTATCTAACAATGCTTCTGAATTACCGATAATGTAGTTTTTGTTATCGGGTTTTAAGGTAAGTTTAGCAGAATTTGCATTTTTGTTCAAATTGTTTGCTTGTTCTATAAGTTTTTTAGTAGCTATTGGTTGAGTTGCACCACAAAGTTTTGCAATTTCAGCCGAAGCCATTAAGAAAGCTCCAATACCATAGAGTTGTGTTGTATCTTTAGAGAATTTATCTGGTGAGGCTCCTATGGGTTGAACGTATCCTACTGTATAGTTTTCGTCGACAACGCTTTTCAAACCTTGCCATGCTTTTGTTATAATCGATTTGTATGAATTATCTAATAAATTGTTGTTTATACCCCATGCTAAAGCATATGCTATGAATGCACTTGACGATGTTTCACCACCTTGATAGTGCAAATTGTCGGCAAGATTTACTCCCCAAAGACCATTTTTAAGTTGAGTTTTAGCAATAGCTTTTGCCATTTTTAAATACAAATCTTTATAGTAGGGGTACGATGGATTGTCTTTGGGCATGTCGTTTAAAATTAATGTTAAGCCACCAATCACCCAGCCGTTGCCACGTCCCCAAAATATTTTTTTACCATTTGGCGATTTTTTGCCAATAAAACGAGTATCGCGATAAAACATGTTGTCTTGAGTGTCGAAAAGTAGATTGGTTGTCCACTTGTACTCTTTGTTCATGTAATCTAAGTATTTTTGTTCGCCAGTTGCAATGTACATTCGCAAGAATGTAATAGGCGCCATGTAAAGAGCGTCGCACCAATTCCATGCACAAACTGGTGTTCTGCCAAAATGTTTCTTTAATGGAGCTTCTCCATTGTATGTGGAGGCATCGAGTATTATTTTGTCGAGTCCTTCTTTTACTTTGAGCATGCGTTCTTTTTTAGATGTATCTGCAAGATAAGTTGCTAACCATGCGTGCGATATAGCATAATCGTCGGCGTGGTATTTTCGTTTTCCGTTGTTCCATGCTACTGCATTGCCACAGTTTATGACTTCTGCCCAATATTTTGGCTCGCCCGATATTTTTGCCAATTCAATTAAACCATCGTAATATGGAGCTATGACCCAGTCGGTGAGAGAAAATGATACACGAGGTGTTGCTATATTGCTGTCGGCAACTTTTTTTGCTAAATCTATAATTTCATTTGATGAAATATGTTTGAGAGTTCCAAAAGTAGTTTGAAATACTAATAGTAGTGTAAGTATAAAAGAGAATTTTTTCATGACTAATCGTATTAGTGATTTTATTTTGTATGTAAAATAATTAATGAAAAAATGTTCATATTTGGATTTTTTTTCATTTTAAAGGGGTTGTATTAAAAAAAAAATCATATTTGGCTTGATTTTGAAAAAAATAAGTTCAGAAATATAGTCTTAATATGGCAAAACGCACAGATATTAAGTCCATCTTAATTGTAGGTTCTGGACCTATCGTAATAGGACAGGCCTGCGAATTTGATTATTCCGGCAGTCAAGCCTGTAAAGCTCTTAGAGAAGAAGGCTATAAAGTTATATTGGTAAATTCCAATCCTGCCACAATTATGACTGATCCGCAAATGGCGGACGTCACATACATCGAGCCACTCTCGCCCGAGATTCTCGAGAAGATTATAGCAAAGGAACGCCCCGACGCACTCTTGCCTACATTGGGTGGGCAAACTGGGTTGAATTTGTCGTTAGAATTGCACAAGAGAGGCATTCTTGATAAGTACGGCGTAGAGCTCATTGGTGCTGATGCTACAGCTATCGAAAAAGGCGAAGACCGTGAGATGTTCCGTCAGGCTATGATAAAGATTGGTCTTGATGTTCCACTCAGTATTGTAGTTCATTCGCTTGAAGAAGCGTTGGAGTGGGCTGATACACATAAGAAATATCCACTTATTATTCGCCCAAGCTTTACTCTTGGTGGTACCGGTGGTGGTATTGCTTATAATAGAGATGAATTTAAAAGAATGGCAGCTTTCGGTTTGAGTGCATCGCCAGCAACAGAGATTTTGATTGAGGAATCGTTGCTTGGTTGGAAAGAGCTTGAAATGGAAGTTATGCGAGATGTCAAAGACCAGTGCATAGCTATTTGTTCAATCGAAAACTTTGACCCAATGGGTGTTCATACAGGCGATTCGATTACAATAGCTCCTGCTTTAACGCTCACAAATAAAGAATATCAGTTGATGCGTGATGCCTCTTTTGCAATTATTCGTGAAATTGGTGTTAAGTGTGGTGGTTCAAATATTCAGTTTGCGTTGAATCCAAAAGATGGCAGAATGATTATTATTGAAATGAATCCACGCGTGTCGCGTTCATCTGCGTTGGCTTCAAAGGCAACAGGTTTCCCAATTGCAAAAATTGCTGCAAAACTCTCGGTTGGCTATACACTCGACGAGCTTAAAAACGACATCACAAAAACTACAGTTGCAAGCTTCGAGCCTGCTATCGACTACGTTGTTGCTAAAGTACCACGTTTTGCATTCGAAAAATTTGTAGGTTCTGATAGTACTCTGACAAGCTCTATGAAGAGTGTTGGAGAAGTAATGGCTATCGGTAGAAGCTTTAAGGAATGTTTGCAAAAGGCGTTGCGTTCGTTAGAAATAGGAGCTCGTGGCTTGGGCGGTGGTGGAAAATTTGGCGATTCCGATATAACAGATATGTCGGTGTTGAGCAAAAATTTGGTACGTCCGCATGCAGAAAGAATTTTCTATATTCGCTACGCTTTGTTGGCTGGAATGTCGCAAGAACAAATTAGCGAGCTTACAAAAATAGACCCATGGTTTATTCGTGAAGTTGCGGGTATTGTTGAAATCGAAAAAGAATTGGCATCGGCAGGTTTGTTGAATTTGAATAAAGACTTGCTCGAACGTGCAAAGAAAGCAGGTTTTACCGATTTGCAAATTGCAACAATCTGCAATACAAAAATTCGCAATATTAAGAAATTGCGTGATGATTTTGGTATAAATACAGTGTATCGCTTGGTTGATACTTGTGCATCGGAATACGAAGCTTATACTCCTTATTATTACTCTACATACGGAGTTGATAATGAGCTTAAACCTTCCGATAAGAAAAAGATTATGATTATCGGTGGTGGTCCAAATAGAATTGGTCAGGGTATTGAGTTTGACTATTGCTGTGTTCATGCCTCGTTTGCACTTCGTGAAGCTGGTTATGAAACTATAATGGTAAATTCAAATCCAGAAACAGTTTCTACCGACTATGATACTTCGGATAAATTGTTCTTTGAACCTCTAACGCTTGAAGATGTATTAGAAGTTTACAAACAAAATAAGTGCGATGGAGCTATTGTTCAGTTTGGTGGACAAACTCCGTTGAATTTGGCGAGTGAGCTTAAGGAAAATGGTGTAAATATTATTGGTACAACACCAGAATCTATCGATGCTGCCGAAGACCGTGAAATTTTCAAACGCATTCTCGATAAACTCAACTTGCGTCAGCCGGTAAATGCAACTGCAACAACACCAGAAGAAGCGTATAAGTTGGCTGGGCAGATTGGATTCCCAATATTGCTTCGTCCATCATTTGTTCTTGGTGGTAGAGGTATGTTTATTGTCTATGGTATGGATGATATGAAAAAGGTTATCCGTGAAGCATTTGAGGCTGCCCCAGGTAAGCCTGTGTTGTTGGATAAATTCCTTGAAGATGCTATCGAGCTTGACGTTGATGCTATCAGCGATGGTGAAACTACAGTAATTGGTGGTATGCTTGAGCATATTGAATACGCTGGTGTTCACTCAGGCGATGCTGCAATGGTATTACCTCCACATACATTGCCAGAAAATATCCTCGATGAAGTTCGCAAAGCAACTTACGATTTAGCAAAAGAGCTTAAAGTTGTTGGCTTGATGAACATTCAGTTTGCGATAAAATCGGGTGATGTTTATATCTTGGAAGTAAATCCACGTGCCTCGCGTACAATTCCATTTACATCTAAGGCTATCGGTGTTCCGTTGGCAAAGCTTGCAGCTCGAGTAATGGCTGGTGAAAAGCTCAAAGATTTAGGTTTTACAAAAGAAGTAAAAATTCCATATATAGCAGTAAAAGAAAGTGTATTCCCATTTGTTCGCTTTAGTGGAGCAGCTATTATGTTGAGTCCGGAAATGCGTTCAACTGGTGAAGTAATGGGCTTAGATATGGATTTGGGTACAGCTTTTGCTAAAAGTCAAATTGCAGCTCAACCAGGATTGCCATCGTCGGGTAATGTGTTCTTGTCGGTAAAGGATCATGATAAGGCATTGGCAGTTGAAATTGCAACGTCGCTTGATAAACTTGGCTTCAAGATTTTCTCGACCGAAGGTACAGCAAAGTTGTTGCGAGAAAATGGTATTCCAGTAACTCGTACATATAAGCTAAATGAAGGTGCGCGTCCGAATGTTGTGGATATGATAAAGAACGATGAAATGGCGTTGATTATCAATACACCGTCGGGTATGTATCCACGAATGGATGAAAATCAAATACGACAGGAAGCTTTGTTGAAAAAAGTGTGTATGATAACAACAATCATGGGTGCGTATGCAGCTATAAAGGGTATCGAAGCAATGCGTAATAAAGACTTGAGCGTGAAGTCGCTTCAAGAGTACATGACAATGTTAAACGAACAAAAGAAATAGTACTATGAATACGGCAGTATTAGCATTTGAAGATGGTAGTGTTTACAGAGGCAAGGGTTTTGGTGCAACAGCTACGGCTCTTGGCGAAGTAGTTTTTAATACCTTGATGATGGGCTACGAAGAGGCTCTTACAGAACCATCGAATTATAAAAACATATTGGTCATGACATTCGTTGAAATTGGTTGTTATGGAATCAATGAAGAAGACGGCGAAAGTGATGGCATAAAAGCTTCGGGCTTAGTAGTTGCTCAGGAATGCGAAGTTCCAAGTAATTGGCGTTGCAAAATGAGTCTGAACGATTATCTCGTAAAGAATAATGTACCAGCAATTAGTGGCATTGATACTCGTGCAATAGCTAAGAAGCTCCGTTTGAACGGAACAATGAAAGCTTGTCTTTCAACTGAAGATATTTCTGATGAAGAAGCAGTTGCTCGTGCAAAGCAATGGCAAGGCATAGAAGGTGTCGATAGCGTTAAAGATGTAACTTGTAAAGAAGCTTATAGCTTTGAAAATAGTGGCGTAGATTTAACCCCTTTTGCTATTGGTGGCGTTCATATCAATAATAAACCTCGCAAAACTCCACTTAAAAAGTGCGCAGTAATCGATTTTGGTGCGCCAAAGTCGCAGTTGAAAAGCTTGGCTTATAGTGGTTTCGATGCAACTGTGTTCCCAGCAAATGCAAGTGCTGAAGATGTTTTGGCATCAGGGGCGCAGTGCTTGTTCCTTTCGAGTGGAGCAGGTGATGCGTCGGCATTGGATTATGCACATAAAACAGTAGCAAAACTCGTTGAAAAATTGCCAACATTTGCAGTTGGTTTGGGGCATCAAGTTTTGGCAATAGCTTTAGGGGCAAAAACTTTGAAACTTAAGTTTGGTCATCATGGTGGTAATTATCCTGTGAAGAATCTTGAAAGTGGTAAAACTTCAATTACTTCGCAAAATAATCTATTCTCGGTCGATGCAAAGTCAATAGAAGGTACAGATTTAGTTGTTACAGAAGTAAATTTAAACGATGATGCAGTAGCTGGTATAAAGCATAAAAGTTTGCCAGTGTTCTCGGTTCAGTATCATCCAGAATCAGCTCCTGGGGCAACAGGTCAAGAGTATATTTTCGACAAATTCTACGATATGGTAAAGTAGTATTACAGTGTAAAATTTTAGACAGACAACATCGTTTTGGTGTTGTCTGTTTTTTTTGTGTTTGAGTTTTGAGTATTATTCAAAAATAAACAAGGTTTTCCCAAATTGCACTTGACTAAATATGCTCAATTTGTAGGATTTTTTTGGTGATGTGGGGTTGTTTGGTGCAACTTCTATAACTTTAATGATATATAGAAAAAAGTATGAAAAAAATAATAACAATAATATTTGCAACAATAATTGCGTCGGTTGCGTTTTCGCTCGAAACAGCAACTATAAGAATTACTAAAAAGGGTGGTGGTGTAATTGAAAATAAAGTAAATTTGCAAAAACAACCAGACGGCGCAATGCGTGTAAAGATACCCGTAAAAGATATAAAGGCAAATTATCGCTTAATAGATGTAGTGGCAGATTGTGCGTATGCGAAAAAAGGCGATAAGGGGTTCTTTGTAATGGGTGATAGTTCGTATGGCGAGTTTATCTACGATAATGGCGAATATTCGCCACATCATTGCCATATGCCTATATTTGGTATGAAAAGCCCAAACGGCACATTTGTTGGTATTGTAAAAGGTTTGCGTCATGAACAAATACAAGTTGTTCAGGCAAACAATGGTAAATACTCAACATTCTTTCGTTATAGATTTGATAGAACGTTTTTCGACCCATACGAAGATATAGTTGTAGACTTCTATAAACTGCCCGATGATGCTGGATATAGCGAAATGGCAAAAGTGTATCGCGATTATCAACTAAAGCGTGGCGAAGTTAAGCTTTTGCGTGAGCGTGTAAAAAACAATCCAGCACTTGAGTATACAGCAAAGTCGATTTATGTTCGTGTAAAGCATTGTGCAAAAAATTCTCAATATAGTAATCCAGAGCATCACGCACAGTCGGTTGAACGCGAAGCTCCACTTTCGGTTTGGTTTACTTTCGATGATATGAAAGATATCATGAAGCGTATAAAAGACTTGGGTATGAACGATGTTGAAGTGTGTTCGGTAGGTTGGACAATCAGAGGTCATGATGGTCGTCATCCACAGTATTTTCCAGTTGAACCAGCTATTGGTGGTGAGGAAAAATTCCGCGAAGCCATTAAATTTGGGAAAGATTTAGGTTTTCATGTAAACTGTCATATAAATCAAATGGCAATGTTCTATGTTTCTGATCGTTGGGACGCTAACGCAGTTGCCAAAAAATTTGATGGCGCTTTGTTTTTAGATTATTTTCAAGGTGGTGGTATGGCATTCCGTCCATGCTGGAAGCCTTTGTACGAACGTTGGGTAAAAGATGATTTCCCAAGAATGAAGAATTTGGGCTTAAATGGTATTATGCATGTTGATGTAACTTCGATGATTGATTCGTACGAATGTCATGACCCAATGCATAGAATTAACAAACAGCAGATGGCTGATTATATGAATAAGGTTAATGCGTATGCTCAAGAAATTTTTGGAGGCTTTGCATCGGAAGGTTGTACCGACCACGTTATTAAGCACTTAGACTTTGGTTTGTACTTGTGGGCATATCCTGCATGGTACGGACATTCAAAGCGTTTGGCAACAAGCTATGTACCATTCTGGCATTTGGTGTATCATGGTATTGTAATAAGTAATCCGTACTATTGCACTATTGACCCAACTTATGTAAAAGAATATGCACGTTCTGGACAACCTAAGGCATACGATTATCTTGAAAATCCTACAAATCGTTGGTTGAAAGTAGTTGAGTATAACGGACGCCCAACGTTCTATTATCTCACATATAAAAATCTTGAACCTATGAAGCGCGCATACGATGAATATCAGAAATTGCGTTATTTACAGATGCAGTTGATGGAATATCATTCTGAAATTTCAAAAGGTGTTTTCTTAACACGTTATGAGTATGGCGATGAAGTGGTAGTAAATTATACCGATAAGCCATACACATATAAAGGGCAGACTGTTTTGGCAAAGAATTACAAGTTGTTTAAAAAATAATATCAACCCTTGCAAAAAAAAGAACAGCTAACACTGTTCTTTTTTTTGTAGCATTAATATGAAATTTAAAGATGATATTGAAAAAATTACCCTATAATAGAAATTGTCCAATACTATTTTTACGCCACTTTTTCGAGAATGGACACCTTTATATTGAAGTGCAGTGGCTTTTCGGGTAATAGATAATAAAAAAAGACATACTTTTAGGTATGTCTTTTTTGTGATATAAATAAGATTTTAGTTAGCTTTTTTGAATAGTTTAAAGCCTTTTGCCGATACTTCTTGTCCCTTGTAGGTGAAAGGCTTATCTGTATAATTTACTACCACTTCATCGCCAAACTCGTAGCGTGTGAGGAACACGTTTTTAGAAATCTCGCTATGATGTACCATTAGTTCCATTTGCAAGTGGCGTATTTTTTGGTAATCGTCGTACGCACGCTTCATAGGTTCGAGATTTTTATAATTTAAGTAGTAGAATGTTGGGCGTCCGTTATACTCAACTACTTTCAACCAACGATTTGTAGGATTTTCAAGATAATCGTACGCTTTGCGTTGATTTGAACCAACGTATTCTTTTTTATATGGGGCATCGATTGTTGTGTAATATGGATTGCTAATAACAATACCATGATACACTAACTGCCAGAAAGGTACATATTTTGTTGCAAGGCGTTCTTTGTTATCTTCCCACACTGGATACGACCACAAATACAAACTGAAGTCTAAGTGTTTTATAACGTGGTCCATACCACCTTCCGATGCAAATCCACCAAAGACTTTGCGTGCGTATGCGTTTACTTTATTCATATATCTTGCCATTTGCTTTTTATTGAGCTTATGGCGAGGGTCGTGGCATTCATACGATGGTACTGCCGATGTCACATCGACATGCATAATACCATTCAAGCCTAAATTTTTCATTCTTACAAAGTCGTCTTTAACCCAAAGTTCGTAGAGGCGTTTCCAACATACACGGAATGCTCTGCCTGATGGTTGGAACGAATCGCTGACAAACGAGCCATTATATTTTTTTGCAACTTCGTTAGCGTCCCAACGATCAGAAACGTAGAACATTGCCATTTGATTGATATGGCAGTTTATCTGGTAGCCCATATCTTTACCTATTTGAATTGCTTCGCGGAACTTTTGTTCGCCACCAATAGCTGGTTCAACTGGGAAATATTGTGGATAACGTCCGTCTTGACCACGTGTCGACCACCCAACCGAGCATACTTCAACATCGTTCATTCCCAAGCCCTTCATACGTTTCATAATATCTACCATATCATCGAATGTAAAACGCACGCCAAGTTTTGGTTCGGTTTCAGGTGTTTGCAAGTGATGTTTTGCATTGTTCGGATTTACATTCTTACCACAATGGCGAAGTCGTACATAAATTGATTTTGCTGTATACTCAAGTGCTGGATTATTTTTTACACGCTCACGCAAAAGCTTAACTTCGCCACGCTTTAGCTGATAATCACGATACACTTTTGCCATTTCGCTATATCCGGCATCATCGGGCAGTTTATAGAAGTCTACAACTATATCTTCGTATGCCAAGAATTGTGTAGTATCGAATCTATAACGGAAGAATATCGAGTAAACTCCGTTATCGGCACGCACAACTTGTATTTGTTCATGACGAAGACCTTTTGCAATGCCAACAAATGTGCCGTTAGGGCTTTTCATACCAAATATAGGCATATGGCAATGATGTGGCGAATATTCGCCATTATCGTAGATAAACTCGCCATACGAACTATCACCCATTACAAAGAAACCCTTGTCGCCTTTCTGAGCAAATGCACAATCTGCAACAATGTCTATAAGTCGGTAATTTGGCTTAATATCTTTTACAGGAATTTTTACACGCAACCCACCATCTGGTTGAGGCGTTAGTGGAACAACTTTTTCTATTACCTCTTTGGTCTTTTTTATGTAGAAGCGTAGTGTTACTGTTTCAAGTGCGAACGACACTGATGTCATTGCACTCAAAACGACTGCCAATAATAATTTTTTCATAATGTATATTCCTTTTATATAGATATTTTGTCGTTGAAATTTTTAATCAAAAAAATGGTATTGAAGTACAATACCATTCTTTATTTTCAGATTATTAAATTGAAATGAACTGTCAAGCTTCTACTAACTTATTTGCGCTTGCGATATGCAACAAAACTCAATGCCAATGCACCAAATATAACTGCAAATGTAGCTGGCTCTGGAACTGCTGGTATATTTGCAGTTATATAACCAGTAGCTGAGTCCCAATACAATGCTGTGTTGCTATCGGCATTACCACTTTTTATACAGGAAATTTCATAGTTAGGGTCTAAGAACTTTTCATCAATATTTTGAAAACAAATCAATTCTTCTTCAAAATCGCTGATGTAAATTGTACCAATTAATGCTGTACTCAAGCCATTAAGGTCTAAGCGATTACCATTTAATGTAATATAAAGCTTAGAGTTTGCGTTAGAATCAATATGTATATTGCCTAATGAATTATCGGCGCCTAAAATGAGTTCTGCTGTAGATGGGGTACCTTCGTACTGACCAATTTCTAACGAGATGTTTTCTTGACCCATAATTGTGCCGTCGTCTTTCCTTATGCCAATTGCATTCGACGAATTCAATGTAAGTGTCGAATTTCTCATAATGAGTTTTTTATCGGCTTCATTTCCATAACGAAATAAAACAGAATTTTCTTCTGAATCCTCAATGGTCATACTTACTCCGTTGCCAACTAAGTCCCAACGACCACCAAATAAAGTAGCTTTTGATGCTGTTTGACCTGTAATATAGTTTGTGCCATAAACATTCAATGAACCTGCACGTTTGAATACCAACTGACCAGCAATAGTAGAGCTAGCAAGGTGGTTTACTCCCGAACCATCAAACTTTAATTCTGCAACAGAACCACTTTCAATATCTAAAGAAACCTTGTTTGTTGTTGCTGTATTAGCACCTTCAAATTTTAATATACCATTATTTTTTACAATCCACTTTGTTGAACCATGAGTGTAATGAGATTTACCCGACAACTGAATATCAAGTGTTACATTATCTACGGTAAAACCATTTACCATTAAACCAACAGATGTTGCTCTTTCGGTTGCTTGAATTGTGATGTCGGCCTCATTTGTTGAACCGATAAATTTTACACCATTTAAACCAAAGTAATTTCCACTACCCGATACAACAGCGTCAGAAACCAATTGTGTGCCTTTGTATGCACCTACATTTAGTGTCATTTTATCTATGTGGCGTGCTGATGTACGGTTGTGTGTGATTATAACACCATCGGAGCCTACTGTATACTGACCACCAGCTTCTAAAACGCCTGTGTTTGTTCCATCTGTATTACCTGCAGATGTGAGTGGGGCTGCAGAAGATATCATATCTTCTGCAAAAGCAATGCTTGCGCTTGCAACTATGAGGGTTGTTAGTAAGGATATTTTTTTCATAAATTTTAAGTAGATAAAGTTTTATTATTATTTACCATATTGTTGTACCCCCCCCCTATATGCAATTGTCAAGCTTTTTTTTTATTTTTTTAAAGGAAATTCTCTTGTTGACAATTTAATATATTTTATATTTTATTTTCGAGCAGGAGGCGTATTAAAATGAATAAGATATTTTACACATTTGTATTTACAATTTCAGCGTATTTTTCGGCTAATGCAGACACATTAAATGACTATGTTAATCAATTTAATAAAGACGATAACGAACTATATGTTCAACATATTCCGAATGTAAATTCCGAAGAGTTTTTGCGTAAAAATATTCCACTTTTTGAGTGTCCCGATAAAGACATAGAAAAAACTTACTACTTTCGTTGGTGGACATTTCGCAAGCACATAAAAAAGACTCCTGATGGTTTTGTTATTACAGAATTTTTGCCAGACGTAAGGTGGGCGGGTAAACACAATGCAATAGCGTGTCCGGCATGGCATCATTTTGTTGAAGGTAGATGGCTTGCCGACAAAACTTTTATTGCCGACTACTCTCGCTATTGGGTGGCTAATCCTGAAAATGCACGCAAATATAGTTTTTGGCAAGCTCATGCAAATTTAGAATACTACAAGGTATCACGCAACATCGCATTGTTGAAAGAAATTTATCCGGCGTTAAAGGAGGATTTTTTTGCATGGGAGAAGGAGAAATTTCATGCTGATAAAGGTTTATTTTGGCAAAGCGATAACCACGATGGCATGGAATTTTCAATATCTGGGCGACATTCAAAAACCAGATCGAATGCTTTGGGATATAGAGCTACTATAAATTCGTACATGTATGGAAATTGCATAGCGCTTTCTGAAATTGCAAAGCTTTTGGAAAATGCCAATGATGCTAAGTTCTTTGAAAATAGAGCGTTGCAAATAAAAAATGCAATCAACACAAAGCTTTGGGATAATTCTGCTCGCTTTTATAAAGTGATTCCTTTTGAGACTTTGAAATTATCTGATGTTCGCGAGTTGCACGGTTATACGCCGTGGCTTTTCAATATTCCACCAGTAGAATATTCTGATGCATGGAAACAACTTACCGATACTAAAGGGTTTTCTGCAAAGTGGGGCTTAACCACTGCAGAGCAACGCCACCCAAATTTTCAAGTATCATATACTGGACACGAATGTCTTTGGGATGGTCCCGTTTGGCCATTTGCGACATCTATTACATTAGAAGCCCTTGCGAATTTTATAAATAATTATCCTGAATGCAGTTGGGCAGATAAGAATGTTTACTACAATACACTTAAAACTTACGCACGCTCGCACATTCGTACTTTGGAAAATGGTAAGAAAATTATGTGGATTGACGAAAATCAAGACCCATTTACTGGCGAGTGGATTGCACGCAAACGTATGATCAGTTCTGTAAATTCAAAGAATAAACATTCTAAATATTTCATTAAAGAGCGTGGTAAAGATTACAATCACTCGCAATTTTGTAATCATGTAATTTCTGGGCTCATTGGCGTGCGTCCAACAATGCAGGGTTTCGAGTTTAAGCCATTAGTTCCAGATGATTGGCAATGGTTCTCTCTAAAAAATATAAAAATTGCCGATAAAAAAGTTGACATTATATTTGATAAAACAGGATTAAAATATGGCAAAAAGGGTCTTCAAATTTTTGTGGATAACAAATTAGTTGTATTTTCAGAATCATTACAAAAAGCAAACGTAGATTTTACAAAATAATGTGATGTCCCTAGTAATTGGCGTTGCAAAATGAGTCTCAATGATTTTTTGGTAAAAAATAAAATATACCAGCAATAAGTGGTATTGACACTAGAGCTATAACAAAAAACTTCGTTTGAATGGTGTGGTAAAAGCTTGTATTTCAACTGAAGATATTTCAGATGTGGAAGCGGTAAAGCGATATGGTAAAGTAAAATTACAAAAATAAAATTTTGAACAGACAACATCTCAAAATGTTGTCTGTTTTTTTGTGTTTGTCGTCCACTATGTATATATTTTTCAAGTTTTTTTAAAATTTTTTATTGTTGATTATTTATTATATTTAGGTAGTCTTGAACTATGGAAAGATTTTTTTATTGGGTGTCGTTAATCATCGTCGGGGCTTCGGCGAGTGCTGATATATTGAATAACTATGTTGAACAATTCAACAAAGATGATAATGAATTATATGTTCAACACATTCCAAATTCAAAAGCTGAAGAGTTTTTGCGTAAAAATATTTCGCTTTTTGAGTGTCCAGATAAAGATATAGAAAAAACTTACTACTTTCGCTGGTGGACATTTCGCAAGCACATAAAAAAGACTCCTGACGGTTTTGTAATTACAGAGTTTTTACCAAAAGTACCATGGTCTGGCAAGCACAACGCAATAGTATGTCCGGCATGGCATCATTTTGTCGAAGGCAGATGGCTCGATGACAAAACTTTTATTGCCGACTACTCTCGCTATTGGGTGGCTAATCCTGAAAATGCACGCAAATATAGTTTTTGGCAAGCTCATGCAAATTTAGAATACTATAAGGTTTCACGCAATATCGAATTACTGAAAAAAATTTATCCGGCGTTAAAGGAGGATTTTTTTGCATGGGAAAAAGAGAAATTTCATGCCGATAAAAATTTATTTTGGCAAATCGATAGCCGCGATGGTATGGAGCTTTCAATATCGGGCAGATACGCAAAAAATGAATGGAATGCTAAGGGATACAGAGCTACAATAAATTCGTATATGTATGGTAATTGCGTAGCTTTGGCAGAGATTGCAAAACTCTTAAATAACGAAGCAGATGCTAAGTTTTTTCAAAAACGTGCCTCGCAGATAAAAGAAGCTATAAATACAAAACTTTGGGATAATTCTGCACGTTTCTACAAAGTAATTCCATTTGAATTGCAAAAGTTTTCGGATGTTCGCGAGTTGCATGGTTATACGCCATGGCTTTTCAATATTCCACCAACAGAATATTCCGATGCATGGAAACAACTTACCGATACTAAAGGGTTTTCTGCAAAGTGGGGCTTAACTACAGCAGAACAGCGACACCCAAATTTCCAGATATTGTACGCCAGACTTAGTAGGGGAAATTGTCGTTGGGACGGTCCTGTGTGGCCATTTGCTACATCTATTACATTAGAAGCATTGGCAAATTTTATAAATAATTATCCCGAATGCAGTTGGGCAAATAAAGATGTCTATTACGATGTTCTTAAAACATACGCGCGTTCACACGTTCATACTTTAGAAAATGGCAAAAAAGTTATGTGGATTGATGAAAATCAAGATCCATATTCAGGAGTTTGGGTTGCTCGCAAACGTATGATAGATTTCAAAAGTAAAAATTACATAAAAGAACGAGGCAAGGATTACAACCACTCACAGTTTTGTAATCATATAATTTCTGGATTGATTGGAGTGCGTCCGACAATGAATGGTTTCGAGTTCAAGCCATTAGTTCCAGATGATTGGCAATGGTTCTCTCTAAAAAATATAAAAATTGCCGATAAAAAAGTTGACATTATATTTGATAAAACAGGATTAAAGTATGGCAAAAAGGGTCTTCAAATTTTTGTGGATAACAATTTAGTTATATTTTCAGAATCATTACAAAAGGCGAATATAAAATTGTAAGAGAATTTATGCCTTTGGTGTTTTATTGATTTTTGTTGAATTTTTTTATATCTTGAATTTAATAATACACAATGGATAAAACTTACATTTTAGGTCATAAAAATCCCGACGTAGATTCAATATGTTCGGCAATTTCTTATGCAAACTTTAAAAAGGCAATAGGTATAGATAATTGCATTGCTGGACGATGTGGCAATTCTAATTTACGTATTGATAAAGTGCTTGCTCGTTTCAATACTCCGTTGCCAAAATTCGTAGGTGATATGCGTATGCGTGCTAAGGATATAATGAAAACACGCTTTACCAGTTTGCCAGTAAATGCTTCGTGTTTTGAGGTTATGGATGCTATTGATAAACACGACTTGCGTGCAATTCCTCTTGTAGATAATGACGGCAAGCTTTGTGGCGAGGTGTCGGTTTTCGATATGGGCGAGTTCTTTATGCCCAAAACAACTGATAATGTTAAGAGTTTTCGTCATTTAAAGGCTTCTCTGAACGATGTAATAAAAACTATAAATGCAACGGCTCATTTAGTTTTTCGTCCCGATGAAATCGAAGATATGTACGTGCGTATTGGGGCAATGGAAGTTTCCACTTTTGGAAAGTTTATAGAAACCGAAGATTCACGCCCAGAACAAAATTTGATTGTTGTTGGAGACCGTTTCGATATTCAAATAAAAGCAATTCAAATGGGTGTTCGTGGTTTGATTATTACTGGTGGATACGATATTGATGAGTCGGTTCTTGAAATGGCAAAGGCTAAGCAAGTAAGTATAATTTCTTGTAATTACGATTCAGCAACAACATCGTTATTGGTAAGGATGGCAACAAGTGCTCAAAAACTCATGCGTAAAGATGTTGCGTCTATTCCTCCCGATAAGCTTCTATCAAAAATATCAACTCGCACAAAAGAGCTAAACAAAATAATATTTGTGTGTTCGCCCGAAGGAGTTTTACAAGGTGTATTTTCAAGCGTCGATTTGCTCGATATTCACAAGCCGAAGTTGATTTTGGTTGACCACAATGAACTTTCGCAAGCTGTTTTAGGTGCTAATGAAGCTGATATAATTGAGATTATAGACCACCACAGAATAGGTGCAGTAAGTACGTTGAATCCAATTTTATTTGTAAATAAGCCCGTAGGTTCAACATGTACGATAGTCAGCCAATTTTACGCTCGTGCAGGCATTGAACCCGACAAAAATACAGCAGGGCTTTTGCTCAGTGGTATTATTTGCGACACTTTGAATTTGAAAGGTCCGACATCAACTCCAGATGATTTTGAAGAAATTTCACGCTTGCAAAAAATAGCAGGTGTTTCAGCCGATGAGCTTTCTGATTACATATTTGGTTCTACATCAATAATTGCTTCTACGCCTGCTGAAAACGTCATTACAACCGACTGCAAGCATTACTCGGAAGATGGTATAGATTTTTCAATATCGCAAATAGAAGAACTCGATTTTTCATCGTTCAACAAAAATATTTCGGCATTGCGAGCATCGTTGGAAGCTTATCGCAAAGAACATAAACTTGCGTTTTCTGCCTTGTTTATAACTAATGTTCTTACGCAAGATTCTCTTTTGATGATTGCAGGCTCGCAAGATATTATAGAACATATCGGATACGTTAAAGACGCCGACAGAGATGTCTTTGAATTGCCAAAGATTGTAAGTCGTAAAAAACAGTTGGTGCCGTATTTGTTGTCTATAATTCACTCGCTTTAAACGCTCTTTAAATAGAGCGTTCAACGAGTGGTTCTATACTTGGAGGTCTGCCCATAAAGTTTTCAAATGCTTGTTCTGGTGGAACAGTTTTGCCAACACGCAATATTTTATCAACAAAGTCTGCCCCAGTTTTAGCATTCAGTAAACCTTCTTTTTGGAAACGAGTAAAGGCGTCGGCATCAAGTACTTCTGCCCACTTATACGAGTAGTATGCCGAAGCGTAACCACCACCAAATAAGTGTGTAAAACGTGGCAAAATTGTAGGTACTGTCATATTGTAATTGTGTCGGTAGTCAGCAATAGAGGCTTGTGCAAGCTCTTCAATATCTGGCGCATCAATGAATTTTTGAGTTTGTGTGTGCATTAACAAGTCGATTTTAGCAAACGACAACTGTCGCATACAAGCAGTTGCTCCAGCAAACTTCTGCGAACGCTTAAATTTTGCAAAAATATCTTCTGGGATTTTTTCACCTGTTTGCCAATGCTTTGCAAAAATGTCTAAACATTGTTTATCTAAGCACCAATTTTCCATAATTTGCGATGGCAATTCGACAAAGTCCCATGCTACGTTTCGCAAAGACAATTCGTTTGCATCCATCAGCATAAAGTGAATTAAATGACCAAATTCGTGGAATAAAGTTGAGGCATCGTCATGCGACAACAATGCAGGCTTGTTGCCCGATGGTTCTGTTAAATTGCCTGCTATTACACCTAAGGCTACTGTTCCGTCTACTGCAGGCGAAAGTAAATTCATCCATGCTCCAGAACGTTTTTGTTTGCGTGGAATAAAATCTGTATAAAATTTACCAATTAGTTTGCCTTGTTTATAGATGTTAAAAAGTTCTACACTTTCGTGCCATGCATTAGCGTTGTTGGAACATTTTTCTATTTTTAAACCAAAGAGTTTGTTTGCAATTTCAAACATTCCGTTTATTACGTTGTCAAACGGTAAGTAATCACGCAATTGTTCTGGATCGAAATCGTATTTTTGTTTGCGAAGTTTTTCGCTATAATATGTAGATTGCCAAGGTGTTATTGAATTACATCCAAGTGTTTTGGCAAAGTCTTCAAGCTCTTGCCATTCTTTTTTGAAAGTATCTACAAAGCGTGAATATAGACGTTCTATAAAATCGTTAGCATTATCGCCATTTTTTGCCATACGTCTCGATAAGACGTAATCTGAGTAATTTTTGAACGACAATAATTTTGCTTTTTCATCACGCAATTCGAGAATTTCCTTTATGATTGGGCAATTGTCGAATTTTCCAGATGTTGCAATTTTAGATGATGCTTCCCACATTTGTTTGCGAAGTTCATCGTTTTGGGCATAGCTCATAAATGGTGCATACGATGGACGGTCGAGCGTGAAAATCCAACCTTGTAATCCACGTTCGTTAGCAGTTTTTGAAGCTATATCGATTGCATTTTGTGGCAGACCTGCAAGGTCGTTTTCATCAGTTATATGCAAGATGTATTCTTTGGTAGAATCGAGCTCGTTTTCTGAAAATTTTTGTCCTTTAAGCGATAAAGCTGTGTTTATTTCACGAAGACGTTTTTTCTGTTCAGGCGATAACAATGCACCTTCTTCTTGAAAATCTTTGAGCGTTTCTGCTAAGAGGATTTTTTCTTCGCCTTGTAAATTTTGCGCTTCTTGAGTTTCAGCGTAAGCCGATACTTTTGCGTATAGGGAATCGTCGAGCAATATTGAACTGAAGAAATCGCTAACTTCTGGCATTAAATCGTTCAATGCTTGGCGAAGTTCGGGCGATGTCATCACGCTTTCGAGGTGATTTAGGTATGTCCAAGCTCTGTCTAAATTTACACATGCACGATCAAGCGCGCGAATTGTATTGTTGAAATTTAGATTTTCATTGGGTATATTTTTAATATTGTCTAAATTGTTGCGTGCTTCAACTAAAGCTGAACGAATGTCGGCTTGAGCTTTGTCGGCTGTCATTTCTTGCCAGTTTGGTGGCACTACTTTTTGTAAGAAACTTGTATTTTGCATAAAATTTTAATGAATTGTTTTTCTTTAAAGTTATTTTGTTTATTTTTATAGACACGTCAATATTGAAGGTTATTCAATATTTTTTACTTTTATGTAAAAATATCTAATCAAATTGCTTATTTTTTGAAAAATTTATTGGCAATTTTTTAAAAAAGGTTAAACTTTTATAGCAACATTTTTTTATTATGGAAACCGATAAATTTATTATTGCAGGGCGCGAATTCACATCACGCTTGATTTTGGGAACGGGTAAGTTTGCAAGTCTTGAACAAATGAAGCAAACTCTTGCCGAAAGTGGTACATCTATCGTAACTGTGGCTCTTAAACGTGTCGACTTATCTGACGGAGCTACAATGGAAGATATTTCAGACTTCCTCGACAGAGATAAATATATGATTTTACCAAATACATCGGGGGCATCATCGGCTGAAGAAGCAGTACGAATTGCTCGATTAGGGCGTGTTGCAGGCTTTGGAGATTTTGTTAAGTTGGAAATTCATCCAGATCCAAATTATCTTTTGCCAGACCCAATAGAAACTTTGCGTGCCACCGAGATATTGGCATCGGAAGGTTTCAATGTAATGCCATACATAAATGCAGATCCTGTTTTGGCATTGCGTTTACAAGAAGCTGGTGCAGTTGCTGTAATGCCGTTGGGGGCACCTATTGGAACTAACAGAGGCGTTGAAACTAGAGCTCAGATTGAGATAATTGTAGAACAAAGTAATGTTCCTGTTGTAGTAGATGCAGGGCTTGGTTTGCCTTCGCATGCTTCTGAAGCTATGGAAATTGGTGCTGACGCAGTTATGATTAACACTGCTGTTGCTATTGCTAAAGATACCGTTGCTATGGCTAAGGCTTTTTCTATGGCTGTTGATGCTGGCAGAATTGCATATTTAAATGCTCGTAGTCAGCGTTCATTTAAAGCTAGTCCAACTAGTCCACTTACTGCATTTTTAGATTGATAAAATGAAACAAACGTTTTTAGAGCATTTGCGTTCGCACGATTTGCATGGTTTGGCAAAATCGCTTTTAAATGCAACTTCAAAAGATGTAGAAAATATTTTGGCAAAGGGTAAAGCCGATAATATAGAAGAATTTGCTGTGTTGCTTTCGCCTGCCGCTACTCCATATTTAGAAGATATGGCTGTGTTGTCGGCATCGATAACCGAAAAATATTTTGGCAAGACAATGCGTTTATTCGCACCTCTATATGTGGGCAACGAATGCGTAAATAATTGTGTTTATTGTGGATTTGCACGCAGACATAGTATAGAGCGCAGAACGTTGTCGTTAGAAGAGGTTGAAGCTGAAGTTCAAGCAATATACGATTTAGGTTTCAGAAATATTTTACTTGTTGCTGGCGAACATCCAAAGTTAGTTTCGTCGGGGTATATTGAAGAAGCTATCAAGATTGCCTTAAAGAAAATATCTTCGGTTTCTATTGAAATTGCCCCCTCAAAAGAAGAAGACTACAAGCGATATGTTGATTGTGGTTGCGAAGGGCTTACTGTATTTCAAGAAACTTACGATGAACAGGTGTATCCAATCCTTCATCCATCGGGACCCAAGTCGGTTTATCAGTGGCGATTAGAAACCCCAGAGCGTGCTGCTAGGGCAGGTATGCGTAAGATTGGTTTAGGGCCATTGTTGGGGGTAAACAACTGGTATTTTGAAGTTTTAGCAGTAGCTTTACATGCGCAGTTTTTGTTCAAAAATGCTTGGCGAAGCCAGATTTCAATAAGTTTACCTCGCATACGTCCGGCAACAAGTGGTTATGTTCCAAAACCCGAAAATATTCCAACTGATAGACAGCTTGTTCAAATTACTTGTGCTTTGAGAATTTTCTTGAGTCGTTTAGCGATAGTTGTATCGACACGCGAAAGCAGAAAAATGCGCGATGGTATGATGCGTATTGGTGTAACGCAAATGAGTGCCTTCAGCAGTACTCAACCTGGTGGTTATGCAAACAGAGACTCGAGTGGAGAGCAGTTTCATATTGATGATGGCAGAACTCCTAAAGAATTTGCCGAAGCTTTGCAGAAAATGGGTATCGAGCCTGTGTGGAAAGATTTTGATGCGTCGATAGTATCATAATTAGGGCAGAAGCTCAACTGCAATACTGTCGGCATATAAGCGTCCTAATTTTGTGAGGGCTATTTGATTATTTGTTATAGTTAACAGGTTTTCTTGCTCCAAATTTTTTAATGGCTGAATGTATTGTAGTGCATCGGCATTGGGAAAACGTTGGCATAGTTGGTTGAAATTGATGCCTTGGTTCATACGCAATCCAAAAATTAAGGCACTCGAGAACATTTCCTCGTCATCTAAAAGAACAATATCTTCTAAGTTTGGTGATTTATTTTGAATTCCATTTGCCCAAGTTTTTAACATAGGTGCATTGCGAAATCTACGTCCGTTAAATTGCGATGCTCCCGATGGTCCAAAGCCAATCCATTCTGCCATATGCCATGTAGAAAGATTATGTAGGCACTGTGCTTGTTGTGTACGTGCGTAATTTGATATCTCGTATTGCGTAAAACCAAATTCGGATAGGGTATCCATTGTGGTTAAGAATAAATCGGCATCAAGAGAATTTTTCTCGAGATCGGCATCTGTTTTCAAGCCAGCACAAGCCGATGTTCCACTTTCAAATTCTAAGCAATATGCACTTATGTGATCGACAGGTGTTGCAACTGCACATTCAAGGTCTTTGCGAAAATCGTCTTCCGTTTGACCAGATGCTCCGAAGATTAAATCTAAAGAAAAATGTTGAAAATTACTTTCGCCAATTAAATCGATAGCTTTTAGAGTTTTTTCAAGTGAGTGCGCTCTACCTAAGTGTTGTAAGGTGGAATCGGAAAAACTTTGTACCCCGAGCGATATTCGTGTAACGCCAACACTCTTGAATGTAGCGAGCTTTTCTTGCGTTATTGTTGATGGTGAAACTTCGACAGTCCACTCTTCTGTTGGCAACATATCTGTAAAGATTGTTGCTATTTCTTCAATTTGTTTTGGTGTTAAGATAGATGGCGTTCCTCCTCCCCAAAACATCGTGTTTACTGGCTTTACGTTGGTATTTTGGTTTTTGAAAAATTCTACTTCGTTGCGAAGAGTATCTATATAATATTGAATGTCGGAGTGGTTTGGTACTTTTTTGTAAAACCTACAATATCCACATGGTTTTGCACAGAATGGAACGTGTAAATATACTCCAAATTTTTCAAAAATATTTGCCATTTTTTTATAATAATTTGTAAAAAAAGTAATTCTATTGCAACGTATTTTTTTTATATAAAAATTCCGAGCAAATCTTTTTGCTTGCAATATAAATGTAAAACTAATAAAACGCTGGCAATTATTAAATATATCATTATGAACAAAGCAAAAAAAATATTATCTTTAGTTGTGGCTTTTTCAGCCTTCATTTTTGGAGGTTGCTCAAGTGTTCAGAATACAACACCTGAATCTATGCCAGAAAATCCTTCGCGTACATACACTCTTTCGATGAAGGTAGACCTCAACGATGGTTCTGTTTCGTATGACTCTTTTAAACCACTTATCGTAATCGATGGTGCTGTGCATCCTATGAAGCACATTGGTGATGGTAATTATACATACGATTACGTTTTGCCTCGTGGTAGAAACAGTGCTAAATATTACTTCCAATTTGAATACGACATCAATAAGATTGCTAGTGGTCGCCCAGCGCATTGTCAGTTGAAAAGCACAGAAGTTTATGAGTTCAAAACTCAATCTAAGTTTGTTGTAAGTATGGAAACAACACGTGGCAATGTCGGTTCTAAGATTACTTTGCTCGGTAAAGGTTTCACTGAAGACGACAAAATTCTTGTTGGTGGTGTAGAAGCTAAAACTGATTTTATTTCTGATACAACTTTGAATTTCACAATTCCAGCTTTGGAATCGAGAAAATCGTATCAAGTTGAGTTAGCTTCGGCTGATGGTAAAATAAAAATTGGCGATTTTAGAATTGATGACGCTGTTTTAGCTGTATCGCCTAATGAATTGAACTTACGCAGTGGCGATACTGCTGAATTAACTTTCTACATCGGTTTCAGAGCTCCAGAACAAGGTTATGTTATCGATATTAAAACAAACATTCCTAGTTCGTTGATAATGGACGATGTTGTAGTTCCTGCTGGTAAAAAGAGCGTTACTGTTCCAATTAAAGCTGGTGCTAGAGGCAATGGTTTTATTTATGTAAACGGTTTCGGTTTTAAGGAAGTTGCTATTCCTTTAACTGTTCGATAATAAATTAAAATTTATTTTTCCTTAAAAAGAGAGTAGACTACTCTCTTTTTTTTTTTAGAATAAATATAAATTTTAAGAGTTTTCTCAATTTTTGCTTGACATTGCTCAATTTTTTGAGAAAACTAAGTGCGTTATAATACGAAAGTATTGTAGTAATTTCTCATGTGTGTTGCACCGTATAGTTAAAACTATACGGTGTCTTTATTTTTTTATTTATTAGGTCTTGATTTTTAAGGGCAAATGTGAAATATGTACTAAGTTATGCAAGATTTTATTTATATTGTTAGCTATTTTTATATTATTAGGGGGATTTTTTCTAGCGAAATGTCTTAAATATTTTTTTACACCTTTAGACGACTTATATTCGGATTTTAGGAATACAAAAGATTACGGATACGAAAAATTTTTAAGAGAGCTTTGGTTTAAACGAATTGTTTATATAAGTTTAGCTGGCTTATTTTTAGGGATGGGTTTTTATAAAATGTTTTCATAGACACAAAAAAATCCTCGATAAAAATCGAGGATTTTTTTGTGTGTGGTTGTTTTTTATTCTTCGTCAAACTTACGCTCAAAGAGTTCAGTAATTTCTCTAAGCATATTTTCGGCATCATCACCTTCAGCAACAAATTTTATTTCAGACCCTTTGCCAGCAGCGAGCATCATCAAGCTCATGATACTTTTACCATTAACTTGCTCTCCGTCTTTTTCAACGTACACACTTGTTCCCGAATAATTGTTTGATATGCGTACAATCATTGCCGCAGGACGAGCGTGTATTCCCATCTTGTTTTGAACTGTAAGTGTGCATGAAACTTTTTGTGCCATATCTATTTCCATTTTTAATTTTTGAAAGTTTGGTATTGTGTTGAAAGTTTTAAATGCGTCAAGCGAAAAAATAAAAAAAATGCCGATTTAATTTCGGCATTTTATTAAAAATCATTTATTTGTATGTTCTATACTCGTTTTTTAAAGGCTTAGAATTTATAACCAACTTGAGCGCCAATGACGTGTGCGCGACCTTCAAAGTAACCCTTTAATGTTGTTCCGTAGGCATTGCCATCGTGCATTCCAGGTTTGTCGGTAAAGTAAATAAATGTGTATGCCAAATCGAAGTTCCAATTTTCATACTTATAACCTAAACCAGTCGAGAACCATATACGATCGGTACATGGAATTCTTGCATAGCGATGATAAGCATTCTTAATTGGGGTTTGGTCCCAAGCTGTACCAAAACGCAATACTAAATCGTCATTATCTAATGGATAGAAATGCATACCAACTGCTACACGTGATGTATTGCGCCAGTCTTCATCTTGAGTTGAAACTAGACCTCCTGTTGCTGTGTTTTTAATTGTGAGATCTTCAAAGCTCGACCACATTGTATAGCAATATTCTGCCATCAACGCTACTTTTTTCAAGTCGCCACGCAAACGCTGATACCAACCCAACGAGAACGAATGTGGCAAAGTTAGATCGGCTTCAACTGGAGCTATTGCCAAACCATTTAAGTGATTGCTACCTTTTACTCTATGGCTGATTTCACTTCTCCACTGGAAACCTATTCTACCATCTTCTGCATAATTGATTGTAAAACCAATATTACCACCTACTGCCCAACTATCGCCCGATACTTTAAATTCACCAGGGCCATACATAGGTATTGCTACATAGGGTACTGCTTGTGTAAGCTTTGCGTGTAACCATTGTACCGATATACCACCACTTATAGCGAGCCAATCGTTTACTTTATAAGAAACACTCGGATTGATATCAATGGTTGTCAAACGCGAATTTAACGCCATTTCTCTTCCAACCCATGCTTCGCCATAGTCTGTTTCCAAACCATATGGAGCTGATACTGAAAGCGAAAACAACAAGTTTTCTTCCATTTGATGTACCAAATAGAAATTTGGTATTACACTTTCGCGACCAGCATTTCCACTTTTACCTGTTCTACCATTAACCGATGGATCGAGCGATTGTACCGACTCTGCGACGAAGTCAAATTTAGATATAACACCAAATAGTGCAGTATCTAATTTTGTTTCTCCCTTTTTTAAACCAATATTGAATCCAGAAGATGGATTCCAAAATGCTGAAGTGGCATCAGCATTTGCGTTAACAGTGGCACCTGCGTTGGCATTGCCCATGTTAGATGCACCTTGTTCCAATGTCTGGAACCCTGCGCCCATTACAGATGTAGTATAAGCGCAAAACAGTGCGCTCAATGCAATAATTCTTTTTTTCATAACAGTTGAATATAAGATTTTGCGATTTCTTATAATAAAAAGAAATCAACCTCATTATTTCAGAATTTTAAAAAAAATAAAAGCTTTTTTTACAAAAATTTTCTCAACTATCTTTTATTCAATCTATATACCCATTCCTAAAAAACACAATTCTGATATTTTTTACTATATGCAAATTTTAATAAAATTTTCAGTTGAATTATTTTTTTGTCTTTGTTTGAATATTCGCTACAAAAATAGTATTTTAAGTTATAATTACTGAACATATGCATAATCTATTGCGATTTAGAATTGCCACATGCGCATTTTTTTTCATGCAGGGAATTATATTCTCTACATGGACCACTCGCATTGCTGATGTTAGAACTATGTTAGGCTTATCCGAAGCCGATTTAGGAAGTATTCTGTTTGGGTTACCTCTCGGACAACTAATTACTATGCCTGTTTCTGGATACTTAGTTTCTAAATTTACCAGCAAAAAATGTATTTTAGCTGGTTCATTGATGTATCCGTTAAGTCTTCTTCTTATAAATTCTGCACAAGGATTATGGTCGCTATTTGCTTGTTTAGTATGTTTAGGTATTTGTGCAAACGTAAATAATATTGCTATAAATACGCAGGCTGTAAGTGTTCAAAACCTCGGCGAAAAAGCTATTATGGGAACATTTCACGGAACTTGGAGTTTAGGATGTTTTTGTGGTGGTTGGCTGACAATGCTACTTATGAAACTCAACATAGGTATAACTCAACACTTCTACCTAACTATATGTTATTCTCTCATTACTATTGCAATTTTTTGGTGGTTATTATTGGATTCCGACTCAAAAAAAGACGACTCTTCTTCTGATGATGGAAAAACCCGCGGTATGTTTTCTCCAACTCCTTTCATCTTGATGTTAGGCGTTGTTGCTTTCGGAAGTATGAGTTGCGAAGGTACTATGTTCGACTGGAGCGTTATATATTTTAGAGACGTTGTAAAAACTCCAAACGACATCAGCAACTACGGATACATCGCTTTTATGTCTATGATGGCTTTAGGCAGATTTTTATCCGACATT
This sequence comes from Verrucomicrobiaceae bacterium, assembly GCA_015061955.1. GTDB lineage: Bacteria > Verrucomicrobiota > Verrucomicrobiia > Opitutales > Intestinicryptomonadaceae > Merdousia. Next base: position 46,820 of record SUVO01000010.1, read on the forward strand.
TTTGTACGCCGATTTGGTCCTATTCGCGTTCTACAGCTAAGTGGTATAATCATTACTTCGGGTATGATATTAGCTGTTTTACTACCACAAATATCTACTGCTGTATTAGGATTTTTCTTAGTTGGGTTAGGGGTTTCATCGGTTGTTCCTATTTGCTACAGTGCAACTGCAAAATCTCGACGTATGCCCACAAGTGTTGCCATTGCTACTGTTTGTAGCATTGGATTTATTGGCTTTTTACTTGGACCACCTGTCATTGGTTTTATAGCCGATGCAACAAGTTTACGGGTATCTTTTGCACTGATGGCTTGTATAGGTTTACTTGTAACTATCATAGCTCCATTTCTTCGCATTCGCCTTTAAAACGTGTGTGGACGCACCACGAGGGCGATATTTTTAATTATGATGATGAAAGGCAATTCTTTGGAATTGCCTTTTTTTGTATTAGTTTGCCCTCGTGGTGCTTGTAGCTAAAAACGCACTTTTTCTTCGATTAGCGTACATAGTACGCCTACACTCGAAAAAGCACGTTTTTAGCAGACACCACACACGTTTTTTATTTCCCGTTCCTATGTTGGTCCTAATCAAAGGGCAATATTTTTAAATATAATGATAAAAGGCAATTCTCGGAATTGCCTTTTTTGTATTAGTTTGCCCTCGTGGTACTTGTAGCTAAAAACGCACGTTTTCTTCGATTAGCGTACATAGTACGCCTACACTCGTAAAAGCACGTTTTTAGCAGACACCACGCACGTTTTTTATTTCCCGTTCCTATGTTGGTCCTAATCAAAGGACAATATTTTTCATCATCACTATATAAAAAATTCGCATACGCATTAGAACAAACATAGGTTGCAAGAAGTAAAACGTGCCAGGCACGTGCTTAGGACGTCGCTTTTGCGAGTTTTTTACCTGTTGGGCACCGAAGGTAATTGCTTTGCAATGTACCTTTGCCTAACTAAATTAGATTAGAAAAAGTGCGTTATAAGCTGTGAGGTGCCTCTGTTGCGATCCCTATATACAATAAGTGCATTCCTTGGAATGCTCTTACCATTATATAAAATAAATTATTCGCAATCGAGGCTCCGTCCTCGCACGTTTTGGCACAAAAAAGCTTGACAACTTAGGACATTGGGGGGAAACTACTTGTTCTGGTATTCTCGAAGAGGTGTGTCTGCGTTGAAAAGGTTGCACTTTTTTGGGAAAATTTATTTTTTAACAAGGAAAAATCAAATATGAAAAGCGAAGAAAGATTGTTCTCGGAATTCAAGCCCGCAACATACGAGGAATGGTATGCAGAAGCTGTAAAGCTCCTCAAAGGTGCGCCGTTTGATAAGAAAATGTACACAAAAACTCCCGAGGGTATCACACTAAAGCCTATTTACAATAGAGCTGATGTTGATTTTGAACCCTCTTTGCCTGGTTATGGCGACTACGTTCGTGGTACTAAAGTTGATGGCAACAAGGTTGAGCCATGGTTGGTATCGCAAGAATTGTCGGCTGGTACACCTTCGCAATTTAACAAGAAAATTTTAGAAGCTCTCAACAAGGGGCAGACTTCTATCGAAATAGTTCTCGATGATGCTTCTGCTAATGCTGTTGATGCAGACAAGTCGGAAGTTTGTAAGGTTGGTAGAAAAGGTCTTTCAATCAGTTGTGCAGAGGACTTCAAAGTAGCTCTCAAGGGTGTTGAAACAGAATGTGTTGAAATTAACATTCACACACAATCAGCAGCTGCCGACATTTTAGCTGCACTTTGTGCTGCTAACGAAGGCAAGCAACTCAAGGGTGGTATATACTTCGATCCAATGGGTGTTCTTGCTGCTAATGGCAAGCTCAATCGCTCGATGAAGTGTGCTTTTGATGAAATGGCAGAAATGGTTAAATTCTGCTCGAAGAACATGAAGAACTTTGGTGTAATTGGTGTTGATACAATGCCATATTCTTCGGCTGGTGCAAGTGCTGTTCAAGAATTGGCAGCAGCTATGGCAACAGCAGTTGCGTATATTCGTGCAATGCTCGAACGTGGTTTAGACATCAACGATGTTGCTCCGTTGGTACGTTTCCGTTTCTCATCTGGTTCTAATTTCTTCATGGAAATTGCAAAATTCCGTGCTGCAAGAACATTATGGGCAAAGGTTGTTGAACAATTTGGTGGTAACGAAGATGCTCGCAAGATTAAGATGAATGCCCGTACTGCTATTTACAACAAGACTATTTTCGACCCTTATGTAAATATGCTCCGTACAACAACTGAAGCATTCGCAGGTGTAATTGGTGGTGCCGACTCTATGACTGTTGGTGCATTTGATGAAATTATCAGAGATTCTGATGAATTCTCGGAACGTATTGCACGCAATCAGCAAGTTATCTTAGCTGAAGAATGTAATTTGGCTGATGTAGTTGACCCAGCTGGTGGTTCGTACTACGTTGAAATTCTCACAAAAGAAGTTGCACAAAAAACTTGGGAAACATTCGTAAAAATTGAAGAACAAGGTGGTATGTTAGATGCTCTCAAGGCTGGCTTTGTTCAAGACGAAATTGCTAAGGTTGCAGCCGACAAAAAGAAGATGATTGATGGTCGTCGTAATTCGGTAGTTGGTACAAACAACTATGCAAATCTCTCAGAAACACTTCTTGAAAAGGGCGAATGCAAGTGCAAAGCTGTGTTTGAAGAACGTTCGGCTGAAGTTGCAAAATTGGTTAAAGATGTTGCAGTTGCAGGTTCTTCAATGGAAGCTTTGATTGATGCAGCAAAACAAGGTGCTGGTATATCGGCATTGCAAAAGGCTGTATGTAAGTGCAACGCTTCGGAAGAAGTTAAGGCTTTAGATATTCGCCGTGCAGTTGAGCATTTTGAAGCTATCCGTATGGCAAGTATGGATTTCAAAGCAAAAACAGGTTCAGCTCCAAAGATTTTCTTGGCAACAATGGGACCATTAGTTCAGCACAAAATTCGTGCCGACTTTATTCGTGGTTTCTTTGAAGTTGGTGGCTTTGAAGTTGTATATCCAAATGGTTTTGCATCGGCTGACGAAGCTGCAAAGGCGTTTGCTGATAGTGGTTGCAAGTATGCAGTAATTTGCTCGACCGACGATACATATCCAGAACTCGTTCCTGCAGTAACAAAGGCTATTAAGGCAGCAAAGGCCGACAGCGTTGTTTACATGGCAGGTATTCCAGCTGCTGACTTTGAAGCTTCTTATAAGGAAGCTGGCTTAGATGGTGCAGTAAATATTAAGAGCAATAACTACGAAACGCTCAAGGCAGTTCTCACTGATCTTGGAGTTCTCTAATAGGAAAGGAAATTTAAAATGAGTAAAAATCCTGATTTCACAAAAGTTTTGTTCGATGCGCCAGAAGCAAAAGTATCACTTTCGCAGTGGCAGGCAGATATCGAAAAGAAAACTGGTAAAAAAATTGATGATTTGATGTCGGAAACGATGGAACAAATCAATGTAAAGCCTCTCTATACAAAGGCTGATTATGAAGGTATGGAACACCTCGACTTTACTGCAGGTATTGCTCCAAATCTTCGTGGTCCATATGCTACAATGTATGTTGTACGTCCTTGGACAGTTCGCCAGTATGCAGGTTTCTCGACAGCTGAAGAATCGAACGCATTCTATCGTCGTAATTTGGCTGCAGGTCAGAAGGGCTTGTCTATTGCATTCGACTTGGCTACACACCGTGGTTATGACTCTGACCACCAACGTGTTGTTGGCGACGTAGGTAAAGCTGGGGTAGCAGTTGACTCTATCTTAGATATGGAAGTGCTCTTCGACAAAATTCCACTTTCTCAGGTATCGGTTTCGATGACTATGAATGGTGCAGTTTTGCCAATTATGGCATTCTATATCGTTGCTGGTTTGGAACAAGGTGCAAAGCTTGAACAGCTTGCTGGTACAATCCAAAACGACATTCTTAAAGAATTTATGGTACGCAATACTTATATTTATCCACCAACTCCTTCTATGAAGATTATTGGTGATATTTTTGCGTACACTTCAAAGAATATGCCAAAGTTCAACAGTATTTCAATTTCTGGCTATCACATGCAAGAAGCTGGTGCTACTGCAGACTTGGAAATGGCATATACACTTGCTGACGGTCTTGAATACCTCCGCGAAGGTGAAAAAGCTGGCTTGAAAGTTGACCAGTTTGCACCACGTTTGTCGTTCTTCTGGGCAATTGGTAAGAACTACTTTATGGAAGTTGCAAAAATGCGTGCGGCTCGTATGCTCTGGGCAAAAATCGTTAATGGTTTTAATCCTAAGGATCCAAAGAGCTTGGCATTGCGTACACACTCGCAAACTTCAGGTTGGTCGCTCACAGAACAAGATCCATTCAACAACGTTGCAAGAACATGTATCGAAGCTATGGGTGCTGGTTTGGGTCATACACAGAGCTTGCACACAAATGCTCTCGACGAAGCTATTGCATTGCCAACAGACTTCTCGGCTCGTATTGCTCGTAATACTCAGTTGTACTTGCAAGACGAAACTGGCATTTGCCGTGTAATCGACCCATGGGCTGGTTCGTACTATGTAGAAAGCCTCACAAATGCACTCGCACGCAGAGCTTGGAGCCATATCCAAGAAGTAGAAAACTACGGTGGTATGACAAAAGCTATCGAAGCTGGTTTGCCAAAACAACGTATCGAAGAAGCTTCGGCACGTCGTCAGGCAAGAATTGACGGTGGTATGGAAACTATCGCAGGTCTTACAAAGTATCGTCTCGATAAGGAACAGCCATTGGATATTCTTGATATCGATAATTCGGCTGTTCGTGAAGCTCAAGTTAAGAAGCTCGAAAAGCTCCGTGCAAATCGCGATAATACTAAGGTACGTCAAATTCTCGAAGAAATCACAAAGTGTGCTGAAACTGGCAATGGCAACTTGCTCGAATTGAGCGTTGAAGCTGCTAAGGCTCGTGCAAGCTTGGGTGAAATTTCTGACGCATGCGAAAAGGTATTTGGTCGTTATAAGGCAAATATCAATACAATCAGTGGCGTATATGCTAAAGAATTAACAAAAGATAAGGGTAATTTGCAAGCCGTGAGCGAAATTTCTGAATTGGTAAAGAAGTTTGAAGAACAAGAAGGTAGAAAACCACGTATTCTCATCGCAAAGATGGGTCAAGATGGTCACGACCGTGGTGCTAAGGTTGTTGCTACTGGTTATGCTGACTTGGGCTATGATGTTGACGTTGGTCCTCTCTTCCAAACTCCTGAAGAAACAGCTAAAATGGCAGTTGAAAACGACGTACATATTATTGGTATGAGCTCGTTGGCTGCTGGTCATAAGACTCTCTTGCCACAGTTGGCTGAAGAGCTCAAGAAGCTCGGTAGAGAAGATATTATGATTGTAGCTGGTGGTGTTATCCCTGCACAAGACTATAAATTCTTGCTCGACAATGGCGCAGCTGCAATATTTGGTCCTGGTACTAAGATTGCTGATGCAGCTAAGAAGATGCTTGAACTTCTCTTGGCAGAATAATTAAATTAAGTTTTAAGTTTGCTTTAAAGCCCGCGTTTGCGGGCTTTTTTTTGTGTTAATTATTGTGGTTGAAAAAATATAAAAATTACTTATAGTTAGACCTTTATTTTTTATAAGTATGCTAATGTTTTTAAGAAAGATAAGTTTAGTTTGGTACAATATATTTGCTTTTGTTTTTGGTGCAATATCAGGGGTAATGGTTGAATATTTTCTTGGCGATAATAAAGATATATTCAACGATATAATTGCAGTAGTTTCGCCCTTTGGAACGTTGCTTGTTGCTATGTTGAAGACTATTGTTATACCAATAATATTCTTTTCGTTGGTGTCGGGAACATCAAGTTTGCCTCTTAAAAAATTTGGTAAGTTGGGTATAAAAGTTATTTGCTTTTATATGATAACTTCGCTTATGGCTACAATATTTGGTATAATTGTGGCAAGTTGGTTTTCGCCAAGTGTGTCGGGGGTGTCGAACGAAGTTTCGCCTTTGTTGGCACAGGTAGAATCAATAAAGGCATCGGGGGGTGAAAATGTAAATCCCATAGTTAGTATGGTGTTAGGTGCTTTTGTTAATCCTTTTCAAGCATTGGCAGAGTCGAAATTTTTATCAATTATAGTGTTTGCAATATTGTTTGGTCTAGCTTCAAGAGCCGTTATGGAAAATGCAAAATCTATCGAGAGCGAATCGGTTGCAAAAATGTTGCAGGTTTTTGATGGTATAAACAAAGGCGTATTTAAAATGGTTGGGTGGTTTTTGTACTATTTCCCTATTGGTATATTTTCGTTGGCGTTTGTGAATTTTGCATCGTATGGAGTAGGTTTGGTAAATTCGTATGCAGAAATAGCAGGGTGTGTAATTTTGGGTATTTTGTTGATGTTGTTTTTTGTGTATCCAGCCATTATATTTGTTGTGTGTCGCGAAAATCCATATAAGATTATGTTGAAAATTCGCGAGCCCATTATAACAGCATTTGCTACACGTTCAAGTGCTGCAACATTACCCATTTCGTTGCGTTGTGCTGAGCAAAATCTAAAAATACGTTCCGAAGTTTCAAGTTTTTCGTTGTCGCTTGGAGCAACGGTTAATATGGACGGTGTTTGTTTACATTTGCCAGTGTTTGTTATTTTAGCCGCAAGTATGTTTGGTATAGATATATCTATGTATCAGATGTTTTTGGTTGTATTGAGTGTAGTTTTTGCCTCGATTGGTGTAGGTGGTGTTCCTGGTGGAAGTATATTTTTATTATTTATGGTGTTAGATGTTTTGCATCTTTCACCCGAACAAACATCTACAATAGTGGCTTTGGCGTTGGGTATAAATCCACTTTTAGATATGTTTGAAACTGCATGTAATGTGGCTGGCGATAACGTTGGTAATTATGTTGTTGCTAAAACATCAAATATGTTAGATAGCTATTCTTAGTTTTGTGCGTTATAATTTTTAGTTATTAGCCGATTTTATCGGCATGCACAAATTTTTTACAGATATTTTCCCAAAGGGCTTTTGGGGGATTGATAGTAATACTGTAGCTATTGCGTTGATTTTGATTGTAGTAGTAGTTTCAACTTTTTTGGCTGTTCATGGATTTAGGTTATTGTTAGTTTCGGTTTGTAGGCGAATTAAATTGCATAAGTACGAAACACAAACGCAAATTTTACAAAATCATCATGTTTTTAAACGAGCGTCGTCGTTAATTGCGCCAGTTTGTTTATTGTTTTTTGTGTCGTATATATTCCCCGACAATACAAGTTTATCTACGTTGTATGAAATAACAATAAAAGGTATTTTGTTGTATTTTTATGTAGTAGTGTGGTCGTTTTTAATAGCAGTGTTATCGGCAATAAACGATATAATATCGATTCGAAATAGAAAATCTATTAGAGGCTTTACGCAGATAATTCAGTTGTTGGTTTCGGTAGTTATTTTTATACTGGTAGTGTCGATGTTGTTAGATAAGTCGCCATTTAATATATTGGCAGGATTAGGGGCGTCGGCTGCTGTTATGATGTTTGTGTTTAAGGATACTCTGTTGGGTTTTGTGGCATCGGTGCAGTTAACTGTAAACGATATGTTGCAAATTGGCGATTGGATTACTATGCCTCAGTATGGTGCTGATGGTGTAGTTATTGAAATTGGTCTTACAGCTGTTAAAGTTAGTAATTGGGATAACACAATAACAAATGTTCCAACATACTCGTTAGTTAGCGATGCTTATCAAAATTGGCGTGGTATGAGCGATTCAGGTGGACGCAGAGTAAAGAGATCTATTTCAATAGATATGCAAAGCGTTAAGTTTTGCGATAATTCTATGCTTGAGCGATTTTCAAAAGTTGAATTGATTTCTGATTTTATTTCAAAAAAAATTGAAGAACAAGCCGACTTTATCAAAAAGTTTAATGTAAATACTAACGTTTTGTTAAACGGATTACCTCTTACTAATTTGGCTGTTTTTAGAGCCTATTTAGAACAATATTTGCAACATAATCATAATGTTAATTTGAATATGACACACTTTGTGCGTCAGCTTCAACCAACAGAAAAAGGCGTGCCTATTGAATTATACTTTTTTACAACAACTGAATGGATTCCGTATGAAAACGTACAATCAGAAATTTTCGACCACATAATAGCAGCAGTCAGAGAGTTCAATTTGCGAATTTTTCAAGATGAATCAGACTTTAAAACGGGTGAGGACGCACCACGTGGGCAATTTTTTAATTCATAATGGTAAAAGGCTATTCTTGGAATAGCCTTTTTGTATATAGTTTGTCCACGTGGTGCTTGCGGTTAAAAGAACATTCCATGGCTTTGTTGCACATAGCAAAAAGTAAGAGCGAAAAGGTTGTTCAATTACCATTATCGCTTTAAGACTGAAAATTATCAAAATAAAATTTAGGCGTACAGGAACCCCTGTACGCTTTTTTTAGAATAAAATTTGCATTTGAGCTCTTACTGCGTTTGAGGTAGAACGTTGCGATTGCATGGAATCGGTAGGGGAATCTTCAAGTTGCCCCCATTCGTAGCCCATTTGGAATTTCAAATCATCACCAATTATGTGCCATTTAAAGCCTATGTATATACTTTGCCCCCAGTCGAATGTTGCTCCATTACTATCGGCATTGCGTATGCCATCGCTTGCTTTTATGCCTCTGCCGTCGGTATCTAACCACGAATAACGTAGCGTTGGGGCAACTTGTCCAAGTTCGCCAATATCGAAACGATATTCCAAGCCTACATTTACGCCCACTGGTGTTGAGCTATCTGTGTAATTATTTACTGCATTCGACATTCTTGCTGTTAGAACTTCGGTCCACAAACTAAAGTTATCGTAGCGAGCTTTCAAATACGGATTAAATGCAATTATATCGCCGTTAACATTGCCTTTTGTACCAGCAGTATTTGTTGCGTTTGTATATGCAAAATTTAAGCCAACTTCAAATGAACTTTTGTTTTCAAATTTTTTTTCGTAAGCAACATTTCCAGCATAAAGCAAGCCTTCTTTGGCATATTCTGGAGCAGAGGCAGGATAATTATTATACGAATTCGTTATAGAAAAACCATATTTTAAACCATCAAATTCTTGTATTTTTCCTTGCCAAAAAACACCTGTATGACGTCCACCTATACCCAAGCGTCTGCCATTATTACCTTCTGAAAAAAATCTTGTTGCCAATGAACGTTCTGGTGTGAAAAGTTTAGAATTCGATATAGTTTCTTCTATATTAAACGCTATTTTTTTATAACCAATATCTACTGTTCCATTTAAAATATCGTATTGAAGTTTTTTTGATAAATGTGCAACATCTAAATAATTGTAGCCTTCGGAACTTCTGCACAGGTCGGTCACAATTTTTGCACTCCATCCAGATTCTAAATCGGCTTCCATGCCTAAGAATACTCTACGCAAAAGAAAATTATTTGTAGTATTTAAATTGCGAGAAACTCCTCCAACTGTTTCTGATGTATGAATATTTTGATATTGTACTTGAATTCTTCCGGAAAGTTTTACCGATTTTGTTGTTGATTGTTTAGCATCTACTACTGTAGCTTTTTTTGAAAGCTCGTCAGCTTCTTGACGCGATATCAACCCTTTACTTACAAGCAAATCTAAGGTAGCTTTATCTTGTGCATTTGCACTCAACAACACAAAAAAAGTACCAACCAACAGAATTTTTTTCAATATACTACTCATTTAAATTTTCTACAAGTTAGCATTTTTTTATATTAAGTCGATATTATTTTTTTTGAAAAAGATTATTAATTGGTATCTGTTTTAAAAAAATGGTGTCTTAAAAAATCAATTGAATATACAAAAAAAACACTTATAATACGATGTGTATTTAATTTTAAACAGAATATTATTATGAAAAAAATCGTATCAACTATATTACTTGCCATGTGTGCAGGATCAATACTTCTCGCCGAAAAAGCAGAAGTACGCATGGTTTTAAAAGACGGCAAAAAACTCAATCCAGTTTCTAAAACAGTAGAACTTGAAAAAGTTTCTGCCGATAAATTCCGAATTGTTATTCCAAAAGAATCAATTCCAGAAAACGCAAAGTTTGTTGAGGTTATTCCAGAATTTGCAAAAGCAAACAAGGGTGATGACGGCTACTGGATGCAAGCTCGTGGTACTTATGGTAAATTCGACAAAGATAACGGCTTCTATTCTAAAAATCGTCAGTTGATGCCTATCTATGCTGTTAAGAAGGGCGAGACTATGTTCTGGGGGCATGTTAAAACATGGCGCTTCGACTACGACTTTGTTGCTCGCGTACAAAATGGCAAATACGAAGTATATCCACGCTTTAGAGTTGATGGCGTAAAAGAATATTTCCCACTCTACAACGATATCGTTATTGAATTTAACAAGCTTGAAGGCGACAAAGCTAACTACAACGAAGTTGCTAAAGCTTATCAGAAATTCCAGCTCGACAACAAAAAGGTTCGTACAATTAAAGATCGTGTAAAAGACTATCCTATGCTCGATTACCTTTGCGAATCTATTGTTATCAGAATTCAAACACACTGTGCAAAGCCTATTTCCGACAAGAAAATCGACTTCACAAAAGAAACTGAATGGCCAATCGTTGTTCATATGCCTTTCGGCGTTTCTGAAGAATTTGTAAAAGCTATCAAAGACGCTGGCGTAGACAAGGCTACAATTGTTTCGGCTGGTTGGAACTATGGCGGTTATGACGGCAGAACACCTCAGCACTTGCCAGTAGAAGCTGCTGCCGGTGGCGAAGAAGCATACTTGCGTTTAGTAAAGAAAACACAAGACTTGGGGTATCAATTTACTCTTCACGCAACTAACACCGATGGCTACACTGTTTCACCAAAATGGGACACAGACTGGGTTGGCAAAAAACGTGACGGAAGTCTTGTAGCTTTAGGATTATGGGCTGGTGGTAAATGCTACTTAGTATGTCAAAACTGCTCGTATCACAAGTGGGCTATCAGTGAAATTCACGAAATGGCAAAACTTGGTGCTAAAGGTCCTCACTACATCGACGTTTACTCAGCTACATATCCAAATCGCTGTGCCGACAAAAATCACCCAGCAACTCCAGAACAAATGGCTGAATACCAAAACAAGATTTTAGCTGAAAGTAAAAAGGTTTTCGGTGGAGCTTCTTCTGAATCTGGCTACGACCACGTTGCTGGAAATATCGACTACATCAACTACATCGAACGCGACATCAAAAATATGTGGGACGGCAAACAAAACAAGCTCATCTCTGGCATTTATCCTCTTTGGGAGCTCGTTTACCACGGCATCATTCTATACAACTCAGACCGTGCTACCCAAAACCACACTCGTGGTAAGTGCATGTACAAGCTCGAAAAGAGTGGTGACCCTCGCTGGATGGAAGGCGATGGTATATTAGATCCAAGAACTTCGCTCAAAATTGTTGAATTTGGTGGTCGCCCAATTTTCTACACTTACAAGTTTGCCGACGTACCACGCATCAAACGTGCTTGGGACGAATTCAAACCTGTTCGTCATCTTCAAAAAGAAATGATGGTTGGCCACGACACTATTGCTGACAATGTATTTATCACAAAATTTGGCGATGGTTCTCAAATCATAAGCAACTACAACAAAGAACCTTTCTCTTACAGCATTGGGTCTGAAAAGGTTGCCAAGAACATTCATGGCAAGGGTTCTACAAAAGCTACAAAGAAGGTTGTTTATACAATCAATCCAATCAGCTACATTCTCATAAACCCAGATGGTTCGGTATTCACACCAAAGCCATTCTAAAAAACGTGTGTGGACACACCACTTTGCGAATAAGTATTTAAATAATGATAAAGTAGGCAATGAAATTGCCTACTTTTTTATTTAAATTCGCAAAGTGGTGCTTGTGGCTAAAAACGCACTTTTTCTTCGATTAGCGTACATAGTACGCCTACACTTGAAAAAGCACGTTTTTAGCAGACACCACACACGTTTTTTATTTCCCGTTCCTGTGTTGGTCCTAATCTATTTTTATAGTAGTGGTAAAGTAGGCAATATCATTGCCTACTTTTTTTATTTAAATTCGCAAAGTGGCGCTTGCGGCTAAAAGAGCGTCTGCTCGGGTGGGCACTGCGTAGCACAGCTCCACCAACTCGCAAACATCTCTTTTAGCAGACACCACACACGTTTTTTTATTTCCCGTTCCTATGTTGGTTCTAATCTATTTTTATAGTAGTGGTAAAGTGGCAATTTTATTGCCTACTTTTTTATTTAAATTCGCAAAGTGGTGCTTGCGGCTAAAAGAGCGTCTGCTCGGGTGGGCAGTGCGTAGCACAGCTCCACCAACTCGCAAACATCTCTTTTAGCACACACCACACACGTTTTTTATTTCCCGTTCCTATGTTGGTTCTAATCTATTTTTATAGTAGTAGTAAAGTGGCAATTTTATTGCCTACTTTTTTTATTTAAATTCGCAAAGTGGTGCTTATAGCTAAAAACGCACTTTTGCTCAATTTTTATGCAAAAAAATCTCGCAATATTTATAATTTTAGTTTTTTATGAAATTGAAAAATAGAAAGTACAATTTAAATGGCAAAGGTTTTCGCAATAGCTAATCAAAAAGGTGGTGTTGGTAAAACAACCACTGCAGTAAACTTGGCAGCTGGCTTGGCTCGTCGAAAAAAACGTACAATTTTAATCGACATGGACCAACAGGCAAGTGCTACAAGTGCATTAGGATACGAAAAAACTGCGGGTAGCAGTTTGTATCAGGTTTTACATGGCGAGGGCTCTGCTCGTGAAAAACTAATTCAAACTCAACGCAAAAATCTTTGGTTGATTCCTTCTGAAACTGACTTATCTGCCATTGAAGTTGAATTGTCGGGTAGCGAAAATTATTTAGTTCGTTTGCGCGAAGCAATAGAACCTTTAAAATCTTCTGGCGAGTTTGATGCCATTGTTATTGATGCGCCTCCATCACTCGGTTTACTTTCTATGAATTCTCTTGCAGCTGCCGATTATTTATTAATTGCATTGCAATGTGAGTATTTAGCTATGGAAGGCTTAGGGCAGATAATGAATGTTGTTGAACAATTAAAGCAAGCTGGTGTAAGTTCTTCGCTTGAAGTTGGTGGTGTAATTATGACCATGTACGACAGCAGAACAAATCTTTCAAAACAGGTTTTGAAGGAAGTTAAAAACTATATGAATGGTTTAGTTTTCAACACTTTAATTCCTAGAACTGTTCGTTTAGCTGAAGCTCCAAGTTTTGGAAAAACTATTTTTGAATACGCAAGATGGAACGAGGGCGCTTTTGCTTACGATAAACTTGCAAAAGAAGTAGACAAACGTTTTGGTCTTTCATCTTAAAGATGATACGCAAATATATAAAACGAATATTAAAACCATCGGTTGCAAAGCGTGCTAAAGCTATGAAGCGTGCAAAAACTGCACGTGCCAATGTTCGTACTCAATTGCGCAAACGTAGGTTAGCTCCATTAGAAGATCAGTTAGGATACATTTTTGAAGACAAGTCTATACTGATTGAAGCTTTGACGCATCCTGGTGTTATTGGTGTATCTAAAACAAAAGTTAGATCAAACCAGCGTCTTGAATTTTTAGGCGACTCTATATTACAATCTATAATTACTGACGTAGTTTTTAAAAAGTTCAATGATAGCGAAGAGGGCGAACTTACAAAAATTCGCATTGCTTTAACTCAAGGTACTTTTCTGGCAGAGCTTTCCCGTAGTTTGGGTATTCCAAAATTTTTAAGTGTACCAAAAGGATCGGAAGAAATTCGCGAACAATCTACTGCAGCAGAAGATGCTTTTGAAGCTGTTGTTGGTGCAATTTATTTAGATTCATCGTTTGAAAAAGTGCGCGAAGTTGTGTTATCGTGGTACAGATTAAAGTTAGATGATATTCCAGATTTAATGATGTCGCAAAATCCTAAGGGTGCATTGCAAGAAATTGTGGCAAAAGATGGTGGCAAGGTTAAGTATGTGTTATTGTCGCAATCTGGTCCTGATCACAAAAAGGTTTTTGAGGTAGAAGTATTGATTAACGATGTTCCGTATGCACGAGCATCGTCTTCATCAAAAAAGAATGCCGAAGCTGGATCGGCAAAGATTGCTTTAAAAAAGTATCTTGATGATTTATCAAAAAATAAAAAATCTCAAGAGTAGAATATCTTTTGCGAAAATGTTTTAATTTTTGTTTTGTTGGGTATCATAATATAAATATATGTTAGCTGTAACCGCAAATAAAGATTCATTGTTTTATCCAGATATTCCACAGTCGGCATGGGGGTGCGTGTGTTCGCAGTTTTGTGCCGAAAGTAATAAAAAGGTTTTAGTTTTTGTTTTTAATTCTACATCGGATTGCGACTTTTTTTACTCGAGAATTAAATATTTTTTAGAGTTTGCAAAATTAGATGTTCGTTTAAAAGTTTTACCAATCGAGTATTCTAAAAATTTGTCTGATGTTGCAACATTTGATAGTGTTTGTGAGCGAACAGGTACATTAAATGCTCTTGCAGAAGCTGGCGATTTTAAACAAAAAACTATTGTTTTAACTTCGCCCGATGCTTTGTTTGCGCCTACCCACGAACCAATTGCTACCGAGCGTATTCAAGTTGAGGTTGGTAAAACATTCAATCGTGAAGACTTAGTAAAAAAACTTGTAGAATATGGTTATTACAACGAGGTGTTGTGCGAAAGTACTGGTCAGTTTGCCATTAGAGGTAGCGTTGTTGATGTGTATCCGATTGCTTCGCAATATCCAGTACGCATAGATTTTTTTGGAGATGAAATAGAAAGCATTAGAACATTCAATCCAAATACGCAGTTAGCAGATGGTAAAATTCAAAGTGTTCGTATTGACAAAGCACCATCTTCTATCGCGTTAGAGTCGAGTGGGTTTACTGCTCTTGATTATATAAAAACTCCAGCCGATTGGTTTTTATTTGAGCCTTCACAACTTTGGCAAAAGTTTTCAGATTTCTTTTTGTATGCTGAAAATGCACAAAGTACATCGGCTATGTTTGGAAAGCTTTTTGCACGTGTTGGCGACAGCTTTTGTGGAATTTCGTCTATTGGTACTGCTGGTAATATTTTTGCTGATTGTAAGCGTGAATATTTAAAGTTGGGTGATACATCGGTATATACATCGCAAAATTCAGATATTCAAGGTGTAGGTGTTGAACGTTTTGAGGCTGAAGTTGATTTGCGTGGTAATTTTATAAGCAAGATTGGGCAGTGGATTGACGATGGCATTGATGTTTTTATTGCTTCGGAAGGGAAGTCTGACGAAGATTTAACGCGCAAAGTTTTTGAAACCGAAGGTGTAAAATTCAAATGTAAATTTGTAAATGCAACTTTTGGTGAAGGTTTTATAATAGAGGATTTTTCACAAGCATTTCGTCCACAATGGCTGAAATTATCAGCAAATGCTAAAGGTGTTGCTTTTGTAAGTTTACGCGATTTATTTGGTCGTAGAAATAAAACCGATTTACAACCACGTCGCAGAATGTTGTCGGTAAAAGCTCAAGTGGATCAGCTTTTAGATTTTTCTGAATTGAGCAATGGCGACTATGTTGTTCATTTAGGGCATGGTGTTTGCAGGTATTGTGGTATAGAAAAACTTACCTTTGAAGGCAAACAGCAAGAAAGTATAAAACTTGAGTTTGAAGACAAAGCTTATTTGTTTGTACCTCTGCATAAGTCGTATTTGTTGAGTCGTTATATTGGGCTTGAAAAAACAGTTCCAAAGCTTGCTCGATTAGACTCTAAGTCGTGGATAAAAGTGCGCTCGGCTGCAGAACACGCAGCGTTAGACTATGCTTCGGAATTATTGCAAATGCAGTCTCGCAGAGAAATATCGCAAGGTTTTGCATTTCCTCCCGACAACGATTGGCAGAAGAGTTTTGAAGATTCTTTTCCTTTTGTGGAAACGCCCGACCAACTTAAAGCTATTGATGAAGTTAAAGCCGATATGTGTTCGACTCGACCAATGGACAGACTTTTGTGTGCCGATGTTGGTTTTGGTAAAACCGAAATTGCAATGCGTGCGGCATTCAAGTGTGCAATTAGTGGTATGCAAGTTGCTGTAATTTGTCCTACAACTATTTTGTGTCAACAGCATTTTCGCAATTTCAAAGAGCGTATGGGGGGGTATCCTGTAATAGTTGAAATGCTTTCGCGTTTTCGTACAAAAAAAGAATGTCAAAAAATAAAACAACAGCTTGCTGAAGGTAAAATCGACATTGTTATAGGTACACATGCGTTGTTGTCGAACGATGTAAATTTTAAGAATTTAGGTTTGTTGGTTATCGACGAAGAACATAGGTTTGGTGTTAAACACAAAGAAAAATTAAAAATGCTACGCGAGGGTATAGATGTTCTTTGTATGAGTGCTACACCAATTCCACGAACTCTCTATTTTGCTATGATGGGCGCACGAAAGATTAGTTTGATGGAAACTCCTCCCAAAAATAGATTTCCTGTTGAAACTTTTGTTCGCGACTATTCCGATGAAACTATAAAGCAGGCTATCCAAAAAGAAATAGACCGCGGTGGACAAGTTTTTTATCTGCATAATAGAGTAAAAACTATTGTGCAAACTGCCGATAAAATCAGGGCTATGTTCCCAAATTTACGCATAGGTGTCGGGCATGGGCAGATGAGTGAAAATGCTCTTGAAAAGTTAATGTCGGAGTTTGTTGATGGTAAATACGATGTTTTGGTATGTACAACTATCATAGAATCGGGTTTAGATATTCCAAATTGCAACACTATAATAGTTGAGGGTGCCGATAAATTTGGATTAGCTCAGTTGTATCAGTTGCGTGGCAGAGTAGGGCGATTTACCCGACGTGCTTATGCTTGGTTGCTTTTGCACAAACATGCACATATTGTTGAGGCTGCTCGAAAGCGTTTGAGTGCAATACGTCAGTACAATAAAGCTGGTGCTGGTTTTAGAATTGCAACTCGCGACCTCCAGTTGCGTGGATGTGGTAATTTGTTGGGCGCAAAACAAAGTGGTCATATAGCTGGTGTTGGGTTTGATTTATATTGTTCGTTGCTGAAGAAAAGCGTTGCTACTTTAAAGGGCGATAAAACAGCTTCTATTGTGCGTGCATCGGTAGAACTTGATTTTGTGAAACTTGGTGAGGCTGCCGATAACAGTGAAGCATCGTTATCTAATGCTAAAAATTATTATCAAGAAATTCTTGTTCGCGAAATTGTAGCTACGCGTGGAGAAGTTGTAAATGCGTATTTGCCTGCCGAGTATATTCCACAAACAGAATTGCGTATAGATATTTATAGGCGTTTAGCATCGGCATCAAAACTTGAAGAGATTGATTCTTTGCGTTTTGAAATTCAAGATAGATTTGGGCGTCCACCTGTTCCAGCTGAATATGTTTTTATGTTGGAAAGAATTCGAGTGTTGGCACAGAATTGTGGTTTTGTATCGGTACAAAGTCAGGGTAATTTGTTGAAATTTGGATATAGAAAAACTGGTGAAATTTTACCATTTAAAATTAACGAGCGTTTTCCACGCTTGACGAAAGGCAATCCAATTGCCAAACTTCGTGAAATAGAATCTTTTTTGACGGATGTTGTGCCGTCGCTTAAAAAATTATGAAGACATTATTTATATCATT
The DNA here is from genome assembly GCA_015061955.1 of Verrucomicrobiaceae bacterium. GTDB lineage: Bacteria > Verrucomicrobiota > Verrucomicrobiia > Opitutales > Intestinicryptomonadaceae > Merdousia. The sequence continues at coordinate 64,450 of SUVO01000010.1, forward strand.
TTTATTGTTGGCAGGGGCATCGCTTTTTGGGCAAGGCTTTTTGCGTCATAATATGGTTACTAATAAAACAGTTGGTGCCGATGCAATTGTAGCTGTTGTTGAAGACCGTGCTATAACTAAAGCCGAAGTCTTGCGCGAAGTTCAACCTTTTATTCCTCAGATACGTTCTTCGGCAACGTCTGAATTCGATTTTGAAAATAAGGTAAATGCTTATGTTTCTGAAATTATTCAGAATATGATTGATCGCGAGTTGATTGTAAAAGATTTCACCCAAAAGGGTATGAGTATTCCACAATCGTTCTTAGATTCGCATTTTGACGATTATCTCAAGCGCGAGTTCAATGGCGACAGAGCCGAGTTATTGCGATATGTAAAAACTCAAGGTAAAACAATTAAGCAGTTTCGTGAAGATCAACGCAAAGAAATTATTGTAAATTATATGAAGGGTTCTATGCGTCAGACTGTTGCACAAATAAGCCCTAAGAAAATTACAGAGTACTACGAAGCAAACAAACAAAAATGGTATTCGGCAGCATCGGCAGATATTCGTATAATTACACTCAAAACTTCTATGTCGTCAACTATTGAAGACAATAGAAAGATTGCAACAGAGATTATTGCAAAATTGAAAGCTGGTGAAGATTTTGCAACTTTGGCAAAAACTTATAGTAAAGACGATTCTTCTGCAAAAGGTGGGCAGTGGGGCTGGTATAAGAAAGGTCAGTTAAATCCAGCCTTAGATAAACCTTTGTTTCAGCTCAAGGTTGGCGAATATACAAATCCAATCGAGATAGGTGATTCTATTTTTATATTAAAAGTTGATCAATTGCGTGCAGAGGGTGTTCAAAAAATTGATGATGTGCGTGAACAAATTGAATGGGCTATTGCTGATAAAGAATCGAAAGTTGCTTATTCAAAGTGGATAGAATCTTTGAGAGCTAAGGCATATATAAAAATTTACAACTAAAATTCAGTAAAATTTTTATAAAAAAATGCGTGCTTTTAGGCACGCATTTTTTGTTAGAGAAATTATTTTATTTACTCTTTATCTATTACAACTGTTGTAATTGAACGTGGAGTAATTGTAATTTCGGTAGATTTTTCATCGGCGTATGTGTTTGCTAAGTCGTTGCGTTGGTCGGTTCTAAATACTTGAACTTTCTTTATGTTGCCCCAATTTTTAACTTTAGCCGATACAGTGTGTTTTTTGTATGTTGGGTTTACATATACTTGTACTATGCGTTTCTTATCAGGCGAGATATATGCCGATCCAAAAACTTTACGCAAATCTTCTGCACCTGTGAGGTCTATGCGTGTATATCCAGGGCGAATAAAAAAGCTATAATTACCCATACCCCATAGTATTTTAGTACCTTCAACAGCACCACCACCTTCGACATCGCCATTATTGATTGGGTATCCATCAACCAATGCCGGACCACCAGTTTTATACATTTCCATAGCTTTCCAATATTGCCACGAATGTGCGTTTGCAATTGTGAAGTCGCCATGAATTACACGAGCCATCCAGATTGCAATATCCATATGGTCGTAGTTATTTGGGTCCATAATATCGTTAGTTTTTACGCCATCGTATTGAGGAACAAATACCCATTCTGTTTGCCAGAACTTAACACCGTATTTTGCTGCTTCTGCTGGAACTGGTTTACGGATATTTACGATATGATCTACGGTGAAGTCGGAACGATATTCATGCCCTGCTATAATCTTTGGCATATGTTTCAAATCGCCAACATAGTGTGGTGATTTTGGGTCGAAGAAGGCTTGTATTTGTTTGCCTGGGATTTCTGTTTCATCAATTTTAAGTTCGTTCTTGAATTTTTCGTTTATTGTATCAACGCGAATTTTCACTGCCTCTTCTATATTGTAAAGGCATTGCATTCTGCCTGATTCAGAAATCATAATTTTTGTGTTATCTAAACCACGTTTTGTGAGTGCTTTATCTAATTCAACTGCAATGCGTTTAATTTCAGAGTTATTCCAACCGGTACCTTCTTGATATGTTTTTGTCCACGAAACTTGTGGCTCGTTGCATGGACTTATGAAGGCAATGTTATAGCCTTGTTTTGTGAAGTACTCGGCTATCGATACCATATATTCTGCAAAATCATCGTATTTATCGTCTTGTAAGTTTGCAGTATTGGGGGTTGTTGAAAAGCCTAAGCCGTTGCGTGTCATTTGTACTGGTGGCGTGTTTGAGAACAATACAAAATCTGTACAACCATATTCTTTTGCCTTTTTCATCAAGTATTGCTGACCTGATGCTTTTGTGAAATCGAGCTTTCCATCTTTACCTATGAACGATTCTACACGACGTTGTTTCTTTGGTTGAATTTGTGATGCTTCGCCTTGTTCAAATGTTCCACCTCCCATATTGAAACGCCACATTGTAAGCCCTATACCTTCTGGATTACCACAGTCGTCGAATTTTTGCGAGAAAAGCATTCTTGCTGCATCATCACGAGCTTTTTCCCATTTGCCGATAAATGCACCACTCCATGCGTCTGACGCACCAAAGCAATCTATTGTTTGATACAATTTTGATGTATCGGTTGTTGTTTTAAAGTTGTCGGCATTTGAGGTGCTTGAAATTACTGCACCCAACATTAAGTAGATTAGTTTTTTCATTGTATTATAGAGTTCCTTTCAACTTTCGATTAAAATAATCAACAACAATTAAAGCCATTGATACATTGATTAAGGCGAATATTTACTACTCTATCAACAGCATTTTTTATTTATTTTACTGGACAGTTTAGCTGGTTGTGTTCAACTACTATCTTTATTGTAATCTTTATGTTTTTTTCTTTATGAATTTATTTATGAATATACTTGTTTTGTTTAGGAAATTATTAGCAATAGCGAAATTTCTGAGCCTCCAATTTTTTATGGCTATAATTGACAATATCTATGGAAAATTAAATAAAATCGCCGATGATTTATATTTCTTTTGCTGTTAAATTGCCATTTTGTTTAGATTGCTTTTCTGGCATATAATGAAATAATCTACATAGCTGTAAGTTGCTATTGTATAGGTTATATATACTATATTTACGCATTCTTATAACATTATAAACACACTTTGGGGAGATACTAAAGGTATATTTATGATGAAAAATTATTTTATCAGTTTTACAAAAAAAGACTTGCTTTTTTTATTTTTTATTCTTTATTATATTTTCGTTTTTAAAAAATAGATAATTTTTTTCATAACTCGTGTAAAAGCGAGTAGTTTCCCTCCTATATAATAATGACCGCACCTTTTGGTGCGGTTTTCTTTTTGTAAAAAAATTTATCAAAGATGTTTTTTTTGCTTGACAAGTATTGTTAGGGGGGGGTAGCATTTGTGCAAATATTTTAAATATTTTGTTAATTTAAGAAAAGTCAACCTCAATATATATAAATATGTTTAAGAAAATATTATTAACCTCAATAACATCGTTGTTTGCTTTGTCGGCGTGGTCGGCAACTTTGACGGAAAATTTAATAGTAGAAGCTGATAAAACTATAACAGGTACCAAGTACTACAACACTATCAATTTTGTAGGTAGTGAAGAAGACAAAACTCCAATTTTGAATTGTCAACAAGTTGAGGTAAACTCGATTATAGTTGGTGCTGGTGTTGATGCCGATATAACAAATTATACGCAGGGCTTTTATGTTGGTTGTAATCCTGCCAATTCTGGAGATACTACATATTTGACTGATGCCATTATATCTGGTGCTGGTATGGACAGCTCATCGCTTACATCAAGAGTATGGGTGTTAACTGCAAAGAATTGGAATCAAGGTACTCACCAAGCTTTGGCTTTTAACGATATTACAGTAAACTTTATTCACGATAAGGTTTACAATGGTAGTGATCCAAAAAACAATGTTATGCGTGGTGGTACAGTTAATTTTACAAATGCACGTTTAAATGTTCTTGAAGCGGATAATATATCTAGAATTGTAACATCTGGCAAGGATGGAAAGCGTGGTGTAAACTTTACTAACTCAGAGTTGAATGTAAATACTGGTGCAACATTACATGTTGGTAAAGAAGGTACTTTTGTTGGAACGTCATCTATATATTTTGACAACTCTACAGCCACCATTGATGGCACATTTCATACAAGTGGTTTTGCTATATACTTGAGCAATTCCACAATGAATGTTAATGGTGCGTTAACTGGTGTAACGCAAGAATCTGCTTTTGATGGTGGTATATTGAATGTAAACGCCGATACTACTGTTGCGGGCTTAAGCTTTAGAAAACAAGGCGATACATATACAGGAGCTTCGACTGTAAATATTGCCGATGGAGTATCTTTTAAAGGTGGACCTGTAAGTTTATTAACCGCAGGTACATCAGCTTCTTTTAATGGAGCTGGTAGTCTTACTATTGGTACCGTTTCAATGAATTCAAATAATTCTTCTTTATATTTAAATTCAAAAAATATCACAACAAGCGGTATTACTATTAAAGATTCTGAAGGTGCTAGTTTATATATTGGTACCGATAAGGATGGTAATTTGTATGATGTAAATGCAACTGTTGGAGGTGATATACAGTTGAACAATGGTGCATTCGTTGCAAAGGCAAAAAATTCGACTACTATCAATTTAAATGGTAGAAATTTCAATATTGCTTCAGTTGCAACAAAATCACATATTGGTACAAATGTAACGCTTTCTAACATTAAAAGTTCGCGTATTGTTAATGGTTTTATTGATGGTAAAATAACAACAACTGGTCAACAATATCAAAGCAATGGTTGGGACTATTCGTTTTCGCTTGGTTGCTGGTCAACAGGAACTCGTCCAAAGCAAATTGGTACAATAGAAGTTGGTGAAAATGCCGAAATTAACGTATTGCCAACAACATTCGCCAATGGCACAAGCACATACTTCGGTATGTATGGCGACATCACTATTAAAGCTCAAACAGGTAAGATTACATCAAACGCAGCCGCCCCACTTACTATTTATGGTAATGATAATACTGTAATTCGCTTGCAATCTACCGATGCTTTTGCAGTAGGTGGTGCAGCAACCCAAGCAGAATCTACTTTCAACATCTTTGAAGGCTCGAAAGTTAAGTTTGAAATTTCTGCCGACAATAATATTGGAACAATCTTTATGGGTAGCGAAGCTTCAAGATTAACTTTAGAAATTCTTTCGGGAGTTCTTACTCTTGGTGAATTTGCAGGTGCTGATGATATCGCAAACATCATTCTTTCCGACTCTATCGTAAAAAATAGTTTTAAGATTACTGATATGAGTCAAATATTGGGCGATTTTGAAAATCAATCGAACTTATATTTCTTAGATGCCGACGGAAATCGTCGTGAGCTTGGTGTAAATCTCTGGATTGAACAAATTGGTGATTCTGGCGTTTACAACATTTACACTCAAGTTCCAGAACCAGCTGAATGGGCTCTTATCTTCGGAGCGATAGCATTTGGCTTCATCGCCTATCGTCGCAGAAAGTAAAACGTGCGAGAGCGCGTTTTCTTTGATGATGAGTTTTAATTTATACTATAAGGCACTTCGTTGAAGTGCCTTTTTTTATTAAATAAACTCATCAAATAAAACGCTTTCGGCTGTTATTTGGTTTCGTATCGCCTCACGTACATAGTACGCTACGGCTCACAAAACACAAATTCCAGCTCGAATCTCGCACGTTTTACTTCTTGCAACCTATGTTGGTTTTAATCTGATTTAGTTAGGCAAAGGTACATTGCCAAGCAATTACTATCTTCAACAAGTAAAAAATTCATTTCTTTAGAAACGCATTTTTGTATTCATCTTTTATTTATCTATTTTTTTCAAAAACTCGCTTGGCGTTATTTGAAAGTATCGGGAAAACGCTCTTGAGAAGGAATGTACGTTTGCGTATCCACAATCTTTGGCAATTTTGCTTATGTTAGGAATTTGTGCCGACAACAATTTGTTTTTTGCACGTTGCATCTTTATTTTCTCTACTATTTTTGCAAATTTTACACCGTAATTTTTTAGGCACAATTTATCGAATTTGTAGGTGTTCATTCCTAATTGTTGGGCAATTTGCTTAGTATGTATTGTCTGAATAGAGCTCGTTTGTAAATCGTGCAAGATATTATCTAAATTATACCAATCAGAATGGTTTCCCGATATTTCTCTACGCAAGAAAATTTCAATCATATCGGCATAAATTTCCAACAATCGCAACGAGCGTTTTTCTTTATAAACTTCGTTGAAGAAATTGTATGTAGGGAATTTTAATTCTTCTAAAAATTCGGCTTGTTTTACTATGTATACATCTTTTGTAAGCAAGTTCCAACGTGGAGATTTTTCGGTATGAAAGAAAAACATATTCCAGTATTTTGGAATTTCTAAGGAGTATTCCGATTTGCTTGAAGCATAGAACATCATACCTTCTTTTAGTCTAATTTTCTTTCCGTCGATTTTTAAAATAACGCTACCACCAGTGGTGAATGATATATAATTGAAATCTTCGTTAGCACGTTGTGTGTAGAAGCCAGCATCATGTTCCGATATGGCAGCGTGTTGTATACCACGTTCGCGAAGAATTTTTATGGGTAGTGGATGTGGTGCTGTTATTTGGTCGCTCGGATTATTCGACACATATTCTATTGGTACTGTCGGTTTTATAAGCGAGCGTTCTGTACTTTTTTGTGGCCAAAATTGCAGTGATGTTCCTGTTTTTCTATCCCACAAATATTTATTTTTCTTTCTCATATGCTGATTTATCAAAAATATAAATTGGTATCTGAAAAAATAAAAAGCTTGTTCGGTATTATTGTCAAGATGTAATTACATATCGCTATAATGATAGTTTGATACAATATTATTCTTTAAATGAAATGGAGCATTTTTGCTTGTACTTATATCAAGATTTTTTGTTCTAAAATTAAAAAATACACCGATAAAAATCTTGCACTATTAATACTAACAAATTATAGGTTTTAAGCTATAAATATACGTTGATTTTTCTAAAAAAATACACAAAAGTTTTTTTCATTTTTTAATATGGCAGAATCTACTCATTTTCTATTACAAGATTTAGCAATAATAGTTGTAGCTTCAACGGTAGCTATAAGAATATTTTCGTTTTTAAAATTACCACAGTTGTTGGGGTTTATAGTTACAGGCATTTTGCTTTCGCCTGTATTTAATGTTATAAACGACAAGCACGCAATAACGCAACTTGGTGAGTTGGGTGTTATGTTTATGATGTTCTTTGTTGGTATGGAATTTGACCTCAATAGATTGAAAAAAGTTTTTGCTCCGAGCTTTTTTGGTATCTTGTTTCAGATTATCGTTATGGGGTTGTTGGGTATGGCGAGTGCGTCGATGATGAATATGACCAACATTGACGGAATATTTTTAGGTGGGGTATTGGCAATGAGTTCTACAATTGTTATTGTTGAAGTCTTTACACAGCGTCGCGATTTAGGTAAGCCATATGCTCAGATAGCAACAGGTATTTTAATTTTAGAAGACCTGTTTGCAGTGTTCTTATTAGTTATTCTATCGGGTATTGCCGATGGAGCTCCGGATATCTACAAGTTAGGGCAATCAACTATAACAATGTTGGCATTTGTAATAACAATTTTTGTGTTGGGTAAATTGATTGTGCCAGCTATGTTGAAGAAGCTTGTGTTGTCGAAAAATACTCAAGAACTGATTATGTTTACGCTTTGTTTGATGATGGGTATTGGGTTTTTGGCGTTATCTTCGGGAATGTCGCTTGCATTGGGGGCATTTTTGGCTGGCTCTATAATATCGGGGACTTTTGTAAGTCAAAAAATAGAACATTTATCCACGCCCTTTAGAAATTTATTTGTAGCTTTATTCTTTGTATCGGTAGGTACTATGATTGAACCTGGACAAATAATAAAATTGTGGTTGCCCATAGTTTTAATTTCGGTTGCTGTTATAGTATTGCAAACATTTGCGTGTTTTTTGGGAATAGTTTTAGGGGGCGCAAGGTGTAAAGACGGCTATTTGGCAGCTATAAACAAGGCTCAGATAGGGGAATTTAGTTTTGTTATTGCTGGATTAGGGATAACCTTAGGCGTTATGGACGCTTCTATTATGGCGATTGCTATGGGGGTATCGTTCTTGACTGTTTTTGTAAATCCATTTTTGGCAAATCGTTCAGATGTTGTAATGGATTTTTTCAAGCGCTTTACTCCATCGAGAATAAAAACAGCTTTCGATATCTATCATGATAGTATTGTTGCCTTGTCGCATTCAACTGGAAAGAGTCAAACTTTAAAAACAGCAAAAGTTGCGTTTATAAAAATTACTGTTTATTCAATGTTGTTTTGTGCATTGATGTTGATTGCTCCATATCTGAACGGAGTTATTGAGAAATCGGAATTTTGCAAAGATTATGCAATGATTGCCATTACAGTTTTATGGATTATTGTTGCTGTAATTTCGATGCCGATAGCTATCGGTATTGCTATAAATTTAGAAGATATTCTTAAACTTTGGTTAGAGCAATCGGCTTTGAAAAGTATGAATTCCAAGTATCGAGATAGACTTGCTCGATATTTAAATGGAGTTTTTGCGTTTGTAATTGGTACTATTTTTACAATTACATATTTGGCTGTGTTGGCGCATTATTTACCACTTGGCGAATTGTCGGTTTTTGGTGCTATAATAATTGTTGTTTTGGGATTTATTTTCAGAAAAGTTTTTCGCAATATAAAGCAATCGTTAGAAGGTAGATTTTCAGGTATTGTAAAACGCGACCTCGAAAACGCTATGCATCATCGTCATGATATGATGCTTGCTCGTATAAAAAAGAGCTACAAGTGGTCTATCGAGATTATAGAAGTCGAAATTACAGAGATGTCGGTATGTGCTGGCAAGCAGATTGGCGAGTTGCAATTGCGTGCAAAAACGGGTAGCGAAGTTGTTGCAATACGTAGAGGGATGTTTGTTATTTACAATCTGAATGCACAAACACGTATTTTCCCAAATGATGTTGTTGTTTTAAGTGGAACATCGGAAGACAACAAAAAGGCTGATGAATTTTTGTCGGCACACGATAAAGATTTCGACAAGAATTTCCCATCTTTAGTTGCAGATTATCAGTTGCGTACGTTTATAATTCCTACTTTGTCGTCATTAGTAAAACAGACATTAGCTGGTGCAAATCTCAACAAGGTGTATTCGGTGAAAATCTTGGCTATATCGCGCAACGAAGAAAATTTACGTCCACTTCCAAATTTAGAATTTTGTGCCGAAGATAAAATTTTAGCAATGGGTTCTTTGGCAAATCTTGAAAAATTGCGCGATGAATTTTTCTTGATAGAAACCGATGCGGAAATGGCGTAAACAAAAAAAGCATATCAATTGATATGCTTTTTTTGTTGATTGTATATTACTTTAAATTGCTGATGCCACCAACGTATTAAATTCTGGAAGAATACGTTGAAATTGCGAAACCTCTTCAAGTAAGAGAGTGTTATCGGGCAAAATTTCCCAATTTGTGTTTGCTTGCAGAACTTCGCGTGTCCACTCGAAATATTCTGTATGATCGGTACGGAAGTACAAGCGTGTGCCAGCATGTGCAAACTGACGTATGTAATCTAAAAACTCGCCTTGCATAAGACGTCGCTTATGATGACGTTCTTTAGGCCATGGGTCTGGGAAGAATATAAAGATTTTTTCCAACACAACATCTCGGGGCAGAGCTTCTAAAAATTCCAAAGCCTCAGCTTTAAAAAAGTGTGCATTTGTAGCATTTTTATTTTTTGCTCGGCGTTGAGAATCGCGTACACGTTCCGAAATCAAGTCAATACCAATGCAAGTTTCTTCGGGGAATGCGGCTGCGTAGGCACTCATATAGTGCCCTTTGCCACAACCTATTTCAAGGGTTATTGATTTTGAGTTTTCAAAAACATAAGCACATTCTTGCTTTATGTTTTGTATTCGTTCGCTACGGCGTAAGATTGCGTCTTCTAAGCTCATTATTGTTTTTGTTCTAACGCTTTGTTTGCGTGAGCAAGTTTTACATATTTCTTAGCCCAGTAAGCTAAGCCTTCGCTTGTTTGTGGGTCTAATTGTTTTACAACCTTAGCTGGCGAGCCAAGTACGAGTGAGCCTTCTGGAATTACTGTATTCTTTGTAACCAAAGCTCCTGCTCCAACAATAGAACCTTTGCCGATAACAGCTTTATCTAAAACTATTGCACCCATGCCTATCAAGCAACCATCTTGAACTTCGCAACCATGTAAGATTGCTCCATGACCAACAGTTACGTTCTTGCCAACTTTCACGCTTGCGTCATCGGCAAGGTGGACCATAGTGCCGTCTTGCAAGTTTGAGTTTTCGCCAAGCTCAATAGAATTGATGTCGGCACGCAAAACGCATCCAGGCCAAACGCTTGCATTCTTTGCAATTGTTACGTCGCCGATTAAAACTGCATGTTTGCTGACGTATGCGGTATCGTCGATTGTTGGTGGTTTGTTTAAAAACTGTTCTAATTGTTCTTCTAATGCCATAATGTTTTATAATATCGCTACTTTTTTTTATTATTTCAATCAAAAACCTTCCGAAAAAAATTGACAACAGTCTGTATTGTTAAAAAATTCTATCTGAAAAGGATAAATTATGAAAATGATAAAAGCCGTTATTAAGCCGTTTAAACTTGATGAAGTAAAAGAGGCTCTTCAAGAAATAGGTATTCAAGGTATGACTGTAACCGAAGTTAAAGGTTTTGGTCGTCAAAAGGGACATTCTGAAATATACAAGGGCAGTGAATATACCGTAGAGCTATTGCCTAAGGTTGTTCTCGATATTTGTGTACCTGATGAACTCGCTGATACTGTTATACAAACTGTTTTGAAGTCGGCTCATACGGGTAGAATTGGTGATGGTAAAATTTTTGTATCGAATGTAGAAGAAGTTTACAGAATTAGAACTGGTGAAAGTGGCATGTTGGCATTGTAGCTTTTAGGTAAAATTTAAAAAATTGTAAAACTCGGGCTAAAAGAAGCTCGAGTTTTTTTGAAAAAAAAGCTTGACAAGTATTGTTGGGGGGGGGTAGTATTTGATTGTATTTTATTAAAAGAAAGTTTATATTTATGAAAAAATCTCTATTATTATTCGCATTAGCAACTTCTGCAGTATCACTTTTTGGTGCGCAGGCATGGTTTAATGTTAATAACAAATCAGTATCTGAACTTGAAGCAGACATAAACGCTGCAAAAGCTAAAGGTGATACAACATTTCTGCAAATTACTTCTTCTGCGACCATGACAGTCGATAAGAGTGTTGATGTTGATACAGTTATCTTTGGTTCAGGTACAAGCAATGTTTCGCCTGCTTATGTTCAGATAAATGCAGGACAGACTTTTACGGTTGGAAGTTTAGGTGAAAACAATGGTCGTCCAGCATCTCAAATTACATTCCAGGGCGATGGTACTTTTGCAGTTAAGGGCAGTAAAATTACTTTTGCAGAGAGTGGTCCAAATCTTTCTACAACAGGTGGAGATGCTCAGTATTATTATTTCAAACAAGCAGGACTTTTTGATTTATCTAGTAAAACTATCACAGTTAAAAACAACAATTATGTTGAAATAGACAATGCCCAAATTGTCAAGAATACAGGTACAGCTTTAACAATGAGTGGTACTTCGAGCTTGGTTGTAAAGAATGGTTATACAGATCAACTTTATTTCAAGAATATAAATCTTTCTGATACTGCATATTTTTCTATGTATTCTGCAACTGCAATGATTCAAGGTACTAACGTGTTTAATGATGGTACTTGCTTTGATTTTCTCAGAAAAGATGGTAATGCTGTTCTTCCGTCTCTTTCAGTTGGTGGAAACTTGACATTGAATAAAGTTGACGTTTCGCAAATGGCATACCAAATCTTCTTAGAAGATAATGCTACATTTACTTCAAACGCAAATGAGGCGAGTGTTTTGGCACGCCATATCATTCTTAAGAAAGCTAATTTAATTTTGAATACAAAAAATGCTTTCTACGGCGAACCAAACAATGCTCCAAAATTGTCAATAGCTCGTGCAGGTGCTAAAATTATATTAGGTGCCGATAACGATTTTGGTGCAATGAATATCTATAAAAGTGGAACTAATGCAGCAGGTACATTGTTCTTCACTTTGGGCGGTAATAATGCAACATTTACAGCAATTGATATTCAACATGACGATGCAATGATGTATATTACCGACTTTATGGAAGGTTTGTTGTATGTTTCATCAGATTTGGTAAAGAATGAAGATGATTCGCTCTTGAATATCTTTAGTGTAACTTTAGATGCTTCTGGTAATATCTTAACTCAAGAGAAGTTGTATCAAAATGCAAGTGGATATATAACAGCGATTGCAGTTCCAGAACCAGCCGAATGGGCTCTCATCTTCGGAGCGATAGCATTTGGCTTCGTCGCCTATCGTCGCAGAAAGTAAAACGTGCGAGAGCGCGTTTTCTTTGATGATGAGTTTTAATTTATACTATAAGGCACTTCGATGAAGTGCCTTTTTTTATTTATTAAATAAACTCATCAAAGAAAACGCTTTGTCCTCCATTTTGGTTTTAGCTTCGACTGCAGTGCGTAGCACAGCAACGCTCGCTAAAACGCAAAAGCATCGGGACAATCTCGCACGTTTTACTTCTTGCAACCTATGTTTGTTCTAATCTTATGGCAGAATTTTTTCTAATAAAAAGCAGAGCCACATGCGAAGCATTAGCGACGGTGCCTCGTTCCTATGTTTATTCTAATCTGACTGCGAATATTATATGATAAAAGGCAATTCCGAAGAACTGCCTTTTTTATGTTTCTATATGGAATTATTTTATTGTTAATTTAAAAGGAACTTCGGCGTAAATTCCGTTTTTCTTATCGAAGTGTTTTACAAAGTTTTTTGTTTCAAGGAAGAACTTAAATGGTGTATTTGCAAATATAGATCCGTCTTCAAGATTATTAAAGAAATCTTTCATTATATCTATTTGAGGATATTCTTTAACGCTATAAGCATTTGTTGTATTTGCCATATTTTGTACGATGTCTTTGAGCTGTTTTACACCATCTACGAGTTTTAAATTGATTGATTGTTGCCCCGTATAAACACGACCATCGGCAAGTTGTTTCGCTTGTTCAATGCTCATACTTCGGGATTTTGCAACTAATTGTACAAATCGTTCGTAAGTGTTATCAACCAAGGTTTGTATTTTTTCAAGTTCTTGAGGCGAGGCTTTTTTTGCAGAGCTGAAAATATCGGCGTATGGCTCAGTTTTAACGGTGTCAAAGGTTATACCAAAATCGTTTGCAAGCTCTTTTATAGAGAACATAAGCGATATTACTCCAATTGAACCAACTATACTTGTGTTATCGGCATATATTTTGTGCGCCGAGGTAGAAATCCAGTATGCACCACTTGCGCACATAGACCCTGCCGAAACTACAACTGGTTTTTCTTTTGCCAAAAGTTCTACTTCGCGTCGGATAAGTTCGCTTGCGTAGGCACTACCACCACCACTATCTATACGCAAAACAACACCCGATATATTTTTGTTAAATCTTAATTTTCGCAAAATAGGTACATAATATTTAGCCGATATTGTATGGTAGTTGCCTTCGTCGACAATATCGCCACTCATATATACAACAGCTACATTAGGTTGCGTTATGTTTTCAACAATTGAATAATTTTCAAGTGGATAACTATTGAACGAATCTTTGTTCTTTCCACAGAGGTTTTGAAGCATTGTTACAACTTCATCAGAATAGCAAAGTTTATCGACAAGTCGCAAATCTTTAGCCTGTTTTGCTGTAATTATTGGAGAAATTGAGGCTATGTTTTTTAGATTTTCGATTGGAATGTTTCTCGATTTTGAAATAGATACTAATAGGTTTTGCCATAGATTGTCTAAGAGTTGTTGCAGATGTTGTTTGTCGGTTGAAGAAAGCTTGTTTTCGGTAAACATGTTTCCGAGATTTTTGTATGCTCCCGATTTTACAACTTGGGCTTGAACTCCGTATTTTTTGAGTGTATCGCCAAAGAATGTTGGGACCGACGCAATACCTTTTAGGGTAAAATCGCTTGCTGGATTTAGTATAATTTCGTTTGCCGATGTCGCCAAGTAATATTCTATTTGTGTTGGGTTTTCTAAATAAATTATTACTTTTTTATTTTTTGCGTGCAAGGCTAAGGCTTTGCGTATTTCTTCTACTTGTGCAAGGGTAGTGTTCGGATTTAACTTTCCATGAACAAAAAGTAGCTTAGAGTTTTCTAAACTTGCATCTATTGCACTACAAATTTTGTATGTGCTGTATGTGTTATCAAGAAATGTGTTTTTTGAAAAATTTATTGTTTGATACGATGGAAATTCTTTTATTTGAGTTGCCAAATTGAAAACGCATGCGTAAGAATTGGCAGGTGGTTCTATTTGTTCTTCTATTTTTTCGCCATTAGAAATTAGGAAAGTTAGCAATGCAATTAATAATACTATTGGCAAAACTATTAAACATGCAAATAGCGATAAAAATGTACCTATAAAAGATGCTAAAATTTGTTTTATAAACTTCATATTTAAATTTGTTTTAAGATTATTTGTAATGCGTTAAAAACACAATCAATTCTATTTTGATTACGTTCGTTATTCGGATTTAATAAAATTTTTTTTGTAAATACTTCGCCTGATTTTTTTGCAACAGCTAAAAATACTGTACCTGCAAGATTTTTTGATTTTTCGCCAGTGTTCGAGTCTAAAAAGCCAGTCGATGCAAATGCTATATCGCTTTGATAGATATTTAATGCACCCTTTGCCATTTCTTCGGCACATTCTTTACTTTCGGCAAAAAAATTATCGAGTGTATCTTTTGATACCTTCAAGATATCGCATTTTGCTGTATCGCAATAACAGACTGCCGAGCCTTTGAAAACTTTGCTTGCTCCAGATATAGAAACTATTGCCGATGCAATAGCGCCACCCGTACATGATTCTGCGCCTGCTAAGGTTATTTGTTTTTGTGCAAAAGTATCGACTATGTTTTTTGCTAGTGATGTAATTTGATTTAACATTTGAAATTTTGTATTTGCAATGTTTTAGATATTTTTAATAGTTTATCAATATAAATATGCTGATTGCATTAGATATAAGGTGAAATAATAGAATATGTTTGCTAAATTACATTCAGGTGCGTTGTCCGGTGTTGAGGCTTTGCCCGTAGATATAGAAGTAAATTCGGGCGAAAGTGGCGAACCAAAAGTTTTTATTGTAGGTCTTCCCGATGCTGCTGTAAAAGAATCGTTCAACAGAGTTTCATCGGCTATGGCAAATAGTGGATTTAGTATGCCCACAACAAAAACTACGGTAAATTTAGCTCCAGGCGATATAAAAAAAGAGGGCCCAATTTACGACTTACCTATATCACTTGGCATTTTAGCATCGTTAGGGCAAATTCCTCAAGAAAGTGCCGATAATTTTATTATAGCTGGCGAGTTGAGTCTTTCGGGTAAGTTGAGAGCTGTTTGTGGTGGAGTGTCGTTGGCGTTGTTAGCTAAGAAACTTGGTAAACGTGGCGTTATTTTACCTCCTGATTCTGCTTACGAGGCAAGTTTAGTTGATGGTATTGAAGTTTTCGCGCCCGATAACTTAGCCGAACTTGTTGCCTTTTTGCGTGGACAAGCTCAGATAAAAAAGATAGAGCCTTCAAAAGATGCTTTTTCAAACGAAGCCGATAGTATTTTTGATGTAGATTTTGCCGATGTAAAAGGTCAGTATCAGGTGCGTAGAGCAGTAGAAGTTGCTGTTGCTGGTGGACACAATTTACTTATGGTAGGGCCTCCAGGGTCAGGGAAAAGTATGATTGCTAAACGCATTCCAACCATAATGCCGTTGCCATCGTACGACGAGTTTTTAGAAATATTAGGTGTGTATTCAGCTGCTGGACTTACTCAGATTGCAGAAAATCGCAGATTTAAACGTCCGTTTAGAGCGCCACACCACACAGTTAGTAAAGTGGGCTTGACTGGAGGTGGACCAAATCCTAAACCTGGTGAAATATCGTTAGCGCACAATGGCGTTTTGTTTTTAGACGAACTTCCTGAGTTCGGTTCTATTCTCGACAATATGCGTCAGCCAATGGAAGATGGTAAGCTTACAATTTCGCGTGCAGCAGGTAAAATAACCCTTCCTTGTAAATTTATGCTTGTTGCAGCTATGAATCCATGCAAGTGTGGATATTATGGTAGTACTCAACGTCGATGCCGTTGTACCCCACAGCAAGTGGCAATGTATCGAGCAAGAGTTTCGGGACCAATGTTAGATAGAATAGATATCCACGTAGAAGCTGCTGCACTAAATGTTGAGGACATTCAGAAAAATACAAAAGCAGAGTCTTCAGCCGAAATAAGAGCGCGCGTAGTGAAAGCTCGCGAAATTCAAGCACAGCGTTTTTCGGGGACAAAGATTCATTGCAATGCCGATATGACTCCACAATTATTACGCAAGTATTGTTTGTTGAGTGCCGAGCAAAACGCATTGTTGGTTTCGGCTATGAACGAATTGGGATTATCGGCTCGAGCATGGGATAGAATTTTGAAAGTATCGCGTACTATTGCCGACTTGGAATTTTCTGATACTATCGAAACTCATCATCTTCTTGAAGCTATAAATTATCGCTCTTTAGATAGAAATTTTTAATAAAGTTAGTATGTTGAAAAAAATAGACTCTTTCTTTGAAATATCTAAACGTGGCTCTACGTTATCTACGGAAATTTGGGCAGGTTTGGCAACCTTTTTTGCTATGAGCTATATATTGGCTGCAAATCCTGCAATATTGTCTTCTGTTGGAATTGATAAAAGTACTTTAATAACCATAACAGCACTTGCAGCTGCTTTGGGAAGTTTGTGTATGGCTTTGTTTGCAAATTTACCAGTTGCATTAGCTCCAGCTATGGGGGCTAACTCGTACTTTGCATTTGTTGTATGTTCTACAATGGGTATTGATTGGCGTTCGGCATTGGCTTTGGTTTTTTATAATGGAATATTCTTTTTGATAATCTCACTTGCTAAAATCAGAGAAAAAATTGTTTTGAGCGTTCCTACTTCCGTTCGTGTAGGTTTGCAAGCTGGCATTGGTATGTTTATAGCATATTTAGGGCTTCAAAGTAGCAAGATTATTATTCCAGATAAATTTACTGTATCGGGAATTGGTAATTTGATAATGCCAGAATGTTTACTTGGTATTTGTGGTTTACTTTTAGTTGCAGTACTTATATCGCGTAAATATAAAAGTGCAGTTGTTACATCTATTGCAATAATCACAATTATTTCGTTTTTCTTGTATGATTCATCTGGAAAACCATTGGCTCAATTTCCTGAAAAATTGTGGTCATTGCCTAATTCAATATCTTCTACGTTTTTGCAACTCGACTTTCTGTTTCCGTTTCGCGAACCCCTAAAGGCTATCCCTATTATATTTGTGTTGCTGATTATGGATATGTTCGATACTATTGCAACATTGATAGCCACAGGACGTGCCAGTGGTTTGATGGACAAAAATGCAAATATGCCAAAAATGACAAATGCACTTTCTGCCGATGCTACAGCAACTATTGTTGGTGCTTTATTAGGAACATCTACTACTGGGGCTTATGTGGAGTCGTCGGCAGGGATTGAGGCTGGGGGACGTACTGGATTAACTTCAGTTATAGTTGCATTATTGTTTTTTGTATCGCTTTTCTTTGCTCCAATAATATGTTGCGTGCCTCAAATTGCAGTTGCTCCAGTTATGATTATTGTTGGTGTTTTGATGATGCGTTCGTTGGTAGATTTAGATTTTTCAAAAACTTTCGAGCTGATTCCAGCAATTGTAAGTATGCTAATAATAGCATTTTCTTTTAGAATTTCATTGGGATTTTCGTTCGGAATTATAGCTTATGTTTTATTAGCTATTGCATCTGGAAACAGAAAATTAGTAAATGTTCCAGTCGTTGTTATGTTGTTAATTATTATTCCGTTTTTGTATCTTTTATTTTAGGAAGTTTTATTGGAATAACTGTAGATGCAATAGCATTTATTGTTGATGTTTTATGACTTAATGTTGCTATTGCATTTCTACTTTCGATGGATTTTTCAGATAGATGTACTAAGGTGTTTTCTATATTGGTTATGTTTTCGGTATGAGCCATAATACCTTTTGATAATTCATCAAATTTAGGCGATAATTCAAGTGTTGTTTCTTGGGCTACCGATACGATTTCGCGTACATTTTTTATTGAGTCTTTACAATTGTTCATTATCAGCGAAAATTTTTTCATTTCACCAACACCCAATCCAACCGATTTACACATTGTAGATGCCATTTCCGAAATACGCATAGCAGATACTGCTGTAATATCGGATAGCTTTGTTATCTCGTTAGCTACATCTTTAAATCCTCCTGATGTTTCTTTGTTGCGTTCGGCTTCCATTGAAGCATTTATAGCTAACATATTTATACGCTCACCCACCGATTTTATCGAGTTTACAACATTTGCTATATTATCGGCTTTATCTTTTATTATTGATAATTGTAGAGCTACGTTTTGAGCATCCGACATCAACATTTTTGCATTTTCCTCGAGTTCTGTTAACAGCAATGCTTCATCTTTCATTTCGGCAATGGAACTTTTAATTCCCTTTACTGCTTCGGAAGAATCTTCGTTAAGAATTGTTGATGTTTTATTTATCAACGACAATGAATTTTGTATATCTGATAATTTTGTAGATTTCTTTTCGGCATTATATTCTATGTGCGCCGATTTATCTGACATTTCTTTTGTACGTTCGGCAAGAGTTATTACCTTTGAATTTATGTCTAACAAGTATTTCGATATTGAAACTATTACTTGATGCGTAGTGTTGCGCATTTGTTCTATTTCAATAATTAGTATTTTGTTTATTGGTTGCGATATTTCTTTTGTTGCAGACCGACAATCAAATTTTTTCAAAAGTTCTATAACTTTTGTGTTTCTGGATATTTCGCTAACTACAATGTTAGATATTGTAGTTGCTATAAACATTGTACCAATAAATAGAAGTACAACTACTGGTATAACCATTACTCCAAAACTACTTATTTGTCTTTCTAAGTTTTCTGCCGATACATTCAGACCATTTTTATTGATTGTTATTCCTAAGATTAAATTCCAAGGTTTAAATAATGCAAAGGCTGTAAGAAGATCGGAATTATTATCAAATGTTTCTATGTTTTTTAAGATAACTTTTGAATCGCCTGTAGATATTGCTGTATCGACAATATCAGGGATTTCATCTTCAAGTTCTTTCAAGTTTCGGAGATCATCGTTTGCAAATGCAGAGTTTTTAGAATCGCGAAAAAAACTTAATTTTACAGAACTGGCACCTGTTAATTGCAACCCCCAAAGATAACCATCTTCTCCAATTCTTACATTTTCAAAGGCATCAAAAATAAAGTCCATATCCGAAAAATTTTTCAGATATTCGATAGCTCCTATAACTTCGCCATATTGGTCGGTGATAGGTTCGTAGATTGCCAAATATTTGTTGGTCTTTATATTTAACATTCCCATGTAGAGCTTGCGAGCAAGCAATGTTCTGATTATTTCTGATGTTTCTGGGGTGTCGTCGAACATTGATCCAAGCAGAGGTTTACCATCGGTAGTTAATGTTGTTGCAAGGCGTATCATAGACCCTGCATCATTGGTTTTAGCCATTATAGAAACATCTATGTTAGTATCGTTTTTTATAGTAGTTAGGGCTTTTTCTACTATTGCATTATTTGTCGAAAGATTTTCGTTAGCATCTTTTTGTGGTGTGATTGAATTTTCACCAAATGCAATTGTTGGAATTTCGGCATTAGTTGATATTTCGGGGGAACTTTGTTTGTAGGTTTTTGCCCACAAAACGTTATTACTTATTTGAGCTGCTCCTAATTTGAATATTAATTCTTTTATGGCTTCCGATGCATTTTCGTGCGATACCATATTACTTTTTTGCATTATTTGGCATACTCGCAACGTATCTTCTATATGCATTTTGGCAGTTTTTAAAGTTATTTTATAAAATTCGTCGCGAGCAATCTTTTGTGCATTTTCAACATTATCAACTATAATAAAAGCCATATACAATGCAGGCACAAGTACTGCAATTGTCGCAAACAAGGTGATAAACTTTTTTATCTTAAACTTCATTTTATTTCGCTTTTTGCGATTGTATTTGAGTTGATTGTTTTATATTGGTGCAACGTGCTACTGCTTGTGCATTTAAGTTTTGCAATCTATTTAAATTGTTTTGAATTTCAGCAGATTCTGATGTGAGATTTTTTATAGACTCGGTAATTTTAACTGCTATATCCGACATATCTGCAATACGTTCTGAAATATTTTCAAACTTTGGGCCGATTGCTTCTATATTTGAAATGGTAGATGAAAGCTTCTTTGCTGTTTCTATGGTTGTTTCGGCATTAGAACGCATATTAGCGCTAAATCTATCCATTTCCATTACTGCCGAGTTTACAGAGCTTTGCATCTGACGAACTATATTTTCTATATCTTGCGAGGCCTTTGATGTTTTGTCGGCAAGTGTTCTTATTTGTCGCGATACCACTGCAAATCCCAAGCCTGTTTCACCAACTTTTTCTGCTTCAATAGAGGCGTTTAACGATAACATATTAGTTTTTAAGCTAACATCTGAAATTGTAGTTATAAGCGATGTTATTTTTTCGGCATTCTCATTTATATCGGCAAGTTTTTTTGAGACATTGTTAGATGCTAATGCAAGGGTATCGTATTTACGCATTAGTGCATCGATTGCATTTTCGCTTTCTCTGTTTAATTGAAGTGCTTTTTGAATTTCGTTTGCCGACACTATGGTGGTTTTATTTAGCTCTTCAGCAGAAGTCAAGATATTGCGTCCTGATTTTGCAATATCTTTCATTTGTGCAAGTTCGGTTATGTTTATTTCGCCTAAATCATCAACTATTTTCGTTATTTTAGAAGTAGTTTTTGTCAGATTTTGTGTATCGCGTGATATTTCGTATAAAGTGTTTTCTAAATGTTTGGCTATAGATTTTATATTTTCTTCTATCGTTTCAAATTCGCCTGCAAAAGAATTGCGCTTGGTTTCAAAAATTTCTATTTGATTTATTGCTTTTGACGGATTTACATCTGCCAGAAGTTGCATTGTGCTATTTATAAATTTTATTTCGCGTGTTATTTTCCCCGATAGATATATAGCTATTAAGCAGGTTAGTATACTAAAAATTACAGCTATCTGTACTATTGTAAGAAATTCAAATTCTAAATTTTTAGCTATTGTGGTTGCACCCAACATAAATTCTTCAGAATCAGAAACGGTGCCAATAATCCAGTTCCAAGGGTGAAAGTAAGTATAGGTTAATATTACTTTTTTTGTAGGGTTATCTTTATTTGTAAAGATATCATAACCTATTTGACCAGCTTTTAACGTTCTACTTTTTTCTATAATTTCGTACGCTAAATTTTTTTGAGTTGTTGAAATTGTATCTTTTATGCTAACTGAGTTTTCAGTAGATTGTTCGGTAAACTTAATTATTGGATTGTCGGGAGTCGAATCATCGATAATCCACGCGTAAGAGTCTTTTCCCATATTGGCTGAGGAAATATATTTACTAATTTCTTTTACCGAGTTGTTTTCAGTTCCAAAATATACTGCAGCAATAACATTGCCCGAGTTATCGGTAAGGGGTATATAATTAGCAGCAATGGTTGATGTTTGTGTGTTTACCAAGCCAAAGAAATCGCTGTTTTCTAATAATGATCTTACAACGTTTTCGCGTTGAAGATTTAAATTACCAGCAAAATATGTGCCTGCCATGTTTTCGCCTAAAGAATCGGTTATAGTACTGGCAAGTCTTATAAAGGAATCGCTTTCGAGCGATTTTCTTACAAATATAGTGAAGTCGCATTTTAGGCGACGTTTTAAATCTTCTAATATTTTATTTATAGGCGAATCTTTTTTTTCTGCGTCGGCACAATCTACAATGGTATCGCCAAATTTTAAAAGATGGATTTTCTCAATCCATTTATTTTGCATATCGTTCAGATTGCAAACCTGACGTTCTACTGATTTTTTCTCTAACTCAGGTTCTCCTAAATTGTATAGAGCTTGAAGAAGCGTCATTTTTACAGAGTCGATAAATGTATTATCTGAAATCATAACAAGCTCGCACATACGCGTAATGTCGGACGTTGTTCGCATAGCGTTGGCGAGGGTTGCTTCTTGCAGATTTTTTACAGAATCGTCTTTTATTTTCGATGTTACAACTTCACTGTAAAAATAGAAACACATTACTGGTGCCAGTACTAACAACAGTGCAAGCGTTATCAATAATGTTCTAAGTGAAGTTTTCATAATATTTATTCAATAGAATTATGTGTTAAACTTCAAGTTTTTTATAGCGTCATAATGGGTAGTATTTTTTAGTTTAATAAAAAAAGAGCCACAAGTTTTGTGGCTCTTTGAAAAAATCTTTAATTTATAAAATTAGTAATCACTACCTTCGCCAACATTGTTGTGCTTTTGCTTCGATGTTTCGATTTTTGAAAGCGATTTCAAATTTTCTATTTTCAAATTCTTATCGAAGTGTTTATGGCTAAAGTCGAATTCTGTAGGGAATGTTTGGCGACCCATTTGTACTACGTTTGCCATTTGTTCTACCGGACGTACTGTAAATTTCCACTCTAACGAACCCTTGAAATCTACGCAGAACTCATCGCGAGGTGGCAGCCCACACGAGTTATTGCCCAAACCCACAACTTTTGCCGAAATACGCAAGTCGGTTGCAGAAGTTTTAGGTAACAAGTATGGGTGTTTTGCGTTTTGGAGTTCATCTTGAGTGTATGGTAATACAGCCATAGGTAATGGTTCGTCGGATGTAAATAGAACACCTTTTTTACCTTTTGACAATGCCAACCAACGTACTTTTTCACGATTACCTGTATCTTGAACGTAAGTGAATGGTTCAAACCAATCGGCTACTGTTGATTTATATAAGCCAACATTTGCTGCGCTTGCTCGGTCGATATAATTTGCAAATGGACCTTTACCAAGGAATGTTACATTTTGCATATCTTTATTTATGCCCATTCTTAAACCTATGCGTGGAAGGTGCATATAGCGAGGAGTTGTATTTATTTTTACAGCTTGCGATGCCACTTGCATTGAACCATCGCCTAAGATTGTATAAACAATAGACGTTTTGAAACCTTGTTTGCGTCCGTTATCATAGATTGTATCGCAGAATACTCGGAGTGCGCCTTGCTCATTTGAGCCTACAATCTGTTGAAGTTTTACAGACGATGACGCTTTTGTGAGCAAGTGCATTCTATTGCTCTCGAACGATCTTTTTATACTACCTTTATGGTTATCTATATAAGCCGATTTTAAATCGAATTCTACTGGAGCAACTATCATATTTTTACCACCAATTTTATATGATGTTAAAGTTGCTTGTTGTTTGCTGAAAACAATTTCGCTATCCCCAGCTTTTACAACTATATTATTGTTATCTTCGGTGGTAGATATAGTGCCTGTTGCTTTATAATTTTTACCATTTACCTTTTTCAAGAATACTTGTTCTGTTGCAACAACATCACCTTTCTTTGCCCATAGAGTATCGTTTTTATGAACGAACGACAATGTATAGAAGTACTCTCCTATTGGCGAGGATTCGTAAACAGGCAATTGTACCGATATTTCTTTAGTTTGTCCTGGTGCTACAGAAATTGCATCAATTTGTTTTTGTGCAATGATATCGCCATCGCGTGTTATAGCAATAATTGCATCAAATTCATCAGTATTTGTATCGATAAAATCGTTTGTTATTTTCAACTTCAACGGACATTTATCGGCATTATCTATAAATATGTGCTGATAAACTTTTTTAACTTCGTAGAATTTTGCCGAAACTGTGCGATCGGCAAAAATTATACCATTGCAACAGAAGTTTTGTTTTGTTGGAATTGTATTCCAGTCGCGTCCGTCGGATAGATATTTCTTAGTCGGGTCGTTTTCGCATGGGAGGTACAACGATTGATCGACCCAGTCCCAGATGAAACCACCATTTAGACCTTCGTGTTTGCGAAGCATTCTCCACATTCCCTCGAGGTTACCTATCGAATTACCCATACCATGTGCGTATTCAGGGAAGAAGAATGGTTTGTTTGTTTCCATTTCCAAATAGCGTTCCATTTGAGTAATATCGCGATACATTGGTGTAACAAAGTCTGATGTTCCATTGGGAGCTCCGTTTACAATATCGTAAGTTTCACCATGCGACATAAAGTAGTGTTGTGGTGAATGTTTACGTACAACTTGTTCTACTACTTTATGCCCAAGTGTGTAGAACAGCGACGATTCATTACCAACTGAAAATATCATAATTGATGGTATGTTTCTATCACGAAAAACCATATTTTCGGCTCTATCAACTGCCTGTGGAACGTGATTTGGCAAGTTGAGCGCTGGATTGCGAATAAAGGCGTGTTGTTCGTGATTGTTTTCGTCGAGCATTGCAACTCCATAACGTGTACATAGCATATAGAAACGGTCGTCGTTAGGGTAGTGCGATGTTCTTACGAAGTTTACGTTAGCTTCTTTCATAAGTTCTACGTCTTTTTTCATTTCTGCAAAACTTACTGCTTTACCTGTTGATGGCGACCAATCGTGGCGATTTACACCTTTTATGAGCATCTTTACGTTGTTTAGCTCCATATGGCGATTTACAATCTTGTATTTTCTGAAGCCGAAGTCGGCACGAATGGTTTCTAATTCTTTACCATTTTGCGAAAGTTTTATACAAATGCCATAGAAGTTTGGCTTATCTGGATTCCACAATTTAAAGCCAGATACATTTACTTTCTTGTTTATTTGTTTTAGTGTTTTTGCTGGAATTGTGCTTACTACTTCTTTTAGAAGTGATGAGCTTTTCCACATACTTTTGCCAAAGACTTCGCCTTTTTCATCGACGAGCAATACTTCTACGTCGATATTATCTTGAGATTTATCGGAAATATTTCTGAGCGTAACAGTAAGGTCGATTTCAGCTTTATCCAAATCGGCATTTAAAGTTGCTGGTGCGTGATAATCTTTTACATATACATTGGGGCGAGCCAAGAGAAATACGTCTCTTATAATACCCATAACATGAGGCATATCTTGCATTTCGTTGTAGGAGCCTGTTGAATATTTGTAAACCTCAACTGCCAACGAATTTTCTTTTCC
Organism: Verrucomicrobiaceae bacterium; assembly: GCA_015061955.1. Taxonomy (GTDB): domain Bacteria; phylum Verrucomicrobiota; class Verrucomicrobiia; order Opitutales; family Intestinicryptomonadaceae; genus Merdousia. Next base: position 89,731 of record SUVO01000010.1, read on the forward strand.
ACGCTCGATGTAATTTGTTATGTTAAATTCAGCAGGAGTAAAACTGTCTTCACTGTATCCAACAAATTTACCATTAACAAAGAGTTTAAATCCTGTTCTTACGCCGTCGAAACGAATGAACACGTTTTGATTATTCCATTCTTGAGGAACTGTGAATGTACGGCGATATATACCTGCTTGTTGATGCTTTTCGGGAATATATGGTTTATCGACAACTTTTGCGTAGCGATCGCGTTTGAAAGGCGATGGGTCGTTGACGAAATCTGGAAGCATATTTCCTTTTTCATCGAACATAAATTGCATTGTTATGTTATCGTAGAAAATGTTGTCGTAGCCTTCGCATTGCCACGAGTTTGGAACGGTTATTAAATTCCATTTCGAGTCGTCAAAGTTTTTGTCGAAGAAATTGTCTTTTACATCTTTTCGCGAGTTTGCAAAAAAGAATTTCCACTTGCCATTTAGGAGCTTGTAGCGATCGCCTTCGTGTATTTTGTCGATATCGGCAATGGAGATTGGCTTTTGGGCATCGGAAGAATTACCAAAAACTTTCATCATGGCTGAAGGCGATTCTTTATTGATTTTAAAGATATCGTAGTTGTTCCATACGTCTTTGATTGTATTGGTTGCCGATAAAATCTGAGTCATTGTGGCAACCGTCAAGATTGTAATAAGTTTGTTTTTCATAAATTAAAATAATCTGTTATGTAGGTAATAGTATTTGTAATGAGTGTTGGTATGTCAATATTTTTACTTTTTAATAAAAGCTTGAAGTTTATATTTTGTTGTATTCTTATAGACTAATTATGAATACAAAAACAATTATTTCTCTTATAGGTGCAGTATTTATTGCAATTTCTTCTGTTTATGCTTCTGGTGTAAAACAAAAATCTCAGGCAAAGAAAAAGCCAGTGTTTGAGTGGACCATACCTTCGCTTGAAGAAAAATTCAACAAAGACGAAGCAGTTTTTTGGCGTTATGCAAAGGCTAATAAGAATGTAAAAAAAGCACCTATCGCAGTGTTTATGGGCGATAGTATTACTGATGGTTGGGCTAAAAAGCGCCCTGCATTTTTTGCACAAAATAATTATGCCGGTAGGGGAATTAGTGGACAAGTTACATCGCAGATGTTAGTGCGTTTTCGCAAAGATGTAATCGACTTAAAACCTGAATTTGTTTTGATTTTAGCTGGAACTAACGATGTTGCGCGCAATAGGGGATATATCAGTGAAGAAAATATTGTTGGTAATATAATATCTATGTGCGAAATTTCAAAAGCAAATAACATAAAGCCTATTATTTGCTCTATATTGCCTGCAGCCGAGTACAAGTGGCGACCTGTTATTAAGTCGGTAGAGCCTATCAAACGTATAAATGCAATGTTGAAAAAGTACGCACAAGAAAATGAAATAACCTATTTAGACTATTATTCAAAGTTAGATGACGGCAATGGTGGGTTGTCAAAAGCTCACGCATTAGATGGTGTTCATCCAACAAATGCGTGCTATACGATAATGGAAGCTATGGCAAAACAAACCATAGAAAGTTTAAGAAAATAAATTTAATTAAGCAAAGCTCATCAAATGATGAGCTTTTTTATGAATAGAATTGATGAAATTTTTTTTAAAAAAAAGTTGACGTTGTCGATGTACAATTTTAAAAAAAATCCCCATGAAAATAAGAATCGGTATTATCGGTTATGGTAATCTTGGTCGAGGTGTAGAAAGTGCAATACGCCAGAATTCTGATATGGAATTAGTTGCAGTGTTTACTCGTAGATCTCCAGATTGCATTAGTATTTCAACATCAACAGCCATTGTGGCAACTATTGCAGACATCGAAAATTATAAGGATAAAATCGATGTTATGATTCTTTGTGGAGGCAGTGCTACCGACCTTCCAGAGCAAACTCCAGAGTATGCAAAATTATTCAACGTTATTGATAGCTTTGATACTCATGCACGTATTCCTGAACATTTTGCAAACGTTGATAAGTCGGCAAAAGAATCGGGAAAGGTTGCAATTATATCGGTAGGTTGGGATCCTGGAATGTTCTCGTTAAATCGTGTATATGCAAACGCAATTCTTACAGAAGGTAAAGATTATACATTCTGGGGTAAGGGTGTAAGTCAGGGGCATTCAGACGCTGTTCGCAGAATTGCTGGCGTTAAAAATGCTAAGCAGTACACAATTCCTGTTGATGAAGCTGTTGATGCTGTTCGCAGAGGTGAAAATCCAGAACTTACAACGCGTCAGAAACATATAAGAGAATGTTTTGTTGTTCTTGAAGATGGTGCCGATGCCTCGAAGATTGAGCAAGAGATTAAAACAATGCCCAATTATTTTGCCGATTACGATACTATTGTTAATTTTATAGACGAAGCCGAATTTAATAAAAATCATAGCTCAATTCCACATGGTGGAATGGTTTTAAGAAGTGGTAAAACAGGTCTCGAAAAGCAAAATAACCATTTGATTGAATACAAGATAAAGCTCGATTCTAATCCAGAGTTTACATCGTGCGTGTTGGTAGCGTATGCGCGTGCTGCATATAGGCTCAATAGCGAAGGTGCATCGGGGTGTAAAACTGTTTTCGATATAGCACCTGCGTATTTGTCGCAGATGTCGAACGAGCAGTTGAGAGCTACAATGTTGTAAAATATTTTAAAATGCAGAAAGGCAATCAGTTTTGATTGCCTTTTTTTGTTGTTTAAATGTTTATTTTTTTTGAAAAATGTTTTTTATTTCTCTTTACATAAAGTAGTGTTTTTTTGTAAAATTGTTCCACCAATAATTTTAAACAAGGTTTTATATGAAAAGAAGCAAAATAAATGAAATGTGTCGCGAGGCAAAGGCTGTTTTTGAAAAACATGGTTGGACTCTTCCACCAGAACCAAAGTGGGATTTTACAGATTTTGGGAAAGACGATATCGATAATGCAGCTTTAGTGCTTATAAATTTGGCAGAAGAAAAAGAGTATTGCGAAAAACTAATGTATGCGCGTCCAAATCAGTACACACTTTGTCATGCACACAAACAGAAGAAAGAAGATATAATCTGCCGACATGGTAAATTTCTCATTCGTGTGTGGGATAGCGAAGCTTGTGAAAACGGTAAAGAAATTACTTTGAATGTAAATGGTAAACCTACAAAAATTATAAGTGGTTCAGATTTTGTAATTAGTGCAGGTAGCAGAATTACATTGACTTCTGGAATTTATCACGAGTTTACCCCAGTGGACCCAGAAACTATTATCGGCGAAGTATCTACTGCAAATGACGATGTAAACGACAATTTCTTCACCGATACATCGGTAGGTCGTTTCCCTGAAATTATAGAAGACGAACCTGTTGAATTTAAACTCTTATGAGTTCACGCAATGGCATATTAGCAGCTGGCACTTGGCTTGTTGATACAATAAAATTGTTAGATGCTTTCCCTGAACAAGAGCACTTGTGTAATGTTTTGAGTCAGACACAAGCTAATGGGGGGTGTCCGTACAATGTGTTGAAAGACTTGTCTAAAATGCAGTGTGCTTTTCCTCTTGAAGCTGCTGGTATAGTTGGTAACGATGCCAATGGCGAGTACATTATAAATGATTGCAAAGAGCACGGTATAGATGTTTCGAGAATGCAAGTTTTGGAAAATCAGATAACGTCGTTTACCGATGTTATGACCGATTCTCAAACTGGCAAACGCACGTTCTTTCATTGCAGAGGTTGTAATGGCTTGCTGGAGCCTAAGCATATAGACATTAAATCTTCAAATGCAAAAATATTCTTAGAAGGCTATATGGGGCTCCACGATAAAATGGATGCTTGCGATGAGTCTGGCGAAAATGGGCATTCTGTTATTTTTCGCAAAGCTAAGGAGTCTGGTTTTATAACTGTTGCCGATTTAGTAACTTCGAATTCTGATTTTTATAAAATAGCAGATGCCTCGTTGAAATGGCTCGATATTCTATCGATAAACGAGATTGAATTGCAGATGATTGCTGGTGTTGAAGTTGATACTTCTACTGCAAAAGATATGCAAAAAGTTGAAAGTTTGGCAAAGTCAATCTTAGATAGAGGGTTAGGTAAGTTTATTGTTGTGCATTTCCCTGAATGTGCTGTTGCATTTGATAAATCAGGTGCAAAGTATGTGCAACCTTCGTTGAATATTCCACAAGAGTGTGTGGCTGGTTCTGTCGGGGCTGGCGATGCGTTTATGGCTGGTATTTTGTGGGCTGTTCATGAAGAAAAATCAATACAGGAAGCTTTAGTTGCTGGGGTATGTTCGGCTGCGCATTCGCTTTTTGATTCGTCGGCGAGTGGCTCTATTGTTCCAGTAGAAGAAAGTATGCAATTGATTGCAAAATATGGTTTTAGAAAAATATGAAAATTAAATCTTTACAAACAAAGTTAGATGCTATTCGTTCTGGCGATAGAAGTCAGAAAAACTTTATAATTGCCGATGCTAAAGACGTTGATATGGCTGGTGGTATTTTTGCTGCCGGAAAAAATCCAGATGGTTCGCCTGTAACAATGGTGCAGTACCGTCAACGTATAAGAGATGTCATAGAACAGGGGATTGTCGATATTATGTTGATGTCGGCATCGAATTTAGAGATTATTGCAAAGCAAGAAAAACTCTTTGAAAATTCAACAATCACACCTGCGGCTCGTGGTAATGATACCACAGATATTTGGCTTGCTCGTGGTTCGTCGTATTTGAAAACACCATCGCGCCCGTTCTCAACTGCATCTATAGATTCTATTCAACAGGCAGGTGCAAATTTGGCGTTGTATTCAATGACTTTCAATAATAATTTTGAAAGCGATTACGAAACACTGTCGGCTTATAAAAGATTTCGTCAAGAAGCCGCTGCTAAGGGGTTTACATATTTTCTTGAAGTGTTTAATCCTAACGTACAGGGCGTGTCGCCTATGGGGTTGTCGGATTTTGTAAACGACAATATTGTTAGAGCTTTGGCTGGTGTTGCTGGTGCAGAACGTCCACAATTTTTGAAAGTTGCCTACAATGGACCAAAAGCGATGGAACAACTATGCTCGTACGATCCAAACATAATTGTTGGTATTCTCGGTGGTGGCTCTGGCACTACAATGGACGCATTCAGCTTGTTGTACGATGCTCAAAAATATGGTGCAATGGTTGCGCTTTTCGGTAGAAAAATAAATAATTCGGAATCTCCATTAGATTTTATCTATTGTTTGCGTCTGATAGCCGATGGCGAAATTAAACCACTTGAAGCTGTTAAGTTGTATCATGATAGATTGAAAACTGCAGGTATAAAACCAATTCGCCCGATAATGCGCGATACTCAAGTTTCTTCTAATTTGCTGAAAAATTACGGTGGTTAAAATTTTATAAAAGATTGAACAAAAATGTTTTGTTCAATCTTTTTAGTTTGACCATTTGCGTATAAAAACTATCTTAACTTTTGATATGGCTAAGAATTCTTATATTTGGGAGAAGAAAACAGATCAAGAGCTTCAGTTGTGGCCCGATGGTAGTAGCGAATGTTATCTTAGTGCGCCATTTGTACCTGCTAAAGAGATAAATAGAATCAGTAAAAAGCCTTTGGTAAATTATCCTTCTAATTTGGCTCAAGATTTTTTGAAAGTGCGAGGTGTTCTTTCGGCAGGTATAACTAGGCACAAAAAAAGTTATTATCAAGAACGTAGTGGAGCAAATTTTCACGTTTTATTGTATACTTGCAAAGGCTCTGCTATTATAAGTATGGGTAGAGATAAAATAAAAGTAAAGGTGGGGGATGTCTTTGTTGCGCCAGCAGGATGTGCGTATAGTGTATCTTGTGCTAAAAATGGATGGGATATTTTTTGGTTCCATTTGGGGAATACTGAAAGTTGGAAGTCTCTTTTTAACGAGCAAGCCCACGTTGAAAAATCGAAAAATTTTTCAAAACTGCAACAAATTGTTATGTTGTATTCTGAAGAAGTTTATGCAAGCGAGCTTTCTCCTTTTATGTTGGAATCATACGCAAGCATTATAACAGAATATATAAAACGCGATTTTACTTCAAATGCGTATGTTCCTGATGCCAAAAATTTAGAGTCGTTGCTTGTAGAAATGCGTAGAACTTTAAATAGTAAGTGGTCGGCTGTTGGTGCTGCAAAAAGTTTAAATATAACTGTTAAGCGTTTGAATTCGTTATGTTTAGAAATGTATTCAGAAACGTTTTCTAAAATACTTTTCAGAAATAGAATGCAGAAAGCTTTTGAAATGTTGGCGTTGGGAAAATATACATATTCTGAAATTGCTTTTGAAACAGGTTATTCCGATGCTTATGCATTTTCAAAGGCATTTAAATTGTTTTATGGTAAATCGCCACATTTGTTCTTGGGGAATAAGAATATATCTAAAAAAGATGTTTGACTTATTTTTTATGTAATTCAGTCTCTGTAAAAATTAATCAGGTACATATATGAAATTCATAAAATATATACTAATTGCACTATTGTTTTTTGTTCAACCAATATGCTTTGGTGTAGCAGAAAAACAAAACTCAACTACTGCTACCGAAACTACTGAAGTTGTTGAAGCTAAAAAAGTTCTATCCGAAGAAGAGTTGCATCAGTTAAAACAGGCTGAACTCGACAAGGAAATGGTTGCTAAAATAGATCAAATTCGTAGTAGATTAAAGAGCTTTGTTAAATGGGTTCATGGATATTCGCCTTCAACTGCAAAAATGTTGGTGGAACGTTATTGGGGCATAACTGTGATACAGTATTTAGTTTCTTTTCTCATATTATTATTAGGGTATTCTATTACTAAGTACGGTTTGAGTTTTATATTCAAAAAATTGTTGGCAATATTTGAAAAACGAGGTAAACACTCTTTTGCTACATTGTTTATTTCTAAAATAAAAATGCCTATAAATGTAGTAGCTTGGGTTATTGCTATGTATTATATGGTTGCGTTCTTGATAAAAGAACCTCATTTAATTGCAATTATGGCACGCGCTTTGGGAATTATATTTTGGGGTGCAGGGTGCTGGGCTATGATGATTGTAAGTGATTCATTGTTTGGGTCAATCGAAGCAAAGTTTCGTAAAAAGTCTTCGGGGGCCACTGCAAGTTTGTTGAGCTTTATAAATAGAGTTGTAAAGATTGTAATAATTATAATAGCAATACTTTCTACACTGGCTCATTGTGGTATAAATGTTAATACTATTGTGGCATCGCTTGGTATTGGTGGTATGGCATTAGCATTTGCATCGCAAGATACTATTGCTAACTTCTTTGGTTCGGTTTCTATCATTTTAGACCGTCCGTTTATAGTTGGCGATTGGGTAAAGACAAATGCTTGCGAAGGTAATATTGAAGCTATTGGTTTCCGTTCAACTAGAATAAGAACATTTTCAAAAACATTGGTAACTATTCCAAATTCAACATTGGCAAAAGAATCGGTTGAAAACTTTACCAAGATGCCACAACGCAAAGTTTCTCAGGTTATAGGGGTTACTTATTCAACAACATCGGCTCAGATTAAAAAGTTGCTTGTTGATTTGCGTAAAGCCATAGCACAAGTTGATGGTGTTATAAAAGATTCTGTTTTGGTTGAATTCGATGAGTTTGGTGCATCGAGCTTAGATGTAAAGATTATTTATTATACCCGACAAATTGACTACGGTTATTATAGTGCTACAAAACGTAGAGTAAATTTGGTTATAATGGATATTGTTGCTGAAAATGGATTGTCGTTTGCTTTCCCATCGGTTTCGTTGTATGTTGAAGCCGATGCAACAAAACAGAGTTAATAAGCAAACATTAACGCTAAACAATTTCCCAAGCAGGTTCAATTGGAAGCGTATGTAATTGTGATTCTCGCAAATATTCGGGGCGAACAAAAGCTGCAAATGCAATCATAGCGGCGTTGTCGCCCCTATATTTTTTGTCGGCAATTAAAAATTTAGCAGAGTGTTTTTTTGCAAGATTAGTGAATGTATCGGCAAAATAAGTGTTGTTTGACACTCCACCCGATATACCAATTGAAGCATAGTTTTTTTGTTTTGCAAAATAATCGGTTCTACGTCGTAATTGCTCTACTACTGCAAATTGATATGAAGCACAAATATTTGGAAGATTTTCTTGAAGTTGTTGTGGGGTGAGCTTTTCAAGATAATAACGCAAGCTTGTTTTTAAGCCAGAAAAACTGAAATTTGGGTCATCTTCAATCTTTCGATTTTGTCCATATGGGAAAAGTGTTTTATCTATAGTAGCACCTTGCGCAAGTTTTTCAATTATCGGAGCACCAGGGTATTGTATGCCTAAAAGTTTTGCTCCTTTATCGAGAGCTTCGCCAGCGGCATCGTCGATAGTTTCGGCAATAACACGCATAGAGAAATCTGTATTTATTTCAAATAAAATAGTATTTCCTCCCGATACAGTTAAGCCCAAATGTGGTAGCAACCTTGCAAAATTCTGCTTAAAATTTAGAGGGTCTTGCGCGTGGATATCAATAAATGGCGAGTAGGCGTGTCCGTTTAGATGATTTACACCAACCAACTTCTTGTTGAATGTCATAGCTATTGCACTTGCTGCCGATACACCCATTGCCAAGCAATTTGGCAATCCTGGTCCAGAGGTTACAGCAATAATATCAATATCGGCAAGGTTTGTTTTTGAGGCTACGGCTTCAATTAGTATAGGTAATTTTTTGAGATGTTCCGAGCTTGCTAAGTCGGGGACAACGCCACCATAGAGAGCGTGTAGGTCTATTTGCGAGTGTATGAGCGATTGCTCTATGCCTGTTTGCGAATTGAATATTGCTACTGCTGATTCATCGCACGATGATTCTATTGCCAAAATTTTCATATCAAATACTCCAGAGAATCTGCAACCCCAGCTCTGATACGATCAGCTGCTGCTTCATCGTATAGGCAATCAAAATGACCGTCTTTTCTAAAAGAGTAACATGCTGGTTTTGCAACAATTATATGTTCAATTAGGTTTAATGAAATTGGTTTGCAAGCCGATGAAAGTTTGCGTGTAAAACGAATGTCTTCAAGCGATGGACGTGGATCACCACTTGGGTGATTGTGTGCTATTGCAATGCTCGATGCTCCACATTTTATTGCCATTTCTATAATTTTGCGAATATCTACATTTGCAGTATTAACAGTACCTTCTACTAATCTAATTGATGTTTCGCCTATGATTTTTAGCTTTGTATCGAAACAAATCATTTCTAAAACTTCGTTTGGTTCCGATGCAATTTTACTGCGAAAATATTTTATTAGTTTTTCTATTGTGCCAATAGTTTCGCCACCAACTTGCAGTTCATTTGCATGGTAAAGTGAAATTATTTCTTTTATGAAACGCAAACCTATTACTGAATTTTCACCAAGCCCAGATATGTTTAAAAGTTCGTCTTCCGGGGCATCTAAAATACCACGTAAGTTTTTAAAGTGCATAAGTAAATTTTTTGCGATTGGTTTTACATCGACTCTACTTATTAGCATACATAAAAGCATTTCAATAACTTCGTAGTCGGCAAGTGCAGAAATGCCAGTTTTTGCGTAGCGTTCTCTCAAACGCTGTCGGTGTCCTTCACGATAATTTACTGTTTGTTTTGCACTCATTTAGGAAAGTGATTTATAAAGTTTGTTCCACATATACAAACCGGACTTTGCATACCTTTTAATAAAAAGTTTCTACCTTTTCTACATGCTTGTTCAACAGAATTACCTTTAGCTAAATATGCAGTAATTGAGGCGCTTAAAGTACAACCACTACCATGTGTGTCTATATTGGGAATTCTTGTAGAATAATATTTGTAGATGTCTCCATTTTTCATACATAGAATATCTACAATATCAGAACCATCGAGATGTCCACCTTTTAAAAGTACTGATGTTGAGAATTTTTTAGACAATTTTATGGCAGTTTGCTCCATGTTGGTAATGTCTTCGCCAATTAATTCTTTGGCTTCATCAAGATTTGGCGTTATGAGTGTTGCCAAGGGTAAAAGTTTGTTTTTTAGCGTTTCTTCGGCATCGCTTTTCAAAAGTCTTGATCCACTTGTAGATATCATTACCGGATCTACTACTGCCATAATGTCGGGATGTTCTTCTAAAAAATTGGCTGTAGTTGCGATATGTTGAGCATCGAACAACATACCTGTTTTTAGAGCTTTAGGCTTGAAATAATCGTATACAGTCTCTAACTGAGCTTTGAATACATCGATAGGGGTAGTTGATATTGCTCGAACGCCAAGTGGATTTTGTGCTGTAATTGCCGCTATTGCCGATGTTGCAAACACGCCACACGAGGCAAATGTTAGCATATCGGCTTGAATTCCAGCTCCTCCACCACTGTCGCTTCCAGCTATAGTAAGTGCAGTAAAAATGTTGCTTTCAATTTTCATTGTTGTATTTTTATTTTTCATATTGCATTATTTGACAAAACTTTCAAGAAATGCTTTAGTTTTTATGTAATTTTTTATGAGCCAAAACGCAGAGTTTAATTTTGATGTTCCAAAAGAGCAATCAATTGTTGAAAAATCGACAGTCGAAACGGTATCGATGTCGGCTCCGTTAGCTGTGCGTATGCGTCCTCAGTCATTAGCTGAAGTAGTTGGACATACACATATCTTGGGCGATGGTTGCTTGTTACCACGTTTGGTTTCTACAAATAATTTTGGGTCGCTGATTTTCTATGGTCCTCCTGGATGTGGCAAAACTACTCTTGCCGAAGTTATTGCAAAGCAAACAAACTCGCGTTTTGTAAAATTAAATGCAGTTCTTTCTAATGTGGCACAAGTTCGCGACGAGTTATCGATGGCTCGGTATAGGAAGGGCGAACGTACAATAGTTTTTATTGATGAAATTCATCGTTTCAATAAAGCTCAACAAGATTTACTATTGCCCGATGTTGAAGATGGTAATATTCGCTTGATTGGTGCTACTACGCAAAATCCAGGCTTTTATATAAATGCACCATTACTTTCGCGAAGTCATTTATTTAAGTTAGAGCCTCTTTCAAGTTCTGATATTGCGTCAGTGTTGCGTAAAGCTTTAACCGATACTCAAAAAGGATTGGGTAATTTCAATTGTACTGCTGATGATTCCATTTTGTTAGGTATTGCAAAAATTTGCGACGGCGATATGCGTAGGGCTTTAAATGCTCTTGAAACAATGGTTTTAGCTTCGGGCGTAAATTCGAGCTTGAAAGAAGACGATATCAAAGCATTCGCTAAGGAACGCAGGGTGCGTTATGATGCCGATGAAGATGAACATTACAATACAATATCGGCATTTATAAAAAGTATACGTGGTTGTGATCCCGATGCTGCTATGTATTGGTTAGCAAAAATGCTTGCTGGTGGCGAAGATCCACGTTTTATAGCACGCAGACTTGTTATTTTAGCAAGTGAAGATGTTGGTATGGCTGATTCGCGAGGCATATTGGTTGCAAATGCAGCTTTCGATGCTGTCGAGCGTGTTGGTTTACCAGAGTGCGAGCTAAATTTGGCACACGCAACAATTTTTTTAGCAACATCACCTAAAAGTAATTCGGCAACTTTGGCTTTGTTTAAAGCAAAAGATTTAGTTGCTAACGAGGAAATTCGTCAGGTGCCAATACATTTGCGTGATGCTCATACATCGTTCAATAAAAAAATGGGAAATGGTGCCGATTATATATATAATCACGATTGTCCAAATCATATAAGTGGACAAGATTATATGGATAATCCTGTTGAAATTTATAAACCCACAAATTACGGGGCGGAAAAACAAATTGTAGAACGTTTAGAGTTCTATAAGCAGGTAAAGAAAGATATAAAAAATGGAAGAAAATAATAAACCTTCAAAAGTTAAACATACTAAGCGCTTAGAGTTAAATTTCTGGAAAAGTTGTACGTTGAATGCACTCGGGTTGTTGATTGCAAGTCTTACAACATCGTCTATTAGCTTTTCAAACATATTTTATTTTTTAGCATTAGTTGTGATGATATGGTTTATGAATTGGATTTTAAAACCAATATTAGTTTTATTTGCTTTACCATTTATTATTTTTACAATGGGGATAGGTATATTATTTATAAATGCACTAATAATTTATGTTTCGGCAAGTTTAATCCCAGAAGGTATTGAGGTTGCGTCGTATTGGTCGGCATTGTGGGCATCGTTTTTGGTGTCTGTTTTGTGGTGGTCGGTTGAAATGTTTCGTAGTGAACGCATTGTTGTGTTCAAAGAACGTGTTTCTGGTGTAAAAGATAATAATGATAACGATAGCGATGTTTAAAAAAATATATTTTATTTTTGTCTGTTTGTTTTTGGCAAGTGTTGGATTTTCACAGGATAAAGAGGAAGGAAAATCTATTTTTAGCTTGGCTCATGATGGTATTAAATTCTTTTCACCTCAAGATGTAATGCGCGCTTATTTGGGTAGTTGGAGTGGTTTTCAAGAAATACGTTTTGGCGCAAATGAAGCTCGTGGTAGAATAGAAATTACATATACCGAAATACAATCGCAAAATGGTATGCGTATAATGGGCGTTGGTAGAGTTACATCGAGTTCTGGTCGTTCGGTGCCTACATCGTCGTATATGTATGTGGAAAATAATATTCTTACTTTAGAGATGAGAACTGAAAGTGGTGTTGCCAGCTTTTACAAAGGTGCTATTGATTTTAGCAGTGTTATATGGATTCCTAAATATAGCTTTATGAGGTATGATTTTCAGCAAGATTTCTTTTTCGTTGATAAAGGTACACCTTGTATAAATGCTTTGGGAGCTCGAGAAATTTTATACAGAAATAAAGTGGGGTTGTTAGAAATAAAAACACAGTTTCGTCAGTTGAAAAGTGGTAAGCCTGCATCTGAAATAAATTCTGCTGTCAAAAAAAATATAAATATAAACCTCGATGGTGGCAGTGGTGTTAAGTTTGGCGAATAAATGGAATTTCCTGTAAAAAGTATTTGCAAGCCTCTGTTTGAAGCTGTTGATAATGGAAAAACTCGCTTTGTTGTTGCTGCGCCAACAGGTTCTGGTAAGTCGACAGTTTTTCCTGTAATGTTGCAAGAAAAACTTGGTGGACAAGTCTTTGTACTTCAACCTCGTCGAGTTGCTGCACGAATGTTAGCTCGCTCTATAGAAAAGCTTTTCGATATGAAAGGTCAGGCTGGTTGGCATGTTCGTTTCGATAAACATTACGATACATCAACTAAAATTGTTTTTCTAACCGAAGGTATTTTGGCTAGAATGCTTCTTTCAAATTCATTGCCTGAAAATGTATCGGCTATAGTTTTCGATGAATTTCACGAACGCAATGTGTATACCGATATATCGTTAGCACTGGCTTTAAAGTTGCAAGAAACAAAGCGTGAAAATCTAAAAATAGTAGCGTGTTCGGCTTCTGTTGATGTTGCTGGGCTTTCTGCCTATATGAACTGCGATGTTTTTGAATGTTCTACACGTTTGCATGAAATAGATATTCAGTATTCCGATTTACTCGGACGCAATTTGCCAATTTGGGAAGTTGCTGCAAAAGAATTTGCAAAACGAGTTTCATCGACTAACGGAAATTTCTTGATATTTATGCCTGGTATTTACGAAATAAATAAAACTATTTCTAAAATATTAGAACTTCCACAATCGCGAGGAATGCAAGTTTATGCTCTGTATGGCGATATGCCAGCCGAAACACAAGATAAAATTTTAAATGAATCTAATTGCAGAAAAGTTATTGTTGCAACTAATATAGCTGAAACATCTCTTACTATTGAAGGGGTGGATTGTGTTATTGATTCAGGGTTGGCAAAAGTTTTGCGTTATGATTTTTCAAGAGCTGTAAATACTTTACTTGTTGAACAGATTTCAATGGCAAGTGCTATTCAGCGTGCCGGACGTGCAGGCAGAATTCAAAATGGAACTGCTGTTCGTTTGTGGCGAAAAGCAGACGAACAATATTTTGCTAAGTATTCAACTTCTGAAATTTCAAGAGTAGATTTATCGCAAATTATATTGTGGTTAAAGGCTAGCAATATAGATTTAAAAAATATTGCGTTGTTTGAAAATCCATCTGAAAAATCCACAAATTCTGCAATCGAAACTTTGCAATTACTTGGTGCTGTTGATGAGTTTTATAATATTACTAAAATTGGGATAGAAATGGCTAAATTCCCCACATCACCAAGAATTGCAAGAATGTTTGTTGAGGCTGTAAAAAATGGATCTTTAGCTGATGTTGCAATGTTAGCTGGTGTTCTTGAGGCAGGTAAAATAAAGCTCGAGTTAACTGATCAACGGCGTGAACACGAACGCAGTAGTTTAACTGCATCGGCATCACAACCCGAAGAAATTATTGCTTTGTGCGAATTAGCTAAAGAAAATTCTTTTTCTAAAAGTTTTTGTCAGGATTTCGGTATTCATGCTGTAAATGCTCGAAAAGCTTATGTGTTTGCTTCCGATTTTTATAGAATAGCAGTGTCTATACTAAAAGAAAACAATACTATTGCTGGCTCTACTTCTTTGGCAAAATGTGTACTTGCTGGCTATCCAGATAGGGTATGTAAACGTTTAAATGAAGGTACGTTAGCGTGTAAAATAGTTGGTGGGGTAAGTGGAACAATTCGCAAAACATCAAAAGCATATGCAAAAGATGTTTTTATAGCAATGTCGCTACAAGAGAACAATTCGGTATCGGGAATTTCTGTTGTTGCTGATGACATAGTTCCTATTGATACTGAGTATTTGAAAGATTTGTTTTCGTTCGATTTTATTGAGCGACAATCCATACGTTTAGATGAACATCAAAAACGCGTTTGTTCTGTTGCTGAATTGTGTTATAAAGATTTACCATTACAGCAAAAAATATCTTATGATGTTGATGAAACATCGGCTGCCGAGCTTTTATTTTCAAAAATAAAAAATGGCGATATTACTTTGAGGAATTTTGGCGATGTTGAACAAACTTTTATAGAACGCGTTAATTTTATATCGGTAGCAATGCCCGAGTTAAATATTGCACCTATCAACGATTCAGCTAAAGATGATATTTTCTTACAAATGTGTATGGGCTTAACTTCGTATTCCGAAGTAAAAAATGCAAATGTGTTTGAAGCTTTAAAAGAATGGTTGTCGGGGGAACAGTTGTCGGCAATGCGTTATTATTTACCCGAAAGTGTTGTTGTAAACCCAAAACGTAAACCTGTTAAAATTCGCTACGATGCATCTACTATGCGTGCTGTTGTGTCGGCTTCTTTTAAAGATTTATTTGGTTTTGATGAAAACTCTTTAATAATTTGTAATGGTAAAATAAAGCCTACCTTTGAAATTTTAGCTCCAAATTCTCGTCCAGTACAAACTACTCAAAATTTACAAAACTTTTGGAGTACTTCGTGGATAAACATTCGTAAAGAGTTAAAGGCAAGGTATCCAAAACATTTTCCACCAACTGCTCCATATTGATTTTTTGTGTAGCAAAATGACACACTATTTGTGAATGTGCGACAACAATGTCGCAACTTTGTCTAAAAAATCTGTTAAATAGCCGATATAAATTGGCATAACTATTGCTATAAAAAAAATATGAATAATATAAATCCAGATACATTTACCGAAAAAAGTATTCAAGCCATAAAATCGGCAGTCGAATTAGCAAAACATCAAAAACATTCTGAAGTGTTGCAAGTTCATTTGTTGGCATCGCTTATATCTCAAGAAGATGGGATTGTTTCAAGTGTTTTAGAAAAAATAGGTACAGATAAACGAACAACTCTCGAGCTAGGTGTTCGCAGAGTATTAGAACAACTACCAAAAGTACAAGGTAGTAATGTTGAGCCATTTATAAGTACTGGTTTGCGACAAACCTTATCGAGAGCCGATGTTGTTTCAAAGCAAATGCGTGATGAGTATATATCTACTGAGCACCTCTTTATATCTATTGTCGATTTTGCAGAGCCTCCTCAGATTGCAGAGCTTTTTAGAAGTTTGCAAATAACACGTCCTTCGGTTGAAGAAGTTGTTCAACAGATGCGAGGTACTACTCACGTTACTTCTAAGACCCCAGAAGATACTTATAATGTTCTTGAAAAATATGGTGCAAACTTAGTTCAACTTGCAAAGATTGGTAAGCTTGATCCTGTTATAGGTAGAGACGAAGAAATTGGTAGAGTTATCAGAATTTTATCGCGAAAAACAAAGAACAATCCTGTACTCATTGGCGAGCCTGGGGTAGGTAAAACTGCCATAGCCGAAGGCTTAGCTCAGCGAATTGTTCGCAGAGATGTTCCAGATGGGTTGAAAGACAAAACTGTTTTTGCCTTGGATATGGGGGCTCTCATAGCTGGAGCTAAATATCGTGGTGAGTTTGAAGAACGCTTGAAGGCTGTATTAAACAAAATTAAAGAGTCTGATGGAAAAATAATTTTGTTTATAGACGAACTTCATACTATTGTTGGAGCAGGGCGTACTGATGGGTCTCTCGATGCTTCAAATATGCTTAAACCCATGCTTGCGCGTGGTGAACTGCGTTGCGTTGGTGCAACAACTCTTGACGAATATCGGCAGTATATAGAAAAAGATCCAGCCCTTGAACGTCGTTTCCAGAGTGTTTATGTAGGTGAGCCAGATGTCGAAACAAGCATAGCTATTTTGCGTGGCTTAAAAGAACGTTTTGAAACTTATCATGGTGTTCAAATTCAGGATTCAGCACTTGTTGAAGCATCGGAATTGAGCAACAGATACATAAGTGGCAGACAACTACCCGACAAAGCTATCGATCTTGTCGACGAAGCATGTGCGCGTATTAAAACTCAATTAGATTCTATGCCGGCAGAACTCGATATGCTTTTGCGTAAACTACGCAGAGCAGAAATTGAAGAAAAAGCTTTGGTCAAAGAAAATCACGACCAACAACGTTTGGCAGAAGTTCGCAAAGAACTTGAGCAAATGCGCGAACAATCTGTTGCTATGAAAGCTAAATGGGAAGCTGAAAAAGAAGCATCGAACAAAGCCGTAAAACTACGCGAACAAATTGAAGATGCAAAACTTCGTATGGAACGTGCCGAACGCGAATACGATTTAAGCTCGGCTGCTGAAATTAAATACGGCGAACTACCAAAGCTTGAAGCTCAACTTAAAGAAGCTACATCGCAACCAACCCAAAATACGATGCTTAAAGAAGTTGTAACTGCCGACGAAATTGCATCTATTGTTGCCGAATGGACTGGCATTCCTGTAAAAAAGCTTTTACAAACCGACAGAGAACGTTTACTTAAGCTTCCAGATATTTTACACAAGCGTGTAATCGGTCAAAACGAAGCTGTTGAAAGTGTTGCAAATGCCATCTTGCGTTCTCGTGCTGGTATAAAAGACCCTCGTCGACCATCGGGCACTTTTATGTTCTTAGGTCCAACAGGGGTTGGTAAAACGGAACTCGCAAAAACATTGAGCGAAGCTTTATTCAATACTGAAGATGGTATGGTACGCATCGATATGTCGGAATACATGGAAAAACACTCAGTTGCACGTCTGATTGGTGCGCCTCCTGGATATGTAGGTTACGAACAAGGTGGTCAACTTACCGAGGCTGTGCGTCGTCGTCCATACAGTGTGGTCCTTTTTGATGAAATAGAAAAAGCTCATCCAGAAGTTCTCAACACACTCTTACAAGTTATGGACGATGGTGTTTTAACTGATTCGCAAGGTCGGAAAGTCGACTTTAAAAATACTGTTATTATTATGACTTCTAACATAGGTTCACGATTCATAACCGATGCCCCCATCGGAGACGATGGCGAACTTAACGAATCTTCAAGAGAAGCTGTAATGGCTGATGTTCGCAGAACTTTTAAACCAGAATTCTTAAATCGCATTGACGACATCATCATTTTTAAGGCTCTACAACTAAACGAAATTGTTAAGATTGTTAAACTTCAGATTGAGCAACTTAACAATCGCTTAAAGCCTCAGAATATAAAGGTTGAACTTACTAAAGGCGCATACGAAAAACTCGCTGAGAACGCTTACGACATTAATTATGGTGCTCGGCCTCTCAAGAGAGCTATAAACACTAAGATAGAAAACCCTCTTGCTCGAGAAATAATTTCTGGAACTCTCAAGAGTGGTGATACGCGCAAGTTCAAAGACTCCGACTTCTAAAAACGTGCGAGGACGGTGTCTCGATTGCGAATTTTTTATATCATAATGATAAGAGCATTCCGTTTGGAATGCTCTTTTTGTATAAGATCGCAATCGAGGCACCTCACAGCTTATGACGCACTTTTG
>SUVO01000035.1 GCA_015061955.1 Verrucomicrobiaceae bacterium
TCCATGGATAACTGTTGCGTACTGCGATATCTGCGATGGTGTTTTTTTGTAAACATCATAAGAAAATACAGATCTTGCGTCCTTTGATTTTTCATTACCATTAAATCCGCCATAAATTTTCACATTAGGTTTCATTGTAAGCGAATTATAATATGTACCATTCTGAATCCATACTTCGCCACCGCCATCATTTGAAGCTGCGTCAATGGCATTTTGAATATTAGCATACGCATTATTCCAACTCGAGCCGTCTTTATTGCCTGCTCCGCCTACAACAACGTAATAAGTTGCACCACTCGCAACAAGTGCTGTTAAAAATGATGTTATCAAAAACAAATATTTTTTCATAATTTAGTTTCTTTTAAAATTTTGAGATATAAGCTATCGCAATTTGCATCAATAATTACATGCAAATACAATAACTCCATTTTTTGTCCTAATTTAATTCTAAGTTTTTCTACCGACTTTTGTCAAATTAAATTCAAGTAAGATTCCTTTATTTAAATATATGCTTTAAACATTACTACCATTATATTTAAGAATTTTTTGAAACCGAAAAATTAGACAAAAAGTAGCAAAAATTGCGCCCCCCCGTTAAGCTGTCTATCTTGCTCATGAAACATGGAGCCAAAATTGGCATTTTTTGCAATTCTGCAATTTTGCCAATACCCTTAAATTAACACGATCTCCTTCTCCGTGGAGGAAATTTAATACTTTAGCGTGTTAAATTTCCTCCATTTTTTTGTGCCTAAAGCCAGTAAAATTGAGGTGTTGAGAAGATTTAACCGTTTACCACCCTTGCGTGATAAGAGTGTCCGACATTCACTTAAAAAACGCCAAATTTTTCAAAAATCTGCCCATTCCGTTGGACAAGTGGTAAATTTTTATCAACAACTTACGACACTGAAAGCACCTGTTTGGTATATTACAATCAACTGAAAATTTTTACGCTGCAACACACTCATTCATTGTGTTGATAACATATTTTAAGACTCCAACATGTTCTCCGAAAAGAGAAGATATATTCAGAGATGTATCTCAAGATGAAAAGAGTCTGTTAGAGACTCGTGGTTATGTAGTATTAGAAGAACATATTGATATTGGTGCAAGCGATTTTGGAGATATCTACCACGTAACCGAAGTCTATGGCTACGAACCCAAAGATGCCAATGGTAAACCTTTTGAATTTGTTAAATATGAATCGATGTTGGTAAATTCTTACGGCTGGGTGAAAGCAAATTCTGATAGATTTTCTGGAGCAAAATATAATTTAGAAAGAGCTTGCCTCGAAATCCCTGATGAAGATCATAAATTATCAGTCGGAGATATTTTATCTGTTCGCATTACTTGGTCTGGGATTGATGTAGGATTGGCTCATTGTCAACCAACAACAGTAACCTCTGTTTTGGGAGATAAAGCTTATGCTAACGGCACCGACGGAACTTATTATTCCCCCAATGGAGCACGAGCTAATATCAATCAGGGTATATTTGCTTTTTGGGCAAAATTTCCCAATGGCATTGTCTATGAAAATAATGTAGGTTTTGGAAAAGGTGTTTTTATTTTGACCAGAGTTAAGCGTACAAAAAATGCAAGTCAAAATATAGCTGCAATATCGGAAATTTCGACATTTTCATTTGATGTTCCTACCGATTTACAAATGGCATACCAACCTTATAATCCTGATGGGACTCCTGCAGATGTCTTTTCTGATAGAACAATACCCAGCGTTTCTGAACATTTTGAGAATATTCAAAATAAGAAAAATATCTTAGTTCAAGATGAAACAATAGAATTGTGGCATGGCTTATATCGTAGAATAACGACAAATTCACGATGCCAATAAATCTGCAGAAACAACATTGCAAATAAAATGAAAGCCCTCTGCAACGATCTTGCAAGGGCTTTTAAATTGACGAGTAAAATTTTGAATAAACGTCAAACGTTTGGCAAAAACTTTCAAACCATCTGGCGCGATACAAAGGTCACGCCAACCAATAGAACTAAATTCTTCCCACCTATCGGCGCATTGCGAGTTTTCTGAAAGCAAAAACATCCAATATTTTAGTTTATTTCTTTTCATATGATCTCTGCGTACGACAGAGTTGTTTTTAGATTTTCTAACTCCAATTGTATTTTATAGTCTTTAGCAGTTCTTTAGAATATATTGGCGCTCCATTTACTTTCAGGGCTTTGACTACTGATTCTATTTCTTCATCATAACCATATGCGTTGTTGACGCGAACAGATTCGGCAGTTTCATTGTCTTTAAAAATCATTTCCCAAATAAAATCCAATTTTTCTGCACCTTTTTCTCCAAATATTATTTCTGAGTCTATTTTTGAACGAACTTTGCGTGATATCTTTGTCGGAATAAATTTTTGAATACGCTCTAAGATAATTTTAGAATCTGTACGTTGTGTAGCAATGATAAGATGTATACCTACCGTATGTCCTAATAAAAGTAATCTTAAAATGCTAAGCTCGATTTCTTCATTGAAGATAACCATTGCGTGTGCAATTTCATCTATTACACAAACAATGTACGGCATTTTAGGATAATAAGGATTAGATATTTCATCTATTTGTTTAGTGTTATAAGCTTCAATGTCTAATGCGGCATATTTTGTTAAAAAACGATATCGTTTTTCCATTTCGTCAACCAACCAACTCAAAACTGCAGGTAACTCACTTACATCAGTTATAACAGGGGAAAGCATATGAGGAAGTTTGTTATAAATTGGTAATTCTACAGTTTTCGGGTCGTGCATTATAAAACGCAAATCAGTTGGCGTACATTTATAAAGCAAAGAAGTTATGATAGAA
>SUVO01000011.1 GCA_015061955.1 Verrucomicrobiaceae bacterium
AAACGTGCGAGGACGGTGTCTCGATTGCGAATTTTTTATATCATAATGATAAGAGCATTCCGTTTGGAATGCTCTTTTTGTATAAGATCGCAATCGAGGCACCTCACAGCTTATGACGCACTTTTGCTTCGACTCACGACCAAAGGTCGCTCACGCTCGCAAAAGCGACGTCCTAAGCACGTGCCTCGCGCGTTTTACTTCTTGCAACCTATGTTTGTTCTAATCTTATGGCAGAATTTTTCTAATAAAAAGCAGAGCCACATGCGAAGCATTGGCGACGGTGCCCAACATATAAAAACACGTTTTACTTCTTGCAACCTATGTTGGTCCTAATCCGATTTTTTAATAAATATAACTACCATCAAGTAATAAAGGCGTTTCAAACGAAACGCCTTTATCATGAGATTTTATAGTTAAAGAAGAATTAGCATTCAACTGTAAGGATTTTTTGTTCCTGAACAGGTTTATCCATAAAACCAGTTTGGCAATTTTCTATTTTCTGAACAACATCGTAGCCTTCTACAACTTCACCAAAGATTGTATGGTGCATATGCAACCATGGTGTGAGGGTAGTTGTGATGAAAAACTGGCTACCATTTGTTCCTGGTCCAGCGTTTGCCATTGCCAACAAACCTACTTTATCGAACGATACGTTAGGGTCGCATTCATCTTCAAAAGTTCCACCCCAGCACGACTGACCTCCACAACCTGTTCCAGTTGGGTCGCCACCTTGAATCATAAAATCTTTAATTACACGATGGAAGATAACGCCATCGTAGTAGCCTTTCTTAGCGAGTGTTGTGAAATTTTCGCAAGTTTTTGGTGCTACTTCTGGGTAGAGCTTGATTTTGATATCGCCCTGATTTGTCTTGATTGTTACAAAAGTTTCGTTTGCCATTTTTAATCCTTAATTGGTTTGATTGTTATGATTTCTTCTGCCGATTTGCCTGGCGGAATAAAAGGAAGTACGTGTTCATCGTGTTCGGTTATAACTTCGAGCAAGTATGGAGACTTTGATGCAAGCATTTTTTCGATTGCGCCTTCAAGCTCTTCTTTCTTCCAAACTCGTGCCGACTCCCACGAATAACCATCGGCTATCTTGCAATAGTTCGGATAAATTGCATCGAGGTTTTCTGGACCACCCATATTTTGGGGATCTAACGAAAGAACTGTATTTGCGTGGTTGCCCTTATAGAGTAAGTCTTGCCACTGCATAACCATTCCCAAGAACTGATTATTTATAAGCAGAACTTTAACTGGAATTTTTTCAGCAACAGCAGTTGCCATTTCTTGAATGTTCATTTGGAACGACCCATCGCCATCAATATCTACAACTTCGGCTTTTGGATTTGCCACTTTTGCGCCTAATGCAGCTGGTAAGCCAAAGCCCATTGTTCCTGCTCCGAGCGAGCTTATGAACTGACGTGGACGCGAGAACACATAGTTTTGTGGTGTCCACATCTGATGTTGACCAACGCCTGTTGCAATAGTGAGTTTGCCCTTACTTACTTTATACAAAGTAGAAATTGCTTCTTGGGCAGTTATATGCTTGCGATTTCTATATGCAAATGGGTAGTTGAATTTTTCTTTCCACTCTTTTATTTTTGCAAGCCATTCTTTTACATTTGGCTTTGGAGCTTTAGTTTTCTTAGCTAATTCAACAATGCGTTTGAGCGCGTATTTAACATCAGAATTAACTGCCGAAACAACTTTTACATTCTTATTATGTTCGGCAACATCAATATCTATATGCACAACTTTTGCATTCGGTGCAAATTTACCAACTGCTCCAGTTACACGGTCTGAAAAACGTGTGCCAACTGCAAGGAGCAAGTCGGACTCGTATACAGCTCTATTGCCAACGTGAGTAC
Source organism: Verrucomicrobiaceae bacterium (assembly GCA_015061955.1). Classification (GTDB taxonomy): domain Bacteria; phylum Verrucomicrobiota; class Verrucomicrobiia; order Opitutales; family Intestinicryptomonadaceae; genus Merdousia. The sequence goes on from SUVO01000011.1 coordinate 1,872, forward strand.
CATGCATACCAAACCAATATAAATTCTTTTCATCGGCTGGATCTGCTGCACCAATACCCATCAATGTTGTGGCAACTGGTAAGTTGAACATATCGGAAAATTCGCGCAATTGTTTTGAAGCATCTGCCGAAACTATACCACCACCCGAATAAACAACAGGCTTTTTGGCTTCGGCGATAAGTTTTAATACTTCAAGCAATTCTTCATCGGTTGCATTTGGTACTTCTGCAAGTCCTGGAAGATCAGGTTTTGCATCGAAGTTCGGTACAAACATCTTTTGCTGAATGTCTTTAGGCAAGTCGATTACAACAGGCCCAGGGCGACCAGATTTTGCAATGAGGAACGCTTCTTTTATAATCTGTGGCAAATCTTCGGCGTTTAGTACCAAATAGCTATGCTTTACAACTGGAAGTGTCATGCCGAAAACGTCTGTTTCTTGGAATGCACTTTTACCAATGAGCGACTGGAACACTTGTCCTGTGATAGCTACCATTGGAATACTATCCATAAATGCGTCGGATATTGCAGTTAACAAATTCATTGCTCCTGGGCCACTTGTAGCCATACATACACCTACTTTACCAGTAGAGCGTGCATAACCTTGTGCCATAAAACCACAACCTTGTTCGTGGCGAGGCAAAATTACTCTGATTTTCTTAGAGCGTGTAAATGCGTCGTGCAAATCAATCGACGAACCGCCTGGGTAAGCAAATAGGGTATCCACACCTTCGTTTTCCAAACATTTAACTAAGATATCGGCACCCTTCATAAGAGGTTGCGTTTTGTTTGGTGTTGGTGTTTTTTTTGTTTTTTTCATATATTTATATTTGGTTTATGTTTTATTATTCGTCAAACAAGTTGTACGAACACACAATTAAGGTATTATATAATATAACGCAAGTTTATATACTCGTTTAGCAATGTAAAGATTTTTATTGAAAAAGAGTATGTAAAAGTTTTGTAAAAAAAAGCTGGAAAATTGAGGATTTTTTCTATTGAATTATGTTAATCTTAAAAAGTGTGTATGTTCACAAAATGAATTTTTAAATTATTTTGTGTTGGTGCAGTGTACAATTTAATATATAATAGAAATGAAGTTTAGAAAAAATATTCTAATAAAAACAGTGTCGGTTATATTGGCAACTGTTGCGTTTTCGAGTTTTGGTTACGCGCAGGAAGCTGTAAATATGAGTACGACAGAACTTAAAGATGAAGCTTCAAATTTGGCGAATGCTCGTAGGTATCTTGAAGCACGTCCATATATTGTTGAGCTTATCAAACGTATTGAAAATACCGATGACAAGTCGTTGCGTGCGTTGCTTGAACAATTTTACTACTTTGAAGCCTACGGTTATTTGCAAGAATACGATGCAGGTGGCTCTACAAATAAAGCCTTAGTTGCAAAAGCTATTGATGGTTTCGATAAGGTTATTACAAATTATCCAAAAGGTGATTTTGTAATCGACGCTATCAAAATTAAGGCAACATGCTACGAAGCTATTCAAAATTTTGAAAAAGCAGTAGAAACACGTTCGTTGTTGTTGAATCCTCCATTTATGTATAAGCTCACAAACAAAGAGCGTTATGAATTAGTAAAGAGAATTTGCCAATCGTTGTTCAATAACAGAAAGTGGAAAATTGGCGAGCCTTGGTTTAAAAAGTTGCTTGAAGATGCAAATGTAATAGAAGATAAAGTTTTTGCTGCTTCGGCTTTGACTCAAGGGGCTTTTGCTGAAAAGAAGTTTGACGAAGCTAAAAAGTATATTCCATACATGGTTCACAATACCATAGCTCGTAACGACCCTGCATTGAATATCGAGTTTATTAAAGCTGGTGATGCGTTGTCGGCAAAGTCGAATTTTAGCGATGCTACTGTTTTCTTCAATCTTGTTTTCAGCAAAGAAACAATGGTTGCAAACTTTGAAAAATTCTTGGCAGTAGAAAAAAATAAACTTAATGCAATAAAGCGCTTAAATCCAAATAGCCCATTGGTATCGGATATCAATAATCAGATAAAAACAATCGAATCAATGTTGAAGATTGCTAAGGGATTGCCTTCATTGACAGCCGATATGATGGCTCGAAATGCAAATAACTTTATGCGTACCGAACGTGATTTTGAAAGCTTTTGGGCATATTGGCAAATGGTAAAACAATTTCCAAAACATCAAAATGTTGAAGATTTCTATTTTGCATCTATCGTATGTGCTTTGAGAATTGAAAAGCTCGATACAATGTACGAAATTAGTAAAGAATATTTGTCGAAATTCAAAGATGGTGCATATCAAAAAGACGTAGAATTGGGTTTGATTCAGTATTTCTTGAAAAAGAAAGATTACGAAGCATTCTTTGCAAATGCTAAGAAATTTATAAATGATAATGGTATTGAAGCAACTCAGTCGAGAGACGTTATTTTCTTATTGGGTAAAACATATCTCGATTTAGAAAAGTATGATGAGTTGATAAAATTGTTCTTGGGTTATATTAAAAAGTATCCAGAATCAATATTGTCGGAATCGTGTATGTACTGGACAGGTATGGGCTATATGGCAAAGTCGGACTTTGAAAGAGCTATGAAAATGTTCATAAAAATGACCGATGAATTCCCAGTAGGTATTTATGTTGAAGATGGTACGTATCGTCGTGGTGTGGCAGCATTTGGTGCTGGTCATTATACACAAGCTCGCGATACTCTTGAAGAATTTGTTCAGAAATTCCCTAAGAGTGGTTTGCGTGGTGAAGTTGAATTCTTCTTGGGCGATATTTATGCAAACGTAAATGAAGTTGCTTTGGCAAAAAAGCATTATACAGAAGTTGAAAAACATACAAAAAGTAGAACTTTTATAGATAATGCGTATATCCAGTTGGCAAAACTTTTGCATAATCAGGATAATTACAAAATGTATCAGGAAGAAGTTGAGTTGATGGATTCTTATGTGAAGAAACATCCAAAGGGTAAACTTTCTGAAGCTGCATATAATAAGGGTAAAGCCCTTGAAATGCTCGGTTTACCAGCCGACGCTTTGATTGAATTTGAGCGTGCTATAAAAGAATATGGCTCGAATTTTAAAGATGACGCTATCGACCGTATGATTTTGGAATACGATAAAATCTATATATCTAATATCGAAAAGATGAAAGCATCGGTTGAGTTCCTCAAGAAACTCTTTACTGATGAAAAATTGCTCACTCATATGGTTCAAGTACCAGCAGAGCGTTATCGTTATTTCCAAGCACACAGAAAGATTGACCGTCAGTTGTACGAAAAGTTTAAGCGTGATCCAGCGTTTGGACCAATCTTGTACAAGAATAAAAAGACTTTGAAAGATTTGTTGTCTAAGTACGAAGCTCAAATATCAAAATATCCACAAACAACAGAAGTTGTGTTCAATAACATTCTTGAATATGCAAAGGATAAAAAAGATATAACATTGCAGTATCGCATAATGATGGGCTTAGATAGTATTGGTAAGCCAGTTAAGAATGATAAAATATTTACAGATGATGATTTGAAAAAATCTTCGGTTCGTACATTGGTGTGGATTGGTTTGCAAAACGAAAAATATGGTGCCGATTCTGCTCGTAAGGCTTACAAAGAAGGCCGAGATAGAGAAGAATTTGAGTATGAAATCGATATTCTCTTTGGTTATGCAGGTTTGGAAGAACGTCAGAAACGTTGGGGCGAAGTTCTTAAGCTTTACTCTGCTATTGAAGATGAATTCCCTGCTGACCCACGCGCAGCAAATGCTGTAATTCTAAAGGGTGATGCATTGTCGAAGCTCGGTAAAAAAGATCAAGCATTCAAAGAATACGAAACTGTTTTGCGTTCACCTGCATGGCGTGGTGAAGCACATGCCGAAGCGTTGTTTAAACTTGGCGAGTTGTCGAGATCGAGAAATAAGAACGAACAGGCATTGATGTATTATGATCGTTGTTATTTGGGCTTTGCTAACTGTTATAAATGGACAGGTAAGGCATTGTTAGAAGCTGTGAAGTTGATGTCGCGCGAAGGTAAAAATGCAGAGGCTAAGGAAATTTGTACGGAATTTTTGAATAATCCGTCTAATAAACAGTCGCCTGAGTTTGCAGAAATTCAAACATTAAAGGATACTTTATAATATGATTAAGAATATGAAATATTTAAAAATTGCAGCCTTTTTGTTGTCGGCAACAGTGTCGGTTGCTTCGTTTGCACAGGATAAACCAGCAACTGCTACAACAGAAGTAAAGGCTTCGGTTAAGGCAAAAGAAGATCGTTCGTATGTTGAAGATTACGCAAGTAAAAAAGCAAATTTGGTTTATCTTGTAGAAGGTAAAGAAAACCAAGTTACTTATAAAGAAATATCTGGAAAAAGTGTAATCTTGACCGATGCAACTGGTGCAAATTTGACAATAGAACATGGGTCTACAACATTCAAATTTATTCTAAAAGCTCCAGCTGAATGGCAGAAAGCTCGTGTAGCGGCACAACGTGGCGATGTAGAAAATGCTATTTCTGCAATGCGTGATGTTGTGTATCCGTTAATTCCACTTACAGCTTTAAGCGAAGATGCTTTTGATTCAACAAGCTACATTGAACCATTTGTTTCGGCATTGTTAGAAGCAAAACTCTATAAAGAAGCTTATGCTTTTGCTAAGGCTTTGCCAGTAGAAATGGCTGGTGCCGGAACTATAAAGTCGGTAATGGAAGTAGCAATAGCTCTTGCTAATAATGGTGAAATAAATAAGGCTATGAAACTTGTTGAAAAAGTTGAATTAAGAGATGCTACTCAGTACGATGCTTCTGATTCAGTAATGAAGGCAATGGGATTGCTCCGTAGCAAAGGCAAAATAAAAGATATGTTGCCTTTGTATACAAAGTTTGGTGGAACTAAGAATCCTCAGGCAAGTGAATTCAAACTATGGGGTATTTATTGCGACGTAGCTTTAGGTAACAGAATGTCGGCTGAATTGTACTTGAATGAAATAAAGGTTGATAAAAATTCAGAAGCATTTTCGTTGTATCAGCTTGTTAAGGGTGATCTTCGTGCTACCGATCCTAAGAATCCTAACTTAATGGGTGCTTTAGATGCCTATGCTGAAGGTATTGTTTTTGGTAAAATATCGAGCGAATGGATGCCAGAGTTGCTTTATAAAGCAGGTATGACATACAAGGCATTAAAGCGTTTTGTTGCATCGAATGAAATTTTTGCTCAGATAAGTGCAATGTATCCAACAGATCCATTTGCAGCAAAGGGTACAAAAGAAATCGTCAAAATCGAAAAGAAGAAAGTCGAAAAAGAAGTGTCGCATGATGACGATGATGATGACGATGATGATGAAGACGACGAATAAACTTTAAAAAAATATTATTATGAAATTACGACATTTTAATCCAAAGCAAGAAGGGAAAGGACTCTTATATAAAGTCTTTGTTGTGGTTGCTGCAATTCAAATAACATTGCTTATATCTTTTGGTAGCTACGTTGTAACACGTACGATTTTGGAAGATGAAGCCGAATTTAAAGCTCCACCAAGTGTAGAAAAAATTGATAACGCTCCAAAGGAACAGAAGGTTCGAGTAGAGCGTCAGCAGAAAAAATCAGCAAAACTTACAAAGCGTATTAGTATTTCAACACCAAATAATATCAATACGCCAGAAGTGAAAATCGATTTGCCTGCAACTATTGCATCGGGTGGTGGTATCTCAACTATTACCGATAAGCAAATTAACGCAAATATGAAAATTGCAGTTTCAACTGTAAGCTTGTTTGGGTTGTCGACAAAGGCTGAAAAGATTTTGATTTGCTTAGACGCCAGTCCTTATTTGATGACTGACGAACGTGGTGGTTTGGATACTTATAAAGTTATTCGCGAAGATATTAAAAAGCTCGTTAACGAGTTGCCATCAACATCGTTGTTCAATTTGATGTCGTTCGACGTTACTTCAGGTACGCGAATGAGCTTTTTCCAACCAAACCTCGTAGCAGCCACACCTTTCAATAAAAAGTTGGCAGGTAATTGGGTTGATCCAATCAATGCTAGTTTGAAACATATCGGTGTTCGTGGACGTCAGTATCAGTTGAAGTACGACTTTATTCCACAACCTGCTGACCGTGTAAATTCGAATAATATTTATCGTGTGTATCAAGCTGCGTTGGAGCAAGGGGCAGATGCTATTTGGTTCTTGACTACTCGTTGGACAAGTCCAAACAATGTTTTACAGCCTTGGACTGATTCTGAAACTGTATCTTACCAAAAGAGAATGGAAAAGTATGCCAATGATGTTGTTCGTCAGCGTGCAGGTTCTGGTTGGCGTGAAGAAGATCAGCTAAAATATGAGTTTGAAGAGCAAAAGAATTTTGCAATTGGTGTAAAGAAAGGTCGCGAGTGGGTAAGAAACACAAATCGTGAACGTGCTGCAAAGGGTATTCCTCTTTATGTAGGTACTGCATTAGATGCGGCTCGTGAACATAAGTTGACACCTCCGTATAAAGGACCAAAACCTCCAAAGGTAAGAACAAAGGCACCACAAATGCGTTATCGTTCTTATGGTACAAAGGGTATCTTTAACTATTATCATAAGAATTTGTTGAAAGAAATTTATTATGATCGCAATTTAAAACCACCAGTTGTTAATATGATTGTCTTTAAGGGAAAAGACGAACAAATTAATAAAAAAGAAATGAACGACGTTCGTTCTTTCTGCACTTCAAACAATGGTGGTAGAGTAAGAGTTTTGAGTGGTTTGAAGGCAGTTAAAGATTAAAACATAAACAAATTTTATAGGGCTTTTCTTTGTGAAAAGCCTTAAGTTTATCTGAAATTTTACATGAAAAAAATAATTATATCAATATTGTTAGCTACTATTCTTTGCTCGTGTGAAGATGATAAAAGAGTTCCTCAAGAAACCGAGAAGAACGATTCTCGTACTGTTCTTGATAAAAGTGTTGCTACAAGTAAAGAAATTTTTAAGGACGTTGAAAAAGGGGCTAACGAAATTTCAAAAGAAATTTCAAATATTCCAGTAAAGAAAATGTGGAACGAGTCTGCCGATGCTGTTGCAGAAGGTGCAGAAGAAGTCGGTGAAGGCATCAAGAAAGCAGGCGAGGAAGTTGGAAGTTTCTTTAAAGGTTTAAAAAAGAAAATTTCAGAATAATAGATGAACGTTTCGGGTAGACGTATATTGATATTGGGTGCCAATGGTTTTATAGGATCGTCGTTAACGCTTGGATTGTTGCGTAAAAACTACGATGTCGTTGGTGTAGATTTGTCGGATTTTAACCTGAATGAATCGAAAAAATTTGCAAATTTTTTGTTTAGAAAAATCGATGTATTACAGAACTTCGATGAGGTCGAATCTTTGATAAAAGAATGCGATATTGTTGTTGCGTTGGTTGCAATAGCTGTGCCATCGATGTATGTGAAAAATCCTATTGCTGTTTATAATTTGGATTATGAACACAATGTTCAGGTGATAAAAACGTGCGTACAATATGGAAAGCGTATTGTGTTTCCGTCAACGTCGGAAGTTTATGGAATGTGTTCTGATAAAGCTTTTGATGAACGCTTATCACAACTTGTGTTGGGCTCAATCGAGAAAGAAAGATGGATATACTCGTGCATAAAGCAAATGCTCGATCGTTTAATTTGGGCGTATGGAAAACACGAAGGCTTGCAGTTTACTATTTTTAGACCGTTCAATTTTATTGGTCCAAAACTCGATAATATAAAGGCTCAGCAAGAAGGCGCTTCGCGTGTAATTACTCAGTTTGCACACAATATTTTGAATTCAAAGCCCATAAAACTTGTTGATGGTGGTTTTCAAAAGCGTTGCTTTACGTTTATTGACGATGGTATTGATTGTTTGCTAAAGATTATCGAAAACAAAAATGGTTGTGCTGATGGACAAATTTTCAATATAGGAAATCCAACCGAAGAATACTCAATAAAGGAGTTGGCAGACATTCTTATATCTGCGTTTAAAGAGTATCCAGAATATACGCATTTGGCTGAAAATGCAGAAATTGTAAGTATGGCTGGTAGTGAGTATTATGGAAAGGCATATGAAGATGTTGGTCGTAGAGTACCTTCGATAGCAAATGCCAAAAGTATTTTGGGTTGGTCGCCAAAAACCGATATTCGTACTGCCGTAAAGTATATACTCGATTACCATTTGCTTGGTAAAGATTATGAAGCTTGCATTTAAAGTTGATGTAGATACGTTAGAGGGTACCAGTGTTGGTGTTGAAAATTTAAGTAGACTTTTTATAAAACACAACGTACCTGCAACTTTTCTTTTTTCGTTGGGGAAAGACCAAATGGGGCGATCAATTTTTCGTATTTTCGAGAAAGGATTTCTTAAAAAGTGCTTACGGTCAAATGTTGCAGGTAATTATAGTTTAAAAACGTTGCTTCGAGGCACAATTTTACCATCGCCAATTATTGCAGAAAAATGTAGTTGTGCAATGAAGGCAGTTTCAAGTTGTGGTTTTGAATGTGGGGTGCATTGTTTAAATCATTATAAGTGGCAGAATTTCTTAGACAAAATGTCGACAGAGGAAATTGAAAACGAATTCAACGGGGCATGCGAATTGTTTGAAAAAGTTTTTGAGTTTTCTGCGATATCGTGTGGTTCTGCAGGTTGGCAAGTAGCCAATGATTATTTCAGATTGCAAGATAATTTGAAGTTTTTGTATGCCAGCGATACTCGTGGATATGCTCCATTTTATCCACGTTTAAATGGCGAAGTATTCAAAACTTTACAAATCCCAACAACATTGTTTACGCTCGATGAACTTTTGGTTTCTAATAAATTATCAGATATTTCTCAAATTCAAGTAAGCTCTATTAAAAATGCCGATGTATCGGTTATGACAATCCATGCAGAGCTTGAGGGTATGGCGTATTTGCAGTGGTTTGAAGAATTTCTACTTCTGTTAAAACGCGAAAATATAGAATTTTTCGGCTTGAAAGATTTTGCTTTATCTTTACAAAATACTAAAACTAATATTAAAGTTTGCGATGTTGAAATGTGCCAGTTTTTCAACAGAAGTGGTTTGATTGCAATTCAGAAATAATTTTATGAAACACATTTTATTTATAGTATCAATTCTTGCATGTTCAAGTTTGTTTGGGCAATCGTTAGGCGATATTTTTGGTGTAGGAACTTCGTCAAAAGAAGAGGCAAAGCCTCAGCAGACAGAGGTGGTAAAGCAAAGCAAAGGCAAAGCTAAAATGCCTAAGCACATTTCAAAAGAAATATCACAGGAGGAGTTCGACTCTATCTTTATGAAAGCCTCGCAAGGCAACGATAATGCTCAGTTGGCATTGGGGGTTTTGTATGCAAGAGGGGTTAAGCCAGTTGTAGTAAATCCAGAGTTGGCACTTGAATGGCTGATGAAGTCGGCAAACAATGGCAACTTGGCTGCCATGACTTACATTGGTGCTATTTATAGCGAAGGTAAACTTGTAAAAAGAGATATAAATAAGGCTATCTATTGGCGTGAAATGGCAGCAGAAAAGGGATCTGCAGCCGATAAATACGCACTGGCTAATGCCTTTATTTATGGCTATATGTTGCCTGCCGATAAACAAAAAGCTTTTTATTGGTTAACAAAAGCAGGGGAAGCTGGCGATATTAGAGCTATAGATCAGCTAATTTCAATATATACTAATAACAACGATACTCAGAATGTAAAACGTTGGAAAACTGAAAAATCGTACGCACAAATAAAACTTGCTCAGACTGGAAATGTGCCAGCTATGTACGAGGCGTATAGGTTGTATATGACTGGTAAAGGAGGCGTTTACAAAAGCATACCAAAAGCTATTTTTTGGCTAACAAAAGCAAGCGACAGTGGGCATATTCAGGCCATTGAAACGTTAGCAAATATGTATATCCAAGGACGATATGTTGGTAAAGATTTTGCAAAGGGAATTTCTTTGTTAGAAAAGTTAGCTAATAACGATGCTATGTACGCTATGAAAATTTCGTCTATATACGGCGAAAATGGTGAAAATCAAGATCTGCAAAAAGCAGAGCAGTGGCTCGATAAAGCAGCTGAAAAGCTAACAAATATAAATAAATTGCATTTGATATGGAAGTTATGGGCAGGATCGGGTGTTGTGAAAAATCCAAAGAAGGCATCTAAATATTGCGCCGATATGATTCACGAAACTAAAGGTGAAAATCAAAAACAATATTTATCGCAAATTAAAGTTGACATAGATTCTGGAAAACCTGCACCAAAATCATTTTCCGAATTGTGTAAATAATATTTTTGTATGCCGATAAATAGGCTCGAAAATTTTTTTGACTTTTGACCAACAATGCTAAATGCGTGTACTTGCAATGATTCTCTAAATTCAATGCGTATGCTACTTATTTTTTAGATTGAACTTGGTGATATATTTGTTACGCGTTTAAAGATTTTTGAGAATGTATAGCGATCAGGAAAACCTGCAATATATGATGCTTCTCGAACATTTTTGCCATTTTGTAGTGCACTTTTAGCTATTTGTATTCGCATATTTAATATGCTTTTACTGAAAGAATGTCCTGTTATATTTTTTGATGCTTTGTTTATTTCGTAGAGGGTTATTTTGAATTTTTTTGCGATAGATTTTGTTGTAGTTTCTATTTTCGGATTATTTGAAAATTCAACGAAGAACTTTTTAAGATTTTTTTCTATATCATTTTCGCAAGGTTTCCCAATTTCGTTTTTCAAAAGTGTAAACAGCGTTTCGGCAAGGTTATTTAAAATATTGCCATTACAATTTGGGCGATAAACATTATTTATATAAACTTCTACAATGCTTTTTATATCGTTTACTATTTCTGAATTTTCTATAATTCGTAATTCCTTGCCTAAATAGGCTTCCCAAAATTTAGATTTTAAATGCAACCATAAAAAATTCCATTTACCCTTATTTTTAATTATAAAACTACTGCCTTGAGGGGCTATCATAATTGAGTTAGTTTTTAACTTATGCAATTTCCCATTATATTCAATATTGGCAGTACCGTTATATGTAATTATTATAAACGCAAAGTTTTCGTTATCGCGATTTTGATAGAATCCTGCCGCGTGATTGGTTATGGCCGATTCTATTATGCCTCGTTGTTTGAGATAATCGATTTTTGTTTTTGGTGGTATTTTTATTTTATTTTTCCATTTACGTTTTATATCTTCTGGCTTTGTAGATTGCGTAAGATTTATTTCGGAGCTTTGTTTTGGCCAAAATTGTAGAGTGTGGTCGGTCTTTTTTATCCATAGAAAGTTCTTTTTTTGCATACTTTATATAATGTCTAAAATAAAATAATAATGCAAATAATAAAAATTGAAAAAATCTAAAATTTTGATAAACTTATTTGTGGAGATGTAAATTATGAAAAACAAAATAATATTCTTTTTGATAGGGGTAATCTTTTCGATAAGCGCGTTTGCATTTGAAACAGCAAATGTACGCTTTACAAAAAAAGATGGTACGCAAACTACAAAGCAAGTTAAAATGCAAAAACACGATGAAGGCTTTTACAGAGTTTGTGTTCCAGTTGCAGATATTAAACGCGATATAAAGTTTATTGACGTAATTGCCGACAAAGCAACAGCTAATAAAGGAGAGAAAGGCTTTTTTATTTTGGGCGATAGTTCGTATGGCGAATTTACGCAGGATAAAGGTCTTTATGTTCCAACTTGGAGCCATATGCCGATATTCGGTATGCAAAATTCAAAAGGCTCGTTTGTGGCAATTGTGAAAGGTTTAGTTTACGAACAGAGACCAGCAATCGAAGCTGAAAATGGTAAATATGCAGTGTATGCTCGTTATCAGATTGGGAATATGTATTTCGATGCATACGAAGATATTGTTGTAGATTTCTATCCATTAGCCAAAGGTGCTGGATATAGCGAAATGGCAAAGGTGTATCGCGATTACCAGTTGGGTCGTGGCGAAGTAAAGCTTCTGCGTGAGCGTATAAAGAATAATCCAACATTGGCATATACTGCAGAATCTATTTATGTGCGTATAAAGCATTGTAGAAAAGTTCGCAATGGAAAAGATAAATCTTTGCGTATGCAAACTGTAGAAACCGAACCACCACTTGAAGTTTACTTCACTTTCGATGATTTGGCTCGGATTATGCGCGATATGAAATCTGAAGGTATAGACAAAGCTGAAATTTGCTCAGTTGGTTGGAATGTAAGTGGTCATGATGGTCGTTTCCCTCAGTATTTTCCAGTAGAAGAAAAAATTGGTGGTGAAAAGAAATATAGAGAAGTTATCAAATTGGGTAAGTCGATGGGCTATCAACTTAACTGTCATATAAATCAGATGGCTATGTTCTTTATTTCAGATAGATGGAACGAAAACGATGTTGCAAAGCGTGCTGATGGTTCATTGTTTGCTGATTATTATCAACCAAGTGGAATGGCGTATCGTCCATGTTTTCAGCGTGTTCACGATTTATGGATAAGAGACGATTTCCCACAAATAAAAAATCTTGGTCTAAATGGTATTTTCCATGTCGACGTAACATCGTATATTACTCCGTTTGAATGTTGTGATCCACGTCATCCACTCACAAGAAAGCAGACAGCAGAGTATCAGAATAAAATCAACGCTTATGCTCAGAAAATCTTTGGTGGTTTTGCATCGGAAGGTGGTATGGACCACGTTGCAAAAACTTTAGACTACGGCTTGTATTTGTGGGCGTATCCTGCATGGGAAGGTAAACCAGAACGCTTGGCAACAAAGTATGTTCCATTTTGGCAGTTAGTTTACCATGGTATTATTTTGAGTAATCCTTATTACACAACAATCGATGCGTTGTATCCTAAGAAATATTCAACATCTGACCAACGTAAAGCTTACGATTATCTCGATAATCCAGAAAATCGTTGGTTGAAAGTTATCGAATTTAGTGGACGTCCAACATTCTATTATAGCGATTATGTTGACTTTAAGCCAATGAGACGCGCGTATGAAGAATTTAAAAAATTGCGTCATTTACAACTCCAACTTATGACATATCATGGAGAGTTATCTAAAAATGTTTCGATAACCCGTTTTGAAAGTGGCGAAGAAATTGTTGTAAATTACACCGATAAACCTTACACATATAAGGGACAACAAATTTCAGCAAAATCGTACAAACATTTTAAATAAAATAGAAGGACAAAAATTATGAAAAAAGTAATATTAGCAATGCTATCGGTTGCATTGACAACTATTGCATTTGCGTTAGAAAACGTTACAATTCGTACAACCTATGTAGATGGTAAAGTTACTTACGATACCCAGAAATTCAAAAAACAAAATGGTGGTTTTTACAGAGTTCATATTCCAGTAGATAAAATCAAACGCCATATGGCACACATCGACATCATTGCCGATGATGCAGTTGCAACAAAGGGCGAGCATGGTTTTTGGGTGATGGGCAATGGTGCGTCGGGCGAATTTAACAAAGATAGTGGTCAATATCAACCACACATGTGCTCAATGCCAATTTTTGGTATGAAAAACCCTCGTGGCGTTTTTGTTGCAATTGTTAAAGGATTGCAATTAGAACAACGTCCACGGGTTGTTTCGGAAAAAGGCACTTACAAAATTTATACACGATTCTTTATTAAACAAAGTGCGTTTGACCCATACGAAGACATCATTGTTGACTTCTACTCGTTGCCACTTACTGCCGATTACAATGAAATGGCAAAAGTGTATCGCGATTATCAATTAGGTCGTGGCGAAGTAAAGCTTTTGCGTGAACGTGTAAAGAATAACCCCAAGCTTGCATTTTCAGCCGAAAGTATTTTTGTTCGCATAAAGCATTGTGTGAAAAGTGCAAATTGGAAAAATCCAAATCATAGAGAGCAGACTCCAGAAAACAAAGCTCCATTGAATGTTATGAAGACTTTTGATCAGTCTATGGAGCTTATGAAACAGATGAAGTCTGCTGGTATCGATAAAGCTGAAATTTGCTCGGTAGGTTGGAATATAGATGGTCATGATGGTCCGTTCCCTCAATATTTTCCTGTTGAAGAAAAGCTTGGTGGCGAAAAGAAATTTCGTGAGATGCTCGCATTTGGTAATTCGCTCGGTTACAATATGACTTGCCACATCAATCACCACGCATACTTTACACTTTCAAATCGTTGGGATCCAGCAGAAGCAGTCAAACGGGCAGATGGAAAAACTATTTTCAAATATGGTTTCCAACCAAGTGGTAATGTTTATTTGCCATGTATGCATCGCCTCTATAATCTTTGGGTAAAAGATGATTTTTTGAAGATTAAAGACTTGGGTATAACTGGTATTTTTCATATCGATGTTCATTCGTGCGAAATCCCATTTGAATGTTGCGATCCACGACATCCCCTCAACAAAAAGCAATGGGTTGAATATCAAAACAAGATTATCGACTACGCTCACAAAGTATTCGGTGGCTTTACATCGGAATGTGGTATGGACCACGTTGCTAAGGGCTTAGACTATGCTTTGTATATGTGGTGGAGCTATCGCAAAGACTGGAATACAAAAGATGGCTTGGCTCAAAAGTATATTCCAATGTGGCAATTAGTTTACCACGGTATAATAATGAGCAATCCGTTCTTGTCGACAGTTGATCCACTTTATAAGCATCCTAAACCAGCAAGTGAAAAAGACTGGTTCATGAATTGCTACAATTTTATTTCTGATCCAGAAGCACAATGGTTAAAGGTTATCGAGCTTGGTGGACGCCCAACATATTACTTCCAAAATTATGATACAATCAAGCCAATGATTCGTGCTTACAACGAGTATCAGCCTTTGAAGTATTTGCAATATGAGTTGATGGTTTATCATACAGAGTTAGCAAAGAACGTAACTCTAACACGCTACGAAAAAGGCGATGAAGTTGTTGTAAACTACGATAAAGAAAAGCCTTTTACATATAAGGGCGAGACAATAAAACCAATGGGCTATAAGCTCTTTAAGAAAAATAAGTAATTTTAAATTATAACTATACTGCAAGTGAGCGCGACAATCTTTAGATTGTGCGCTCTTTTTCTTTATGGGATTACATTTATGTTGACAAAAAATAAAGCCTTTTTTACTTTTAGATTAAACGTTTAATATATATCGAATACACTTTTATGAAATCAATTAAATTACTAAAAAAAATAATTTTACTTTTCGTTGGAGGATTAATTTTATCAGTTTCTTGCAATTGTATGGCTGATGCCGAAAATTCTAAATGCAAGGGTTATGTAAGAGTTAGTAAGAAAAATCCACTTTATTTTGAATTAACAACGGGCGAACCATATATTCCGTGTGGAATGAATATTTGTTTTCCACGTTTTCTGACTGATGAAGAAGAGGTTTTTGCCGACTACGAAAAGAAATTCAAGATGATGTCGGAAGCTGGTGGCAATTATGCTCGTATTTGGTTGTCGGCTCCTTTCTGGGAAATAGAAGACAGCAAACAAGGTGAGTATAATCAAAATAAACTCAAGCGTATCGACAAGCTTTTTGACTTGGCTGATAAATACGGAATTCGTCTGAAATTATGTTTTGAAAATTTTATATATTTAAAGGAGCGTGAGAAAGCCTTTACATTCAGCAGTGCCCCACCTTTCGATAAGCAACAATATTTAAAAGTTAATGGTGGCTCGTTTGAGAATACAAAAGAGTTTTTCACAACACAAAAGGGTAAAGAGGTGTTTTTGGCTCGTTGTAAGATTTTTGCCGATAGATACAAAGATAGAAAATGCGTTTTTGGTTGGGAATTATGGAATGAATCGTGGTGTATTCAATGCCAATGGGATATGAGTAAACGTCTTGATATTCTAAAAAAATGGCATGCGCAGATGTTGCCCGAAGTTAAGAAGTTGTTTCCAAATCATATGGTGATGATTTCAATGCCAAGCTTCGACAAATATAGAACGCGTTCAACATACGCGCAAATTATCCCCGATCCCAATAACGATGTAGCGCAAATTCATAATTATCTAAACGAAGGTAATGCACTGCCAGTAAGTAAAGGTCCTACCGATATTATGTGTGCCGATGCAATCAACGAACTTCGCAAAATTGCACCTAATAAACCTTTACTTTTGGCTGAAGTAGGAGCTGCCGAACCTAATCACGTTGGTGGACCTTCAAGATATTACAAAGTTGATACCAATGGCATTTTGCATACCGATCAAATGCTTGTACCATTCTTTTGTGGCTCAGCTGGAAACGGTATGAGTTGGCACTGGGAGTATTATATAACTAAACACAATTTGTGGGGAACTTTTGCCCGATTTAGTAAAGCAATAGAGGGTATAAATCCGTTGGAAGAAGACTTCAAACCTTTCTATGTTGAAACAGAAAATTTGCGTGTTTATGTAATTATAGGCAATAAAACTGTTTTAGCGTATTGTCGCGACAAAAACAATTGGTGGGGTACGGAATTGCGCGACAAACAACCACCTAAAGATTTACTAAACGAAACGATAAATATTTTTGATATTGGTGGATATGGTGTTAAAAAAGCGTCGGTTTTCAAACCTTATGAGCTTGAATGGAGCAATGTTGCAATAAATAAAAACGCAATAAAATTACCACCATTTAAACGTGCAATTGTTATAAAACTTGAAAAGTAAAATAAAAAAATCGCTCTCGAAACAGAGCGATTTTTTTGTTAGTTTTATCGAGAAATTAAATATCTACTTCGTATTGTTCTTTTGCAAATTTACGCAAGGTATTTAAAGATTTCTTCATTTCCATTTCTTCGAGGAATGCAATTATATCATCGAAGTTAGGTGTAATTTGTTGTGGAATTTCAACATCGAGTGTAGTATCGAGTGTTATAAGCTCTAAATTACGTCTTAAAAGAGATTCGCCTTCTTTTATTAGAGTACGGAATTTATCGGGTTTAATCCAATCGAAACGTCGGATAATTGTTTCGATGTCGCCGTAATCTTTAAGCCATTTTGCTGCAGTTTTTGGTCCAACACCAGCAATGCCTTCAATGTTGTCAACAGCATCGCCAATGAGTGCTAAATAATCGGGAATTTGTGTAGGCGATACTCCAAATTTTGTTTTTACACCAATACTATCTAAGGTTGTCCACTCCTTGTTTTTGGGGTTCGGAGGCAACATTTGTTTTATGTTCGGACATACCAATTGTGCAAAGTCTTTGTCGGCACTGGCAATTATTGCAGTATTGCCACTTTCTTTTACTTTTACGGCAGTTGATGCTAAAAGATCATCGGCTTCAATACCTTCTCGTTCTGTTGGATTGAATCCGAAAATCTCACACAGATACTTCATTGAAGGAATTTGACTTTTGAATTTATCTGGGGCTTCTCGGCGATTTGCCTTGTAATCTGGATGAATTTTTAAATGACGTGCTGAACCTCCTTTGTCAAAAAATACAGCAGTTGTATGAGGGGTGTGTTCTCCAGATAACTTTATAAGACTATTGAAAAATGCGTGCAGTGCGCCTGTTGGAAAGCCGTCTGTACGAGTTAGATCAGGCATCGCATAAAAACAACGAAACCCCAAATTGTATCCATCTATTAAAAGTGCATTCATTTTATACAGACCATTGAATATATTTTTGATTGTTTCGCAACAAAATTTGAAATTTTTTGATTGAACAAATTTTTAAGAAATTAAATAATTGTTTCAAATTATGTTAGTAAATAAAAAGAGAAAAATGTTAAGTGGCAACGAGGCTATTGCTCTTGCTGCACGTCATGTTGGTGTTGCGTTGGGTGTAGGGTACCCTGGAACGCCATCGACAGAAATTCTGGAAAACTTTTCGGAACTCGGTGGAAACGCCGAATGGGCTCCGAATGAAAAGGTCGCAGCCGAAGTTGCATTAGGCGTTGCTTTTGCTGAAAGCAATGCACTTGTTACCATGAAACACGTAGGCTTTAACGTAGCACAAGATTTATTTTTTACTGCATCGTATAGTGGTGTTCAAGGTGGATATGTTGCAGTTGTTGCTGATGACCCTGGTATGGCATCGAGCCAAAACGAACAAGATACACGTTCAATAGCATTTTGTGGTGGTATTCCTGTATTAGAGCCAGCTTCGTCGCAAGAAGCTTACGATATGACTCATTTGGCTTTTGAAATTTCACGCAGATGGAAATTACCAGTTGTAATTCGCACAACAACTCGCGTAGCACATACAACTTCGATTGTTGCATTTGAAGATTGTGTTGCGCCATTGCCAAGTGCCGATTTCAACAAAGATATTCCAGCCAGAGTTATGGTTCCAGCACACGCAAAACCAGCTCATAAAGTATTGCGTAAAAAGCTTGAAGAAATTGAAGCATGGAATTGTGCTGAAGGACCTAATAAAGTTGAAAAGGGCAGTTCACAGTTGGGTATTATTGCCAGTGGTGTAGCGTATCAATATGCAAAGGAAGCTGCTCCAGAAGCATCATTTTTCAAGGTTGGGTTGTCGCCATTGCCATTGGAAAAACTTGTTGAATTTTCTAAGAGCGTAGAGCGTTGCGTAGTTGTAGAAGAGGGCGACCCATATATGACTACTCAGCTTTTGGCTGCAGGTGCAAATGTTGAAAAACGTGCAAAACAATGGCGTTTTGGCGAATTGAATGTTGATAGAGTTCGTGCTCAGATTGCTGGCGATACATCGTTTGAAATGCCTCAGATAAAGCAAAAGCCACCACAGTTGTGTGCAGGTTGTCCGCATATATTCAGCTTTAAACCTTTAGTTGATTTAGGTTGTATAGTTGCAGGCGATATTGGTTGTTATACTTTGGCAGCTATGAAGCCATTAAGTGGTATGGATATGCAAATTTGCATGGGTGCATCAATCGGTATGGGAGTTGGTATGCGTAAAGTTCTCCCAGAAGAAAAGGCACGCAAGGTTGTAAGTGTAATTGGCGATAGTACTTTTATGCACAGTGGTTTAACTGGATTAGCTCAGGCAGTTTATAATCCACCATCAACAGGGCATGTAATTATTGTTTTAGATAACGCAATTACTGCTATGACTGGTCATCAAGAAAATCCAGCAACGGGCAGAAAGCTTGACCATTCTGAAACTACACGCGTGTCTATCGAAGGTGTAGCAAAGGCAATGGGTGTTAAGAATGTTGAAGTGTTTAATCCTATAAAACAAGCAAAAGAGTTTAAGGAATATCTCGAAGCCAAGTTGGCATCAGACGATATAACTTTGATTGTGTTGCGTCAGCCATGTATTTTTGTTGCGGCTGCTGAAGCAAAGAGAAAGGCATAAAAATGGAAATTGGTGAAAAAACAATCAATGTAAAAATTGCAGGTTTAGGTGGAATGGGCGTTTTAAAAGCTGCGTTGATTCTCGGTGAACTTATGTTTGAAGAAGGTTTTGATGTTAAGAAGGCAGAAGTTCATGGTATGTCGCAACGTGGTGGTTCGGTTGCTAGCGACGTTCGTATTGGCAAGTGTGTTGCAAGCCCAATCATTCCAGAAAAAGAAGTAGATTTCTTGGTTTCATTAGAACCAGAATGGTCTGATGTTCACAAGATTTCATTAGCAGAAAACGGTATAGTAATATCGCCTAACGATATTGATGTTTCACAGTTGGCAAGTAAAAAGGCGTTAAACGTTGCCCTTTTGGGTGTGTTGAGTAAGTACTTCGAGATTCCTGTAGAACGTTGGTTTGATGTTTTGAAAAAGTTTTTCCCAGAAAAACTTCACGCATCGAATGAATCAGCATTTAATCTTGGTAGAAATTCATAAAAATGAAACAAATTTGGAACGATATACACGGTGAAGTTCACCCATTTTCAGCTCTCGACTTTCTTCCTCGCGAACAGATGCGAGGGTTGCAATCGCAACGACTTCGCGATATAGTAAAATTAGCTTACGAAAAAGTAGAGCTTTACAGAAATCGTATGAAAGAAATGGGGGTAACTCCTGATGACATCAAGAGCATTGATGATATTTCAAAACTCCCATTCATGCAAAAAACCGACTTGCGCGATACTTATCCCGACGGATTATTTGCAGTTGAAATGAAAGACATTGTGCGTGTTCATGCTTCGAGTGGAACAACAGGTAAGCCTATTGTTGTTGCATATACTGATGAAGACCTCAAGGTTTGGAATTCATCAATTATCAGATGCTTGAAAATGTATGGTGTAAAGAGTGGTGATGTTGTTCAAAATTGCTACGGCTATGGCTTGTTTACAGGTGGTTTAGGTTTGCACGATGGTTCGCAAGCTTTGGGTTGTACGGTAATTCCAGCTTCTGGTGGTAATAGCGAACGTCAGTTGATGTTGATGCAAGACCTCAAAACAACAGTTTTTGCTTCTACACCAAGTTATTTTATGCACTTGATTGAAGAAGGTAAAGCTCGTGGTGTTGACTTTAAAAAATTACCTTTGCGTATAGGTGTGTTTGGTGGTGAACCATCGTCGGACGCTATGCGAAAGTTCATTGCCGACAACACAAATGTTATTCCATACGATATTTATGGTTTGTCGGAAATAGTTGGTCCAGGTGTTGGTGGCGAATGTCAGCACAAGTGTGGTATGCACATTCTTGAAGATAACTTCTATCCTGAAATTGTTGATCCCGATACTGGCGAAGTTCTGCCAGATGGCGAAGAAGGTGAGTTAGTGTTATCAACTTTGACAAAGCGTGCTATGCCAGTATTGCGTTATCGTACACACGATATTACATCTATCATTGCCGAGCCTTGTAAGTGTGGTAGAACAATTCGCAGAATATCGCGAATTTCAAAGCGTAGCGACGATATGCTTATTATCAGAGGTGTAAATGTATTCCCATCGCAAATCGAAATTGGTATAAGCCGTGTAGAAGAAACTACACCAAATTTCCGAATTTTGCGTGAGATGAAAAACGATATGGAATCATTGACAGTCGAAGTTGAAATTCAAGATAAATATTACGGAGATAGCTTAGAAACAATCGAAAAAATCCGAAGAAAAATACAGGCTTCTATTGTTCAGATTGTAAATATAAGAATTGATGTAAAAATTGTTGAACCAAATAGTATTCCACGTTCGCAAGGTAAAATCAAGCGAGTTTACGACAACAGAAAGGTATAATTATGCGTATAAATCAAGTTTCGGTATTCTTGGGTAATACTCCAGGTAGATTAGAAAGCATGTGTAAGTCGTTGGCTGACGCAGGCGTAAATATGGAAACTCTTACAATTACTGAAAGTGCCGATCATGGCATTGTACGTATGATTGTTTCTGATCCAGATAAAGCTGTTGAAGCTCTATCTGCTCAAGGTTTTACTCCTAAAAAGGTAGAAGTGTTGGCTGTAGAAGTTGACGATACCCCAGGAGCATTGTTGGCAGTATTACAAAAAACACGCCAAGCAGGTGTTAATGTTGAATACATGTACGATATGACAAAACCATTTTCATCGCGTCCAGTGATGATTATGTCGTTTAAGGATATCGATGCTGCTGAAAAGATTTTGCAATAATGCCCAATACCGATAACGATAGATTTGCCAAAGAACTCGGATTTCGAGTTGTTAGTACATCGGTTGAAAGTGCAAGCGTTGTTGCTAATGTACAAGAGCGTTTTCTAAATGGTGTAGATATTGCCCATGGTGGTTTTATTTTTACATTATGTGATTACGCTGTTGCTGTTGCATCGAATACCGATGAACGTATTGCTATCAGTTCTGGGGCAACTATCGATTATATTGAGCCTATTCCACCAAACTGCGAAGTTTGTGCTAATGTAAAACCAATTGTTATTACACAGAAAAGTGGAGTATATAATGTGGTTATTTCTGCAAGTGAAAATCCCGATAAAAAATTTGCTGTATTTTCTTGTAGAATGATTTTTAAGGCGGTAAAGCACGCATAGGTTTTTATCATCACAAAAAAAGCGAGAGTTTTAACTCTCGCTTTTTTTGTGATTTTGCTTAGAAAATTACTTGCAACTGAGCAAGGAACATATTGCTATCTAACTTACTTGCTTGTGTTGGTATTAACCCATTTTTATACCATCCATATTCATAACCTATCGAGGTTTTTATTGCTTCGGTAGTGTACCAATTTAAGCCAAGGTAAATTGTTTTAACTTCGTCGAAATAATATGTTCTGTTATCGGCAGTAACTGCTGCTCCTAACCCATCAGCCGATACATAAGAAAAACGTACTACTGGTTCTATTTGTCCCATAGAATTACTCATATCAACTTTATATGCTATTATTACGTTTGCCCCGAATGCGTTAGATGCTGAGTTTATTGTTTTACCATACTCAACGTTTTGATAGAACATTTCGCCCATTAACGAGAAATTACCATATTTGAGTTTTGCATATGGATTTACACCCCAAACTTCACTTTTATCATTATTTCTTTCGAAACCTTTTGATGCATAACCCATATTTACGCCGAAGTCGTATTTTATTTCGCCACGCATATCTACAATATTTTCGTAGCCGAAACCAAAATAATAACTCAAACCACTATTTGCGTTGATGTTATTTATTACACCAGATGTACCTTCGGTAATTTCCGATGTGATTGCAGCATTGTAGTAGAGACCTTCTACATGAGGAACTTTTCCGTCCCAGAAGATACCTACTGTACGTCCACCAAAACATTTTATATCTTGTGTATTACCTGCGTGTGTAAAAACATTTGTTGCAATAGATCTATCAATAGCTAATAAGCCAAAGTCGTCGGTAATTTGCTCTATACCCATATTCGACTTTCGCAAGCCAATTTCCATTGTTCCGTTTATGTAGTTTACATCTACATCTTTTGAGATTACAACTTTATCGAGATAATTGCGACGATCACCTTCTGAACCGAAATCCATAATCAATATGGCTGTCCAACCATGACCAACATTAGCTTCTAACCCAAGTTTTACATATTTTAACTCGAAGCCACTAATTTCGTCTAACGATGCAGTGCCTTTAGAAATATCGTGATCTGCCCATTTGAACCAACCTTGCATTCCACCAAAAACTTTAATTGATTTTGTAGTCTTAGCCTGAGGCGTTACAGCAACTGATTCTTTTGCTATTTGGGTAGCTTCTTGTTGTGTTAACATACCCTTTTTTACGAGTGTTTCCAACAGAGCCTTATCTTGTGCGTACGATGTCAATACACAAGCAGTTGTTAAAATTCCTGCAATAAACTTTTTCATATTATTTATCAAATTTGTGCATTAAAAAACAAATACCTATAAATTGCAAATATTTATTTCTATTTTAGGCTAGCATTTTTTTGTTTTGTACATACCTATCAAATATTCAGTGTTGCCATCGCCACCCTTTATGGGCGATTCAATTATGCCCATTATTTCCATTTCTGGAAAATTTGTCTGGGCAAAAGTTCTGATTTTTTCTACTGCGGCAAGCATAGTTTCTGAATCTCTAATAACGCCTTTGTTTTTACGCATTATTTTTGCCGAAGTTTCAAACTGAGGTTTTATAAGGCAAGCCATTTTGGAATTAGTTTTTAGCAATGGAACTAAAAATGGCAAAATTTTTTCTAAAGATATAAATGATAAATCTGCGCAAATAAAATCGAAAAGTTTACCATCGAAAAATTCTGGAGTTAAATTTCTGACATCGGTTTTTTCGTAGTTTGTAACTCTTGGGTCGTTTAGAAGTTTTGAATGAAGTTGTCCGGAGCCAATGTCTACACACACCGATTCCATTGCTCCATGTTGAAGTGCGCAATCAGTAAAACCACCAGTAGAAGCGCCAGCATCTAATATTCGCAAGTCTTGTAGCGAAATTTGAAAGTGATTTAAAAATTCTTCCAATTTTAGACCTGCTCGCGAAACGTATCTGAGTGAAGCATTTTCAGCTGAGATTTCAAAAATGGTATCTTCTGGATATTTTCTGGAAGGTTTATCTACAGCTTTCCCATTTACAAAAACTTTTCCTTCTTCGATTATTGCTCTGGCTTTAGAGCGACTTTTTACCAAAGATAAATCTACTAGCAGTTCGTCGGCACGTTTCATTATTTTTTATTTGGTTTAAATATAACCTCAATATATTCGGTTTTTTTAGGTGTTGATTTTTTTTCGATAATATCTTTTCCGGTAGCAAGAAGATTTATAAACAAAATTATAGTTCCAGCTATCATTGCTGCCGACAGAAAAAAGCCTATTATCACATTCATATAATCGGTTTTTTTGGTACTTTTTGGCATGCGAGGAATTATACCTTTGTAGCCACCAGAAAAACTTTTAGCTTTTTGTCGGATTTTATTTTCGTCTATTATCATTTTGCGTTGTAGGGTATGTAAAAAAATCGGTTTTTCAAGTCATTTTGTAATTGTTATTTGACAATTCTTTATTTTTTTGTGAAAGTTTAGATGTACTTGATAACTGTTTATAACTTATATTTAAAACAAAGAATGGGTGGATTTATGAAGATAAAAATATGTTTATTATTTATTCTTTTGTTCGCATCGACTTCGTTTGCAAAGTTTTGGATGCCTGCAATTTTTAATTGGGGAATGGTGCTTCAACGCGATGTTCCTGTAAAGATTTGGGGCGTAGCAAATCCTAATGAGAAAATAGACGTATGGTTTAATTGGAAGAAAACATCTACCATTGCAGATAATCGTGGCGAGTGGTGTGTTATTCTTGAACCAATGGAGGCAAACTTCAAACCTATGGCTATGACCATATTTGTAAACGATATTCCAAAAAAGGAAATAAGAGATATTCTTGTTGGTGATGTCTGGATTTTAGGAGGGCAGAGCAATATGGAATGGCGTATGCCCAAGACTAACGATTATAAGCGTGCATTGGCTGATGTAAACAAATATGAAATCAGAACATTCTATCAACCGAAAATGGGGGATAAAATTCTACGTCGAGACAATCCCCCAGGATCGCGTTGGAATACTTCAATCGGTGATGCTACGTTAGGTTCTTTTTCGGCAGTTGGTTATTATTTTGCAGAAGTTTTAGCTCAAAAAGAAAATGTCCCAGTCGGGTTAGTTTACACTCCAGTTGGTGGAGCTAAAATGATTACGTATATTCCTGAATCGGTGATGTCGAAAAATGAAGATTACGCAAAAGAATTGGCAAAATTCAAAAAGGCTCAACAAGAATATCCATACAAGAAAACTTTAGATAAGTGGAATCAACTCAATAAAGAGTATAATGACAAAGTTGCCAAAGCTAAGGCTAAAAAACAGAAACCTCCACGCAAGCCTACTTTCTTACACTTCAATGTAATTGATGGTATGCCTTATCCCTATAATCTGATGAATGGGCCTGCGTTTTTGTACAACAAAATGGTAGCACCTCTTTTGATGTATACAGCTAAGGGAGTTCTTTGGTATCAAGGTTGTGGGGATGCTGCACCAGATGCTGATACGCATTTTAAACCGAAGTTTGAGTTGCTCATTGAACATTGGCGTTCTGTCGCAGGTAATGAAAAACTTCCATTCTATTGTGTGCAGTTGGCTTCGTTCGGTACAAGGGCTCACTTTGCAAGTGTACGTTGGGCTCAACAACAAACAGCAAAAGATGATGTAAATGTTGGAGCTGTTAATATTATTGATACTGGCGACGAGAAGGATATTCATCCATGGGATAAGCATATTGTTGGTAAACGCTTAGCTAATCTTGTTTTGCAAGATGTGTATAAACACAAAGATGTCTTTGGAAAATGTCCAGATTTGAAAAAAATAGATTACAAGGGAAATTCTGCAGAAGTATTGTTTAACGATTTTGGTAGAGGTTTAGAACTTAAGGGTAATATTCGTGGTTTTGAAGTCTATTCAAATGGTATGTGGCAAAAGGCAGAAGTATCGTTTAACAATGGCAAAGTTGTTGTGAAATCTACAGATAATACTGCAGTTTCTGGTGTTCGCTATTTGTGGAAAAACTGGGCAAAACCAGATGTTTGTATATATAACAAAGATGGTTTACCTGCAAACCCATTCATAAATTTCAAATAATATATTTATGAAAAATTTTTGTGTAGTATTTTTGGCATTAGCGAGTGTATGCTCGCTTTTTGCCGAAATAAAAGTACCTGCGTTGTTTGGTAACAATATGGTTTTTCAGCAACAAAAACCAATCAGAATTTGGGGAACTGCTAAACCAAATTCCGAAGTTAAAATTTTGTTCAACTTCAAATACACAACTACAAAAGCTAACGATAAGGGGCATTGGAGGGCTAACTTACCTGCTGAAAAGGCATCGTTTAAAAATTATTCTTTAACAATTTTTGAAAACAACATTCCTAACGTTGAGCTGAAAAATATTCTCGTTGGTGAAGTCTGGATTGCTGGTGGGCAAAGCAATATGGAATGGCGAGTTTCTCGTGCCGATAATCTCGAGTTGGCAAAAAATACAGTAGCAAAACAAAAGGGTAAATTTCGATATTTCTCGCATTTGAATTTTTCAAGAATCAAACAAGTCGAGTTTTCAAGTACTGCAAAATGGTTAGTTGTTGATGATACAAACGTGCCTAACTTGAGTTCGATAGCTACTACTTTTGCTCAAAAATTGATTGCCGATTTAAATGTGCCAGTTGGCATAGTTTATATGGCTCGTGGGGGAACAACTATGGGAGCATGGACTTCAGACGAATATATGAAAGCACGTCCTGAGTTGCGTGAAAAGTATTTAGAAGTAAAAAAAGCTTTAGATGCTTACAACAAAACTGCTTATAAAAAACGCAAAGCTGAAGCTCAAAAAATTCAAGATAGGGCGCGCGCTGATAAAAAAGCTGGTAAAAAAGTTTCAGGGGCAGAGTTGAATGCAGTTGCTCGTGTTAGTCCAGTTACTCCATTTTCAGTGGCGCAAACTCCTACGTTGTGGTTCAATGGAATGTTCAAGCCAATGCGTAATTTTTGTGTTCGTGGCGTTGTTTGGTATCAGGGCGAAAGCGATGCAGATCACCCAAGATTACCTTTTTACAAACCAAGTTGGTATGCAATGACTGATTGTTGGCGTAATCAGATGGGCGATAAATCGTTGCCATTTGTTTTTGTTCAACTACCTTCGCACGAGAGTCAATGGGGCGATTGGGCAAAGGGGCGTTTTAATCAATTTGAATTGTCGAAAGAAGATAAGTATTCTTATATGGCAACATGCGTAGATTTAGGCGAGGAACACGAAATTCATCCTAAAGACAAAACTGCAGTTGCTCAACGTTTGGAAAAAATTGCTCTTAAATACGTCTATGGTAAAAAGCATTTGAATGTTGATGCACCAGAAGTGAAATCGGTTTCGTATAATAATAACTCTGCAATTGTAAATATTGAAACTTTTGGCAGAGGTTTAAATTTGCGTGGCGATATTCGTGGATTTGAAGTTTTGATAGATGGTAAGTGGTGTAAGGCTTTAGCACAGTTAAATGGAAACAGAATTGTTGTGAAATCGATCGACGGCAAAAAAGTTTCGGGTGTGCGTTATTTGTGGAAAAGTTGGGCTCGCCCCGATGTATGCTTGTTTAACAACGATGGTCTTCCACTTTCAACATTTGAAGTTAAATAATGAAAAGGAAATAAAGTTATGAAGAAATATGGTATAGCAATATTGGCATTGGTCACTGCAACATTGACTTTTGCTGAGATAAAAATGCCTGCAATTTTTGGGCATAAAATGATGTTTCAACAACAGCGTCCTATAAATATTTGGGGTACAGCAAAGCCAAATTCTGAAGTTAAGGCAATGTTTAACTTTAAATACACAACTACTAAAGCCGACAAACAAGGTAATTGGAAAATGGTCTTGCCAGCTGAACAGGCATCGTTTAGAGAGCTTGCATTAGTTGTTTACGAAGACGATATTCCAAACGTGGAATTTAAAAATATCCTCGTAGGCGAAGTTTGGATTGCAGGTGGACAAAGCAACATGGAATGGAAAGTTGAACGGTCATCAGACAAAGAAATAGCAAAGAAAAACGCCAAAAATTTAAATGGCAAAATGCGTTATTTTATGCAGTCGTCTAATGGTTATTCTAAAGTTGAAAAAGACGAATTTCAAAAGGGTGCCCATTGGTTGATTGTCGATGAAAAAAATGTATGTTCTACATCGGCTGTTGGCTATTATTTTGCAGAACGCCTCATTAAAGATTTGAATGTTCCTGTAGGTATTATTTATGCGTCGAAAGGTGCAACAAAAATGGCTTGTTGGACAGATAAGCAAACTCTCATGCAAGGTTGGGGCAAAGATTTTGCACAAGTTGGTGGTATGATTAAAACTTTGGAAAATTACACCAATGTAGAATATCAAAAGCTTTTGAAAGCTCATAAAGAAAAAGTGGCAAAGCACGATGCTAAAGTTGCTAAGGCTAAAAAAGAAGGCAAGCCAATTCCAACAGTAGCTTGGGATTTCCGTTATCCACCTTCATCTGAATCACCTGAAAAGGATTTTAAAACGCCAATAGTTCACTTTAATGGTAAAATTGCACCTATGCGTAATTTTGGTGTTAGAGGTGTTATTTGGTATCAGGGCGAGAGCGATGCTAATGGCGAGTTCCTTAAAAATTACACAAAAAGTTTTGGTATGTTGGTTGATTGTTGGCGTAAGCGTTTGGAAAATAAAGATCTTCCGTTTATTCAAGTTCAATTGGCTTCTTACGAAACAAAATCCGATTGGGCAAAGGCTCGCGAAGCTCAGTATCAAAATACAAAACTTTATAAGAATGTCTATATGGCTCCGATTATCGATACTGGCGAGGCAAAAAATATTCACCCGCATGATAAGACAACAGTTGGTGTAAGAATGGAAAAGATTGCTCTTGATAAAGTTTATAATCGTGCCGAATACACATCGGATTTCCCAGTTATGAAGTCTGTTCAATTCAAGGGTAAAGAAGCTGTTGTTGTATTCGATACTTTTGGTAGAAAACTTACTGGTAAGGGCGAGCCACGTGGTTTTGAAATTTTAGTTGATGGCAAATGGCAGAAAGCAAATCTTGCCTTGAATGGCGAAAGTGTTGTTGTAAAATCGACCAACGATAAAACTATTGCAGGAGTTCGTTATCTCTGGAAAAGTTGGACAAGCCCAGATGCATGGTTGTTCAATGGCGATGGCATTCCTGCTATTCCATTTTCAACATCAAAGTAGTTTTTAATTTTTGCATTTATATATCATGAACAAATTAATAACAACAGTATTAGTATCGTCTCTACTAGTTCCTTTTATTGCGAAGGGAAATGCCAATTCTTCTTCGCAAAATTACGAGGCTGTTCCACCGAAAGAAATAAATTACAAGCTTGATGATTATCGTAATTATCTCGGGCTTTGGTGTGGTGGTGCAAAAGAAAATCTCACTTTTGCTAAAAATATGGCTATAAAAAATGTCATATATCTGAGAGGAATGGAGAAATTTCCTGAATCGAAAGGTTTGAGATTTTTTATTTCAGATCCAGAATATATAACATACAAGCGATGTGTTGATTTTAAGAAGATCAAAAGTTATTCAAAAGCTCAAATAGATGATTGGCGTGAATACTGTGCAATGAAAGATGCCTCGTTGCCGTTCCCAGATTGTATGGCGACTGGTTGGTTTCATCGCTTTAATCATAGAGAAATGAAACCAGATCATCCAGAATATGGATATTGTACTCTTATTCCACATTTTCAAACAAACAAGAATATCAATCGTGCTGTTAGTCGGATTATGGCAAGGGTCAACGAACTTGTAAAAAAATGTCCGAATATGAAGTTTGGTGGCTTTGTTTGGGACGTTCCACAACTCGACGGCGACCTCTGGGGGCAACCTAAAGGTTCTAAACGATATCAACAGTGTGGAATGTCGCTTTGGCGTGGAGTAGATTGTGTTTCAGTTCCAGATGGTGTAAAGCTTGATTATCCAACATTCTGTGAAGGTAGAGCTCAGTTTTATAGAGAACTCCGTAAGGCTGCCGAAAAGGTTAATCCAGATGTAAAGCTTATAATGGACCCAGCTCGTATGTATGTTCAATATGTTGAACCTTATCAACGCATTGGTGTAAAAGTTGGTGATCCAGCTCTTGCCGATTACGTACAAATGGAGCATGGTGGCGATGAATATTTGCTCGACAAAAAAGCGTGGGCAAGTGGTTATTTGCAAACCGAAAATGTAGCAACTGCTTGTGATATTTATGCGTATTCTTTTGATATTGAAATTCGAGCTATCGGTAGTTCGGCATCTGTTGGTGCTTGGAGTGTTTGGTTTGGAAATCCTATGCAGACAAATCCTTCGTTGGTAAATGTTCCTCCACGATTGAAGCTTTCGCGTTCGCTGGCAACATGGGAAAATCTCAATAATACACCAATCGAAAAACGCAAGTGGAATAAGGCAAATTTAGTTTATGATAGTCCAACGGCTCATATCTCGAAAGATGTTTTATGGGGAATAAATCCTGAAACAAAAAAGATGTTCTTTTGTTTTTTGAACCCAAATGCAAAGATAAAACTTCCTGAAGGTTGTAAGATAGAAGTTATTCGACCTTTAGATGCGTTATTTAGCGAGTATTTTTATCCAAGAGTAATGCCTAATTTCAAAATTGAAAATGGTCAGTTATCTCTTACAGAGCGTGGTAAAATGTGCGTTGGCGATGCTTACTCTATAACCTTTAAGAAATAAAAATTTCAGAAAATTTAGTTTAAATCTAAAAAAGGGGCAATTCAAACGAATTGCCCTTTTTTTGTTTATAAGATAGATGTAAAATGTATTAGCTTAAATTATTTAGAATATTTGTTTACTAATTCAGATGCAATTCTAACACAATCTTCGCAAGGGGTTTTGTGGTTGCGTTTGATTTCTGTACAACGGAAATCGCCAGCACGTTCTGCAAATTCTTTTTTTATTTGTTCGGCGTTTTGTGGAACTAAACACATAGCTGCATACAACGCACCACAAGCACCTTCTGGTGCTCTACCTCCACTGTTTTGTTGCATTAAATCGAGCTTTTGAGCATCGATTGGTGCAAAGGCCGCGTACACAGTTTGTGCGCAAGAATAAGGCTTTCGAAACGAGGCTACTGCCATTTCAACTTTGTTCATTTTAATCCCTCCTGTATAGCTTGGTTTTGAAGTTGGATAATTTCACCGATTCCCTTTTTGGCAAGTGCCAATAATTCGGAAAGTTGTTCACCATCAAATGTAGCTTCTTCGCCACTCATTTGAACTTCAACAAATTTTGCCGAACCTGTCATAACAACGTTTGCATCGACATCGGCATCTTTATCTTCTACGTATGGCAAGTCGAGAACTGCACGACCATCGCACATACCAACGCTGACTGCTGCAACTGAATCTATAAACGGATCTTCTTGGATTTCACCCGAAGCAATAAGTTTTGCAATGGCAATTTTTGCTGCAACGTATGCACCACTTATAGATGCTGTTCGAGTTCCTCCATCGGCTTGAAGAACGTCGCAATCTATCCAGAGAGTATAGCCGGGTATTTTTTCTAAGTCGGCAACTGCACGCATTGCTCTGCCGATTAGACGTTGAATTTCAACTGAGCGACCATCAACTTTATTTGCCGAGCTTGCTCGTTGTTTGCGAGTGAGTGTTGCATATGGAAGCATTGCATATTCTGCACTCATCCAACCTTTTGTGGTTGCTTGCGATGCCATCCAATTTGGAACTTTTTTTTCTGCCATAGCAGAACATATAACTTGTGTGTTCCCAAACGAAACCAACACAGAACCCGTTGAATGTGGTGCAATACCAGTTTTAAAAGTTATAGGGCGAAGTTGGTCGTAAGTGCGACCATCAAATCTCAAATTATTTTTACTTTCATTTTCCATGTTTTTTACGTTATATCTAATTGAATAATTTTTCCAGCAATTTTTTAGTTGTTTTTCTAAAAAATAAAAAAATAATAGAATTATGAGAAATAGAAATTCTTTTTACAGTTCGGACGCTTCAGTGTCGGTATCATCACGTTCTGAGTTTATTAGAAAGTGTTATTTAAATTTAGCCGCAGCATTTATAGTGTTTGTTTGCTTAGAATCGTTTTTGTTATCATGGCAACCAGCAGTTGAGTTTGCTTCAGTAATGATAACAGGTAAGAGTTGGTTGGTAGTGCTATTGGCTTTTATGGGCGTATCGTGGCTTGCCGATGCTTGGGCGCATTCAAATAAATCTAAAGCAATTCAATATGCTGGATTATATTTGTACGTTTTTGCCGAAGCTATAATATTTTTGCCATTGTTGTTATTGGCAGAAAGTATTGCTCCCGATGCAATTCCACAAGCTGCAGTTTTGACATTTGCTCTTGCTGGTGGAATAACTTTTTATGCGTTTATATCTAATAAGAATTTTTCATATTTAGGAGGATTCTTGACGATTGCGTCGTTTGTTATTCTTGGTTTGATAATTTGTGCAATATTATTTGGCTTTGGTTTAGGGTTGTGGTTTTCAGGGGCAATGATAGCCTTTTCTGGAATAGTGGTACTTTACCAAACTTCAGTAATAATTCACGAGTATCGCAACGATCAATACATAGGTGCAGCTCTTGGTTTATTTGCTGCTATTGCTTTGATGTTTTGGTACATATTACAATTTATAATAGCACGTCGGGATTAATAAATATTAGCAAAATAAAAAAAGGCATTCGTACGAATGCCTTTTTTGGTGGGAATAGATTTGTTTAAATGCTTCTGCAATCGTTTTCGTCTTTTGTGGTGTAGCCTGAATCTTGGCGACCGTGATTTATCTGGTTTTTCTTTGCGTATGCCTGATAAAAATCTTCGGCAGTCATTCCCAATACCTGTGCCAACGACACTAAGAAATGCAACATATCAACAACTTCTACGCGTGCATTTTGAACATCGAAGTTTTGGTATTTTGCCCACCATTTCCATGGCAACGAGTCTACAAGCTCGGCATTTTCTTGTGCGAGAGCTCGGCTGTAGTTGAGTGTCCATTTAATTTTATCTTCGTCGCTCATATTAGATGAATCAATACCGATTCTCTTATTGAGCTCGAACTGCATTTTAAATATTTCTTCAAGCTTATCCATAATAGTTTAGATTTTTGTTATTGTTTTGGTTTTCGTCAAGTTTTTTAGATTACAATATGCCTAAATTTTCTAATTCTGGTATAATTGCATCATCTAAATTTTTTATTCTGAAACGTTTTGCCGATACAGGCAAACTATTTAGAAAATATCGTCCGTATCCTTTTGATGCCACACGCGAATCTAATATAACAATATCTCCTTTGTCTTTTTTAGTTCTGATTAGTCTTCCACAACCTTGGCGAAATTTTATGATAGCTTTTGGCAACATAACGTCCATAAAACCATTCCCTCCCAAATTATCGGCACGTTCCATTTTTGCTTCAATGAGTGGATGTGTAAAAATATCGAAGGGAAGTTTTGTTATTATTACTTGCGATAGCGATTCTCCCGGAATATCGACGCCTGTCCAAAAAGAATCTGTTCCGAGTAATATGGCATTTCCTTTTGTTGTGAATTCTTGTAGGATTTCTAATCTGCCATAATCTTCGCCTTGAACAAAAATTTTTCTGTCTTGTAAAATTGCAGATTCTTTTAAGAGGTTTGCAATTTTTTTCATTTCAGAATAACTGGTAAAAAGAATGAGCGTTCCACCTTTTACCAAGAAACACAATTTTTCTATGCAGGCACCAAGTTCAGAGTTATCGGTACTTTGTCCACGTTCAAATATAGGCGCATCGGTTGCGTAGAATACACGCATATTGTTTTGGTAATCGAATGGCGAATTTACTACAAATTTTTCGGCACATTCGGCTCCTACTGACTCTGCAAATTGTGTTAAATCGCCATTGATTGCCATTGTAGCAGATGTCATAATAACAGGTGAAGATCTGTCGAATAGATATGTGCGTAAAATTTTTGCAACATCTATGGGTTGAGAATTTATTGTTATTTTTTTCTCCGAATCAGAGCTTTCAAGCCAGTAAACATAACCGTCTTCTGTCAGATATAAACAAGTTTCTAACGATGTTTTATAAGATTTTATTTTTTCTTTGTAATCGTTTATTTCGGCGGCTTGTTTTTCTGTAGATGCATTTTGTGCAAAGTGCTTGAGCATTAATTCTACTTCTTCAAGCTTATGTAAGATTAAGTCTTCTGCCCAATTGGGTTCTTCTAAACGTACGGTATCGCGTTGTTGCAAACGATTTGCTCGTACAGATGTAAAAAAATCTTCCACACACGCAATGGTATCTTCAATCAATTTCTTATCGAAATATTCTGCCAATGCCATACGTGTTATTAATCCCTTGCGTTTTTTAGGATTATATATGCGTTTTAATTCTCTAATTATACCACTGCTACTTAGTGATACTCCAAATGTTTTACTTACTGCATCGGGTACGAGATGTGCTTCGTCTAAAACGAGCATATCGTTTTCAAATAAAATGGAATCTGAACCCAATTCTGTCCCATTTATCAATGAAAATAACAAACTATGATTGAGTATTACAATGTCGGCAGAGGCTGCTTTTTTACGAGCGTTTTGATAAAAGCAGGTTTCGTCGCATGTTCGAGGAGTACAAGAAGATGACTCGGCACATATCCAATTCCAAACTTCAGGGTTTGGTTGTGGTTTTAATTCTTCGCGCAAGCCAGTAGTAGTAGTTTTTGCCCAGTTTGCAATACGTTCAAGTTCTTCTGTTTCTTCGGTGTTGAAGAGTTCACGTTTGTCGGCTACGGCACGCTTTAGACGATTAGTACAAATATAATTGGCACGTCCTACAAGGATTGCTTCTTGGAAATTTGCACAATCTCTTAAGGCATCGCAATTTTCAAATAACATTCGTATACGTGGCAAATCTTTCTCTATAATTTGCTGTTGTAGAGCTATTGTATTAGTTGCAATGATTAGTTTTTTGTTGAAGCGTTTTGCTGCTATTATGCCACCAATTAAATATGCTAAACTTTTGCCAACGCCAGTGCCAGCTTCAAAAATTAAAGGAAGCCCAGATGCGTATGTTTGGGCACAAAAAAACGCCATTTGCTCTTGTTCTGGGCGATGCTCGTAGTTCGGTAGAATAGAAGCATAACCGTCTTTGCAAAAAATGTTTTCGCAAAGCGATGGCAAATGGTGTTCTTTAAATTCTGCTTGGGTATCTTCCGACACCTTTATTTCTCAACCTTCTTTGTAAAATTACGAGCATGTTTTGCTGCTCTGAACAAACCACCAATGCTACCAAATATATCGCAAACTGCGCTTGGTTCGTAACCACTATGTAGCATACAATCTTTACATTCAGAACGTGTCCCTTTATGCCCAAGATCATATTTTTCAATTTCAGCCATGAGTTCTGCAAATGTTTCGCAATAACCATCGTTGATGAGATAGCAAGGTTTCTGCCAACCTTTAATTGAATATGTTGGATTACCCCATGGTGTGCAGTTGTATTCTTGTTCGCCTTTGAGGAATGCTAAAAATCCTGGTGAATGATTAAATACCCAGTTCTTGTGTGGATTACACAAAATTTTTCTGAAAAGCTCAACAGTTTTTGTTCTTTCAAGGAATATGTCTTGATTTGGAGCTTTATCGTAAGGGAAGCCTGGTGAAATCATCATACCTTCAACGCCCAAAGCCATAACATCGTCAAAGAAATTGCGTACTTCTTCTGGATCGGCATTATTGAAGATTGTTGTATTTGTTGTTACTCGGAAGCCACGCTTTACAGCTTCTTTAATACCCTTAACGGCTATGTCGTATGCACCTTCTTTATTTACGCTTTTGTCGTGCATACGTTTTGTACCGTCTAAGTGTATTCCTAATGAAAAATATTTGCTTGGTTTGTAGAGGTCAATTTTACCCATCAAAACCTGTGCGTTAGAGCACATATATACAAACTTTTTGCGTTTTATAAAACCTTCAATCATTTCAGGCATTTCTGGGTGAAGAAGAGGTTCGCCACCAGCAATACTTACAACAGGCGCTCCACATTCTTCAACTGCGGCCCAGGCTTTTTCTTTGGGCATTCTCATCTTTAAAATTTCTGGTGGTTCTTGAATTTTACCACAACCAGAGCAAGCTAAATTACATTGGAATAATGGTTCAAGCATCATTACCAACGGATATTTTTTCTTACCCTTTAATGTATTTGAAATAGCGTATTTTGCTACGCTAATTACTTGAGAAATTGGAACAGCCATTTTTAATAAACTCCTTATTTATTGAATAAATTAGAGAATATAATGATATTTTTTACTTTATGTTCAACTCTTTTTTTAAACAGCTTGATATTATTAAAAAGAATATAAAAAAAGCTTGCTAACATTGTATATGGTAGTCATTGTTTATACGTATATTTTTTACATATGAAATTATCTGAAGTTTTAAAAAAATTAACAATAGTTGCCTTTGCAAGTGTAATGGCTTTTTCGGCGGTGGCTGCTGAGGAAATCTTTACTTTGACCTCAGGACAAGTTTTCGTAGGGGAAGCGTCGGCAGAAAAAGATGGTATAATTCCATTGAAGACAAAATATGGTGTTCTTTCAATCCCATCGGCAGAGGTTGCAAAGAAAGAACCTGCTTTGGTTGCAGTTAAAGAAACAGCTAAGCCAGCTCCAGCGCCAGCGCCTGAGCCTGTTAAGGAGGATCCTGCTGCTCCAGTGCCTACAGATAAAGATCCACAATGGGTTGAAGATTATAGAAACTTTGTACAACAAAATTTTCCAGAAGGTTGGCAGTTTCGTTTGAAAGGTGGTATAGAATATCGTGATACTGATTCATCTACATACTCGGTTTATGCAAGCTTTGATGTAAAGAAAGAATGGGATGTAAATATTTTTGCAGCTACATTGTATTATAACTATACATCGCAAACAGATTCGGCTGGTGCAAAAGACGTTACAGTTGATAATTATGGTTTAGATACAACTTTCAAACGTTTCTTTAACGAAACTAAAACATGGTATGTATCGAACTTGTTGAATTATAAACGCGACCAAGTAAAAGAAATTCAACATCAGGTTGATGAAGCGTTGACAGTAGGTTATCGTTTCGACTTCAAGCGTCATAATTTGATTATCGATATTGGTCCTGGTCCTGCGATTCGTTATGTTGATACTTATTATGAAGGTGTTGAATGGGTTACAATGGCATTGTTCCAAGAAGATTTGTCGTGGCTGATTTCAAAAACATTCCGCGTGGAACAGTCGCTTACAGCAA
This sequence comes from Verrucomicrobiaceae bacterium, assembly GCA_015061955.1. Classification (GTDB taxonomy): domain Bacteria; phylum Verrucomicrobiota; class Verrucomicrobiia; order Opitutales; family Intestinicryptomonadaceae; genus Merdousia. The sequence goes on from SUVO01000011.1 coordinate 38,943, forward strand.
CACTCGATTTGCAAGATACAAGTAAGTATTCAGCAGTGTTCAAGATGGCTTTGATTGCTCATTTGACAAAAGTTATGGATTTAGCTTTGCGTTATTCGTATGAGTACGATAATATTTCATCTACAGTTGTTACAACAGAGCAACGCTTGATTTTTGCGTTTGAGTTCCCGTTCAACTGGCAGTAATTTATATATAACTTAATTAGAAAGAATAAAAAAATGAAAACTCCAATAAAAGTAGCAATTACTGGCGCAGCAGGCCAGATAGGTTATTCACTATTGTTCCGTATAGCAAGCGGTGCAATCTTTGGTCCAGATCAACCAGTCGAACTTCGTTTGATTGAAATTGAACCAGGTATGAAGGCTTTGGCAGGCGTTAAGATGGAACTTGACGACTGTGCATTCCCACTTTTGAGCAACATAGTAACAACTTGTGATCTTGATGAAGGTTTCAAGGGTGCAAATTGGGCATTGTTGGTTGGTAGTGTTCCAAGAAAGCAAGGTATGGAACGTGGCGATTTGCTTGGTATAAATGGTAAGATTTTCATTGGTCAAGGTCAGGCAATCCAGAGAAATGCAGCCGATGATATTCGCGTGTTGGTAGTAGGTAATCCATGTAATACAAATTGCTGGATTGCAAAGGAAAATGCTCCAGAAATTCCAGCAGATCGTTGGTTCGCGATGACACGTTTGGACGAATTCCGTGCAAAAGCACAGCTTGCACAAAAAGCAGGTGTACATGTTTCGGAAGTTTCAAATATGACAATTTGGGGTAATCACTCAGCAACACAGTATCCTGACTTCTATAATGCAAAGATTGGTGGCAAACCAGCAATTGAAGTTATCACTGATGAAGCATGGCTTAAGAACGACTTTATTCCAGTAGTTCAAAAGCGTGGTGCTGCAATTATCGAAGCACGTGGTTTGTCGAGTGCAGCTAGTGCAGCAAATGCAGCAATTGCAACAGTAAATGCGTTGGTAAATCCAACACCAGCAGGCGATTGGTTCAGCGTTGCAGTATGTTCAGATGGTAGCTATGGAACACCAAAGGGTGCAATTACATCGTTGCCAGTTCGTTCAGATGGTAAGAATTGGGAAATTGTTCAAGGTTTGGATATCAATGAGTTCTCAAGAGCTAAGATTGATGCTTCGAATGCAGAACTTCTCGATGAGCAAAAAGCAATCAAGGAAATTTTCTCGAAATAATATAGAAAGAGATAATTTTGGAATAAAAAAGCAGTCGGTTTCGACTGCTTTTTTTGTGTGGATGTGAAATTTATAAATAGAAATTAGATTCAATAAAAAAGAAGAACGGTAGCATACCCCAATGCTACCGTTCATTTATTTTCTACTTTATTTATTTACCCCATCTCCTATTGGAGAAATTGCTTAATTGTGTTCAAGTTTTGTGATTTTTTCGCTTATGTCAATACTTTTTTTGTAATTTTTTATAAAAAATGAAAAAATATAAAAAGTACAAGTTTTGACTTTACAACAAAATGTTCTTTTTCAAAATGTGTTTGTCGTCCGTTCTGGTGGACAGGTAGTTTTGACTTTACAACAAAATGTTCTTTTTCAAAATAACGCCTTTTAATTCGCCACGCATATATTTTGTTTTGACTTTACAACAAAATGTTCTTTTTCAAAATGTAATTTTGATTTTAATTCTAAACGGTTTTGTTTTGACTTTACAACAAAATGTTCTTTTTCAAAATGTGTTAACTGTTATGTTGTTCTTATTATAGGTTTTGACTTTACAACAAAATGTTCTTTTTCAAAATATATGAGTAGCAAAACAAAAGCTTACATTGGTTTTGACTTTACAACAAAATGTTCTTTTTCAAAATGTTGCCTCTGCACGTCAAATTTAAAATCCGTTTTGACTTTACAACAAAATGTTCTTTTTCAAAATTCAAATAATTCAATTGGCGAAAAAATCACCGTTTTGACTTTACAACAAAATGTTCTTTTTCAAAATCTTACATCGTATAAGCAAGCATCATCAGAGGTTTTGACTTTACAACAAAATGTTCTTTTTCAAAATAACAATCGCAAAGGAAAACAAACAGCAAAGGTTTTGACTTTACAACAAAATGTTCTTTTTCAAAATTCGGCAAAGACGTATTCAATGGCTGAACTGGTTTTGACTTTACAACAAAATGTTCTTTTTCAAAATTAAATGCTTTACGACAATTAAAACTATGAAGTTTTGACTTTACAACAAAATGTTCTTTTTCAAAATATAGAAGGCAGATTGCGACAAGAGACTTGGGTTTTGACTTTACAACAAAATGTTCTTTTTCAAAATGAAATGGACTCCATTGAGCTTGAATGCAAGGTTTTGACTTTACAACAAAATGTTCTTTTTCAAAATCTTAGTACCTTTCAATGCGGTTTCTTTTTGGTTTTGACTTTACAACAAAATGTTCTTTTTCAAAATGCTTGAGAGATACATAATGCGGAGCTTTAGGTTTTGACTTTACAACAAAATGTTCTTTTTCAAAATAGTATTGACATAATCTATTATTAAGTTGATACTTACGTATATTTTTAGTTGTAAAGTCTTAACTGATTTTGCCGAATTTTATGCTCTACAGTGTACCATAAAATTCGGCATATTTTTATCTTAGTATTTAAAATAATAAAAAGTTATTGTCTTTTTCATCAATTTTGAATTTTGGCTCCTCGTGCATCAAACTATCGAAGAATTCAATTTGTTCGGGAACTTTCTCTAATTCTTTGGGAGTTCTGCTTACGAGTTTACTCATACTCCATTGCTTGTCTGTGAAAAATAATAATCTAATATCACCAGTTGTGGGAGCGTAAGATTTTACTCGCTCATAATATTTCATCATTCGTTCAAGAGATACGCATGGTCGAGAATAGACAGAGTACTGAATCATTATAAAACCATCATCTAATAGGGCTTTTCTAAATCGCGTAGCTTCTTTGCGTTCTTCTTCAAGAAGAACGGGTAAGTCGAACATTGCCATTAACCATCCCATTCTGAACGGACTTTTCTTTTTTACTGACATTAATTTAATAGCGGAACCCAAAGATTATCTGCTTTTTTGTTTCGATAAACGTTTGCGAGACTTTCGCAAATTACATCGGAAGCATCTATTAGTTTTATACTTCTTGTGCTTTTCTTTACTCTAAATTCTTTTAAAAATCGTCCAAAGTAAATTGCCCATGCTCGAATATTTGGAACATCTATACTAGTAATGTATTTGTACAAAGCAAAATCTACAAACGCTCTAAAAGGTTCTATTAAATCATAAACAAGAGGTGTGTTTTTATAATATGTTTTATGATTTACTCCTAATAAATAATTTAAGCCTGCAACAATTATGCTTCTGTGAATTATGCCTCCCATAATACCATATCCATAATTTAGATAAATGTTTATTGGCGAATTTTCATCAGTTGGATTTCTACGTTGGCCATATTCGCCAAGTGCTGGGAAGTAATGTTTCCAATATTCTTTTGCACACCAAGCTTCGTTTATTTCTGATATTTGTAATTTCGCCATTTCTGCGAGGCGAAAATTTTTTACACCTATTCTATTTAAACAAGAAACATTGTTTTGAACTTTTGCCAAAAGAAGTCTTCGCCATATTGCGGTATTGAGATTTTTATTTCCAGCACATTGATTCAATACAACACGGGCATCGTATGTTCGGTTATTAGGAATAGTAATTCCTACCGGTTTGAAATTTTTACAATGGATTATTAAAGCGTCGTAATCAGCCAATGTTGACATTATTGCACCACTTATTGACACGGTTTCATTCAACAATACAACAGCTCGCAAATCTTCTAAAGCAATTTTACCCAGAACAGAATTATCTTTCCTGCACACCAACAAACCTCTCTCTTTGGTGAGTTTACAACCATAGTCTGCGATGTGCAAGATGTGATAACTCATATTATTTTCTAATATTCCATAGTAATGCGTTTCATGCCTGCTTGCATTAAGTAATTTATTGATATTGGGCTTTTGGTTTTTTCTCCGTTTGCATTGGTGAGAACTGCGAAACCATTTGTCTTTATCGTATTGAGCAAGTAAATACCTTTCGGAAGAAGTGGAATACCAACATCGTTATAAACATCGTCTTCAAGCTTTACTAAGCATCTCGAACGGAATACTCCAGCAATTTCAACAAAGTCTTTCTTTTGCTTCAACGATTCAAGCACCGTTTGCTTAGATGCATGTGTATAAATTGGTGCAACGTAATATTTGCCGTTTTTCGATTTCCAAATAATCTGTCCCTTATGCGCATCTCCTTTGCGATATGCACCACAATTATCTTTAGATAAATCTTTGTATTCGTCAGGATTGCCAACGAAAGCTTGTACCCTAATTATGCGAGTACCATTCCCATGTTTTGCTGGAATGCGAATAGTATTGCACCAGTTTATCCACTCTTCTTCCGATGGATTTGTATCAACAAATTCCTTTATTATATTGCGAATAACCGGATTGATTATTCCTTTACTTCCACTATTGACAAGTTTTTGTATTGTAGAAATATCGAATACTGGTTTTAACCCACTCTTGTATGCTAATTCAATAAGATTAAATTTTTTTACAATACATTCTTTACCATTTATTATGCGTTTTGCGTAAATGCTTTCTTCTAATCTTGGTTTTTTAGTTGCTACTTCATTAGGGATTATCGCGTCGAGATATTTTCTAAAATAAGCTTCTGCATCTTTTGCAATCTTAATTGGAAGGATTTGATTACTTTTTGTTTTCTTTACATTTATTCCAGTTGGAGCAAAGCACAAACACATTGCATCGAGAGCATGGTGTTTTTTGTTTGCACGATTTTTCTTTTCTAATTCTTCATGTTTCTTAAGGATTTCGACTTCCGTAAGCTTAGTTTTATCTATAACTGTATTGTGCAAAATAACGTTCAACCCATACGCTCCTCGAATACTTGCTGTTACACTTCCAGATACTGTAAAGACTCTCTTTTGACCAGTAGTACCACCAAATTGAAAACCAAAATGCAAACATGCAATACGTTGTGCAAGTTTTGCAATCCATGCAGTTTCAGCAAGAGCTGTATATTTTTCAACAAGCTCTTCGGCGTTTTCAGATAACAACAAAGCTACACGTTTTTTACCTAACTCTTTTGTTCTAGAACGAACTCTATCAACGTAGCTTGCCCATCTTTGTTTGTCAGAACAGAGCCATTCGAATGGAGTTTTATTATCTTTTTCTTTATTCGTTTTTTCATCGGTAAGAACATAGTTGTATTGAGCGTCTGGACCACCTCGGCTACGTGGAACAATATGTTCTATTTCGAGAGATGGTAAATCGCTAGGGGATATAGCATTTCCAGTATATAGACATATTCCACCTTGCTTTTGAAGAAGTTCAAGCTTAAGGAGCATTTTATTACCCTTGAAACCTTCTTCATCTAATTTTTTTGCGATGTCTAATTTTTCTTTTGCGCGTTTTTTTATTGCATCTTGTAAATCTTTTTTTGCTTTCTTCCCAAGGAAGTCTTCACGCACAAATTCAAGAACTATTTTGTCTGGAGCCCCAAACTTCTTTTCAAGTGATTTTATGCGTTCATAGAAAAACGCCAATCGATGTCTAACTATTGGGTCATTTTGCGAACCTATTATTTTATTTATTTGCTCAGCCGAGTTTGTATTTTGTGATATTGCATACTGATACGTTTCAACATCGGGAATATAAATACCATTCCATGATGTTGCATTCATAAGTTTTATGAAATCTAAATCGGTTACAACTAAACCTTTATTTGTGTCGGTGTTTGTAATGGCTTTTATCTTTTCTTGATAAAATTCATTTGGTGATATTCCTGAAAAGATAAGTTCTTTTAAAAGCTTCATTGCAGGACGAGAAAATGAAGATCTGCCACTTTCGCTTGGTGCTTCTATCTCTGATTGGTCTTCATTTAAAACCGAAGCCCCTAATTCTTTGAACAACTTTTTTACATTTGTTTTTGTAAGTTTGAATTTGTTGTTTTTTGCTAAATCAAAGGCTTTTTTAAATTCTTCAAATGTTAAAGAATCTTCTTTGTTGTTTCTAAAAAAACGTAGGTTTAGTAGCTTTAATGCAAGCGTTATTTCGTAATGTAATAAATCGTTTTCTGATTTTATTTCATCAAGTTTCTTTACTTTGCATACGTTAAAACGTGGTATAAGTTTACACTTATTTACAATGCGATTATCAAAGCACGGTATTTTTTGTCCAAGTGCTGTCCAATCTGTATCTGCTCCACGTTTGAGGTTGAATTCCTTTCGCATTGTTGGATCGAACGAGGCATACGGCTTTTCAGTAATACCATATAAAATGTACATTGCCTTGTTTTTTAACTTTGGAAATTGAAGCGATGCCATTTCAACCAATTTAATAAATTCGGCTTCCACGTATTTGCGTGGGATCACATAGCATTTGGCTTTTTGCGCTTGATTGTCTATACGTAAGTTAACCTGATCCGGATTTTCTGGATTCCACAAGCCCATTTTATAAGCTTTAAAGAAACATGAATAATCGAACTTAGATCTTAATTTCTCATCTAATTTTGGTAAGTTTGTTAAGAGTTCGTCTTTTTCGCGTTCAAATTCCTTTAGTTTTTGTGAATACTCATTATTTTCTTTTGAGGAAGTTTCGGTTTCTTTCCATGGCAAATTTTCATCGTATCCACGATTTTGAATTGCGGAATTAAGTGCTTTAAAAACCTGCCAACTCTCGAGCTTTTCTCCTAAAATAAGTTTACAACGTAACGCAATTGAGTTGTAACATATGTTTTCATTAGCCGAGGGGAACTCTTTTTCTAAGCGAACGTCGCCTTTTGAAACGAGTTGCCATTTCCCATCTACGATATCAACTTTTCTACGTTGTAGTACATCAATGCCACATTCCTGCAAACATTTTTCTAAAAATTTCTCACGCGCAAGATGTGCCTTGCGTGTACGCATTTGACGTCTTGCGTTTGCTGCTGTTTTTATTTCTGCAAATTCTGGATCAATTATGAGCGATTGAACATGCTTGAATTCATATCCAATTCTGACAGCTTCTCCGAGAGAGCCTTTACCCATATCAAATCCCCAAATATGTTCGTTTGTATTATTCATAATCATTTTTTGCTATGAAAAATCTAAATATTTGCTTTTATTAAGTCAAACTATTTCTATTTTATAAATTAAATTTTCTTAGAAAAATGTTGCCATATGTTAAATTATTACGATACTTATGCACATGAATTCTATTGCCGACAATCCTAAGCTCGTTTCTTTTGACGGATTATTTTCTGCCATCGTACCTTGCAAAAATGAAGAAGATATGATTCCTATCTTTTACGAGAATTTTATTGCTGAAATGGCAAAATTTCAAAACCCAAATTTCGAAATTATTTTCATAGACGACGGTTCTACTGATTACACTTTAAATCAACTAAAGCAATTAGCTACCAAAGATTCTCGCGTAAAATACATATCGTTTTCTAGAAATTTCGGTAAGGAAGCCGCTATGTACGCTGGCTTTAAACACGCAAAAGGTGATTTTGTAGCCATTATGGACGCTGATTTACAAGACCCTCCATCTCTACTAACTGAGATGTTCCAAAAAATAAAAGACTGCGATTGTGTTGCTACACGCAGATCTACTCGCACAAACGAACCCCCTGTACGCTCTTTTTTTGCAAGGCTTTTTTACAAGGTTTTAAACCTGTTATCACCACTTAAATTCAAAGAAGGCGCTCGAGATTTTCGTCTGATGCGTCGCAGAGTTGTTGACGAAATTTTACGCATGGGCGAAGTCAATCGCTTTTTGAAAGGTATGTACGAATGGGTCGGTTTTAAAACAGAATGGATTGAATACGAAAACTGCCCACGCGTAGCAGGGCAAACTAAATGGTCGTTAGCTGGATTAGGTTTATATTCGGTTGAAGCTTTTACATCGTTTTCTACGGTACCGTTAGCTATTGTATCGGTAGTTGGATTGGCGTTTTGCTTATTATCGTTAGTGGCAATAATATTTGTTAGTATTCGGCAGTTGATGTTTCACAACTCGGCTTTCGGGTGGACATCTATGGTATGTATTCTGTTCTTCTTAAGTGGACTTCAGCTATTTTGTTTGGGAATTATTGGACAGTATATGTCGAAGATATATTTAGAAACCAAAAGACGACAACCATACATAATTCAAGAGGCAAACATAGATATTCCTGAATTGTAAAAATAATTAGAAATTTCAAAAAAGCTCGACATCTACATTAGTATGTGAAAAACTGCTTACCCAATGAAAAAACGCAATAAGATTATTTTTCTTTGCACAGGTAATATTTGCAGATCTCCAATGGGTGAGGCCCTGCTTAAGAAAGCTGTCGAAGATGAAAACGATGAATTGCTCAATACTCTTGAGATAATATCGGCAGGTACATCGACTGTCGATGGTATGCCTCCAAGTGCAAATTCGGTTGAGGCTTTACGACGCATTAAAATAGATATTTCCGATTATCGTTCGTCTTATTTAACTCAAGAAATGGTAGACGAAGCTTTTGCAATATTTGCAATGGCATCTTCACATATCGACATTCTGAAGGCGTATTATAAAAATTTGCCTAAACGCGTTTTTACTGTTATGCAAATGATTGAAGGTTCTAAAAGAGTCGATGTTCCTGACCCATATGGTTGTGGAATTGACGAGTATTTAGATGTTCGCGACGATGTTGCATATGCTACTCCATTTATAGTAAAATATTTGAAAAATGAGCTCAAAAAAATTTAGTATAGGTTCCGATCACGGAGGTTTTGAATTAAAACAAGCCATTATAGCTTCTCTCGAAAAAGAGGGGTATGAAATTACAGATAATGGTTGTTTTGATAAATCGAGTGTAGACTACCCCGATTTTGCCAAATTGGTTTGCGACGATGTAAATGAAAAAAAGGTCGATTTTGGCGTATTAGTTTGTACATCGGGTATTGGTATGTCGATAGCAGCCAATAAAGTTAAAGGTATTCGTGGTGCATTGTGTTTGTCGGTAGACGCAGGTATGTTCTCGCGTTTGCACAACAATGCAAATGTATGCTGTTTGGGTGCAAAATATCTCGATGTGCCAACAGCTGTTGAAATTGTAAAAACTTTTTCAAATACAGATTTCGAGGGTGGTAGACACTGCAGAAGAGTAGATAAATTTATGGATTTTGAAAACCAGTAAGAATTTGGTTGCAAATTAGCTTAAAATTTAGAGTCTATAAGTAGAATTTTTTATTTAAACAATAAACCCAAAACAACTGATATTTACGCAATGAATAAAGGTATCAAAGCAGGAGCATTGAAAGACATCGATATAGAAGTCTTTGAAGCAATACAAAAAGAAACAGAACGTCAGCAAACTCATATCGAGTTGATTGCATCGGAAAACTTCACAATTCCGGCAGTTATGGAAGCTATGGGTTCTACACTTACAAATAAGTACGCAGAAGGGTATCCACGCAAGCGTTATTATGGTGGTTGCGAATGTGTCGACGTTGTTGAGCAGTTGGCAATTGATAGAGCTAAAAAACTTTTTGGTGCAGAACACGTAAATGTTCAACCACACTCTGGCACACAAGCAAATATTGCTGTTTACTTGGCAGTGTTGAATCCAGGTGATACAATATTGGGTATGTCGCTTGAAGAAGGCGGACACCTTTCACATGGTCATCCAAAGAATGTGTCGGGCATTACTTACAATATTGTAAATTATGGTGTAGATTCTCAAACAGGTAAGATTGATTACGATAAACTCGAAGCATTGGCAATGGAATGTAAACCAAAGTTGTTGCTCGTTGGTGCATCGGCTTATCCTCGTGAAATTGATTTCAAGCGTGCAAGCGAAATTGCTCAGAAGTGTGGTGCTATGTTTATGGCAGATATTGCACACATTGCAGGTTTGGTAGCAGCTGGTGTACATCCATCGCCTGTTCCATATTGTGATTTTGTAACAACTACAACTCACAAAACATTGCGTGGTCCACGTGGTGGTATAATTATGTGCAAGGAAAAATACGCAAAGGCAATTGACTCTGCAATTTTCCCAGGAACACAAGGTGGTCCTCTAATGCACGTTATAGCTGCTAAGGCTGTATGTTTTAATGAAGCACTCAAGGACGAGTACAAGGCATATCAGCAACAAGTTGCAAAGAATGCTAAGGCATTGGCTGAAGCTCTTAAAAAACGTGGCTTTGGTTTGGTTTCAGACGGCACCGACAATCACCTTATCTTGATTGATTTGCGTAAGAACTTCCCAAATTTGACAGGTAAAGTTGCTCAACACGCACTCGATGCAGCAAATATCACAACTAATAAGAATACAGTTCCAGGCGAAACTCGTTCGCCATTTAAGGCAAGTGGTATTCGTTTGGGTACACCTGCTATTACAAGTAGAGGTATGGTTGAAGAAGATATGGATAAAATTGCCGAAGCAATATCTTTGGTTTTGGCAAATCCTGCAGAAGAAGGTGGCGAAATAGCACTCGATACTCCAGAAGTTGCAAAGGCAAAAGCTATTGCTGAAGAACTCTGCAAAAAGTATCCGCTTCCTTACTAAAACTTAAACATAAATAATCTTAATTTTAAAAGGGAGCAGTCGATGGTTTATCGGAAGTTCCCTTTTATTTTTTGTAATCTAAAATTTTAATATGAATAATTCTGAATTAAAAATATTGGTCAATAAAGCTGTAGAAAATGGCAAGCTTTTAGATAGCTCGGCTAAAAATATAACTTCGTGGTTAGATGATAATTTCTTGCCAGAATGGGCGTTGAAATCGTTGGTAGAACTTTTTGAACAACAGGCATACGAAGAACTCAACGATAGATTTTTTAAACCACTTTCGTTTGGTACTGGTGGTATGCGTGGTAGAACAATTGGAAAAGTCTCTGCAAAGGCTGAAATTGGTAATGTTTCTGATAAAGGTACACCTGAACATGCAGCAGCAGGTGCAAATAATATGAACGATTTTACTGTAGCTCGAGCAACAGCTGGTCTTTTTAACTATTGTGCAAAGTGGTTGAAAGAAAGTGGTTCTGCTGAAAAGCCATCGTTGGTTATTGCGTACGATGTTCGCCATTTTTCAAAACATTTTTGCGAATTGTCGGCATCGGTTTGGAACAAACTTGGTGGAACTGTTTACATTTTTGATGGAGCTCGTTCAACACCTCAGCTTTCGTTTAGTGTGCGTCATTTGAAAACTACTGCGGGCATTGTTATTACTGCATCGCATAATCCATCGCACGATAACGGTTATAAGGTTTACTTTAGTGATGGTGCTCAGGTTATAAGTCCACATGCCGAAGGTATCGTTGCCGAAGTAAATAAGGTTTCGTGGAAAGAAGTTGGTACTCTTTTAGATGTCGATTTAAATGGCGTAAAGATTGTAGAAAAATCGGCAGAAGATGCCTATGTTGCATCTATTGAAAATTGCGTAATCGATAAAGAAGTAATGTCGGTAAATAAACCTAATGTAGTGTTTACTGCAGTTCATGGAACAGGAGCAAGTTTGTGTCCAACGGTTATGCGTTATTTTGGTCTTGAGCCAATTTTGGTGGAAGAGCAAATGGTTATGGATCCACGTTTCCCAACGGTGAAACAGCCAAATCCAGAGTATGCCGAAACTCTTGCAATGGGTATCGAAAAAATGAAAGCTACCGATGCTGAGTGCTTGATGGCTACTGATCCAGATGCCGATAGAATGGGTGTTGCAATAAAGACACGTTCTGGAGAAATTCGTTTGTTGACTGGTAATATGATTGGTTCGTTGTTATCGGAATATAGAATTTCGCAGATGAAAGCAAAGGGCATAATACAAAATCCAGCTAAGTGTACACTCATAAAAACTTTTGTAACAAGTCCTTTGCAAGATAAAATTGCACATTCGCATGGCTTGAAGTGTATCAATACGCTTACGGGTTTCAAGTGGATTGGTGGGCGTCTTACAATGTACGAAAAAATCTTAAACAATGCAATGGGTAAAGATTGTAGCAATTTGCCATATTTGCAAAAAGCTAAACTCATGCAAGAACACAGTACTTTCTTTGTTTTTGGTGGAGAGGAAAGCTATGGGTATTTGGGTACAGATTTAGTTCGTGATAAAGATGCTAACGCAGCAGTTATTATGTTCTGCGAAATGATGGCATATTTGAAATCGCAAGGTAAAACAGTTGATGAGTACTTAGATGAAATCTACTTGAAATGTGGATATTATCTTGAAGACCTGAAAAGTATTTATCGCGAAGGTGCAAGTGGTGCGTCAGAAATTCAAGCTTTCTTGAAAATGCTCGATGAAACGCCAATGAGCGAAGTTGGTGGTGTAAAAGTTGCTAAAAGTATAAACTTTGCTAAAGATACAATCGTTGATGATGATGGTGTAGAAATTACAAAAGAAAAATTCTTCTTCTATACTCTCGAAAATGGTTATAGTTTTGCAATTCGTGCAAGTGGTACGGAACCTAAGATAAAGTTCTATGCTTTTGGTGTAGAAAATGCATCAAATATGGAAGAACTTACAAGGGCAAAGTTAGAAGCGCGTGAACGCTTAACTGCTATGCTTGAGGCATTGGGCGATGAATTTATGAAGTGTTGCAAATAAATTAGCTTTACTTTTAATTTCTGTAAAATACTCTCTTTCTTATGAAGAGAGTATTTTTTTTATGTTTTTTTGTTGTAGGCATTTCTACTTTTGCAACCGATATAAAATTACCTTTTACTGTTGATAGTGCAAAGAGCTTTTTGGTTTCTAATCCCGATATTAAAGAAGTTTCAGAGAACTTAGTAAAAAAGGCTGTCGATTTTTATTCAGCAAAAGATTTACCTTCGGCAAGTGCAACATTGTCGGTCGCAAAATTTTTAGACTACGCAAGTTCAAGTAATGAAAAATTAGATACCGAGTTGTTTGCTTATGTATTATCTACTACATCAATTTTAGATGAGTTGTCGGTGATAATATCACCTAAAGATGATATAAGTGCTGTGTTTAAAATTTTGAATGATATTTGGAAAAACAATCCCGACGATTTTAAAAGTTTTTCTAATTTAGCTATTGCTATAGCCATTGTTTTCGATACTCAACCACCTTCGTTTTATCCGCATGCTCAAGTTAGCGAAAAATCGTTGCCAAGAAAATTACAGCCACCTGTTGATGCTTTCAAAATGTGGGTGAACGACAGACGCAAAGGTAGATTGATGTCGAAAATTGAAAATTTGTCGATTGAAGAATTGAAATTTTTAGTGGCAACAATTTTACCTCAAGCTGATAGAGTGTGGGCGCAACGTTCTGTTTCTACAAATTCAAATTCTATACCTAAATTGTATTCAGGAGTACCTTATGATTTTGCTCGTTTAAATGCAAAGGAGTTTTCTTGGGTTGATAGACGAGGCGAATATACACTTGAAAATATAAAAAATATGGGTGGTATTTGTACCGACCAATCGTTCTTTACTTCAGAAGTGGCAAAGGCTAAAGGCTTGCCAGCGTTTATATTTTCTGGTGCAGGTGCCGATGGCTTTCATGCTTGGGTGGGCTACATGGTAAAAAGTGGAAAGTGGAATTTTTCGGTTGGTAGATTTGCATCAGGAAAATTTGTTACAGGTAAAACGTATGACCCACAAACATGGGATATCGCAACAAGTCATTCGCTTGAAAGTTTAAGTCAGTCGTTTCGCCGTAGTGCAAAATATAGAACAAACGAAATTCATACAGCATTTGCTAATATATATTTAGCTAACGAAAAGTATAAAGAAGCTCGTGTGGCTTCCGAAAATGCAATAAAAGCAGATGTTAGAAATTTTGAATCGTGGTGTTGTTTACTTGAAGCTAATGAAAAATTAGATGATGCTTTAGGTGTTCAAAAAACTTGTATGAATGCTATTAAGGCTTTTGCTCGCTCGCCAGATAATGATGCTCATTTTCGAGTAATAATGATTGAAAAATTAAAGTCGGCAGGTAAAAAAGCCGATGCTAAAAAGTTGACTAATGCTTTTGTTATAAAAAATAAAAGTAATCGCCCAGATTTGGCGATGTATTTTGCGAGAATGGAGTTGTTGGCAGATATAGAGGAAAACGATGTTCAAAAATTAAAGACATCGTACAAGCGTTTGTTTGGTGTCTTCAAAAATGATCTCGGTATGACTTTACAAGGAATTGTAATTCCCGTTCTACAAAAATTACACGAAGAAGGTAAAACCGATAAAATAAATGATATAGTAGAACAGACTCGTCAGATTATAAAAAAATCGAAAGACGAAACTATTCAATCTAATTTTGAAAGAGCATTGAGCATTTTAGGTAACACAAAGTAAATCTGATATTTTATAAAACAATTTTTGTATTTTGGGTGTCTAATAAAATGAGATTTAAATGTGTTTTATAAGAGAGGGTTTACACGTTTTAGCTTGCAATCAAAAAGTAATAAGTCAGTATATAGATAGTATGATAAACAATTACGTATTCTCATCAGAGTCAGTTGGTGAAGGTCATCCAGACAAAGTTGCCGACTATATTTCAGATAGCGTTCTCGACGCATGTCTTGAACAAGATAAATTTAGCCGCGTTGCTTGCGAAACTCTCGTAAAAAGCAATTGCGTTGTTATCGCTGGCGAAATCACAACAAAAGCGATTTTGGATTATGAAAAGATTGTTCGCAAGGCAATCAATGAAATCGGATATGTTAACGATGACGATGTTTTCCATGCCGATAAAGTTTTTGTTTCAAATCTTTTAACTAAGCAATCTCCAGATATTGCACAAGGTGTAGATGCTCGCAAGGCTAAGGGTAAGAAAACTGCAGAGCAGGGTGCTGGCGACCAAGGTATTATGTTCGGTTATGCTACGAATGAAACACCTGAATATATGCCAGCAGCTATTATGTTTGCTCACAGAATTTTGACAGAACTTGCAAAGCAACGTAAATCGGGCAAAGGTCCAAAATGGTTGCGTCCAGACTGCAAAAGTCAGGTAGCTGTTGCTTACAAAGATGGTAAAGTTGCATATATTGAAAACGTAGTGGTTTCTACTCAGCACGCAGCAGGTGTAGATCATGCTACAATCGAAAAATATATTGTTGAAAAGGTAATCAAAAAAGTATTGCCAAAGAAACTTTTGGTAAAGTCGACACAGTTCCTTGTAAATCCAACAGGTAACTTCGTTGTTGGTGGTCCACAAGGTGATTCTGGTTTGACTGGTAGAAAAATCATTGTTGATACCTACGGTGGCTATGGTCGTCATGGTGGTGGTGCATTCTCGGGTAAAGACCCAAGTAAAGTTGACCGTTCGGCAGCATATATGTGCCGTTGGGTGGCAAAGAATATTGTTGCAGCAGGTTTGGCAGATAAGTGTGAAATCCAAGTAGCATATGCTATTGGTCATCCACAGCCACTAAGTATTGCAATCGAAACTTTCGGAACAGGTAAAGTTGCTGAAGAAAAAATCGAAAAGGCAGTTCGTAAAGTATTCAGTTTCAAACCAGCTGATATTGTAAAGCAGTTGAATTTGTTGCAACCAATTTACAAGAAAACAACAAATTATGGTCATTTCACAAAATCTGATTTACCTTGGGAAGATGTTTCTAAGGCAAAAGAATTGAAAGACGCTGTTAAGTAATAAAAATTAATTTATGCGACCGATGCGGCGAGAGCAGTGTCGGTCGTTTTGATTTAAAGAAGGAATAAATTATGGCAAAAAAAGAAAAATACAAAGTAGCAGATATAAAACTCGCCCCATGGGGTAGAAAAGAAATTGATATTGCTGAACACGAAATGCCTGGGTTGATGGCTATTCGTGAAAAATATGCACCAAAGAAACCTTTGAAAAACGTTCGTGTAAGTGGTTCGCTTCATATGACAATTCAGACAGCAGTGCTTATCGAAACTCTAAAAGCATTGGGTGCCGATGTTCGTTGGGCAAGTTGCAATATTTTTTCTACGCAAGACCACGCAGCAGCAGCTATTGCTAAGGCTGGAGTTCCCGTTTTTGCATGGAAAGGTGAAACTTTAGAAGAATATTGGGAATGCACATACAAAGCATTAACATGGGATAACGGAAAAGGTCCACAGCTCATAGTCGATGATGGTGGCGATGCAACTTTGCTTATCCATAAGGGCTACGAGCTTGAAAATGGTAGCAAGTGGGTAGATACAAAATCAGAATCTGAAGAAGAAGCTGTAATTAAAAAGCTCCTCAAAAAAGTTTATAAACAAGATAAACAACATTGGCACAAAGTTGTAGCCGAAGTTAAAGGTGTTTCAGAAGAAACTACAACAGGTGTACATCGTCTTTATCAAATGGTTGAAGATAAGCGTTTGCTTTTCCCTGCAATCAATGTTAACGATTCTGTAACAAAGAGTAAGTTCGACAATATTTATGGTTGTCGTGAATCGCTTGTTGATGGTATTAAACGTGCAACCGACGTTATGGTTGCTGGTAAAGTAGCACTCGTTTGTGGATATGGCGATGTTGGTAAGGGTTGTGTTCAGGCTCTCAAAGGTTTGGGTGCAACTATTCTTGTTTCAGAAATAGACCCAATTTGTGCGTTGCAGGCTGCTATGGAAGGTTACAGAGTTGTAACTGTTGAAGACGCATTGCCATTGGCTGATATTTATGTAACTACAACGGGTAATTGCGATGTTATTACAATTGATCATATCAAGAAGATGAAAGACCAAGCAATTTTGTGTAATATTGGTCATTTTGATAGTGAAATCCAAGTTGCAAAATTGCAGTCGTTCCCAAAAATCAAGCGTACAAACATAAAGCCTCAGGTTGATAAATATACATTCCCAGATGGTCGTTCAATCTTCTTGTTGGCAGAAGGTCGTTTGGTAAATCTTGGTTGCGCAACAGGACATCCGTCGTTTGTTATGAGTAATTCGTTTGCAAATCAAACGCTTGCTCAAATGGATTTGTGGGAAAATAAAGATAAATACGAAAATAAAGTTTATATTCTTCCAAAGAAGCTTGATGAAGAAGTGGCACGTTTGCACCTTGAAAAACTCGGAGCAAAACTTACAAAACTTACAAAGAAACAAGCTGCATACATTGGTGTATCGGTTGAAGGTCCATACAAACCTTCGCATTATCGTTATTAAGCCAAGTTTCAACTTATTAAAAAGGCAATTCTTAGGAATTGCCTTTTTTGTTTTTTTTGAAGGTATATATAAAAAAGCGAAGTAAATACTTCGCTTTTTTTAGTTCTTTTTGTCAGTTAAACTTTTTTCAATGTGTAAAGCGTTGTTCCTAAACCTAATTTTTCGGCATGTTCTAAACACGACTTCCAATTTGTTTGAGGTGATACATCGCAGAAGTGGTCTCCATGGCAATGCTCGCATTCGTCTAACATACTACCTTCAATTATAGGACTTGCATTAACTGCATCGGCACAAGCCTGGTCGAGTGCAACTGGGTCGAACGATGCAAACATACCAACATCGGGAACAATAGGTAAATCGTTTTCAGCATGGCAATCGCAATATGGCGAAACATCTATTACTAAACTTATATGGAAGTGTGGTCGCGAGTCTATAACGGCTTTTGTGTATTCGGCTATTTTACAGTTTAGAACATCGTTTGCTTCGTCGAATGGTGCGCATACTGCATCTTTAGGGCATACACCAATGCAACGGCCACAACCTACGCATTTATTGTGATCAATTGTTGCCTTTTTATTTTTAATTATAGGTGCATTGTGCGCACAAATTTTTGCACACATACCACAACCTATACAATCGCGTTTATTTACGATAGGTTTTCCAGCAGAGTGCATTTCCATTTTTCCTGCGCGAGAACCACAACCCATACCAAGATTTTTCAAAGCTCCACCAAAGCCAGTACATTCGTGTCCTTTAAAGTGGTTGAGCGAAATTATCACATCGGCAGACATAATTGCCGAGCCAATTTTTGCTTCTTTTACATACTTACCACCTTTTACTGGAACGAGTGTTTCTTCGGTACCCTTAAGACCATCGGCAATTATTGTATGCACGCCTGTGCAGAATGGATTGAAGCCGTTTTCGTATGCGCTATCGAGATGGTCTAGTGCATTCTTTCTGCCACCAACATACAGAGTGTTGCAGTCGGTTAAGAATGGTTTACCACCTAATTTCTTGACATAATCGCAAACAACCTTTGCCCAGTTTGGACGCAAAAAAGCCAAATTGCCAGGTTCGCCAAAATGGATTTTTATAGCTGTAAATTTTCCGTCAAAATCTATATTTTCAAAACCTGCAGCTTTCATCAATCGTGCAAGTTTTTGAGGCAATGATGTTCCAATTTTTGCACGCAAATCCGAATAATATACAACCGATGGTTGTGCTGTTTTCTTTGAAGGTTTTACAGATTTTTTTGTTTGTGATTTTTTTGCCATAAGAAATTTACCACTTTTGCCAGTGTATTTTTGTTTCGTCGAAACGTGGCTTTTCTAACTTAGGATCTTCAGCCGGATAACCAATAATAATAAAAGCCATAGGTTCTACATTTGCTGGAATGCCGAGTGAATTTCTGAAAGCCTGCATACGTTCAACTTCTGGAGCAACACCACACCAGCAAGTTCCCAAGCCCAATTCTTTTGCGCGCAAGAGAATGTTTTGTGTAGCTGCAGAACAATCGTACTGATAATATCCACCACAAGGTGTCTTAAATTCTTTGTCGAGATTACCACAGACTATAATTGCAGCCCCTGCGTCTTTCAACGAAGAGCAGTACGGATGCGATGCCATTATTGTATTAATAGCTGTTTCGTCGGTTGCAACTAAGAATTCCCAAGGTTGCGCATCCATTGCACTTGGTGCGTGCATAGCTGCATCGAGCAAATCGTTTAGTTGTTCTTTCGAAACTCGCTTAGATGAATCGTAAGCGCGTATCGAGCGACGTGTAAATATTGCGGAATCTTTTTTCATTTTTAATTATTTTTTAGATAGTTTGCACATTGAACAACTTCTGGCAAATTGTTGTCCCACTTGGCTTCGTATTCAATCAAGAAATAACCATCGAAACCTTGACGATCTAATTCTGCCAAAATTGCTTTCATATCCAAAGCGCCAGTTCCGAATGGAACAGGTTGATTTTTTACGTTGCCAAATTCAAGTTGGTCTTTGAAATGTATAATCATCGTCTCGCCTTCTAAAACCTTAAATCCCCAAACCGAGTCGATACCCGAACGCGACCAATGACCATTGTCGGGACATGCACCAACATTTTTGTATGGAGCAACCATATTGCGTACTGTTACTGGATTATAGTAGTTGTTGCGAGAATTTGCAGCGTGATTATGTACAGCCATTTTTATACCATACTCTTGGCAATATTTATCCCAAACAGGCATCAATTGAGGTTTGCATTCTGTAAGAATCATAGGAATACCCATTTCCTTTGCAAAAGCACAAAGAACCTTTACTTCTGCTTCGGTTGTAGGATTTGTTACACCAAAGCTTACGAGTTCGCACTTGTTTGCTTTTACAAAATCCTTAAACCACTTGCGTTGTTCTGCGTTCATGTGTGGACCAAAACGCAATTTAGGATATTTCTTTGTTAGGTTTTGTCCTGCAGTTATACCTAAACCATAAATCCCGTTTTTAGTGAGCATTGGTACCGATTCCTCAAATGTAAATTTTCGGAATGTGTACATCTGAACGCCGATTTTGCGTGGCTTAACCGATTTTTTTGCTTTTAGGCAACATTTTGTTTTTGCACAATCAGTCGATTCAGAATTATTGTTTGAAGCACATGCACAAAGAAAACATGTTAACAACGATAATACATATAATGTTAGTTTTTTCATGGTGTTAATTTTAGAATATTAGTTGAAGTTTTAGAGTAGATGAATAAACAAAGGCATTCAAGACAATTTTTATGAGTTTAACAATGTTTTATTTATGTTGACTTTTTTACAATCAAATAGAGAATATCTTACGAAATAAAGGGGAGATTTATTTTATGAAAAATATTTTTTTGTTAATTATGGCGATAGTGTTTATGCCACTAATGTTTGCCAAAGATAAAAATGCCATATTTTCTATCGGTAAGCCTGATGGATGTGCAGGTGAGTTTAAGTTCTTCCGTGGTTTAGACGATCTTTTTTTTCAGTATTCATACGGAGAACGAAAATATAGAAATTTAGATAAAACTTACGAGTTCTTTAAAAATCCTCCAACCTTTGTAGTAGGGAAATCGAAAGATAGCGATTGGAGTTTTATTCACCCAATATATAATTGTTCATGGGACGGCAAAAATAATGCTCCAACTACTTTTAAAATAGAGTTTAATAAACCTAAAACAAAAGCTAAACAACTCTATCTGAAAATCGGTATTGCCGATACTACTCCACAAAATGCCATAGGTTTGAAGATAACTCTCAATGGTAAAGAGCTTGCAGTAAAACGAGATTTCTATCGTTCACGCAAATATCAAGGCACATTAGCGTATCATAAAGGTGCAAAAAATACACCTGCTAAGCCGTATGTTTTGCCTATAAAAATAGAGGATTTTAAAGATGGTAAAAACGTACTTGAGTTAACTGGAGTAGCTCCTGAGAAGATTAGAAGTAATTCGATATTTTGGCTTGTTTACGACTTTATCGAACTATCAAAAAGTAAGAATTATCCAAATATTCCCGACTATCAAGCAACGTTGTTAAATAGAGCAATAAAAGCTATTGGTGGCGAAGAAGTTATCTTTTGCGTAACGGGATCTACGCGTGGTGGACACTGGTACGAAAACATTGGTAGGTTGTGTCAAGACGATACGGATCATCCTCAAATACAGTCTCGACAGGGGCAAGAATCTTTCAGCCGAATGGGTGGCAGATTGGTACGTTTTAATTTGAGAACTGGCGAATATAAAATTCTTCTTGAAGATGACAGAGGTGGTATGCGTGATGCCCACATGCACTACGATGGTAAAAAGGTGCTTTTTTCGTATCGCAAGGGCGACAGTAGCAATTACAATTTGTACGAAATAGACGTCGACGGCAAAAACCTTACAAAGCTTCCTATGGATACTGGTAGTAATGACGTAGAGCCTTGCTATTTGCCAAACGACGACATTATGTATGTTTCGGATCGAATGAATAGAACTGTTCAGTGCTGGATGTCGCCTACTCTCAACTTACATAGATTTTTTCGCAAAGAAAAAGTTGTTGTATGTATGTCGGGCAATCCTGATGTTGACAATACACCAACAGTTTTACGCGATGGCCGTGTTCTCTATATGCGTTGGGATTACAATCATAGAAATCAAAATGTATTTCATCATTTGTGGTCGATAAATCCCGATGGTTCAAACAATACAATTTTCTACGGAAATGTTTACCCAGGAGGCGTATTTATAAATGCACGCCAGTTGCCAGATGGCGAAGATATAATATTTACGCTGATGCCAGGGCATGGTCGTCGTAATAATCAGGGCTCTATTGCAAAGTTGTCTCCACCTTTTGATCCAAGTGATCCATTTGCGTTTAAATTTATTGAAGCACCTCATCGTAGATATAGATATTTTGAACCTATTCCACTTAAAGATAATCTTATCTTAACGTGTGATGCTCAAAACATTATAATTATGGATACAAATGGTATTCAAATTACAATTCCAGTGCCAGTTGCGTTGTTTAATTCAACTGCTCCAGAACAACGCACGCACCATATTGCATACGAGAAAATATATCCAGGTGGAAAAACATATATGTTAATGCGTAGCGTTGTGCCAATTATGAAAAGGCCACGCGAAAGTATAAAGCCCGACATGGCAGACTATTCTAAGAAAACTGCACAAGTGTTTTTACAAGACGTTTACGAAGGTAGAAATATGAAGGGCGTTAAACGTGGTTCTATCAAAAAATTGCTGATAACTCGTGTGCAACCAGCAACGGTAAATTATCACGGTGGATATGGTCCAACAGGTTTTCAAGGTACATTTGCTCTTGAGGAAGTAGTTGGTACTGTACCTGTGTACGAAGATGGTTCGGCATTCTTTGAAGTTCCTGCAATGGTGGGTATAGCTTTCTCAGCACTTGAAGAAAATGGCACTTGCGTAAAGCGAATGATGTCGAGTACAAACTTTGCTCCAGGAACACAAACAAGTTGCATAGGTTGCCACGAACAACGCACTGCTGCACCAATTCGCAAACAAAAATTGCCGATGGCTTATCGTAAAGGTGTATCGAAAATAGAGCCACTAAAAAATGCAAAGAATATAATCGACTACACACGCGATATACAGCCATTAATAAACAAATATTGTTTAGAATGTCATAATCCTAAAAAGCCAACTGCTGGTGTGATATTGTCATTTGGTGTAGGATTCGAACATATAACACCAAGGTTAGTTTTGCAAATATGCGATATGTGCAATTCCGACTACAACAGATGGGGCAACAGACCTCCTTATTCATTTGGTTCGGGAGCAAGCAAGTTGGCAAGATTTTCAGAGGGTAAGCACCATAACAAAAAATTCTCCGACGAGGATATGGCAATTCTCAAAGCTTGGTTAGATTGTGGTTCGCCTCATATATCTTCGTATGCAGCAAAAGGTGCAGGGTTCCCAATGTTAAATCGTATGCGTACACGCCTCAATATCGTTGGGCATATTCCAGAAATTGCGAAGGCTCAAAGTAATGCTTGTTCAAAGTGCCACTTTAATAAACACACAAGAGGTGGTGCAGGCAGAAGTTTTGAATACGATTTCTGCACTGTTATGCGTGTAAAAACACCTAAGGGAAAACTTCGTACGCTCAAGTTCCCAGTTCAAGGCTTGTACGATTATTCAAATCCAGAAAACTCAGTTGCATTGATTGTGCCATTGGCAAAGTCGGCTGGTGGGTCGGCTGAAAATAACGGTAAGGCACATCCTGTAGTATTCAAAGATAAGAATGATCCTAACTATAAATTGATGCTTGCTGGTGTTCAAAAAGCTGCAAAAATACTCGATGAGAAAAATCCATCAATAGTTAGCAAGAATTTCCGTCCATCGTTTGGATACATTCAACAGATGAAAAAGTGTAAAATTCTGCCTGAAAATTGGAACCCTAAAAAACCTCTCAATCTGTATCAAATCGATAATTCCTACTTTAGATGGCAAGAGAAAAACGTGTATAAAAAAGTTCGATAATACAAAAAAGGGCGTTTGATAATAAACGCCTTTTTTTGTTTTTGAAATGTCTATGTTTTATTCTTGTTTTAATGAGCCATCTGAAATTGAACGATAATACGCTAAAGCCATATACATTCTGTGTAATTCTTTATATTCTTGAGGGCAGTCGGTAGAATTTATAAGCAAGATTTTATTATTTAGAGTAATTACTTCGGTATTCATTGGTTGTAATCTACGCTCGTTTGCAAATATTGAATTTCCCCAAGATTTATATTTAAAATCTTTCGGAGCAATCATATCGAGGAGTGTTGGCATAATATCTAAATGTGTCATAGATGGAATTTCACGTTTTAGATTTTCAACAGATTTGCCATAGAAAATTATTGGAACAGTATGGTTTTCTTTTACTTTGGCTTCCAGTTCATTAGGAATCATACGCGATGGGTGATCGCCAGTTATTATTATGAGCGAGTCGGGATATTTCTTAGTTATATTTTTTACAAAATTTGCTATACATTTGTCGGCATACCAGTGATGCCAAATTTTGTTATCGAGGTCGGTCTTTGGTTCAACTGGACATCCTTCTGCTTTTAAATCTACATCGTAGGGTGGATGATTTGAAACAGTTAAAATCATATTGAAACTATTTTCTGGAATGTTGCTATTTTCGATAAAATTAAACATATCTTTATCTCGCAAACCCCATTCAACCGAGCCGTACAAATTGCCCATGCTTTCGCCACCTATTACATTGTCGAACTTATTGAATTTAGCAAATTCTCCCAACTGCAACCAAGTGCTTTGTCCTGCATAGTAAAACGTTGTTGAGTACCCAATTTTTTTCATATGATATGCAAATGAGTAGTCGGTAGATTGCTTTAATACGCCTTTTACGGAAAGTTCGGTTGCAGGTATGCCACTTATTATTGAAGATACAGTTATCATAGTTCCGAATCCTGCTGGAAGCGCATTTTTGCAATAGAGGGCATTGTTGCAAAGTTGTTTTTGTTGTGGACAAACATTATAGTTGGGCATATCAAGTTGTAAGGGCCAAGCCGAATTACTTTCGCCAACTATCAAGAAAATGCGTTTGGGTTTAGATATGTTTAGCCCCTTTGATTTGTATGTTAAAATTTCATCAATATTAGATTTGTTTGTTTTGAATATTTTTTTTGCAAACAAAGGCATTTCTTCTGGTTTTGTATCAAAATTTTTTAATCCTGCTAATCCAGTAGATTTAAAGTATTTTGATAGTTCGGTTTTTAAACAGTATGCCGAAGTTGGTACTAAATTATTTAGATATTCATATTGTGTTACGGCAGTGTCGCGCAATTGTAATGGACGACCATGAAGTTTTCCACCACGCATCATAAAAATTAAGGCAATAAGATAGGGTACAATAATTGCAACAGATTTTAATTTTGATACGTTGTTGTTTAAATTTTCGGTTTTTTTGTATATATGATTTGTAAGTATACAAATCAAAACAAAGGTAATTATTAAGGCTATTGTCAAAGTTATTACAGGATAGTCTTGGCGTATAGTTTCAATAATTGCGTTAAAGTCGTCTACAAACAATCCAAAAATCCAGTGGTTAAATTGACTGTCGTATTCGTAGAAAAAACATATATTTACGAGTGCTATATATAGAGATA
The DNA here is from genome assembly GCA_015061955.1 of Verrucomicrobiaceae bacterium. GTDB lineage: Bacteria > Verrucomicrobiota > Verrucomicrobiia > Opitutales > Intestinicryptomonadaceae > Merdousia. Next base: position 63,697 of record SUVO01000011.1, read on the forward strand.
TGCAGATTGCTATATTTGTGTATATTTTCTTAATTAGCGAAAAATCTTTTTTTACAACTAAGCCTATCATTGTGAATATTGCCGAAGGCAACAATATGTACGATGCTGTAAGTAAATCGAAACGTAAACACAATAAGAACCACTCTAAAGTTGGGATAGCTTCTTCAAATGGGAAAATAAAAAAAATAGAAAATCTACCTATAAAATATATGCTAAATATAAGTGCAAAAAGATAGAAATCTCTGATTATGTTTTTCATTGTTAGGGGATTGTTATCGAGCAAATTGAGGTAATAATAACTAATACAACAGCTACAAATACTGCAGCACTGCACATATCTTTAGCCGATTTTGCCAAGATGTTGTATTCTGGCGATACTATATCGACAACGTTTTCCACTGCCGAGTTCAATAATTCTGTAATTAAAAGAATTAGAACCGATGCCAACGTAAAAGCTATTCGTGTTATATTGAAGTTGGTAAGAAACGCAACAATGGCTATTGTTATTATACCGAATAATACATCGTGTCGAAAAGCTACCTCTTTTTGCCAAACCCATTTGAAGCCATCAATAGAATATCCGAACGCTTTAAAGAAATGAGTTATACCCTTTGTTGTGTTTTTCATTATTGTAGATATTTAGATATTTGTAAAAAAATAATAATAACTTATCGTATTTATTATCAAAATGTATTCTTATTTCATAGGTTACCTAAATAATCTTTAATTAATGCATCAAGAATAAATGCTTCCTAACAAGTTAGAAACCATTTATTCTTCTCTTAATTTTTTTAGGGTATTATTCAAAATTGTTGAACTTGTTCCTTTTGTATATGGAAAATAAATTATCTTTACATTTACTTCGGCAAATTTTTTTTCCATTTCTGCCCAAGATGGTGAATTATACCAATCATCTCCAACAAAAAGTATATCAAATCTTAACTTTTTCCACTGCTCAAATTTATCTATACATTCCTGAGGTATAGCAGCATCGACATACTTTATACTGCGTACAATTTCAAGTCGTTCATTGAATGGAATAACAGCTTTCTTATTCTTGTAAGAAACCAATTCATCAACAGTTACACCGACAATGAGCTTATCGCATAACCCTTTTGCATTTTTTAGGAGATTTAGATGTCCTATATGAAATAAATCATAAACTCCTGTGGTATATCCTATTTTCATTTTCTGTATTTATTAAATATTTTTATAAATGTGTTCAAATTGATTACCATATATTTCTTCCAACCATTCAAATATGATACATCTGAACTGTTAAAAACGGTATTATCTAATTCTAAAATATTTGTGTTTGCAAGCCATTTTTCAAATGGAACAGGGAACCCATATTTTTTTCTGTATATGATATCTGTGGATAAATACTGTTCAGCCATTTTCTTTAATATGTACTTGGGAGTATCGTATTTTTCGCTTACATCTTTGTAGTTTACATTTTGGAAATCGCAATCACTAAAGCCATCGTTGTACTTTACTTTCATTGAAAATGGCAATGAATTTGCATAATTTACCAAATCCATATCAATGAACGGGAAACCGGCAGAAAATCCGTTGAATGCCAACGCATTCATACCACGTTCAATTAAACCTTTTGTATGAAGGCGTTGAATAAAATACAACATCTGATTTCTAATATCTATAGAAGAACATTCGTGCATTATTTTTTCAGATAATGTAATATCTGAAACTAAGAATTCTGGGCGTATAAGTCGTTGTCTTTCTTCAATAGAAAAATATCTATAATCGGCTAATATTTTCTCCAAGAATGTCGATTTTTGCTTATCGAAATTTAAATACATTCTTAGGTTTCTTCCATATCCACCAAATATATCGTCAGCTCCTTCACCACACAACACGATATCGCAACAATCAAGTTTAGCTTGTTGTTGGGCTATTGCCAAAGGTAATTCATTTGGATGAAGTGGTGCTGCTTTTTTCCTTATTAAAGCGTTTATAATAGAATGTTCAGAGCTATCGGTAATATCGTCTAAACCTAATATGAATTTTTTGTGATTAGTTGAAAATTCTTTAGCTACGCTATCGGAAAATTCAAATTCATCGTCGCCATAAAAACCTACTGAATATGTATATATTTCTTTTTCGGGAAATTCTTTTTTTAGCATAGCTACAATAAGCGACGAATCTAAACCACCACTTAACATAGCACCTATTCTTTTTTTGCCCTTTACAAGATTTGCTATTGATTTCTTCAACAATTCGCGAATTTTGATTATTGCGACTTCTTCAGAAGTTGTTTGTTCCTGAAAAGTAGGTCTCCAATACGGTGTTTGTTTATCGTTTTCAAATATTACAGAACTATCCAAACGTTTGAAATCTTCAAACATTGTGTAAGTTGCAATTGGATAACGATAGGTCAAGAAAGATGAAATGCCTTCTTTTGAATAATTAGAAAAACCATCGTTTTGGTAAATTAGGTTGTCGATATTATTTGAAAAATTTTTATGGCTATCGTAATAAAAATTTTCTAAGCCCCAAAAATCTGTTTTTAGTGTAGTCATTTGTTTAAAATTAAGTTTAGGATTTGTTTAGTAGATGTTCCGTTTTCGTAAGAACAGAATCGTTCTTTAAACTTTCGTCTTATTTCTTTTTTTTCAGGCGTGTATAAAGTTTTTTCATTTAAAGCTTCAATTAATTCTTTTGTATTTTTTACAATTGGACCAGGTAAATCTTTTTCGTAGTCTAAGTAAAAGCCAATATCGCTTGAATATTCAGCTAAATCGTACGAATAGAAAATCATCGGACGTTCTGTAATTGCAAAATCAAAAATAACAGAAGAATAATCGGTAATAAGCACATCGCATATTCTATATAAATCGGTTATGTCCTCTATCTTTCCGACATCAATGCAAAAATCATCATTAATAAATTTTGCGTTATCACCAACCCAAGTATGTTTGCCAACATGACTTCTTATAAGAAGTACATAATCGTTTGCTAAATTTTTCTTTAGGAGAGCTAAATCTAATTCTAACTGCATTTTTTTGTTCGAATTTCTCCAAGTAGGGCAGTAGAGCAAAATTTTTTTATTTTTAGAAATGCCCAATTTCTCTTTCATCTCGTTTACAAAGAGAGAGTCATCGGTATTAAAAAGCACATCGTTTCTTGGCAAACCAATATTGATAAAAACATCCTTTTTTAGAGAGAGAGCTTGCGACATTATTTGTGTGTTTTCTTCGCATTTAGAACAAAAATAATCTGCATTTTGAAATTGTTCTATGTAAAAGCGTGTTGATTTTGTATCTGCTATATCTAAATAAATTTTTCGCAAAGGCATTCCGTGCCAAGTCATGATAAATATTTGTCCTTTGCGTTTTATTCGTGGTAAATCCATTGGAGATACCACATATTTTGCACGTTCTTCAACTTCTTCCATTCTGGTTGTTTTTTCTACCAGAACTTCATCTGCCATATCTATGTGGCGATGCTTTTTTGAAACAAAGAAAAATTTAAAATCGTTAGGGGCTAATTCTCGCAACATTTTTGCGATAGGTCTAATACTATCACCATTGCCATTTTTAGAAAATGTATCGTAAAAAATAATCCATTTATCTTCGATCGGCGTATTTTTAGATAATGTGAGTCTAAATTTATTGTACAATTTTTTTCTAAGATACCTATTAGGTATCAAGGCAAAAAAGGGTTTTAATATAGATCTTATATTCATACTTGTTTATAAATATTTTTTAAATTCGTCTATTCTTTCCCATTGTCGAGGCAATTCATTTTCGATTGGGTACGACATTCCTTCGGAGTCTAATTTATCGTACAATTCGATATCGCGATATTTTATTATCTTTGCTGGATTTCCTCCAACTATTGCACCTTTAGGTATCGATTTTGTAACTACTGAACCCATTGCAACAATAGCACCATCTTCTATTTTTACGCCAGGGCATATAACACAACGAACACCTATCCAACAATTTTTACCAATTTCCGTACGTTGTAAATGACCAATATTATCGTAAGGAACACGTGTGGTAGATTTGTAATTATGGTTAGTTGTCAACAAGATTGTACCTTGTCCAAATTTAGTATAAGCACCAATTTTTAAACCACCTTCGCAATATAATTTGCAATTTTCCCCAATATAAACTTTGCCACCTAACTCTAAGTTTTCTGGGCGCATAATAACAACAGTTTTATCTATAATATTTTCTTTTTTAAGCTTTTTTAGGTGCTTATATCTGCGTATTTTCCTTCGCCAATAATCTTTGCTTAGAATTTTCATATTAATTTTATATTTTTGAAAATAGTGTTTTACGCCAATCTCTGAATGTTTTGCGTTTTAGTTTTTTGGGGATTACATCTACATATTTTTGATATTCATCGGGTGGTCTTTTTCTGTGCCATGGTTTACCTAAAACGCCTGCGTAATGAATTATAGCAGGATTCCTTTTTGCATATTCTAATTCTTCTTTAGTATAAACACTTTTTAAGAAGCTCCAATCTTTACATTTTTCGACATCACTACACACATAAATTTCTTCCAAAGTTACATATTCAAAAGGTAGGGCTTTAAAAGATTTACACGCAATATTCATTGCATCGAGATCGAAAAATTTGAGACGACCATAATATTGTTTTGCTGTTGATATAATATTTTGCAACGTTTTATTTTTACGCATTAGCGTAAGATTCATTAAAAGAAGTCCAGACCAATATATATATTGATTTTTGTTTTCAGAGAAATATTTATGACCTATTGCTTGTGGTGTGTTTTTTTCTGCTCTAACGGCTGCAAATTCACAATCTGTTATATCGAGTTCGTAAAGTTCAGAAAGATCTCTTTTAAAAAGTACATCAACATCCGAGTATATAGCTTTTTCAAAATTTAAAACGTGTTCTTGTGCTAAGAATCTGTAATATACAATTTCAGTCCAACTTTTATTATTTTTGGGAAGTCCAGCAAAATATTCGGGCAGTACTTTAACAAATTCTATACAATGGCGAGAATTTTCAAACATTTCTCTGAATGCATGTATGTCGCTTTCTGATAAATTTGGATGTATTACATATACGCAGTAGATGGTAGATTCAGAAGCTGTTTCTAACAACGATTTAATAGCTACTGCCGCACCCAAGACTATGCGATTATCAAAAGTGAATACTACTGGAATAGTTGTCATTTTTTAAAGTAGCTTCCTTAGGTTATCGAGCGAGTTTTTTGCAATATTGTTTGCTGTGTTGCTCAAGTTTTGTTGAAGTGTTGCGTATTGTTCTTGCGAGATATCTATTGCCTGTTGCATGGCTTGTGCGAGATCTTTGCTTGATGTATATAATATTGCATTATTGGTATCGAAATAGTTGCGTTGGGCAAATTTTTGTTCAATCACGCATGGGGTAGCAAAGCCATAGATTAACTGAAAACTTCCACTTGTACCTGTTGTGATGTAGCGATCGTGTGCTGGATTTTCAGAATCCAACAATGGCAGAAAGAAATCGGCTTTTTCCATTTCATCGTATAGCTTGGCAAACGAGGCTTCGCCTTTAGCGTCGAAATATTTTCGCAATTCTGCAGGAATATTTTTTATAGAACCTTTCCCGATACATGTAATTTTGAAATTAGTTTTACCATTTGCAACAAGCGTTTTTACTGCATCTACAAGCATATCGGTATTGCGACGTTTTCCACGCAATGCGCCTACTGTAATAAAATTTGTTATATCTTTATTTTTTTGAGTAATGGTTACATCGCCAAAGTAGTGTGGATTTATTTCTGTAATTGTAGCATCTTTATAATATGCTTTACGGAGCATAACGATATCGTTTGTAATTGTGTTTGTATCTACTGCTTTTTTGATATCGTGTTCAACTATAATTAGTTTTTGTCCGTTTTTAAGTTCTCCGAAAAACTTGCGTTCTGTTGGATAATCGGCAGGTTCGGCAAGCTTGCCAGAAGTTGTAAGCATTATGCCTTTTGCATTTTTTAGTCCGTTATTTTTGAAAAACTTGCGAATTTGTTTTTGAGTAAGTTTGTTTAGATGCAATCGACCATTGAAATCGCCAAATTTTTGAAACAGACCTTCATCATAGCGTGCAGGTGTAACTAATACTGAAACTTCGTAGCTTAAATCTAATAAATATTTTACAAACCCTGGAACAACTTCAGCATGCGAGTAGGTGCATGGTTCCCATACAAAAAAAGTGTTATCCGAGCAATATGGCTCAGGGGCTTTGGGAAGAAATAAGTTGAGGATTTTCGATAAAATACCAGCCATTATAAAACTTTGTTCAATTTTTCTATGAGTAAATGGTAAGCATAAAAAATCATTTTGCAAGATGTTTATTAAAAACAAAAAAATGGACTTCGGTGGAAGTCCATTTTTTATTTTGAAATTAAAGTTTTATTTTACAGAGAAAGCGTAGATGCAAGTATGATTATATTCTTCGCCCTTTTTCAAGATTATAGAAGGGAAGTTTGGCTGATTTACGCTATCTGGACTATGTTGTGTTTCTAAGGCATACGAGCTTCTAAAATCGTAAGCTTTCCCACTTTTACAAATTTCATCGGTCTTGAAATTTCCACCAAAGAATTGCATAGCAGGTTGTGTTGTATAAACTTTCATTACACGCTTGCTGATTGGATCGAAAACTTCGGCTGCAAGGTCGAGTGCGTTTGGTTCGGTTTTATCTATCAACCAGTTGTGGTCGTATCCATTGCCGAGTTTCATTTGAGGATGTGATGAATCTAAACGTTCACCTATTGCAGTAGGTGTTCTAAAGTCTAATGGTGTATTTTCAACGTCTGCAATTTCTCCCGTTGGAATTAGGGCAGAATCAACAGGTGTATATTTAGAGGCATAGATTGTCATTATGTGATGATTTATACAACCACTGTCGTGTCCACCCAAGTTGAAGAATGTATGATTTGTGAGGTTCAGTGGGGTATCGCCGTCTGAAGTTGCCTTATAATTTATAACAAGAGCGTTGTCATCAGTCAATTTATACGACATATCAATTACAACTTCTGCAGGGTAGCCTTCATCACCATCGGGTGATATTAAACGGAAGTTTATTTCTTGTTCATCGGCAGAAATAACGTCCCAAACTTTTCTATCGTACCCGTAAATACCACCGTGCAGAGAGTTTTCGCCATTGTTTTTAGGAAGATTGTAAACTTTGCCATTTAATTCAAATTTTGCGTTTGCAATACGGTTTGCGACGCGTCCGACTGCAGCTCCAAAGAAACGTGCACCTTTGTAGTTTACGTATTTGTCGAGCGTGTTTCGTCCTAATACAAGGTCTGCAAAATTACCATCTTTGTCGGGAGCAAACAGCTCTGTAATTCTGGCTCCGAAATTGGTAACAGTTATTTCCATACCAGCTTTATTTTTTAATCTATAAAGCGATACTTGTTTGTTGTCTATAATTGCAGTAAAGTCTTGTATTTTGAGTTTACTTAAAATCTTTTCCATAGGGTAAATTCAAGTAAACTTTGTTTAAAATGTCGAGTTTTTTTACGAAACGTCAGAAATCTTATTTTTTTAAGGAAAATTGTGTAATAAAATATGATAGTTATACAAGTTGAACCTAAAAAACAATTGCAAAATCAAAAAGTTGTGATTTAATTCCCACCTATGAAAAAATTTTCAATAATTGTGATTTTTATAATGATATTAGTGTTTGATTGCGTGGCAAATGAAACAATTCAAACACAGGCATTGCAAGAATCGTCTTCGGTTGCTATTGAAAACATGTCGGTAGAACAGCTTAGAGCACGCGTAAAAACTCTTGAAGCTGAACTTATTGGTTATGTTTCCTTGAAGGAAGAAAATAAACGTTTGCGTATTCAACTTAGAAAAATGAGAATGCAAATGTACGATGCTCAAGCAACTAAAGATTTTCAAAAAAATAAAACTTCAGAAGAAGAAAAGTCGGAAGACAAAGATTCTGAAGCTGAAAAAATAATACCTCAAAAGCGTAAAGAACAAACTTTTTGGGAATGGTTTACACAATAGAATTTTAATATAAAATAGAAAAATAGTTATGTCAGAAAAAGATTTCAAAAATACATTAAATTTGCCATCAACAAAATTTCCAATGCGTGGAGATTTAGTAAAACGTGAGCCATCGCGTATAGAACATTGGCAAAAAAATAATCTGTACAAAAAAATTCAGCAAAAAAATGCCGATAAACCAAAGTTTATCTTGCACGATGGTCCTCCATTCACCAATGGCGATGTTCATATTGGTACTGCGCTAAATAAAATTTTAAAAGACGTTATTTTGCGTTATAAGTCTATGAAGGGCTTTTCAACACCTTACGTTCCAGGTTGGGATTGTCATGGTTTGCCTATCGAACATAAGGTTGCAAAGATGTTGCGCGAAGAAAATCGTCAGCTTTCAACTGCTGAATTGCGTGAAGAGTGTGCAAATTTCTCGGCAAGTTATATGGAAAAACAACGCAGACAGTTTGTGCGTTTAGGTATTCTTGCCGACTGGGAACGTGAATACAAAACCAAAGATCCTGCATACGAAGCCGATATTTTAAGAACATTTGCATCGTTTGTTCGCAGAGGCTTAGTTTACAGAAGTAAGAAGCCAGTTTATTGGTCTATTCCTTGCGCAACTGCGTTGGCAGAAGCTGAAATTGAGTATAAAGACCACACAAGTTCGTCAATTTGGGTAGCCTTTAAGTTAGATGATCAAGCAAATGTACGTTTGGGCTTGACTGATGCTGAAATTGTTATCTGGACAACTACTCCATGGACAATGCCTTCGAACTTGGCAATGGCAGTAAATCCAGAAATTGAGTATGTAGCAGTTTCGTCTAACGGCAGAACATTCATTGTTGGGGCTCCATTGGCTGAAAGCTTCATAAAGGCTTGCGATTTGAAAGATGCCGAAGTTAAATCGATTGGTAAGGGAAGCGATATTGAAGGTATTTCTGCATATCACCCATTCTGCAATCGTAAGAGTACTGTGTATTGTGCTCGTTATGTTACAACCGATTCAGGTACTGGCGTTGTTCATATTGCTCCAGGTCATGGTTTAGAAGACTACCAAGTTGGTTTGGAACATGGTCTTGATATTTATTGCCCACTTGATGATGAAGGTAAGTATGTTGACGATGGTCAAATTCCTGCAGAGCTTGTTGGCATTAGTGTTTTGGAAAATGAAAGTGGCCGTAGTGCTGCTAATGGTGCAGTTTTAGAAATTCTAAATAATAAAGGTGCATTGCTCAAGATTGAGAAAATTGCTCACCAATATCCACATTGTTGGCGTTCAAAGACTCCAGTTATATTCAGAGCTATGGATCAATGGTTTGTTGCGTTGGATAAAGATAATCTTCGCAACGAGGCATTAGATGCAATCTCGAGCGTAGAATGGTTGCCAGCTCGTGGCGAAAATAGAATTCGTGGTGCTGTTGAATCGCGTCCTGACTGGTGTATTTCGCGTCAGCGTGCTTGGGGTGTGCCAATTCCAGCATTCTATGGCAAAGACAAACAAGCATTCTTAGATGCTGATGTAATAGAAGCAATTGCCGATAAGGTAGAATCTTATGGTACGAATTTCTGGTATAACTCAAGCGAAGAAGAAATTCTAAAAGATATCAAATTCCCAGAAAATTGGGGTAATGCGTCGGACTTGAAGAAGGGTACCGATACTCTCGATGTATGGATTGACTCTGGTTCAAGTCATATTGCATGCTTGTCGCGACATGATGATTTGTCGTGGCCAGCCGACTTGTATTTCGAAGGTAGTGATCAACATAGAGGTTGGTTCCAAAGTTCGTTGTGGACTGCTATTGCTACAAAAGGAAAAGCTCCATACAAGCGTGTTATTACTCATGGTTTCATTGTTGATGAACATCGTAAGAAGATTTCTAAGAGCGATGGCAAACCTCAAACAGCCGATATGTATGTCGGACAATGGGGTGCTGATATTGTCCGTATGTGGATAAGTTCGGTTGACTATCAAAATGATATGCCAATTTCTGAAGGTATCATGAAGAACGTAGCAAATGCGTATCGTGGTTTTAGAAATACAATTATGTATCAGCTTGGTAATTTGAGCGACTTCAATAAAACAAATGCAGTTGCTGTTGAAAAACTTGATGCTATCGATAAATGGGCTGTTGTAAAGGCTGCAGAATTTGCATGCGAAGTTGATAAAGCATACGAAGCTTACGAATTCCATAAGGTATATAAGCTTATTGATAATTTCTGTGGTGTAACACTTTCAAGAATTTATCACGATATCCTCAAAGATCGTTTGTATACATTTGGTACAAATTCGTTTGAACGTCGTTCGTCGCAGACAGCTATGGATATCATTAGCGATATTCTCATTAAGGTTGCATCGCCAATCTTGACATTTACTTGCGATGAAGCGTTCTCATTCAAAAATGGTGGTGAATATATTGAAGATTCTATTCATTTACAAGATTTTCCAAAATATGAAGAACTCTTGACCGATACTGATGTTGTTGCAAAGGTTGATAGAATTTTACAGTTGCGTGATTTAGTAAACGAAGAGCTTGAAAAATTGCGTCAGAATAAGGTAATCGGCAAAAGTTTAGAAGCTGAAGTTGAAATTATGGTTGCAGAAAATAGCAACGACGCAAATATTTTGAAAGAATTTGAAAGAAGTCTTGCCGAAATATTTATTGTTTCCGATGTCAGAATTGTAGTAGGTAAATTTGAAACACCAGCTGTACAAGCTCATAAGGCAGAGGGTGAACGTTGTGTGCGTTGTTGGAGAGTTGTAAAATCTCTAAACGATGATGGCATTTGTTCGCGTTGTGAAGAAGCAATATCAAATAAGTAAAATTTATGGCAAAAAAAATAGTGCAGAAAAAAACAGCTAAAACTAATACTTCAAAAGTAGTATCGGTAAAGAAAGCTGTTGCTCAACCAAAAGCAAAAAAACCTGTTAAGGAAGTTGTGCTCAAGAAGAACGTAGCACCTAAAAAGGTTGAGCAGAAGAAAACATCTATAAAAATAAATGTTTCTAATAAAAAAGCATCAAAATTAAAGCCTGTAAAGAATAGTAAAGTAACTATATCGGCAGTCAAAGATGTTGAAAATACCGTAAATAATGTATCTGAAAATATTGTAGAGGTTCCACAGTTCAAGATTGAGCGTTCTTTAGATGCTTTGCGTTTACACGATTCTAATAGACCTTCGCACCATATTGCGTTTTCGTTGGAAGACCTTGATGCATTTTTTAAAGATAGAGCTAACAATGTTCAGCCAAAATTATCGAAGAAAGAAGCTTTGGTTGAAAAGAAGAAAGCACAGCCAAAGAAAGTTTCTAAGGGTGCAGTAAAACTTGAAAATAAATCGCAAGGTGTTGCTACAATCTTCGATATTTTGGGCTTCAATCCTGTTGAAACTCCAAGTATTGAAAAGCTCGAAAGTAAAGATGTTCCACGTAAATGGAAAAAGTATTATAATAAATTGATAGATCTGCGTGAACATCATTCAGAAGGTGTTGTAAATCGTTCTGAAGAGGTTATGAAGCGTTCGGCTAAAGATGATGCAGGCGATTTGTCGGCAAATGGTCAGCACTTGGCTGATGCAGGTTCGGCAAGCTTTGAGCGTGATTTGGCTTACAATATGATATCAAATCAAACTGAAGTTCTCGCTGAAATTGAGGCTGCTATCAAGCGAATTAAAGATGGTACATACGGAATTTGCGAAGTAACAGGTAAACCAATTCCTGAAGCTCGCTTAGAGGCTATTCCATTTGCTCGTTATACCAAAGAAGGTCAAGAAATTCACGAGCTTGAACAAAAACGTGTAAAATCTATTCGTAGAGAAAGTGTTTTTGATATGGGTATGGAGGGTACTCCAACTCAGCAGAAGTCGGATGATGACGATATTGATACAGGAATGTAATAGTTGCCAATGAGAAAGCCATCGTCTATATTTTTCTTTGTTGTGCTTGTGTTGACGTTTGTTTTCGACCAAGCAACAAAGTATGCTGTTGTGCTGAATATTCCATGGGAACAAGGTAATCCCACTTATCATTTTGGTGGGGAAAATCAACCAATACCAATTATAGAAAAATTTCTGTATTTAGTGCATATAACTAACGAGGGTGCCGCGTGGGGAATGCTTGCGGGTAAAACTTATTTGTTATCGTCGATAGCAATATTGGCGTTGGCTGCAATGTGGTTGTTCAGAAATCAGTTGGGTTTTTCTTCTCGATTAGGGCAGTTTACTATGGGGATTTTTGCAGGTGGCGTGTTAGGTAATTTGTTCGATCGTACTTATTATGGGCACGTTATTGATTTTATCGATGTTCATTTGCCTATTATAAATTATCGTTGGCCTGCATTTAATGTTGCTGATTGTGGAATTTGTATAGGTGTTGTTATATACATATTGTCGGTTCTTTTTGAAAAAGAAAAAAACTAAATGTTGCTATGAAAAATTGCTTTGTATTTATCTTTGTTATCTCGTGCCTTTTTACTAATATAAATGCTTCTGAAAAATATTTAGAAGCGTATCCACAAGCGAAAGCAATAGCCGACAAAGGAAGTATGATGTATGGTGATATTTCGCGTAGAGGTACACCTTTTACTAAAGACCCTTATGTAATATCTTTTGGAGGTCGTTATTTGATGTATTACACGATACCACCATCAAAAAATAAAACATTAGTTGGTTATGCTATCGGTATTGCAGAAAGTAGAGACTTAGTAAATTGGACTCGTGTTGGTGAAATCTTACCCGAAAAGGAAGGTATAGAGAAAAAAGGTATTTGCGCTCCAGGATTGTTGGTTCGCGATGGAGTTGTACATATGTTTTATCAAACTTATGGAAATTTTGCCAAAGACGCAATTTGTCATGCAACATCAACTGATGGTATAAATTTTAAGAGAAATCCTACAAACCCTATTTTTCGACCCAATGGTAAGTGGAACAATGGTAGAGCTATTGATGCCGAAGTTATAAAGTTTAAAGATAAATACTTCCTTTATTATGCAACTCGCGATCCTAAAGGTGAAATACAAATGCAAGGTGTTGCAGTGGCTCCATTAAATACCGATTTTTCTCGCAAAGATTGGAAACATATCTCTACCGATTTCCCTATTCTAAAACCTGAATTATCTTGGGAACAAAAGTGTATTGAAGCAGCAGCATGTGTTGTTAAAAACGATAAATTATATATGTTCTATGCTGGTGCCTATAATAACAAACCTCAACAAATAGGTATTGCTGTTAGTGATGATGGGGTTAATTTTAAGCGTGTAAGTAATGAGCCTTTCTTAAAAAATGGTTCGCCTACTGATTGGAATAGTAGCGAGTCGGGGCATCCTCATATTTTTGTGTCGCCTAAAGGTGATACATACTTGTTTTATCAGGGTAATAACGATAAAGGTAAATCTTACTTTATATCTAATTTAAAAATAAATTTTAAAGAAGGTATTTGGCAAATTGTTAAGTAATTATGGTAAACAAAAAATGGCGTTCAATTGAACGCCATTTTTTTGTGATAGATGTATCTTACTTGTTTTGAATTAACTAAATTTACATATTTTTTGAATTTTACCCAAGTCGAGCTTACCACTGCCTAAGATTGGTATTTCGTCAATCTTGACAACAGTTTTAGGTATCCAGAGATTAGGTAAACCTGCATCGGTAAGTTTTTTACGCAAGTCAGATACATTTATATCTATCGTTGAAAGCACAACAAGTGCTTCACCTTTTGCATCGTCGGGACGTGAACCAATTGCCAACACATGTTTGTCGGAATGTTCTACATTCAATGCTTTTATAACGGCTTCTTCAACTGTTGTATGTGGAACCATTTCTCCACCAATCTTAGAGAAGCGCGAAATACGACCTTTAATAAATATAAATCCATCTTCATCAAGCATAGCTAAGTCGCCAGTATTCAACCAACCATTGTCGAAACGTTTGGCGTTTTCTTCGGGTTGATTATAGTATCCAGGGAAGACATTAGGTCCTTTCAAATACAATAAACCAGTTTCACCTAATGGCAACAATTCACCTGTTTCTGGACTTGCAACTGCTGCTTGCATACCGCAGAATATTTCGCCTATTGATTTGCTTTTTTTCAAACTTGGCTGTTCGCAAAACTCGCCACGTTTTAAATTTAGTGGAAGATTAACTCCAACAACGGGCGATGATTCAGTTAAGCCATAACCTTCTAAGTATTGCGATTTAGGAAATTTTGCGTTCCATGCTTCGTCGAAACCATCTGGAGTTTTTTCGGCTCCAGCTATAACTTTGGTAAGGCTTGGAAAATCTGCAGATGTTGCTTTTTTATAATACGCCCGCAAGAATGTTGGCGTGCTAATCATAATGGTAGCATTACCTTCTTTTATTGCTTTTAAATTAGCTTGAACTTCTAATGGACTTTGTACATCAACTTGTTGTACTCCGAAAATCGAAGTAAACCAAACTTGAATAGTTTGACCAAAACTATGGAAAAGAGGTAGATTTGCCAACAGAATGTCGTCGTATGTCAATACGCCAGTCTGCAAACACTGATGCGAATTAGAAACTAAGTTTCTGTGGGTTAAAATTGCCGCTTTGGGAGTTCCTTCTGAACCACTTGTAAAGATAATTGAAGCTTCTTTATCGCCACCTTCTTGTGGGATTTTATAATATTTTGCCAAAGCTTTACCAGGGAGGGTTTTTACCATTAACAATTTTGGCAAAATTGCTTTTTTACCCAATTTCTTTAAGATTTCACCAATATCTTGAAAGTTGTCGGTCCAAGGGTAATCTGGCATATGGCCTGCAACTTTTTCGCGTACCTTATTCGAGCCTATTATACACTTTAAGCCAACTTTTTCCAAAGCTGCTTTAGCTGCATCGGGACCCATTGTAAAATTTACATTAACGCTCGACTTCCCAGCCATCTGAATAGCTAAGTTAACTACCACTCCAGGAAAGCAAGATGGTAATGCTACTCCTATACGTTTTTCATTAGGAAAAGTTTTTTGAATATACTCTTTCAAGGCTAAAGCAACTGCAAGCGTTGTGCCTCGGTTTATTTTTCTACGCAAAGAGAAGTCGAATATATGGTGTTTCGAGGTATTTTTCGACAAACCTAAAACTGCCGCGTATGCCAAATTATAATCGAGTTCAGGAAGTTTTGAGAACTCTTCGTAATGGCTATCTATAATTTTTGAGTCGATAACTTTCATGATGTTTTTATTTCTAACTGAACTCTTAAAATGAATTCATCGCGTAAATATAGTTTATAAAATATTGATTTTGTCAATTTTTTTGAGTAAAAGCTTGAGTAATTTTTATCGATGTGGATAATACTATTCGTAATTTTAATTTTTAACATAACATAAATCCGAACAATTATGACACCTCCGTTTGAATATCAAAAAATGTTTCCATTGGCTAAAGACGAAACAACAAAGTATCGTCTTTTGACAAAAGAATATGTTTCAACTGCCGAATTTGAAGGCAAAAAAATTCTAAAAGTACAGCCTGAAGGCTTGGCTTTATTAGCACGCAATGCAATGCGCGATGTTTCGTTCTTCTTGCGTCCGGCACACTTGGAACTTGTTGCTAAAATTCTCAAAGATCCAGAAGCTAGCGACAACGACAAAAGCGTAGCCTTAACAATGCTTCGCAATGCTGAAGTTGCATCTATGGGTAAGTTGCCTTTCTGTCAAGATACAGGTACTGCTACAATTGTTGCTAAGAAAGGTCAGAGAGTTTGGACCGATTGTTGCGACGAAGAATACCTTTCAAAAGGCGTTTACGATTGCTACACTCAAGAAAACTTACGCTACTCGCAAAATGCTCCATTGACAATGTGGGACGAAGTAAACACAGGTTGCAATCTTCCAGCTCAAATTGACATTTATTCTACTGATACCGACAAATACGAATTCTTATTTGTTGCAAAGGGTGGTGGTTCAGCAAACAAAACATATTTGTATCAAGAAACAAAAGCAATACTTACACCAGAACGCCTCATTCCTTTCATGATTGAAAAAATGAAGAGTTTGGGAACTGCGGCATGTCCTCCATATCATATCGCTTGGGTAATTGGTGGTACAAGTGCTGAAGCATGCTTGAAAAACGTAAAGTTGGCTTCGACAAAATATCTCGACAATCTCCCAACTAAGGGTAATAAGCTTGGTCATGCTTTCCGCGATGTTGAACTTGAAAAACGCATCTTAGAAGAAACTCGCAAACTTGGCATTGGTGCTCAATTTGGTGGTGCAAACTTTGTTTTAGATGTTCGCATTATTCGTATGCCACGTCATGGTGCAAGTTGTCCAATAGGCTTAGGTGTATCGTGTTCTGCCGACAGAAATATGAAAGCCAAGATTGACGAGAATGGTATTTGGCTTGAACAATTAGAATTCGACCCAGGTAAGTATATCCCAGCAGAATATCGCAACGTAAACACTGCTGATGGTGCTGTTGCTATCGACTTGAACAAACCTATGCCAGAAATTTTAGCTGAGCTTTCAAAATATCCTGTAAAAACTCGCTTAAAACTTACTGGTACAATTATAGTTGGTCGTGATATTGCTCACGCTAAGCTTAAGGAACGCTTAGACAAAGGCGAAGGTTTACCTGAATACATTAAAAATCATCCAATCTATTATGCCGGACCTGCAAAGACTCCTGAAGGTATGCCATCTGGTTCGTTTGGTCCAACAACTGCTGGCAGAATGGACTCGTATGTAGATTTATTCCAATCTAATGGTGGCAGTATGGTTATGATTGCTAAGGGAAATCGTTCGCAAGCTGTAACCGACGCTTGCAAAAAGCATGGTGGTTTCTACTTAGGCTCGATTGGTGGTCCAGCAGCTCTCTTAGCTAAAGAAAACATAAAGAAAGTTGAATTACTTGAATATCCAGAGCTTGGCATGGAAGCTATTTGGAAGATTGACGTTGTTGATTTCCCTGCATTCATTCTTGTAGACGACAAGGGTAACGACTTCTTCAAACAGCTTTAAAAACGTGCGAGAGCGCGTTTCCTTTGATGATGAGTTTTAATTTATACCATAAGGCACTTCATTGAAGTGCCTTTTTTTATTAAATAAACTCATCAAAGAAAACGCTTTCGGCTGTTTTTTTGTTTCGTATCGCCTCACGTACATAGTACGCTACGGCTCACGAAACGCAAATTCCAGCTCGAATCTCGCCCGTTTTTTATTTCCGTTTCTTAAGTTTATTCTAATCCGTTTTAGTTAGACAAATATACATTGCCAAGCAATTATCTTCGGCACCAAACATACAAAAAACACAAAAATGTGAGGCGAGGTTTTTACACCTCGCCTCTTAGGTTATAACTATGAAAACAGCTACTATACTGCGACATTATATGACACACATTTCTCAAAAATGTTCCAGCAAAAAATGTCGAAAGGTCGATTTTTTTATGAAAATTACAGTTGCTTTTCTATAAAATGGCTAAAAAACTGCAAAAATTAGCGATTTTTTAATTAGCAATAATTCTTACAACTTTGAACGTTCCTTTTTTGGAAGCCTTTTTTGCATTTGTATTTACCACTGCATTATCGAAATTTGAAGCAGTAGATTGCTTTTGATTATTTCGACTTGATGACCTTGATGTTGTTGATGATGTTGTTTGATTATTTGACATCAATTGTGAATACGTAGTTGGATTTGTATAATATGCTGTCATTCTATATTGAGCTAACCCACGTTTTATTGTTATATTTATTTTCAGCAGTTGAGCAGAAAATGTTGTAAGTTTAGTAGGGTACTCTATCACTCCTCGATTTGCCAATTCGCTTGCATCTTTACACCAAGTTATTCCATCGGTAATACTTCCAATTTCTCCACGCAGTGCTGGTAATAAGTTAGGATCGTAATCTTTTTGTTCAGCTTCCATTAGCACATACAACACATCTTCATTAGCAGAGTTTAAATTTATTTTATTAAATGGTTCTAAAGAAAATATAGATGTAAATTTTTTATATAGTTCAGTTGGTCTTTGATTTTCATCGAAGAATACATGGTTTACATCTTTAACATATAAGAGTTCGCGAAATGTTTCCATTGGGCGATTTAATGGTTCGGTTGTACCAGTGTCGTAATCTTCGTATTCTGCACCATTGAGAAGGGCATTATCGTTTTTATCGCACCAATCTCTGATTAAATCGGCATATTCTTCTGCATCGCGTTGATTTAGACCTAAGGCCTCGAGTATCAGAGCAAGAGTAGTATCGTTTGGTATTGCTCGCAGAGGTATTTTACCACTTTCATCAATTATTTCTACTTCTGCATCCGAGCCACTTGGCAATTGAATGCGTTTTTCGGCAAAGGGTTTATTCCAACCTTGCAAAGCTGAGTATATACCACCATCAATTTCTGAATATTCTTCTAATATTGCAATCGCTGTATTCAAGGCACAGAATGCATCGTAACGCAATTCTAAGTCTTTTGCCGATGTTGCTCGAGTTCGCAATGAAACTGTTGCATAATTTGCAATTGCTACAACTATTGCTGCCGATGCAAATATTATCAGCATTACAAATAATAAAACGCTGGCTTTCTTTTGTTTCATCTTGAAATTTGAAAATCAATAACTGGTTTTAGTGATATAATACGCGTGATAGTTTCGCCGTGTCGTTCAAAGACAAGTTTTACATATTCTGGCATAGCGTTTATGGCTGTATCGAGTTTTGGTTCCTCGCGCCAAACGGTATCTGGATATATATATGAAAGTTGTTTTACGTATGGAGTTAAAAAGGTTTTGTATATAATTGGTTCTGCCTGACGTTTACGGTCATCGCTTTCATTGGTTGTCCAAATTATCGACAATCCTTCGCCTTCAATAAAATCTAAAAAGCATATTTTTTCTACAGCTACTCCTGTTGAGGGCAAGTACATTGGGTGTGCTTTTTTTTCTGAAAATACCAAGTAATAGCGATTTGAATTTTCTTCTTCAAAAAGTTTAGCTATGCACAAATTATTTTTATTTCGCGAAAACAGTACTTCGGGGAGCTTTGAAGCTTTTGTTATGTTTGAATTCATAAAGCTTGAACGCAAATATCTTTCAACACCATCAGCATGAGCCCTCAACGACCAATTTGTTTCAAAAAATTCAGAAGTTTTTACCAAATTATACATCAGTTGCGCACCTGCAAACATAACTATTGCAGATATCGCAACAGCCAAAACTGTTTCTATTAAGGTGAAGGCTTTATGTTTCATTTTTTCTCTCTACTGAAGTAGTCGTTGCGACGTTTTTGTTCGAGATAATCTATTCTATCGTCTTTTAAATTATCTCTATCGGTTGTGTTTTCGTACCATTGTGGGCGAATAACTAAAAAAGTTTTGTTATATTCTTTTTGTGGCGATGTAATTCTGACTCGTAATTCAAACAAGTCTAATATTTGCGTTTGCTCGAAGTCGGCATAAACTCTGTATGTTTGATTATCTATTGTATCAACATCTATTCCATCATCGAGTGCCTCGTAATCTGATACATTCAGTATGGCATCGTAGCAGAGTTGTAGATTTGCATTTTCAAGAGAATCTTTCTCTTTCATTGTCATGGGCAACATCATATTATAGCAAGCTTGCGATATTGCAAAGCCTCCTAAAGCCAACAAGGCAACAGCTGCTATAACTTCTATAAGCGAAAATGCTTTTTTACTTTTTGCCATAAGGTGTTGCTGAAAAATTATCGAATTTTATTTCTAAGGGCTTTTCAAATGCCTTTGATTTTATAACTGCTGAAAATTGACTACAAGAGCCATCTGGAGCAAATATTATGCTTTGTCTATCTGTTTGTGGAAATTGGGTTTGCTCTTTGCCGTATATAGTTGGTTTTTCGAGTACAAATATTAACTCATCTAAATCGTGTAAATTTTCTACTGAAAAATTTTTATTTTGTTTTTGAGCTTCATCGAAAGCTTTGGCTGTTGTTTGTTTTAGAAATATACGTTTATCAACTACTGCAGTTTCGTAATCTGCAATTTCAAAGAAACCACGTTTATCGTAAGTTAATTCAGTATATTTATTTTGCAACTGGGCTATATTTGATGCCGATTTTACAGCCTCAAACAAGGCGCTTTCTAATGTTTTATTTGAACTTGTAAACGAATCTATTTTAGATAATCCACCAATTACGAGGGTAGTCAGAAGCATAATTAAACCTATAGTAGCAACTACCTCTAAAATTGAAAAACCGCCACGAGCCTTGTTTTTAGGCATAACGTGGCGGAGCTTTACAAAGGATGATGGCATATAATTATTTATTTACCCAGTTGCCAATATCGTCTTCCGTATCGCTTTGTGCGTCTGGACCCATCGACCAAATGTCGTAGCCATCAGTACTTTTTTGTGCTGGAAATTTGTATTGGTATGGATTTCCCCAAGGATCGTTAGGTAACGAACGAATATACGGACCGTCCCAACGATCTTTTAGAGCATCGGGAGCTTTTATGAGGGCATTCAAACCTTCTTCTGTTGTTGGGTAGCGACCATTCGACAACTTGAAAGCCATCATTGGTGTAGCAAGTGAACCATTTACAAACGAAGACGCTATTTTATTTTGATTGCTCGACATCATTTTATCGACATTCGATACTACTAAGAATGCCAACAACGAAATCATAGCTATTGCCAACATCACTTCTATAAGAGTGAATGCGCGTTTAACGTTTGAAATTGTACCTGTATATTTTGAAAAAGTTCTCATAACTAATAAAACGTTAAATTTTTAAAAAAGTTTCATTTTTTTATATTGATTCAAGTTTATTACAAACCTCGTCTATTAAGAACGATGGTGTTGATGCTCCTGCAGTAACGCCAACGATGTCGTATTTTGAAATTTCTTTCAAATTTAATTCTTCAAGGGTTTCAATATGAAAACAAGGCAAACCTGTACGTTCTACCAATAGGGCTAATTTAACTGTATTTGCAGAATGTTTACCACCAATTACCACAATAGCATTCGCACCGTTTTCAGCCAGACGTACTACTTCACTTTGGCGTGCTTTTGTAGCTCCACATATAGTATCTACAATCTTTGTTTTTGGGAAACGTTTTTTTAGATATTCAGCTAACTTTTGAAAATCATCGGGGAACATTGTTGATTGCGATACTACACATATATCACCTTCTATATTCTGAAGTTTATCTACATCGTCTTTGTTTTTTATTGTGAAACCTTTACCTTTTTGGGCGTATCCTAACAACCCAATAACTTCTGGGTGTTTAGGGTCGCCAACAATAACAACTGTGTAGCCCTTAAGAGCGTGGATTTTTATTGTCCCTGCAATTTTACCAACATCCGGACATGTTGCATCTTTGCATGGCAAACCCAACGATTTTAAATATTGACGGCGCTCAGGCGATACCCCATGAGCTCGTATTACAAGCATGGCATTTTTATCTGATTTAATATCGTCATCAATATCTTTTTTGCTGGCGTAGTCCCCAATTTCTTTAACTCCACTTTTTTCAAGCAACTCCATCATTTGCGAGTTGTGGATAAGTGGACCGTCGGTGAATACAGTGCGTGTTCCATTTTCGGTACAAGTTGTGGCAATACCTATTGCACGTTCTACACCGAAACAAAAACCAGCACTTTGGGCTCTGAGTACTTTCATAGTTATATTTTTTTGATATCGAAACCGTCTTTTTTATCGAATACTTCCCAACCTGCTTCTTTTATTTTTGCTCTGAGTTCATCGGCAAGTGCAAAGTTGCGATTTTTTTTTGCATTCCAGCGTTGTTGTGCTAATTCGACTATTTCAGAAGGTATTTCTATTTCTGTGTTTTGTTCGTTTTCAAATAAATCTATACCCAAAGCATAAGTCAAGCCAGCAAAAGCTTGCAAATCTTGTTTTGTTTGAACGTTTGTCAGTGCCGAGAATATTTTACCCAATGCTTTAGGTACATTTATATCATCAATTAATGCATTCCAAGCATCTTCAAAAACTGTTTGTTCAAAGGTGTTGCCAGCTTTTACAAAAGTTTTGAATTCATCGGCTGTTATATTTATTTTAGCAAGGGCGCTTTCGAGCGATTTCTTCATTTTTGAGAGAGCGCTTTTTGCGTCGTCTAAGCCTTTGAATGTGAAGTTTAGTTGCTGACGATAGTGCCCTGAAATTAAAGCATAACGAATTTGAGCAGGTGAATAACCTTTTTCAACAAGCTGTTCGAGTGTAAACAAATTGCCCAAGCTTTTCGACATTTTCTGACCTTCCACCATCAAGTGCGCGCTATGGAACCAATAGCGTACATATGGAGATTTGCCAGTTGCACACTGACTTTGTGCTATTTCATTTTCGTGGTGAGGGAAGCACAAGTCGATACCACCACCATGTAAGTCGAATGTATCGCCAAGATATTTACGCGACATCGCCGAGCATTCTATGTGCCACCCCGGACGACCTTCACCCCAAGGCGACTTCCAATAGTTTTCGCCGTCTTCAGGTTTTCGACCTTTCCACAATGCGAAGTCCGATACACTTTCGCGTTCGTATTCATCGGCATTATTTACTTCGCCTGCTGAATTAGTGGCTTGTGTTGCCATATTTTCGCGATCAAGTCCTGCAAGGCGACCGTATTCGTTGAAGGCTGAAATTTTAAAATACACGCTACCATCTTTAGCTGGGTATGCAAAACCTTTTTCTACCAGAGCCGAAACCATATCGAGTTGTTCGGTTATATGCTCGGTAGCTCTAGGTTCTACGTGTGGAGCTAACATATTTAATTTTGCACAATCTTCGTGGAATTTATTTTCCCAACGTGCAGTAAAATCTTTTAGCGACACCCCTAACTTTTGGCTTTCGCGTATAGTTTTGTCGTCAACATCGGTTATATTTCTAACGTGTTTTACGTTATAGCCAGCACATTCAAGTGTTCGGCGTAGAACGTCTTGAACAAGAAATGTTCTAAAGTTTCCTATGTGTGCTGGTCCGTAAACTGTCGGTCCACAACAGTAAATGCCAAAAACATCATTGTTTTGAACGAGTTCGTCTTTAGCTCTTGATAATGTATTATGTATACTTGGCTTCATTTTTTATTGCGATTTTTTTTTTACACTACATAAACAAATCATAATGAACGAAAATTTCAAGCTATATATCTCTAAACGTCCACGCCGACTTCGTAAAAGTCAGGCAATTTTGAATCTATGCACAGAAACACGTGTGAGTGTTCAGGACCTCATATTGCCTGTTTTTGTAAAAGAAGGGCTTAATGGTGCCGATGAAATTAAGTCTATGCCAAAAATTTATAGGCATACAATAGACTCGCTTTTGCGTTATTGTCAGAAGGCTCTTGAAGTTGGTATAAACGCTATAGCTCCTTTCCCCATGGTTGATGCAATTGATAAATCGCTTGATGCTCGCGAAGCTCATAATCCGATGTCGCTTGCAAATCGTGCTATTTCTGCAGTTAAAAAACATTTTCCAGAAATGCTCGTAATTGCCGACATTGCGTTAGATCCATATACTTCGCATGGGCACGATGGTATTTTAGATGAATCGGGCGAATGGATTTTAAACGATACCACAGTTGGTATTTTATCTGATATGGCTGTTTCTGCTGCAGAGGCTGGTGCCGATATTGTTGCACCTTCTGATATGATGGACGGTCGTGTTGGAGCAATTCGCGAAGCTCTTGATGAAAACAATTTAACCGACACTGCTATTATGGCTTATAGTGCAAAATATGCGTCGGCTTTTTATGGACCATTTCGCGATGCTATTGGTTCGGCTCCTAAGGCGAAGGGTAAAACAAAAAAATATCTCGACAAGCGTGGGTATCAGTTAAATCCAGCTAACGCAAACGAAGCAATAAAAGAAGCATTGCTCGATGAAGACGAAGGTGCCGATATTGTAATGGTAAAACCTGCAATGGCTTATTTAGATATAATTGCAAAAGTAAAAGCAAACACAACTTTACCTGTTGCAGCGTATCAGGTTTCGGGTGAATATTCTATGATTTGGGCATCGGCGCAAAAGGGGTGGTTAGATTATCAGAGAACTAGAGACGAAGCTTTAGTTAGCATAAAGCGTGCTGGTGCCGATATGATTTTAACGTATTTTGCCAACGATTTTATTGAAACAAATAAATAAAAAAGCAGTCTAAATATTTTGCTTATAATTGTAGAAGTTAATTTTTAATTAAAAAAAATTGTTGCTTGCTACATTATTATGGGTACTCTCATACGCATATAATAATGAACGATTTTGAAGACATATCTCTGTACAAAGAAGGTGGCGATGTAGGAATAGTTGAGTTTAAAGACTATTTCTGCAATACTCCGTTGCGTTTCAAACTTGGTGGAGAATTGCAATCGTTCAATATTCGATACGAAACATATGGCAGATTAAACGAAGATAAATCTAATGCCATATTGGTTTGTCATGCTCTAACTGGCGACCATCACTGCGCTGGAGTCAATTCGCTTGAAGATAGAAAATCGGGTTGGTGGAACAATATAATTGGTTCGGGTAAGCCATTAGATACCAACAAATATTTTATAATTTGCTCGAACTGTATTGGGGGATGCAGAGGTACTACTGGTCCTGTATCTATAAATCCAGCAACAAATCAGCGTTATAACTTAACGTTCCCAGCTGTAACTATTCAAGATATGGTAGCTGCTCAAGAACGACTTATAACACATCTTGGTATAAATAAGCTAAAGATGGTTATTGGTGGTAGTATGGGTGGTATGCAAGTTTTACAATGGGCTATAGATTTTCCAGATAGAGTTGAACGTGCATGTGCTTTGGCTACAACTTCGCGTCAGAATGCACAGGCTATCGCCTTTAACGAAGTTGGCAGATCGGCTATTATGCAAGATCCAATTTGGGAAGGTGGTAATTATGCTTTAGAACGTGTGCCAAGTGTTGGTCTTGGTATTGCGCGAATGATGGCTCACATAACGTATCTTTCTGATATCGGTATGGAGGGCAAATTTGGTCGTGATCATCGTAGAATTTCAGGTGAAGAAATTTTTAAACCATCTTTTGAGGTAGAAAACTATTTGCATCATCAAGGGCAAAGTTTTGTTAATAGATTTGATGCAAATACGTATCTATATTTTACCAGAGCTTTGGATTTATTTGATTTACGATTAAATGGAGGCTCGTTAGAGAGTGCTTTCAAAGATGTTATGGCTAAGTTCTTGGTAGTCGGATTTACGAGCGATTGGTTGTTTCCACCTGCTCAAAATCGCGAAATTGTTAAGGCTTTATTACGTATTGGCAAAACAGCATCTTATGCAGAAATTGAAAGCGAATTAGGGCACGACTCGTTCTTGATTCATTCTCCAAAACTTTATAAATTGATAGAATATTTTTTGAATGACTGAGGAAAAAAATCAGAAAAATCTTCTCAAGAAGAAGGTGGAGCTCAAGGCTATCAGCGAATGGGTAGGCGAAGGGCAACGTGTGCTTGACCTCGGTTGTGGACGAGGTATTCTTCTTCACGAATTGATGCAACGTAAAAACGTTTATGCTGTTGGTGTAGATAGTGATTTTGATAAAATATCTTTGTGCATAAAAAAAGGCATAAACGCATATCATGGCGATATATCTGATATGTTATCAAATTTTGACGATAATTCGTTCGATTGGATTATCTGTTCGCGTACTCTACCAGAACTCGAAAATGCAAGCGATGTAATTTTTGAATCGCTTCGAGTTGCTCGTTGTGTTGCTGTCGGATTTGTAAATTATGCATATTGGCGCAACAGACTAAGCGTTTTATTTACTGGCGACAGAGTTGTTAATGAAGTTTATCCAGATAGATGGGAAGCTTCAAGACCTATGAATTCAATTTCTGTAAATTCTTTTAAGAAATTTTGCCAAAAAAACGAAATAACTATAAAGAGAGAACATTTCTTACGTGCTGATTGGGAAACTCCATGTAAGTTTATACCAAATGCTCTTTCTGGATATGCTCTGTTTGAAATATCCAAAAACAAAGAAATTTCTACATCGAAAAAATAATTTTAAAATTTAGATTTAATATTTATTATCTATATTTATAAACAACAATATTTCTGACGATATCTAAATACAAAAAACAACTTTACTATTAAAAATTATGAATACATGCAAAGAAGATAAAAACAAAGAAGCTAATCCACCAATTTCTGCAGAAATGCAAAAGCGTTTTATGGAAGAACGCAAAATTTTCTTATGGGATTCTGTTACTGATAAAAGTGCTGCAGAGATTGTAGAAAAGCTTTTATACCTCGATATGCTCGACCACAAAAAAGAAATAACATTCTATCTTAGTACTCCTGGTGGTTCAATTAGTGCAGGCCTGTCTATTTACGACACCATGAAACTTATAAAGGCTCCTGTAAAAGTTGTTGTTACTGGTATTGCTATGAGTATGGGGTCTATTCTCTTATCTGCTGCACCAAAAGGCAAACGTTTCTTATTCCCAAGTGCTCGTGTAATGATTCACCAACCCCTAATTATGGGCGAAATGAGTGGCACTGCAATCGATATGCACATTCAAGCTATGGAATTAGAACGTATGCGTGAAGAACTGAACAAGATTTTAGCAGAAGCTTCTGGGCAACCTCTTGAAAAAATTGCAGCCGACACAGATCGCGACTTTTTTATGACAGCTCAAGAAGCCATTGACTATGGTTTAGCTGATGCTATCGTAAAAACCATATAAAACGTGCGAGAGCGCGTTTTCTTTGATGATGAGTTTTAATTTACACTATAAGGCACTTCAACGAAGTGCCTTTTTTTATAAAATAAACTCATCAAATAAAACGCTTTGCCCTCCATTTTGGTTTTAGCTTCGACTGCAGTGCGTAGCACAGCAACGCTCGCTAAAACGCAAAAGCATCGGGACAATCTCGCACGTTTTACTTCTTGTAACCTATGTTTGTTCTAATCTTATGGCTGAATTTTTCTAATAAAAAGCAGAGCTACATGCGAAGCATTGGCGACGGTGCCCAACATATAAAAACACGTTTTACTTCTTGCAACCTATGTTGGTTCTAATGCGTATGCGAATTTTTTATATAATAATGATGAAAGGCAATTCTTAAAACGCTTTCTTGTGTACTAAAATAGATTTGACAATTTTTTAGTCCGATATTTTCTTGCTAGACATGGATAGACGTGCTTTTTTATCTACATTTGTAAGTACATCGGCATTGGGTTTTGCTGGGTGTTCTGGTATTAAATCTTCATCAAAAAGCGATGTTGAAGCAGAATTTGATGTTGTAGTTGTCGGTGGTGGTACAGCAGGTACAATAGCAGCTATTCAGTCGGCTCGATTAGGAGCAAAAACTTTAGTAATAGAGCGTTCATCACAACTTGGTGGAACTACAACAACTGCTGGTGTAAATTTTCCAGGACTTTTCCACATTGGTTCTCGACAAATTATTGCTGGTATAGGTTGGGAGTTGGTATGTAAAAGTATAGCTGAAAATGGAGATAAACTTCCGGAATTTAAACCACGCAAACGACATTGGCGTAATCAAGTTAAACTAAACGAGTATTTGTACGCATGTTTGGCTGAAGAAGAACTTATAAAGGCAAAAGGCAATATTCTTTATTATAGTTATCCTAAGAAGATTGAGAAAACAGCAAACGGTTTTAAGATTTTCGTATGTTCTGATTGTGGCGAAGGATACATATTTACAAAGAAAATTGTTGATGCTACTGGTTCGGCATCGGCTTGTGCGTTGGCTGGGTTTGAAAGAATAACATCGGAAAATCGCCAACCTGGTACATTGATTTTTGAGCTTACAGGCTTGGATAAATCAAAGATAAACTATAAAGTTTTACGCAAAGCGTTAAAAGATGCCTCGTTAACTGGCGAGCTTGGTAAACGAGATATTTGGAATATAGGTGGCTTAGTTGAAGAAAATGGTTTTAATTCTTTATATGTACAAAATGCCGACAACTCAACACCTGTTAATTTTACACAGACAAACATTGAAGGCAGAAAAGTTTTCATGCGTCTATTCAGATTTTTAAAACGTCAGCATGGCTTTGAAAATATCAAGGTAAAAAATATAAAGACCGAAGTTGGTGTTCGTGAAACGTATCGCGTTTTGGGTGAACGTATTTTGAGTGTAGATGATTATCGAGCAGGAAAAATTTTTGAGGATAGTCTTTGTTATTCGTATTATCCTACCGATTTACACGATATGAAAGGTTTAAAGACTGTACAACAGAAAGAAGGTGTTGCTCCTACTATCCCACTTTCAGCGTTGACGCCTAAAGGAGCCGAAAACATCCTTGTTGCTGGGCGTTGTGTTAGTAGCGACAGACTTGCAAATTCAGCGTTGCGTGTTCAAGCATCGTGTATGGCTATGGGGCAGGTTGCTGGGTGTGTAAGTGCATTAGCAAGTTTAAGTAATAAGAAAAATTCAGAGGTAGATCTAACTCTTATTAAGAAAACTTTGATAAAACATAGAGCCATTGTGCCACAAGTTAATGGTTGATATTTTTATTTTTCAATGGCTTCTTTAGCTATTTCAATTCTATATTTCTTACATTTTTTGTGATCTCCACTACGGACTGTAAGAACTACTACAAATTTATTATTTTCTAAATCAATAAAAACGGTTTGTCCCGACCAACCACTATGGGTTATTGATTTTTCAGAAAAGTTTTTTGGCAACGATGTTGTTGTCATATCCCAACCAAATGATCGTTTTGCATTTTGTGCTTGGCATTTATTTGTGGTAAGTTCAACAAATGATTTTTTCAAAAATTGTTTATTATTTATTTTTCCACAATTTAACATCATCTGGCAAAATTTTGCCAGATCGTTAGCAGTAGAGAACATTCCAGCATTGCCTGAACAGTATCCATCTCTATATATGATACGAGCGTGTGGGTCAGATATTGTTCCGTAATCTGGCGAACCTATTGTTTTAACCAATCTTGATTTTTCGGTAGTTATAGGTTTGCCAAGCGATGTACTTGCCATGCTTAGAGGTTCAAAGATTTCTTTTTTGCAAAATTCATCGAGAGGTTGTTTTGTTATATTTTCTAATATTTGACCAAGTAAGATAAAGTTCCAACATGCGTATTCGTATTTTGCACCTACGGGATGTTTAGGTTTAAATTGTAGAGATTGTTCAAGCATAGCTTTCCCGTTTTTAGCTTTTCCGTATGGTTTGCCTATAAAACCACTGACGTGCATAGCTAAGTCGCGAACAGTTGGTGGATTTTTCAATTTGCATTTATATTGAGGCAGATATTTAGTAAAAGGGACATCTAAATCTATCAATTCTCTATCATAACAAATTGCTAACGCAGTTGAAATGGCTACTGCTTTTGTAACGCTTGCCATATCGAAAATGGAATCAGGAGTGAGTTGAATTTTACTTTTTGTTGATGTATTTCCAGTGCAGAAAATATTTTCAATTTTTTGAGCGTTTCCACTGATTACAACTATACCTGCTACTTGATTTTTTGAAACTGCTTTTTCCGATAATTCTTTAACTCCTTTTTGTGATGCAAATGTCGATAAGTTTAGGAAAAATAAACTTAAAAAGGTAAATATAACGTATCTCATAACAAGATTATCCATATAGCATGTACTTTTGTAGTCAATAATCTTTATTAAATGAGTAAAATTTGGTTGATAGTTTGGCAGAATTGTATTTTGATTGTAGCATTGTTTTTTTACATATCTAGAAAAGTGCGCGAAAGGTAAAGATGAGAATTCAAAAATACATTTCTCAATGTGGAATTTGCAGTAGAAGAGAAGCTGAACGCAAAATAGAGGAGGGACTTGTCTTTGTGAACGGTGTTCCTGCCGAAATTGGTCAAGATATAGATCCTGAGACCGATAAAGTTGTTGTCGATGGTACGCGTGCTCGTGGTATAGTCGAAGAAAAAGTAGTTTTGGCTATGAACAAACCAAAAGGATATTTGTGTTCTAATTCCGATCCATTTGAAGCCCAAACTGTTTTCGACATTCTTCCAGAGCCATTTTCCGAAATGAAATTATTTTGCTGTGGAAGATTAGATAAAAATTCAAAAGGTTTATTGATTTTAACTAATGATGGCGATCTTGCTAACAAAATTACTCATCCATCGAATAACATAATAAAGCGTTATCATGTGCAGTTAAATCGCGAATTAGACAAAAAGGTTATACCAGTTCTCTTGCGTGGTGTTATGCACGAAGGCGAAAAGTTGAAAGCCGAAAAAATAATACCCGATACATCTGCTACCGAAAATGCAAATAAGCGTGTAGAAGTTTGGTTAAATCAGGGTAGAAAACGCGAAATTCGTAGAATGTTTGAGGCTATGGGTTATTATGTAAAAGAGCTTAAACGAGTTCAAATAGGTGGTTATGTAATGAAACGCATTCCACAAGGTGCAATTAAAATTTTAGGAAAGAAAGATATTTCGCGACTTCTTGAAAGAGGGGAAACTTATGAATAAAAGTGAAATTTTTGATAGCGTAGAAGATTGTCTTGCCGATTTTAAAGCTGGTAAGATTGTTATTGTTACCGACGATGAAAATCGCGAGAACGAAGGCGATATGATTGTTGCTGGTTCGTTGATTACTCCAGAAACAGTCAATACTATGCTCCGTTTTGCTCGAGGTTTGGTGTGTGTGCCAACAACTAACGACAGACTCTCGGCTTTGGGTATCGACGATATGGTGCGTTTGAACAGAGACAAAAAAGGTACAGCTTTCACCGTTACAGTTGATGCTTCGGAAGGTATAACAACAGGTATTAGTGCTGCTGATAGAGCTTTAACTATAAAATTACTTGCTGATCCATCGTCTACTGCTAAAGATTTTATCACTCCAGGGCATTTAAATCCACTCAGAGCTCGAGATGGAGGCGTTCTCGAGCGTGCTGGTCATACCGAGGCTGCTGTCGATTTAGCTCGATTGGCTGGGTTGCCTCCATGTGCAGCCATATGTGAGATAATAAAAGATAATGGCGAAATGGCACGTTTGCCAGATTTAATTGAATTTAAAAAAGAGCATGGTATGAAACTTATGAGCGTTGCTTCGTTGATAGAGTATCGATTGAAGAAAGAATCGCTTGTAAGTCTTTCGAGCTGTCGCAAGTTTGCAACTAAGTATGGCGAGTTTGATTTGTCGGTTTTTAAAGCATCAGACGGGCGTACTCATTTTGCGTTGTCGATGGGCGATATTAGCAGTAAGCCAGCGTTGGCACGTGTTCATTCTGAAAATGTTTTTGCCGATTTATTTCTTTCTGCTGATTTTTCATCGGCAGCAAAATCTTTTGAGAATGCAATGAAACTCATAGCCGAAGAAGGTTGTGGGGCGTTGGTATATGTAAGTCAGGCTAATTCGGGTATAAAGGTTCCGGAAGGCGAAGCTGTTACACCAAATATGCGCGATTATGGTATGGGTGCACAATTGTTGCGTGCTTTGGGATTTAAAAAGATAAAGCTACTTACAACAAATGTTGGTAAGCATGTTCTTTCAGAAGGATATGGCTTGGAAATTGTCGAAGAAATAAAAATAAAAGGATAATTTACAATGAGTTTAGATAAAGGTCAGATGCCCAATTTGAATGTTGGTGGATTGAAGATAGCAGTAGTTGCATCGCGTTTTAATAAAGAATTAGTCGATGCTTTGTTGTCGGACGCTGTAAAAACTTTGTTGGCAAAAGGTATTGCTGAATCCGACATAACAGTAATGCGTGTTCCTGGTGCTGCAGAGCTTCCATTTATGTGTGGAAGTTTAGCAAAAACTGGTAAATACGATGCTGCTGTTGCATTGGGTGTAGTTATAGCTGGTGAAACACCTCATCACGAGATTATTGCAAATTCAACTGCAGTTGAAATGCAACGCTTGGCATCAGAAACAGGCGTGCCTATGATAAATGGCATAATTGTAACAAATAATCTCGAACAGGCTCAGAACAGAACAATTGGTAAAATTGCTCGAGGTGTAGAATTTGCTGAAGCTGCTATGGAAATGGCTTTTCATGCATCAAATTTCAAAAATAACAAATAGTGTACGCAATGGATAATAATTCAAAACTTGCAAGTCGTCGTGAAAATAGAATTGCAGCAATGCAGTTCATTTATATGCAAATAGTAAGTGGTGCTAACTTGGGCGATGACCTCACTGCCTTTTTTAATACAAAAGAACATCAACGCGATTACTACGCATTTGCTGAAGAATTGATTGCTGGTGTAAATGTAAATATTGAGGAAATCGATGCTCTTATATCAAAATACGCAACAAATTGGAGTATAGATAGAATTGCTAAGGTAGATTTGGCTATATTGAGATTATCGATATTTGAATTACTCAAACGCGAGGATATTCCACCTATTGTTTCAATAAATGAAGCTATCGATTTGGCAAAAAGTTTTTCATCGGCTGAATCGAAACGCTTTATAAATGGTATTCTCGATAGCGTAAAAACAACACTTAACCGACCTTTGCGAACTTCAAAAAAATAAATGTTTTCGATTTTCAAAAAATTTAAAGAAGGTTTGAAACGCACTGCAACTGGTGCGTTGAATGCCTTGACATCGTTATTCGGCAAGAAAATTGACGAAGCCGATATCGACATAATAGAGCAAACTTTGTATTCGGCAGATTTTGGTTACGAAACTGCAAACGATGTTATTGAAGCTATTCGTAGCGAGTATCGCAAAAATAAAGAGTTGCGTGGTAAAGAAGCAATGGAAATTGGAGCTTCGGTGTTGGCTAAGATTTTAGAGGGTTCGGAAGGCGATTTACTCGAAAATGTCGACTCTTCTTTGCCTTCGGTAGTCTGCTTGGTTGGTGTAAATGGTGCAGGTAAAACTACTACTGCCGCAAAACTTGCACATATGCTAAATGAAAAAAATGAAGGCGTAGTTTTAGGTGCATGCGATACTTTTAGAGCAGCTGCTAACGAACAAATTCGTGAATGGGCAAATCGTTTAGATATTCGTTTGGTTGAAAGTGCACATGGTGCTGATTCTGCAGCTACTGCTTGGGATGCTTGGCAATCAGCTAAGGCACGTGGTTCAAAATGGTTGGTCCTCGATACTGCAGGACGTTTGCATACAAAAGAAAACCTAATGAACGAGCTTTCTAAAATTAGTAGAGTTTTAAAGAAAAACGATGTTAATGCACCTCAGAATGCAGTGATTGTTTTGGACGGTAGTTTAGGGTCGAATAGTATTGAACAGGCTAAAGCTTTCAATAAGGTTTTTCCTCTTTCGGGGGTTATAATAACAAAGCTCGATGGAACATCGAAAGGTGGTGCTATTGCAGGTATTTATCGTCAATTAAAGTTGCCTATTTTGTATGTAGGTTTAGGCGAAAAGCCCGAAGATTTGCGTAAGTTTAATATTCAGGCGTACGTAAAAGGTGTTTTTGGTTTGGAGGAATAACTTTATGCAATTGCGTGTTAATTTAGCTGAACGAAGCTACAATATTGAAATTGGCTCTGGAGTATTTAATAAAGCTTTGGAAATCTTTGCAGAACTTGTGGCAAAAAACGTAAAGTTGTTTTGCATAGCAGATAGTTGTGTACTTAAAAGACATTCCGATAAAGCCAAAGCAATGCGAAAATTGGCTGATATTATTGAAGTTGATGGTGGTGAGGCATCAAAATGTTTTGGTAAGGTTGCCGAAATTTGTTCGTTGCTTGCACAAAAGAAAGCCGATAGAAAAAGTTGTATAATAGCATGGGGTGGTGGTGTAATTGGCGATTTAGCTGGTTTTATTGCATCGGTGTATATGCGTGGGATTAAGTTTTATCAAATTCCAACAACATTGCTTGCTATGGTGGACTCGTCTGTGGGAGGCAAAACGGGTATAAATATAGAAGAAGGTAAAAACTTGGTTGGTGCATTTCATCAACCACAAGGAGTTTTTGCCGATATCGATTTTCTCGACACATTGCCAGAACGTGAGTTTTCGGCTGGAATGGCAGAAGTTATAAAATGTGGGTTGTTGGGCGATGTAAAACTTTTTGAAGATTTGGAAAACATTGGCTCAGATTGGTCGCGAAATCATTCGTATTTGAGCGAAGCTATATTTCGCTCGTGTGCTTTAAAGGCAAAGATTGTGGCAGAAGATGAACATGAAACTGCATCGAGTGGAGGTCGAGCATTGTTGAATTTTGGGCATACATTTGGTCATGCAATCGAAAAATTGTATGGATATGGAACATATCGACATGGAGAAGCTGTTGCTATTGGTATGCTTATGGCAAACGAGCTTTCAAAAGTACTCAGTGGTGCTGATTTTAAAGAGCGTATATCGCATGTTGTAGCTTGTTCAAAGTTGCCTATGTCGGTTGCAAATCAAGAAATATCTGTTGCTGATTTTGTAAATGCTATGGCTGGCGATAAAAAGAATTCAAATGGTCAGTTGCGTTTTGTTGTGTTAGAAAATATAGGCGATGCTAAAACAGTGGTTGTCGATAAAGCCATAGTTGAAAAAGTTGTTGAAGATTGTTTGAAGTAAAATGAGTTTGTCGGCAACAGATGCACATTGTCATATAGGTGGAATTTCCACCGATATATTTGCAGGTGTTTGTGCAATAAATGAGCCTCAATGGGCTCAGTTGAGCGTTATTGAAAACGAAAAAGTAAAAAAAACTTTTGGCTTGTTTTTGGGTGAAGCATTGCAACATTCTGATGTAGAAATTGAAAACTCTATGACAGCACTTGAGCCTTATTTAAAAAAAGCATCTGCAGTTGGTGAGTTCGGATTAGATAAGCGTTTTAGCTCGGTTTTGCCGTTTCATAAACAAGAGAAGATTTTTGATGCACATATAGAGCTTGCTTCAAAATATCAGTTGCCTTGTGTATTGCATTGTGTTGGGGCTTGGGGCTTTTTATTGAAGAAAATTCGTACTGCAGTAAAGCGAAGTGGTATAAAAAAGTTTGTTTTGCATTCAGCAAGTCCATCAATAGAAATGGCAAGAGAATTTGAAAAATTGGGAGGATATTTTTCGTTTTCAATGCGTCAGTTGAATAGTAGAAAAGGTGCTGAGTGTGCTTCAATAGTTTCAATAGAACGTATAATGCTCGAAAGCGACGACATCCCTTCTGCCCAAAATTACGAGCAAACTTTGGTAAAATTAGCTCAGATACGGAACATATCGCAAATAGAGTTGTCTGAAAAAATATATAATAATTTTGAAAAATTTTATAGTTAATGATTGAACGCACTACAATTCTATATGGAGATGATTCTTGCAGTATGTTGCCAGAGGCAGTGGTTGTTGTTTGTGGTGTAGGGGCTGTTGGAGGTTTTGCAGTCGAAGCATTAGCTAGATTGGGTGTTGAAAATTTCTACTTGTACGATTTTGATTCGTTTGAAGAATCGAATATAAACAGGCAATTGTGTGCATTAAATTCTACTGTTGGTAAAATTAAGGTAGATGTTCAAAAGGAACGCATATTAGATATAAATCCTAAAGCAAAAGTTGAAGCTAATAATGTTTTTATAGATGAGGGAGTTGCTGTGGAAATAGCAAGTGCCCGACCTACTGTTATAATTGATGCTATCGATACTATTGCATCTAAGGTATTACTTGCTAAATATGCCATAGAAAACAATGTACCTATTGTATCTAGTATGGGGGCGGCACGTAGGCGTGATCCGTTGAAGGTTGCAGTGGCAGATATTTTCAAAACTAATGGGTGTCCGTTGGCATCGCGTATTCGCAAAGAGTTGCGTAAAGCTGGTGTTGAAAAAGGCTTTAAGTGTGTGTATTCAACTGAAATTACCGAATCATCTACACATATTCAAGATGCACAAGATAATAAAAAAATAATTGGAAGTTCTGTTGTTGTAACGGGGGTTTTCGGATTAAATCTTGCTAATTTGGCATTGGAGGAAATTTTTAAAATCGGCAAATAAAAAACCGATATATTTAAGTATGTCTATTTACGATAGAGATTATATGCGTTCGCGTAAGCCTGAAAGTCAGTTAAAGCAAAAGTTTGCTGAGTATCCTGCTGTGTGCTGGCTAATATTTGTTAATATTGGCATATTCTTTCTTAGCATATTTTTGGGCTTTATTTACCCACTGTTTGCGTTGTCGGTAGATAGCGTATGTAATGGTATGATTTGGACTTTCTTTACATATGCCTTTTTGCACGGCGATATGTTGCACATATTGTTTAATCTATTGGGATTATATTTTATGGGAATTCCACTTGAGCGATGGTTGGGGTGGCGTAAATTTTTGGCAATATATTTTGCTGGTGTATTTTTAGGTGGATTAGTGTGGTTAGGTATTTCGTGGGGTAGTGGATCTGTCTTGGTAGGTGCATCGGCAGGTGTCATGGCTGTGCTTGCTGCGTTTTGTTTGTTGTTTCCCCCAACACCTATAACATTTTTAATATTCTTTATAATACCAGTTAGCGTAAAGCCTATAACAATGCTCAAGATTGTTTCGGCAATAGAATTTATTGGTTTTTTGTCGTCGTTGGTTAGTGGAGGTAGCGATATTGCATATTCAGCTCACTTAGGTGGATTAGGTGCTGGTTTGGTTATGGTCGAAATTATAAAACGAGGTGGCTTGAGCTTTTTGGATAATATTGGCAAATATAAATTTGTAAAATTTGCCGATAAAAAGAAACCATCTTCTGCCGATTTCAAATTTAAGGTTAATATTTCAGAATCCGATACAGATGAAATCGATAGAATATTGGCAAAGGTAAATAAAGAGGGTTTTGTATCACTAACAGATGAGGAACGCGAATTTTTGCGTAGAGCTAACAAATAGTTTATGTTCACTTTACAAAAAAGCTACTTGTAATAAATAAAATAAAGTATTTTATAGAGATTTAAGTTTATGAAATTATTTAAGATATTATTTGTTTTTATTGCGTTGTTTACGCAGACTTTTTCGGGTGCGTATGCACAACAAGCGTTGTCGTCGGCAAATAGAGTTCCGTTGCATACAACTCCCAAGATGCGTACAGAAACACGCGCATTGGTAATGTGTATGGAAAATGGCCATTATTCGCGCAATCATCTGTCTGATTTAGATATGCGTGAGTTTATAAGAGAGTATATGCAAAATATAGATATCTTTAAAATGTTTTTTACAACAGCCGATGTTCAGCATTTTCAAGATTTTTTTGCGCAGTCGTCAGATATAATGTTGCATCAAGGTACTTTGTTGCCAGCTTTTTCGATATACGATAAATTTATATCGCGTGCCGAAAGTAGATTGGCATGGATAAAACAACGTATGAAGCAACCCTTCAATTTAGACCAAAAAATAACGTTTCGTCCAGATAGAAGTAAAGAAAATTGGCCAGCTAATTTAGAGCAAGCTGATAAACTTTGGGACGAACGTCTTACATTGGATATAATAAGCGAAATGCTTTCTTACGATGACGTTCAGAAAGATAAAAAGTCGAAGAAAGGTGAAGTAAAAGCCGATAAAAAAATCGATGATAAAAATGCTCCTAAAACTTTTGAAGACAAACTTGCCAAAGCAAAAGCTGAAGTTTTAAAGCGTTATGAACGTTTGATTGATAATTGGGTTAAGTTCGATACAATCGAAATTCAAGAGTTGTATTTGAATGCTCTTACCGAAATGTACGATCCACATTCAACATTTTTGTCGGAGTATGCGTTGGAAGATTTTGATATAGCAATCAGAAATTCTCTTGTTGGTATTGGGGCAACTTTGCAAGATAAAGACGGGTATTGTACTGTTGTGGAACTATTACCTGGAGGTCCAGCATACGAAAGTAAGCAAATTGAAGCAGGTGATAAAATCTTGGCAGTTGGTCAAGGTGAAAATGGTGAAATGGTCGACGTTATAGGTATGAAGTTGCGTAAGATTGTTCGCCAAATACGTGGTCAAGAAAATACAAAGGTTCGTTTGCTTATAGAACCGGCATCAAATTCAAGTGCTCGTAAAACAATAACACTTGTGAGAAAAGAAATTCAGTTAACTACTAAGTTGGCAAAGGCAAATGTATTTACTGTTCCACTTAAAGATAAAACAGTAGCTATTGGTGTTATCGATCTAACATCGTTTTATGGCGAAAGTCCTACTGAAGATGGTGCAAAAGGCTTTAGCACAACAAAGAATGTAGAAGAACTTTTGCAAAAATTAAAAAAGTTCAATGTACAAGGTATAATTTTAGATTTGCGTAGAAATGGTGGAGGGTTGCTCAACGAAGCTGTCGATTTAACTGGTTTGTTTATAAAAGCAGGTCCAGTGGTGCAGGTACGCAACGCTATAAATAGAGTAAATGTTTTAAGCGATGAAAATCCGAAAGTTGTTTGGGACGGCCCATTGATGATTTTAGTAAGCAGATTGTCGGCATCGGCAACAGAGATTATTGCAGGCGCATTGCAAGATCATCGCCGAGCAATAATAGTTGGCGATGCACATACTCATGGTAAGGGAACAGTTCAGACAGTTTGTCCGTTGTCGCGTTTCGACCCACAACAAAAGAGTGCTGCAAAGTTTACTATTCAAAAATGGTATGCCCCAAGTGGTAAATCTATTCAGTTGAAAGGCGTAATTCCCGATATCGTATTGCCATCTATTTTCGATAATATGGAGTTTGGCGAGCAGTATAAAGATAATGCGTTGCGTTGGGATAGTATTGCTCCGTGTACAATAGCCGACATATACGCTTATGGTGTCGATAAATCGCAAGCCGATGCATTGCTTAAGAAACTTGAAGAACAATCGAAAGAGCGTCAGGATAAACTCGAAGAATTTAAATTCTTAAAAGAGCGTATTGCGTGGTTGAAAGAGCGTCAGGATAAGAAAGATTGGGTGTTAAATTATAACGATCGTAAAGCAGAGCTTAAAAAAGCCGAAGATTTTATAGATTCTGTTGATAAACGCGAAGAAGAATTTGCAAAGCAAAATTATAAAAAGCAAGAAATTCTTTTAGAGGCGTCGAAAGAAGCTAATGCTAAAACGAAACAGCAAGATAAACAAAAGAAAGCTGAAAAGCAAAAGGTTATCGATACTGAAATTTTCGATGAAGATGAAGAAGAAGTTTTCGATGTCCAACTTCGCGAAGCTTTGCGTATAATGGCAGATTGGATAGAAGTTATTCAGCAAAAATAATACAAAGACAAAATATATTTACAAAATTTAAGAGTAGTTTTTATACTACTCTTATTTTTTTGTACTACTCGTTAAAAAAAGCTTGACAAAGATTATGGGGGGGGGGTATTACTTGCTTAGTGATTATCAAAGG
>SUVO01000012.1 GCA_015061955.1 Verrucomicrobiaceae bacterium
ACTTTTGAATTGATTACAAAAATACAAAATTTAAATAATCATCAGTTCTTTTATTTATATTCTTTTTGTATTCAATTAAAAGCAAATAACTTACATCTATAAACAATAGAGGGGTATTCTTAATACTTACAGTAAGTGTTTTAATTTTTTATACTAAAATAGAGAGGTATAGATATATGAAAGACAAAAATTGTGAAAATGATAAAAAGGAAAATAAAGCTTTTGTTTTTATTAATAAGTTTAGTGAGTTCCTTCTTACTAAATTTTTTTGGGGTTGGGATATTCTAAAACCAAAAATCCCTGAAAAATATTCGAGTAAGGTTGATGAAAAAATAGAGAAATTTAAAACATGGGATATACAAAAGCAAAAATATACAGCATTAGGTGTATTTAGTGTTTTAGTTGTTTTTGGTTACATTTTATTTTCAGGTGATGATTCTTATTCCGAACCTACGGTTGTAAAAGAACAACCTACTATTGAACAATTAGAGGCCAAAATAGAAAAAGAGCAATCTGAACAAAAAATTGCGAAATGGAATCGTATACTAGAAGATTTTAAAGCTCTTCCATTATCCACACAAATAAAAAGAGCTGAGTCAACTATTGATAAATCCGCTGGTTTAGGCGTTAAAAACGCAGAAGAGCAGATTATTAATATAGTGAAAAGTTCGATAAATGAAACGAAAAATCCTAAAGATTTGATGGATCTTTCAAAAAGAATATTAACAAGTGAACATTTTCGAAATAAATATAATATTCCTGTTGAAGAAAGCGCTGTTTTCTTTGTTCAGGCGGTAAAGAATGATACTGTTGGACAGTTCTTAGATAAGCCTTTGCCAGTAGTTAAAATTGAAACTGCTCCAGGTGTTGGTAGGAAAGCGAACGCACCAGATCAAACTAAAGAAATTTTTACAGAGGATCAAATAAAAGACCTTGCACTTTTAGGACATGTAGAAGCTTCTGAAAAATATGGGCATATTCTTAT
This sequence comes from Verrucomicrobiaceae bacterium, assembly GCA_015061955.1. Classification (GTDB taxonomy): domain Bacteria; phylum Verrucomicrobiota; class Verrucomicrobiia; order Opitutales; family Intestinicryptomonadaceae; genus Merdousia. The sequence goes on from SUVO01000012.1 coordinate 986, forward strand.
GTCTAAAAATCCAACAGAAGCAGCAGATTTTTATCTTCAACGAATAAAAGCTGGGGAAACAAAATATCTTGATAAATTAATCGAGCTTACAAATGTGCCTTCTGTTAAAAAATATTTTGCAGAGAATATGGAATCACCAGAAGTGAAAAAAATAATTGAAAGTGGGCATAGAAACGGATCTATAATTCTATTAAATTGCGAATTAGATAAAGGTGACCAATTAGCATATATAAAATATGCTAGCAACATTCTTTTGGTATCGAGTGAAAAAAACGTGGCATTTGTAGATTTAAATGCTAGTGGAGATGCAAAAAATATAACAAATTACATGAAGGGCAATAGAGCAAAAGTACCAGATGAATATCATACAAAAACAATGGATGTTCTTTTGGATATGGCTATTAATGGAAATGATGATGCATTAAAAATACTAGATCAATATTTTCAATATGTACTTTTTCCCGTATATATTTTTTATGAAGATATAGAGAAATTTGCTTTGTTAAACTTGTATAAAGCTGTAACAAATAAGAACGGTAAAAATGCTTCTGAGAATTATAATAAGTTGATTAAAAGTTTGCTTTCAAAAGAAAAACTATTCTCAGAAAAAGAGTATTCAAATATAAAGGATAATAATAAAAAATTAGAACTTATATATAATATAGAAGCATTAAATTATGTTCCATCGGAAAAATATATAAGTCGTTATATGAATATTATAAATAAATACAAGGATTCTACAGAAAATGATGAGCGTATTTATATTAATAATATAATCTATAATTCTTCATTTGTTCCTCAAAAAGATAAAGATATTGCTAGAGATTTTATTATTAATACTTATTGTAAGTATGATTTTGCTTTCAATTATTTTTCTCAAAATTATGAAATATTTTTTAAACTTAGAGGGAATAGTGGCTTGGGTGCGTTAATGAACGCTATGAGTGGCGAGTCTTATCAACGTTATATTCCTGTTGTGAATGATCCAGGTATAGTGAATATTCTAAATAGTGCTGTAAAAAAGTTTAAAACTATGAGTTTTGTAGAATTTGCTACAAAAGAAAAAACTTCCTTTGAGAAAAAAGAACAAGAAGGTAATATGCAGTCGCTCTACGCTCTTATCTTAGTTGAATCAGATAAAAATAAAGCAAAAGAATATTTCTTAAAACTTATAAATAATACTAATGATATAGCTGCCTTAGATACTGCACTGTATTTATCAGGTAAAAAATCATTAGGTTGGATGTTTAACGAAATTTATTCTGATTTGCGAGATGGGAAATATACTCCCAAAACAGAAATAGAACGTGACTTGTTAGAGTATACTTGTGCATTAAACTTTGCTTATGCCAAAACAACAGAATCAATAAAGAGATTAGAGTTCAAGGATAAAAAATTAAGTGAAGCTGACTTTAACAAAAAAATAAGTTCATCGTATGAAAGATTATTAATTCGATTTGGTGGAAAAATTGCGTTTTCTGAATCGATTGAGATCTTCAAGGATTTATATAAAGGTAAGTTCTTAGAAAGAATTGTTGAGTACCAGATTAACAACTTTTTCTATAGTTTACTTCATGCATCTACTATTTTTGGTGACATTAAAGAAGAGGATAAGAAAAAAATGTTTACGGATTTCTTTGCATCTCTCAATGAATACAATAGTTCTTATTACTATTTTGATGTAGCAATCAAATTCCATAAGTTAGGTGTACTTATTCAAAAAAATAAGGGAAGTATGGAATTTTTGATTGCCTTACCTGGATTAGGAGGTGACGCAAAATCTCTTGATGATGTATCGATCGTTTTAGCCAAGAAGGCTTTAGAAAAAGCCGATGGACAGTTAAAAGAGGCTATCCAAAAATTCTTAGAAGAGATAAATTAATTCTCTGAAAAAGAATTCATCTTGTAAACAACACATAAAAACGCATTCGTTAGAATGCGTTTTTATGGTTTATAAATACTGCGTTTTTATTTACTTAACAGAGTTGATTAGTTTTTGGTTTGCTTGGCGGAACTTTTGTTCGTCGAATTTTACAACTTTTCGGTCGTAGGTCATTATACCATTTGTTTCGTTTTCAACGTCGGTTGTTTGTGTATAAACTGCTGCTACAACTCCGTATGGTGTCATATCAACAAGCATATCAATGAACTCACAATATTTATTCAAAAGCTCATCTGCATTTTTGAAGCTTTGGTAACCCCAAGTTTTACGGTTTGCCCATGTATGTCCTTCAACAACGTAGCCTAAACTACCGTATTCGCCAATAGTATTTACTTTTGTACATTCCAACATTAGAGCCATTTGATTCTATTATAGAAAGGATTTTTCCTAAAAAAACTCCATTGCAACAGCAACGTCCGGTTGAAGATGAGTTGGTAAGCTCTACAAGTGCAAAATTCTGTTCAAACTGTGGAACTAAGCTTACCGAAAAATCCGTATTTTGTGCAAACTGTGGCAACCGACTAAACTAACAAATACGTTAAAGTTTTTTTCAAAGGCAAAGAGCATTACTACTTTTTGCCTTTTAATATTTCGATTTGGGCTCGGCGTTCCGACAAACCTTTATTTACCTTTATTGGCTTACCATCGGGCGTTATTTCGGCACAATACATGGCTGCTCCCATTGTCATTGGCAACGGTATGAAATCTTGCACTTGTTGAAGTTTCCAATTCGACTTTGTCAAATAACTTTCAACTACTTTCATATCGTTTTGCGTACACCCAGGGAAATTCGATATGAAATACGGCACCATATACTGCTTCTTACCAGTTTGCGAATTTATACGATCGAAAATTGTACGAAATGCCTCAAACTCGCCAGCTTTACCTTTACGCATAAGTTTTAAAACGTTATCGTGCAGATGCTCCGGTGCAACGCTTATTTGCCCCGAAACATGATTTTTTATTATTTTTTCGGTCTGCTTTTTCTGTACAAGTGCAAGGTCCAGACGCACTCCAGAATTTATAAAAACATGTTTCACTTTTGGCAATTGACCGATTTTATCTAACAATTCCATTAAAGGCTTTTCTTCGGCAACATAATTTTTACAGAAGTTTGGAAATATACACGATACTCTTTTACAACTCTTACAAATATTTTTATCTTTTGGATGATGTCCGTAAATATTACCAGCTGCACCACCAACATCAGAGATTGTCCCCCTGAAATATTGTTGTTGTGTTAGATTTTTTATACTGCGTACAACGCTATCTTGACTTCGCGATACCAAATGTCTGCCTTGATGCGACACCAATCCACAAAACGCACAACCCCCCGGACAACCACGCACTACGGTTATAGAATCTTTTATCATTTCCCACGCTGGAATTTTTTCTTTGTAGGAAAAATGTGGCGCATATGCAAACGGCAATTCGCTGAAATGGTCGAACTGTTGCGATGTCATAGGTTCACGAGGTGGTTCTACAATCAAAATTCTGTTATTTGTACGCTGAATTAAACGCTTGGCATTCCAAGGATTCATATTAGCTTCAACCAATTTAGTGAGCTTCATTATTGCTGTTTTCTCTTGGCAGACTTCTTCATACGAAGGCAATTCAACACAATTTTCATCAACCACAAAAGCATCTGATTCTTTTCCACCTAAATATCTGCACGTTCCACGAATGCCATCTAAAGATTTACCATCTCTTATACGCTGAAAAATTTCAAGCATTGTAAGTTCGCCCATTCCGTAGCATAGCAAATCGGCTTTAGCATCGACCAATTCTGACGGACGAAATTTATCTTGCCAATAATCGTAGTGAGCAACTCGTCGCAAGCTTGCTTCTACACCTCCAAGTATTACTGGAATTTTCCCAAAGGCACGTTTTGCAAGCTGACAATAAACAACACTTGCATGTGGTGGACACATTCCTGTTTTACCAGCAGGTGCATACATATCTTCGTGTCGGGTTCGTCTGCCAGCAGTGTAGATTTTCAACATTGAATCTATATTGCCACTCGACACCCCAACGCCAATTTTAGGAACTCCCATAACCTTTAACGATTCTGGATTTTTCCAATCGGGCAGGGCTACTATACCCACGCGAAACCCGGCATCTAACAAAATTCGGGCAATTAGTGGCGAGCCAAATGTTGGATGATCTACATAGGCATCGCCCGATATTATAAGAATATCAATTGCATCCCAACCACGAGCTTGCATTTCTTCACGCGAGGTTGGTATAAATTTTGTGAGCAATGTCTTATTCATACAACGTACTACTGACCACGCAATTCCGATTCTTTCAAGGTCAGATTAAAAAGCTGTTCGCCCTTTGAATTTATGAACGACATCGATATTCTACGATCGTTTTCTGCTCCATCAATTTTTACCAACATAAACGAGCGCACTGTTATAGCACTGTTGGGTACGCGAAAATAATTCATTTCGCTAACTTCTTTTGCAGGGCGATTTGTGAATGCGCCTACTGTGGCTTCGTGCAATGGGTATCCACCAGCACGCACAAAACGTGTTATTTCTGAAAAATCTTTATTAGCCGAAACAACTACAACACCTGTTATTTTTTTTAACACCAAGAAATCGAGTATTGCCTTACGTTCTTTTTCGGCAAAAGTAAAGTGAGCCTTGCTTTTTACGGGATTTGTAAGTGGCGAATTTACTACAATTATCTTGAATTTTGCAGTTGAATTATTGAGGTTTGCCATCAACCATTGCAACTGCTTTTTGCCGAGAATTTCAGGCATATATTCTTTGTAATCTAAATTAGAACGTTGTGAACAAGTATCTAAAACAAAAAAGTCGGTATCGGAATACGAGAAGCAATAGTAGAGGGCATCGTCATTGCTTTGAGGTATACTCCAAAACTTTTTAAATGTTGCCTTTGCATTTTTTGCTGTTGGTGAAAACTTGTCGGCATTTTTATCGCCAAATGCCTGATTAGCCATAACTCCGTAATTAGCAAAATTATTCAACACATTTTGTGCTTCGGCAACTTTGCGAGACTTACTAAAGCGATATGTCATTGCTTCTTGCGAACCCATATCGGCAGGGCGTAGAGTGTCGGCGCCATTTGCCCAAACTACAAAGTTCGGTTTTGCTTTTGCTACTGCATTAAAAATCTCGTATTCGCTACCATTTGTTCTAAATGGAACATCGAAAGGTTTATCGTTTACATAGCTTGAGCCAAGCACTGCAAATGAAAAATCAGGTGGAGGTGTTCGGTCTTTATAATCTGGAGCAGTTTTAAATTTCCCATTTACTTCTACTTTATTTTGAGTATCTAAAACTTGGTATTGGTATTCAGTATCTTGCGAAAGGTTTGCAAAGCTCAATTTTTGTTGAGGAAGTTTTGCTATTTGCTGATTTAAAATTTCACCTGTTTTTGCATTTTTGAGTACTACCGAAAGCTGTTGTGCGCAATTTTCGTTTTCAACAAATATATCGGCTTTTGTGCAATCTACATGTAATAATGTTGCTTGTATTGCGTACGATGTTGAAAAAATAAATGGTAAGGTAAATAGGGCAATAAATTTCTTTGTATTCATATTGCCTTAGAGACTAACTAAACAACAAATGCTTTCAAGCATATTTTATCTTACAAACAAAAAACCACACTTACAATAAGTGTGGCTATTATTGTCTTTTGTAAAATTTTAAAGCGACAAAATATATTCTTGTAAATCTTTTAAATCTTTGTCGGAAAGTTTATTTGTAGTGCCATGTTTATTATCTTTATTATGATGCTTGAGCATATCGACTATTGTTTTTGCTCTGCCATCGTATAGGTATGGAGCTGTTCGCCAAACTTCGCGAAGTGTTGGAGTATCGAATTTGAAGCCTTTGTATTCATCAAGTCCAGAACCTACGTCGTGTTTTTTCATATCGGTAAAGTATTCACCCGTATGGCAAACTGAACATTTTGCTTCTTGAAAAACAAATTCGCCAGCCAACGCCGATTCAGAAAGCGACCCATCTTTTTGTAGATGAGGGCTTGGAATAGGCTTAAGGCTCGACAAATATTTATCGATAGCTACTGAATCCTTTTCTGGTCGACGCGTAAACTGAATAAATCGGATACCTTTACGCACTGCAGCTTTTGCGTGCTCGCGAACACCTGTAATCATTGAAGGAGGCGTGAAGTGTGCGTATAGCATAGATTTAGATTGTTTTGGATTGCCTATGCCATCGTTTAACAAGTCCCAATTTAGCGCATCTGAGCGAACTTCTGTGTGGCAGGTAATACACGACAACCATTTTTGGAAACACAATGAAGCGTCGTGATAGAATAAATCGCCCTTACGAATTTCATTTAGATTTTCGTTTCCTCCAATCGAGACACGCTTTACGTTGAAATTTGATAAATCTACAACATTTAATACATCAGAATAATACATGCCCACGATTATTTTATTGTTCATTTCACACAGATGACGTGGTCCGAAACCTTTGAGGGCAACTCTGGTTTTTATGCCAGATAAGAACGACAAATCGTTGCAGATGTCTTCAAATACTTTATTTGTATTTTTTTCATTCTTGTAGGCTTGTCCAATTTTGTTGTGCATTTTATGTCGGTCTATTACACAAATTTCGTGTGTGCCCGATTGTGCAATTACAAGCTTACTTCCGTTTTTACCTGCAGTTATTATTCCGTATGGATTAGCAGAACCTAACTCGATGTCGTCGATTAAAACCGTAGCTAAAAGTGTTTTTTTATGAATATCAATAATACTAATAGCGTTTGTGTTTATCCAACCACGTTCAACTTGCGTTGTTGGAACATTAAAACGAGCTACAATGTGAGTTATGTAGGCGTATCTATCGCTATGAGATATTGCTACATCTTGAGCATTAATTGCTCCGTTAGGCAAATTGATAGTAGCGATAGTTTTCATAGTCTTTGCGTCGGCAATATTTATGGCGGCAGCAATGTTTTCTTCGTAAAGACCACCTTTAGCTTCTGGAAGTTGATTTACAATTACAAGCCAATTGCCATCTTTAGTTGGTGCTACTGCAAAGGCATCACGAATTGCATTAGCTTCGCCCAAAATTTTCATAGTTGCAGTATCGACTTTTACAACTTTGTTTTTGAATTGAAGTGGAATATAGATGAATTTTTCATCGTGCGAAAGTCTAATAGCACGAGGCATATGGCCAACTTCAACTTCTGCTATTATTTTGCCACTATCAACATCAACTTTCAAGAGTTTACCATTTGGTTGATAGAGTGAAACGAATGCTGTTTTTGCATTTTTAGTAACATCTAAACCACTCGTAAAGTTTGGCAAGTTTATCTTTTTATATTTGTTGCCATCTATAACTAATAGTGCTTTCCCTGTTCTGCACGATACAAAAACTTTTCCTTTTGCACTCTTTACGAAATCGGGCGATAAATAATATTCTTTATAATCTGGAATGTCTCCGTATATCACAGGTGCTTTTGCTTGTTTCTTTTGTGCAAAAGCGAAAAGTGTAGCAAAAAATAATAGGAAAACTAAAAATTTATTTATCTTCATTTGGTGAACATTTAAATGGTTTTGGATTTATGACATTGTCCCAATACAATTTGTCGCATTCAAAAGCATTAAAATTTTTTGGATTATCTTCTTTAATTATTCCAAATCTGCGCATAGAAGTCAAGTATGCACCTTGTGGAAAATAATTAGGGGCATCGTAGCGTGGGTTATTTTCAGATATGTTCTTCTTAGCTTTTTCAATAGCTTTTAAAATAGTCTGGTAGCGAGGGTCTTTAGGCGATTTAAATATAACTGGATGTCCTTTTGCAGATGCTCTACCACCTGCACGCATACTCAATGGTGCACATAGTACAGCCGAGTTTTTAGGGTGAGTTAAATTAAATACTGCAGCCGAAGCCAATCTAATTCTGGGTGATTTTCTATCTTCATAAAAAACGAAATGCCAATTTTTTCTTTCTTTAGAATCTGCACTAATTCTGTCGGGCAAACGTTTTTTCCCAGAATGGCACGACGCACAATTTTCTTGGAAAACTTTATTCATGTGGGCAACTTCTTTCCAATTTTTGTCTCGAGCTATAAAGCGATTTTGATAATAACTACCCAACATACCCGATTCAGCACAAGCTATGCTACCAGCATGTATTGCACCTGTATCGAGCCAAGTTTTTAACAAATTGAGTTCATCTTTTGTTGCTTTTACGCCTTTGTGCGAGCCGTCAAATTTCTTTAATATTTTGCTCGAGCCAGAACCAAATTGATATGGTGGCATATTGCCATTTCTGTTATATCCATCAACAATTTGTCGGGCAGTGTATAGTGCGTAATAACTGCGAGCAAACATTGGTCCCATACCTTCGGTGAGGTCTATTTTTGCTGCGAATTTTTGTGGATTATGACAATTTATACAATATTTAGATAATAGTGGTTGAATGTCTCGAACAAAGTCCATAACTTCTCCCGATTTTACACCACTAATATCTTTTATCATATCAGGAGGTCTGCGTAGTGCTTTAAGTTTGTTTTTTATTGGAGGTGGAGCCATATCGCGATGTTCGTGGCAACCTATACACGATGTTGTTGTTCCTGAAACAAAGTTTACAAAGCTTTGCATCTTTTTTACAGCCTTGCCATCTTTGTCTAAAGATGTAAACGACAAAGCTCTGTTAGCTGGTACTTTAAAATGAGCCGAACCGTCATCTTCAACATTTACAGTACCCAAAGGGCGTTCCAAGCTAAAAGTACCAAGTATTGTAATAGGTTCCATACCTCCAGTTACATGGCAAGCTAATGGTAGAATTTCGCTTATTAGTATTTTCTTTACATCGCCTTGTTTTACACCTTTCATATTGCGTCCGATAGTTGCATCTACTAAGGCTACCGTTGCGTATTTGCCGTCGTAATCGGCTAAATCGGCTGATACTTTTCCACGAGGATAAGCCTTTACGGGAATGGGGCTTTTTATTTCGAGTTTAGCTTTTTTTAAATTTTCTAAAAATTCATCTGGTAATTTTATGTTTTGGAATATGTGTCCCTGATTATCAATTATAAGGATATTTGAACCATCAGAAGTCAACATGTATTCTTTTGAAATAGGATACGGATACGATAAATTTTTTATATTTTCGCCCGATGCAATCTTAAGAGCCGATGCATCGGATGGATTGCGTGGCGAATGCAAAAATGCAACACCACCTTTGTGATCTTTACTGCCGTGCCACTCTGAGAATGTCAAAGTGTACGAGTTAGTGTTGGGTATTTGTTTAGCATCTATGAACAAATGATTAGGTATGTCATTTGCAAAAAACACCATGTCGTTTGCTCCGTTTTCATCTTTTTTCCATAGACCGTGAAAATTCATCTGATTTTTATGCACATATTCCCACTTCATGTACAAGATACGTCCGTCGGATGTTGGGGCAGGCGAGTTGTCTTGGTCGACATTAACAGATATTGGGCGAACTACGTTTTCTTCTGCAAAATAGCGATGCAATATTGCAACATCTACTGCCCAACATGGAACCATACGTTTACAACGACTCGATATAAATGCTATGTCTTCATTAGGTAGATAACATGGCTCAATATCGTCATAACCTTCTTGCCAAAATGGCATAGGTGTTATTTTTTTACCGTCTATATCGGTTTCGTAAATTCTATAATGTTCACTACCAGCCTTGCGATAAGAAAACATTAATTTTTGAGCATCAAAGTGTAGCACTGGATCACGAACAGCTCCGTCGGGGTCATCTATTATACATTTTAGTTTTCCACTTTTTAAATCTAAAACTACCAATTTGCCTCCACCTTTTGCGTACGCACATCTATCGAATAATTTTTGAACAGCAGGTTCATCGAGCTTTACATTGGCAAATTTACCAAAGTTACCATACCAATGGACATCTCCAGAGTTGCCTCTAACCGAAAATATTAATTTTTCACATCCGAGAGCATTCAAGGCTTTTTGGCTTTGTTCTTCAAGGTAGTTTGGTGTGTTTGGAATATCGGGAATATCTGAAAGTTTTATGTAGTCTAATGCTAACCATTGTGGATTTTTTTTGTGTACTTTTTTGTCGGCAATAAATTTAAACGATATTTCGTTTTCTCCAATTTTCAAAAGATTAGCTGGTATTTTTACTACATTACAAGCAGGTATACCCCATGTTTTAGAATTGAACAAAATATTTTCAAAGCACGGATATTCATTTTCTTTGCTTATTTTATATGGGGCAACTTCGTTTGTAATTAGGTTATTGTTTGCTCTTATTTCTATTCCGATATTGGCGTATCTTGGTGCTTTGTCTATAAATCCAATTTTAAAGTAGAGGTCTTTTTTGGGAGCGTCTGTCAATTTGAATTTTATAGTGGTTGGTGGAAATTCTTTGTTTTTTGCGTATCTGTTGTCCCAAGAATAATAGGTTAAATTTGAATCTATACGTTTAAACGAGATGTCTGCCCATTCGCAAGAATTAACTGGAAATACAAATGGTAGGTCCTTTTCGGTATTTTTATTAACTTCAAATATGATAGGTTTTGCAAAAAACTTCTTAGATTGTGTGTATGGATCAATTTTTGTTTCGTCAAAGTAAAAACGGGCTGCATTGAAATCTATGCCGAAATCGTTAAATTCGGCACTTTTTGAGTCTGGAGTGCCTATCGAGAAAATATCTTTAGCCGAAAGTGTGTTAGTTATTGAAAGTACAATAGACAATAACGTTGTTAATACTGTTTTTTTCATAATATCATCTGTCTAAACACTCTAATGGTGTTCGTGTTGAAAGAAAATGTCAAATAAAATTAAAAAAGTGTTGAAAAAGGGGGAAAGGTTTTCAGTATATATAGGTTGTACTAAATGGAGTTTTAAAAAAATGGCATTAACAAATTTTAAAAGTCAAGTTATAGCCGACGTCGGTATCAGTATGGGCGACGAAGGCAAGGGTCGCCTTATCTACGAAGTTATCGATGAATTGAAGTCGGCAAGTGGTAAAAAAGATATCGCTGCTATCGTTATGAAAGTTAATGGTGGTGCAAATTCAGGACACACTGCTGGTGGTGTTAAACTTAATTTGTTGCCTGCTGGCGTTATAGAAAAAGATGTAGAAGTTTTAGCTATTGGTGCTGGCGTTGTAGCTGATCCTCGCAAATTCATTTGGGAAGGTAAACCTTTAGAAAAACGTGGGTACGATATTTTTGGCAGATTGCTAATTGATGAACGTGCAATGATTAGCGATGTAGGGCATCGTTTGTTAGATTTAGCTTATGAAGATTATCGTGTAAATATTTTGAAAGAAGAACCTCGTGGTTCAACAGGCAGAGGTATTACTCCTTCGTATGTTGATGAAGTTAGTCAGTTCCAAATTTGTTATGGAGATTTGCTTGGCGATAAAGAAGTGTTCCGTCATAAGATGTCGGCTCGCTTAGAACGTGCATGCAAAACAATTCAATATGTATGTCAGGTTTCTGCTGAAAAGTGGGCATCGTTCTTCGATGTTCTTACAAATGCCGAATTGCGTGCAAATGCCGAAGCTATTGAAGAAGGCGTTTTTGTAAATGATGATTTTGATTTCCATAAGTTTATGGGAGCAAATCCATTTGAATTGAATATAGATGCCATAGTTGATGAATATTGGAATGTTGGTCAAACATTGGCTAAAAATGTAGGTGATGTTCGCGAAGCATCGTTGAAAGCAATTGCTGAAGGTAAATATATATTGGGCGAATATGGACAGGCTTATTGGTTAGATAAGCGTCATGGTTTTGCACCAAATGTAACAGCATCGCACACAGGTGTTCCTGAATTTTTCCAAAGTGCAGGTATTCCATTGCGTCAAGTTCATACTTTGGGTTGTTGCAAAGCTTACGATACTAAAGTTGGTACTCACGTTTTCTTGACTCAGATGAACGATGAACATCCACTTGCAAAAAAACTCAAAAAGCTTGAGTTTGGAACAAGTACAGGTCGTCAACGTATGGTTGGCTGGTTCGACGCAGTTGAAAAGGGCGATGCACTTCGTTATGGTGGCTACGATGATATTGTAATAAATAAACTCGATGCACTTTCTTACGATGGTCAATGGTGCGAAGGTGGCGAATTATTGGTTTGTATTGGTTATAAAGATGCTTCGGGTAAGACTTATAAATCGGTACCACGTTGCGATAATTTGCGTAAAACTTTAAAACCAGTTTATGCACAGCTTCCAGGTTGGGCTGAAGATATTTCAAATGTTCGCAAATTCAATGATCTTCCAGACGCTGCAAAACGTTATGTAGCATTTTGCGTAAAGAGCGTAATTGAAATTGCTAATAAAAATAACGATTTAAAAAATCTACCAAATTTACGATATATTGGTGTAGGTCCGTTGCAATCGCAGATTATTCGCGACGTTCCTTCAACCGAAGAACTTATTAAGTTGGCGTAAGCATATTGCGCCAACACTAACTATTATATGGCAAAACAATACAAGTGTGTAAGATGCGGAAAACCAGCGGTAGTTCACATCACGCGCATTTCGGGCAATGAAAAGCTCACTTTACATTATTGTGAAGAGTGTGCGAAGAAATTCTCGTTGGAAGATCCAAATATTCCTGCAAATCTCGACCCTGAAATAAAGAAGTTTGAAGAGACTATGTTGAATAAAAAACATAGTACGATATGTCCAACTTGTGGAATGCTTTTGAACGACTTGAAAAAGGGCGATAAATTTGCGTGTCCAGATTGCTATAGTATAATAGACGATTCTGTTATAGAGTTGTTTATGCAAATGCACAATGCTTCGCGTCATATAGGTAAGCAACCTAAAAACCACGAGGCAAACGTTGATACAACTTCTATTTTTGAAGAAAAAACTTCGGTATTTAATGAAGATTTTCTATCGGATTTAGAAGATGTAGTTTCATCGGCAATAGAACAAGTTTCGGGTATTCAAGCAGATTTTGTATTTGATGAAGATAACTTACCAAGTAAGGTTGATGTTGAAGATTCTTCGAAAAAGAAATCTAAGAAAGTGTCGAAATCTAAAAGTGCAGTAGATAAACGTAAGGAGCTTGAGCATCTTCTTGACGAAGCCGTAAAGCAAGAGCGTTATGAAGATGCTGCAAAGATAAGAGATCAGTTAAATTCGTTGCCAAAGTCGTAGTAAAAATGGTGTCTTCAAAAAGAGTTCGTAAGGTCAATTCGGCAATAGTAATATCGTCGCGAATTCGTTTGGCTCGCAATTTAGCTGGGCGTAGATTTGTTGCATCGGCAACGCCACAGCAGTTGTCGGAAATTTATGTTGTATGTGCAAATGCAGTTCTAAAAACAAAAAAAATGCGTACTGCTAAGCTCTATAATATGGGCGAAATTACAGAGTATGATAGAGCTGTTCTTTCTGAAAAACGTGCAATTAGTAAAGAACTTGAAACTTCTAATACTACAAAAGGTGCAATTGTTTCAAAAAATGGCAAACTAAGTGCGTTCATAAACGAGGAAGATCATATCAGAATACAAGTATTAGGTGATGGATTATCGTTAGAGTCGCTTTATAAGACTGCTAATGCCTTAGATGATGAAATTGAAAACAACTTAGAGTATGCTTATAGTAGCGATATTGGTTATATAACATCGTGTCCAACCAATATGGGTACGGGAATGCGTGCTTCGGTTATGATGCACTTGCCTGCGTTGTCGGCAGATTATCAGATGGAAAAAATCGTGCGTGCATTAAATCAGCTTGGTATGGTTGTGCGTGGGGCAAATGGCGAGGGTAGTGATTCGTTTAATGCGTATTATCAGTTGTCGAATCAACAGACTTTAGGTATATCGGAAAACGATATTATAAAAAAAATTCAAACTTTTTGTAAAAAAATTTGTCAGTTTGAAATAAATGCAAGATCTAAGATAATGGAAGATAATCCACTTTTGTTAGTCGATAAAATCTTGCGAGCTAGGGCGTTGCTTGAAAACTGTAAGTTGATAGATACCGATGAAGCGTTGGCAAATATATCGGCACTGCGTTTGGCTGCTGATATGAATATGATAGATAATGGCGAAGATGTTATAAAAACGCTCGATGCGTTGTCGCAAAATATTTTGCCAGCACACTTACAAGAATGTCTTTCAGTTTCGGCAGAGTCTAATCAGCGAGATGCAATAAGGGCAAAGTATCTGAACGAAGAAATTGCAAAATTGCCCGAAATAAAAATAGGTAAAATAAATTACTAATTAAAATATTATGCAACCATTTACACAAAGAGCACAGATGGTGCTTGTAAATGCACGCAAAATAGCGTTGCATTTTAAGCACAATTATATTGGTACAGAACACTTGTTGTTGGGCATATTGGCGCTCGAACAAGGTATAGCTGTTAATGTATTGCGCAGAGTCGGTTTGAAGTTGGCAGAAGTTGTTTCTGATATAGAAAGTCAGCTTTCAAAAGGTGAAGAACCTATAAATGCAAACGAAATTCCATATACGCCTCGTGCTAAAAAAGTTTTAGTTTTTGCTTCTAACGAGGCAACAAGAATGAATCATAATTACATAGGTACTGAACATCTATTGCTTGCTATTCTGCGTATTGATGAAGGTTTGGCTGTTGATTATCTAAAAAGCAAGGGCGTAGATTTAGACAAATGTAGAAAGATGATTTTAGATGAGTTGTCGTTCGATTTTGTAGGCGATAATCCAGAAAATCCAGAACAGTCGCAAAATCAAGAAAAGAGCGACGAGTATAGCGAAGAAAATCCAGTGGGAAATGCATCTTCTAAAAGTGCGTTGGAGTCGTTTGGTAGAGATTTAACAGAACTTGCTAAGAAGGGCGAATTAGATCCGGTTGTTGGCAGAAGTGATGAAATTTTGCGTGTAATACAAATATTGTGTCGTCGTCGTAAGAATAATCCGGTGTTGATTGGTGAAGCTGGCGTTGGCAAAACAGCAATTGTAGAAGGCTTAGCTCAAGAGATTGCAAATGGTACAGTACCTGAAATTCTGCTGAATAAACGCGTGGTATCGCTCGATATGACTTTGATGGTTGCAGGGGCAAAGTATCGTGGACAATTCGAGGAACGTATAAAGGCTTTAATGGCTGAAGTTGAAAAAGATAAAAATGTAATATTGTTTATTGATGAACTTCATACAATAGTTGGTGCTGGTGCTGCCGAAGGTGCTATGGACGCATCGAATATCTTTAAGCCAGCGTTGTCGCGTGGTGTATTGCAATGCATTGGTGCAACAACTATTGCCGAGTACAGAAAATTTATCGAAAAAGATAGTGCTTTAGATAGACGTTTCCAGAGCGTAAAGGTTGACGAACCATCGGTAGATGATGCTATTAAAATCTTGATGGGCTTGCGTGAAAATTATCAAAAACACCATAGCTGTGTATTTACTGATGAAGCTATTGAAGAAGCTGTAAAACTTTCAAGCCGTTATATTACAAGTCGATTCTTGCCAGACAAAGCTATCGATATTATAGACGAAGCAGGCTCACGTGCTCGTATAAAAATGATGGAGCGTCCTGACGAGGTTAAGAATATTGATAAAAAAGTAGATGCGTTGAAAACTCAGCGTGATGAAGCTGTTGCAGGTCAGCGTTTTGAGGAATGTGTGAAATTACGCGATGAAATAAAGTCGTTAGAAGCACAGAAAAAAGATATAATATCGGCATGGCAAAAGACACTCAAAGGAAAAACTTCTACTGTTGATGTTGATGATATTTATACAATAGTTTCATCGTGGACTGGTATTCCTTTAACACGTATGGAAGCTCAAGACGCTAAAAAATTACTCGAGCTTGAGAAGGTATTGCAAGATAATGTAATTGGGCAAGACGAAGCAACTGTTGTTATTGCTAAAGCGTTGCGTCGTTCTCGAGCTGCACTAAAAGATCCAAAACGCCCGATAGGTTCGTTCTTGTTTTTGGGACCTACTGGTGTTGGTAAAACTTATTTGGCAAAAATTTTGGCAGAGCAAATGTTCGGCAACCAAGATGCGTTAATTCAAATTGATATGTCGGAGTATATGGAAAAATTCTCGGTGTCGCGTTTGATAGGTTCGCCTCCAGGGTATGTTGGACACGAAGATGGTGGTCAGCTCACAGAACAGGTGCGTCGTCGTCCGTATAGCGTAATATTATTCGATGAAATTGAAAAGGCACATCCAGATGTTGCTCAAATTCTTCTTCAAGTTCTCGAAGATGGTCGTTTGACAGATAGCTTGGGTAGAACTGTCGATTTTCGCAATACCATTATAATTCTTACAAGTAATGTAGGTGCCGATATCTTGCAGAGAAAATCATCTATGGGCTTTGGTTTTGCCGATGAACAGCAGAGCTTTGATAAAGTTAAACAAAACGTTATGGACGAAATGAAAAAATCGTTCCGTCCGGAGTTCTTAAACAGAATTGGGAATATTGTTTTGTTTCGCAGTCTCGATAAGAAAGATATGCAACGTATTGTTAAGCTTGAACTTAAAAAGTTGGAAAGCCGAATGCACGAAAAAGGTATGGAACTTGAACTTGATAAATCGGCTATGGACTTCCTTATAACAAAAGGTTGGGACGAAAAATACGGAGCAAGACCTCTAAAACGTGCAATTGAGCAAGAGTTGGAAGATCCACTTGCAGAGGAAATTTTACGAGGTTCCGTTGTTGATGATGGTGGCGTTGTAAAAGTTAAAGCTTCAAAAAATGGAGAATTCTTAGAGTTTAAGCAAAGTACATCTAAAAAACTTGCTAAAAGTAAAAAGTAATAGAAATTGCGTAAATCTTATAAAAATAAAAATGAGCTTGAAAATTCAAACTCATTTTTTTGTTTTTATTTTTCTAAGATAAATTCGCAAAACATGTTCTACTGTTTTATTTATATCTTTGTCGGTAGCAATAGAAACACCACTTCTCAAATAGTAGGGGGTGCGTTCTTTTAAAAGTTCGTTTATACGTTCAAGTGGATTTTCTACATTCAAAAGCGGACGCCTGTTATTCTTACTTGTGCGTTCAAGAATTTCGTTAGGCTGACTAAACAAAACAATAGCAACACCTTTCGATTTCACAAGTTCAGGCATATCATCTCTACATACTAAACCACCTCCACATGAAACAACGCAATTGTTTTTTGGGTGCCCACTTTCGATAAATTCGCGTTCTAATTGGCGAAATTTAGCTTCGCCATATTGCGAAAATATTTCTTTTATTTCGGTAGCTTGCTGACGTTCGATTTCTGAATCTGAATCTATAAACGTAAAATTCAATCTGCGAGCTAAACGTTTACCAACCGACGTTTTACCAGTTCCCATAAAACCTAAGAGATAAATGTTTGGTAAATTATCTCCGATAGGTAAACGTATTTTTTCGCGTTTTTGCATTGTTATAATATACTTTATTTAAACCATAAAGAGCAAGCTTTTTTGTTGCATAATGTTTGCTGAAAATATACTTTAAAAATATGAAAAATTTATTCGTTTTTGGTTTATGTTGTCTACTTTCACTTACTACTTTGGCTCAAACTGTTTACAAATTTGATGATTTTCACAAAGAGGGTGCTGACGGATTTCAAACAATGGCTGATATTCTAAAGATTGTAAAAGCTCAGAATGGGAAACCTTGTGTTGTTGAGATGTCGCCTAAAACTTACAAGTTTGGAAAATCTAAAAACCACGGTGCGTTTATATCGCTTATTGGTTTTAAAAATCTAACAATCGATGGTAAAGGAGCTAAAATTCGTTATCATAGGCATAATAACTTTTGTGTGGGAACGCGTTGTGAAAATGTTGTTATTAAAAATTTTGACGCGTCAATGAACAAAGTGTCGTTTGCACAAGGCGATATTATTGAAGTTAACGAAGACCATTTTGTTTTTGATATAGATAAAGGTTATCCACTTCCTCCAACCGACGAGTTTACACAAAAGAATTTTCCCGATCAAAAATGGCGATGGGGCAGTGTTATGAATCGTCAAAAACGTGCTATAAAAGAAAATTTTATCGACCATATTTTTATGGCGAAAGTTGAGCAGGTTGGTGGTCGTAAATTTAAAGTTTATCCTCGCAAGGATTATCTAAAATATATGTCGGATATAGTTATTGGTGATGTTTGGGTAATGCCTGTTTACAAAGAAATAAATAAAAATTTTGGTGCAGAAAATTATACGGTTTCGTTTGTGTTATCGAAAGACATTCTAATCGAAAACGTAAAAATTTCAGCGACTCGACACGCAGGTTTTGCAGGAAGTAACAACAAAGGCAAAATAACTTTTCGCAATTGTACTTTAACTTGGCGTAATAGCAACGATATGATTTCATCGTGGCGCGATGGATCGCACTTCAAGAATAATAAAATTGGTCCAACTCTAGAAAATTGTGTGTTTGAGGGTATGCTTGACGATGCAATAAATATAAGTTCAGCTCCTGCTTTCGTTATAAAGAAAATTAACGATACATCTTATCAAATGCGACGCACTACTTTTTTTGAAGGCAATGATATTGCTTTAATGTATGGTGAAACTGGTGATTGGGTTGAAGGTTTTAAAGCTACGAAAGGTTCTATTGGGTTAAAATTATGCGTAGAAAAACCTTTAAATTTTACTATGTGGCAAGAAATTTCGGCGTACGATATAGTAAGTGGAAATAGCAAAAAAAATTCCAAGGCTACGCAGTTTTTTAATATGTCGTACATAAACAATGGCTTTGTTATACGCAATTGTAAGTTTGGAGTACAGCGTAGATACTCTATGATTATTAGAGCTCACAATGGTATTATTGAAAATAACACTATTACTGGGGGAACTGGTATTATGATTGCTAACGAATTTGGCTCGTGGTTTGAAGGTCCGTTGCCTCATAATATCGTTTTAAGAAACAATGTAGTTAATTCGTCAGTTGCAAGAAATCCATTTACTATTGCTGGAAATTTTCCTGCAAAAACTAAGTGTAATTATAACTTTAATATAACAGTGCAAAACAATACTGTTTATTATAATCGTAAAATGAAATACGTTGGTATTTTAGTTCGCGATTGTAAGGGGATAAAACTCGAAGATAATAAATTCTTCAACTTGCAGAAAAAACCATTAGACGCAAAAAAATCGGTGTACGTTAGCAACGCCACCGATGTTGAAATAAAGTAATACTTCTTAGAATAGGTACGATTGTAATATAAATGTGCCTATACCTGCAAAATATCCAACTGCTGCTATGATTGTAAAGTGCTTTAAATACCACACAAATGTGATTTTTTCTAAGCCCATAACTACAACACCAGCAGCAGAACCAATAATCAACATACTTCCACCAACGCCAGCACAATAGGTTAGCAACAACCAGAAAGTACCATCTTGTACAAAGTGCGACAAGTATGCTACATTTTCAGAAGCTTGTATCACTTCGGTTGATGGCATATCATACATACCAATTGCTCCAGCAACGAGTGGTACGTTGTCTACTATAGATGATAATATACCGATGATTGTGTTTATTATATATATATTGTGAATTTTTTCATCTAAGAAGTTTGATACACTTGCAAGTACTCCAATCGACTGAAGTGCTGATACTGCCATCAAAATACCTAAGAAGAAGAATATTGTACCAAAGTCGATTCGTTGGATTACACGCATCATTCTGTATTTCTTATTTTCAGGTACATATTTTTTTCTGTCATACATCAAGCCTACATATACCCAAATTACACCCATAGCTAACAATGCGCCCATAAATGGAGGCAAATGAGTAAGAGCTTTAAACACAGGAATAGATATCAAACCACCAATACCAAGCGCCAATATTAAATTACGTTCAAAACTTGTTATATATGGATTGTATTTATCGTAATCTTCTTTTTCTGGTTGTACAACATTACCTTTCCCAAGCCAGAACGATACCATAATCAATGGAACAACAACAGATACAATAGATGGTATTACCAAATATTTCAACAAGCTTGGTGTTGTAACATTTTCATTTATCCAAAGCATAATTGTAGTAACGTCGCCAATTGGTGACCAAGCACCACCACTATTTGCAGCCAATATTACCATACTTGCGAAAATCCAACGTTCGCGTTTATCGGTAACAATTTTACGAAGCAACATTGTCATAACAATAGCAGTTGTAAGATTATCTAAAATTGCTGACAAGAAGAATGTAATAAATGTAATAATGCACAAAAGTTTTGTTTTGTTGCGTGTGGTAATTCTGCTTGTTATACATGTGAAACCAGCGTGAACATCGATAAGTTCAACAATCGACATAGCCGCAATCAAGTACAATATAACCTGAATAACATCGCCCAAGAAATGTGGCACTTGGTATCCAGAAATAAATTTTATACATTGTTGTGCCAAAGGAAGTTTTGCGACATCTGGATTTGTATCCATAAAGTGCTTAAAGGCATCGGCAGACGATGTCGATATAAGTGTTTCAGGGCAGAACATATACATAACCCACAAAACCATACCCAAAATAGTTGCAGTAGCTGCTTTGTTTATGTGTGTTTTATGTTCGAGTGTGATTAACAAATAGCCAATCACGAATAAGATTATCATTGATGTTACCATATATAAGTGTATTTAGATTGAAAATTCTTAGTTGAAATTCCTATCAATGTACAACGAAATGTAAACATAGCAAGTTTTTATTAAAACTTTTTTTTAATTTTGTTGTCAATAATACCGATTAGTAGTTTTATAGACAATAATCACGAAAGGAAAATACTTATGAAAAATATATTAAAGTACATTATGTTGCTGGGGATTTCTATTTTAGGAACATCATTATATGCAGGCGAAAAACCAATAGAAGTAAGTCAGTTGCCAGAAAATGCAGTTAAATTTGTAAAGACAAATTTTCCTCAAGCTCAGATAACATTAGCAACTAAAGATGGTTGGTGGTTGTCGGCTGAATACGATGTATCGCTAAACGATTCAACATCTATTGAGTTCGATTCGGCAGGGGACTGGAAAGAAATTAAAAATTCTGTAAATGGTCTAAGTTTGAATTTACTACCAGAAAAAATAAAGAATACTTTAGAGATAAAGTTTGTTGGGGCAAAAGTAAAAAGTATAGAACGTAAACCACGCATAGCATACGAGATTGAATTATTTGATGGACGTGATTTAAAGTTCGATAAAAATTTGGTTCTCTACGAAGTTGAAGATTAAAATTTCGTACAAAAATAATAGATAAGTTAGTTTTTTCATATTATTTCACCGACACATTTATGTGTCGGTTTTTTTATAAAGATGTATTCTTGTCCATAAAAAAAAGATGCAGTTTTTTAACTGCATCTTTTTATATAAGATTGTTATATGTTATTTCTTAGGTGCTTCAGCCTTTGGAGCTTCTGCTTTGGGTGCATTCTTCACGTCTAAGATTTCAACATCGAAAATTAAAGTTGAATGTGGTGGAATTCCTGGTATAGATTGAGCTCCGTAGCCAAGTTTTGCTGGAATGTACAATATAACTTTGCCACCTCTACCAACTTTTTGCAAACCTTCTCTGAATCCTGGAATTACATTTGCGAGATTAAATGTTGCTGGTTGACCATGTTTATCGGTGCTATCGAATACAGTTCCATCAACAAGTTTACCAGTATAGTTTATCGTTACATCTGAGTTATCCGATGCAATTTCTTTGTCTGAACCCTTATCTATAACTTTGAAAGCCAAGCCCGAAGCTGTTTTTTGGACGCCTTCTGTTTTTTCTAATTCGCTCCAGAATTTAGCCGATTTTGCTTCAGTTTCTTTGGCTTTTTCTGCTAAAGTAGCTTCGGCACGATTTTTGAGGTATTCCATCATTTTCTGACCAAAAGTATCGATATTCTTTGGCAAGTCTTTACCTGCATAAGCATCTTTCATACCTTGTAAAAAGATGTCGAATTCTGTTGGAGTTAATTTCAGTTCGCTCAAACCACCGTTTTTATATACAATCATACCAAAGGTTTTGATGTAATCTTCGTTTGTTTCAGCGAATGTTGATGTTACTGCTGCTGCCGAAATTGCAGCTGCTGCTATTGTCTTTTTTATATCCATATTATGATTCTTTCGTTATGTTTGTAATAAATGCGTGTATATAATTGACATGATAAAATACAAAATGTTCCCACTTTGCAATATCAAATAATGTTTAAGTGTTATTTTCTTCGGTAAAAATAAAAAAATATTAATTTTTATAAAAAAAGCTTGACAAAGATTGTTGGGGGGGGGGTAGTATTTGTCAAATTTATAAAATAAAAAGAGAAAGTTATAAAAATGAAAAAAATTCTACTTCCACTTATTACTTCTGCATTTATTACCTCAGCGTTTGCAGTAGATTATACAATTATAGGCAGTGGCTTATGGTACAATAGCGCTATTTGGCAAGGTGGTACAGCTCCTGTAGCAACTGATCCATCATCTGCTATTGATAACCTAAGTTTTACACAGCCAACAACAGTTGTAAAACTAACAGGTGATAATAGTGGTAAATATTATGTTAAGAATTTTGTTGGTTCAACATCACAATCACAAACAATTCGTTTTGTTACAAATTCTGAACACCAAAATGAACGTTTTGCAAATATAACTGGTAATGAAAATTATCGTGTAAACTTCATTTGGGGGGCAACAGAAGCAGAGCTTGCTGCGCGTACTGTAAGTGGTCTAAGTGTAACAGGTAATTCTCCATTTTGGACTTATGTAACAGATAAATCTACATCTACTACTACTTACAAGTATGCTAATGTTACTGTAAATTCAATTATGTTGACCGATAATTTAGTATTAGATAATACTACATTGAATTTATCGTCTGTTAAACTTGCACGTGGTGGAAGTAATTCTTTTACTTCTATTACTTTGAAGAATGGTTCAGTTGTAAATTTGAATTCAAATAAACATCAATACAATGTATCTAAGTATATACAAATAAACACAGGTACATCGTTTATTTCAAACAACAATGCAACGCTTAAAGTTAGCGATTATATCAATCTTGATGGCGAATTGAATTGGACTGGCGAAAAAGGTTCGTTGATTGTTGCAAATAAAATTCGCTTCAATGGTGGCACTTTGAGATTAACTGGTTCTGAAGTTCTCACAAAAACTGCTTTGAGCGATAGTAAACCTGATATTACTGCTATATCATTAAACAATTACGGCAATTCAAGAATCGAGCTTGGTGGAAACGAATCGTTTGATTACATTGCCCAAACATTACAAAAATCTGGTAGCAAATATGTAGATACTGTACGCCAGTTTACATTCAAGTTGCACGAAGATACTACACTTTTAAGTATAAATAAGCTCTACAATAGTCTTAATAATGATTACGTTGGTGCATTAGGTGGAACTGGTACAAATTCTGATGGTTCTACATATACTTGGGATATTCAATATATTTTTGAAGATTTCTCAAATGGTGTTGTAAGAATAGCACAAGCTTTAACAGATGAAGAATTGACCCATTTTTACGCTGATGGTTGGGAAAACTTTACACAAAATTCAGATGGTTTCTTATATGCCACAGCAGTTCCAGAACCAGCTGAAATTGCGATTGCTTTTGGCGTAATTGCTTTAGCTTTTGCATATTATCGCCGTCGTAAGTAAGATAAGAAATTTAAACTTTATTAAAAAGTAGTTCGAACGGAACTACTTTTTTTGTTTTCAAATTATACAAAATATTTTGTTGAACATTGTAAAATAAAAGCCGACAATAAAGCTATGTTTAAGAATATCAATATTACAGAAGCGTTTGCCAAGCCTATTGAAAAAATCGGCAAAGATTGGACATTGATATCGGCAGGCGATATCAACAATTTTAATATGATGACTGCCAGTTGGGGTGGCGTTGGTTTTTTATGGAATAAGCCCGTTGCGTTTATATTTGTGCGTCCGAATCGTTATACTTTCGAGTTTATTGAAAAACAGCCTGTTTTTACGCTTTCTTTCTTTGCTCCAGAAGATAAACACATTTTGTCGTATTGTGGGTCGCATTCTGGCAGGAATGAAGATAAGGCTAAGGCTTGTAATCTTTCGGTTATTGCAACTTCATCAAATTCTATTTCTTTTAAAGAAGCTCAGATGTATTTTGAATGTCGTAAGCTCTATGCACAAGATATGGACGAAAATTTATTTATAGATAAAGCTCCGTTGTCGCAATGGTATGGTAAAGATCCATTACATAGAGTTTATGTAGGCGAAATTTTAAACGCTATGGCAAAATAGCCAAATGCAATCGTTAGGCGATATTGTTCGTATTCCAGACGCTTGGCAGACCGAAGCGTACGAACATCTTTGTGCTGGTAGAGATGTTATAATAGATGCTCCGACTGGTGCAGGCAAAACGTATGTCTTTGAAATGTTGATTGAGCGTGGCTTTACGGGCAAAGTTGTCTATACAGTACCTACAAGGGCTTTGGCTAACGATAAATATTCCGAATGGAAAAGTCGTGGTTGGCGTGTGGGTATTTCAACGGGAGATTATTGTGTTGATACAAATGCTCCAATTGTAGTTGCAACCTTAGAGACTCAAAAAAATGCAATTTTTACAGGGAATACTCCTGATTTATTGGTTATAGACGAGTATCAGTTAATATCAGATACCATAAGAGGCTTTAATTACGAGCTTTCGATAGCTTTAGCACCAAAACATACTCAACTTTTGTTAATAAGTGGAAGTGTTGAAAATACATCTGACATAAAAAAATGGTTCAAAAATATCGGAAGAAATTGCGAAGTGGTGTCGCACCCGACCAGAGCAGTCCCACTTGAAGAAATTGTGTCGACAGCCTTGCCCGATACCGATACAAAAGGCTTGTATAGTATGTGGGCAAAACTTGTGCATAAGATAATTGTTGCTGATATGGCTCCAGTGCTGATTTTTGCTCCACACAGAGCCGAAGCCGAAGCTATTGCACGCAAATTGGCAACAGAGTTGTCGTGTCCAGATTTTCTGAATTTGCCTAAACAAGTTGCATCGTCGGCAGGGCGTGAACTTGCAAATATGATGCGTAAGCGAATAGCGTTTCATCATAGTGGACTTTCAGCATATCAACGTAGTGCAATTGTAGAAAAATATGCACGCAATGGCAAGTTAAACGTTGTTGTGGCAACAACTGGTTTGGGAGCTGGGGTGAATTTTTCTATGCGCAGTGCCATAGTTGTTTCTCGTGAGTATGAAACAGTTTCGGGTACACAGGTGTTGCGTCAAGATGAGCTTTTGCAAATGTATGGGCGTGCTGGTAGACGTGGAAAAGACAAACTTGGTTTTGCTATATCTCTACCATCGAAACCTCGTCTAAGTGAAGCTAAAAAAGCCATTTTAAAACGTGTTGATGCTATTGATTCGGCAGCATCTATTCGCGTTATGGCAAATGCTGTGGATAACAAAGAAGATTGTGTTGAAGCTCTCAAAAGATTTTATTCACGTTTATTTACATTTGAAAAAATAGATATTGGGTTTGATGATATTTCAAAATTATCACGCAAGAATAAACGCCAATCATTGACTACCGATAAAAGTGTAAAAATAGAAGTTTTCAATTCGCATGGAATGTGGGAACGACGTCGCCCAAAAGGTATTTCGGTTTTGAACGAAACTTTATATTTTGATAAAGATAAAGTGTGGGTGCCATTCTTATCTTCTGCAAATGCGTTGATGTCGTTGAAAATTGGTAGAGTTGTTAAATATAACGAAAAATTTGTAATACTTTTAGATATTGCTTTTACAAAAGATGGCACGTTGTGTTTCACAAAAGTAGCTCGGAAAATCATAGCCAGAATAACCTCGGTGAATAAATCGTACAGATGCTATTTTGCTGGAGATAAACTCACTTTAAAAAATATTCGTCGCAATTTTTCAAAATTCGTTGAAGCGTATTTTGCAGGTGCGTTGGTCGAAGAATTTCAAGAGAAAAATGGAAAAGTTAGTGCAGTTATAGATTTAGCAAACGCTAAGGTGAATGTTGTTGTTGATAGCTACGGAGCTAAATTGTATAAACCACCAGAACGTGAAGTTTTAGTTGTTGGCGAAAACGATTTTGAAAAACTTTCAGGGCTTTCTACTTCGAGTGGTACTGGTAGTTCGTTAGCGTTAACTTGGTATAAATTCGGATTGGTTGATAGCAATTTTAAACCTACTATGCGTGGCAGAATTTTTTCGTTCTTCAATGGTGGCGAAGGTTATGCCGTTGCTGCTGGGATAGAAGATGATTCGTATGCAATAGAAGATTTACTTTTCGATTTAGCTAATCTTCGTGCTGGTGGACGCTTTCATTTGTCTAATACTCAACGGGGGGTATCATCGCGGTTAGCCGATGTATGTAGATTAACATTCTTTTCGGCAAGCGTTAAAGGTGCTTTAAAAGGTGGCGTACCTCTTACATATGGTGAAGGTGCCAGTGAGATTATACGCGAGCTTGTAAATGGTGCTCAACTTTCTGGGTTTGAAAACGATTTGATTTTACGAGGCGATGTTGAACGCGCATATTTAGAATGGAAAAGTATGTTGCGACATATAACTCATTTGCCACATTTAGAAAATGAGCGTTGGCTTAGTCTTCAAGCGTTGGCTTCTAAATATGTTTAGTAGTTAAATAGACAAGAAAAAGCTTGACCAATTGAGTTATTTGTAAATTATATTTTATCACTATGGCAGATAAAAACGATAAAAACGAATTCAATGTTGCAGGTAAATATTATGTAGACTCGCAGTGCATCGGTTGCGCTCTCTGTGCATCGACAGCTGAAGGTCTCTTTGAAATGACTGATTCTGGTTGTGCTTGTGTTGCTAAGCAACCAGAAAATGATGCAGAAGTTGCTGCTTGCAACGAAGCATTGGAATCTTGTCCAGTTCAAGCTATCGGTGATGATGGCGAATAATTTATCTGAAAAATGAAATTTTAAAGACGCTCGTAAGGGCGTCTTTTTTTATGTCTGTTATTTTTTTTATGATTGTTAAAATATATTGTTTTTTTATTTGTGAGTTTATGTTATTATAAAAGGTATGAAAGTTGAATTTAATAAGTTATCTATCGGCAATAATGAACTTTCAAATTTGCGTTCAGCAATGGATGGCTCTCCATTGCAAGGTGGTGGTAGATTTTTATCGCAATGTGAAATACGAATTGCTCAAATTACAAAAGCTAACAATGTTTTGCTTACAACATCGGGGACTTCTTCGTTAGATATTTGTGCCTATTTGTGCAATATTAAAGCTGGCGACGAAGTTATTGTACCTGCATATACGTTTGTTTCGAGTGTTAATGCGTTTGTCTCGCGAGGTGCTAAGCCCGTATTTTGTGATGTTGTGCCTGATACTTTGAATATAGATGTTGATATGCTTGCTAACTTGATAACGCCTCGTACAAAAGTTATAGTTGTTGTGCATTACGCTGGGGTAGCGTGTGATATGGATAAAATTATGACGTTAGCAAAAGCTAAAAATATTTTGGTTGTTGAAGATTCTGCACAGGCTTTTAATGCTTATTATAAAGGTGTTCATTTAGGGACAATAGGGCAGTTGGGGGCAATAAGTTTTCATTCTACAAAAAATGTAATTGCTGGCGAAGGTGGTGCGTTGCTGGTGAATTCGCAAAATTTGATTTCAAGAGCAAATTACATAAGAGAAAAGGGAACAAATCGCGTTGATTTTGTAAATGGAAAAATAGATAAATATACTTGGGTTGATTATGGTGGAAATTTTATTCCGTCAGAATTGACTGCCGCATTTTTGTCGGCGCAGCTCGAACGCGTTGATACTCTAACTAAACATAGAGTTTCGGCTTGGAATTATTATGCCGAAAATTTAAAGGAGCTTGAAAGTACAGGTAAATTAAGTTTGTGCAAAATTCCGTCTTATGCTTGTAGTAATGGACATATTTTTTATGTGTATACAAATTCAGAGCAGACTACTATGGCTTTAAAAAGTTATCTTCAAGAAAATGGTATAGTAGCATTGTCTCATTATACGCCATTGCACAAATGTCCGATGGCTTTAAAGTTGAGTGGTGGCGAACTTCCAGTGTTGCCTGTAACAGAAAAAATGGCTTCGAGTATGTTGCGTTTGCCTATGTATGCAGACATAACTAAGACAGAGCAAGATTATGTTTGCGAAAAAATTGTCAATTTCTTTGACAAATTGTAAAAATATCATTTTATAAGATTTAGTTTTTTTAATGGCGGGCATTCGCTCGGCTTATAGTCGAGAGGAAAGTCCGGACACCATAGAGCAAAATCCCGATTGAAAAATCGGAGTGATAGGGGAAAACCCTATTGCATGAACAGTGCCACAGAAAATAAACCGCCTGCAAGGGTAAGGGTGAAAAGGCGAGGTAAGAGCTCACCGCCGTTAGAGTAATCGAACGGGCATGGAAAACTCGGTTTGGTGCAAGACAATGTATGATGTCGGGCTGCTCGTCCACAAGACATCGGGTGTGTCGCACTCTCGCAAGAGAGGTGTTAGCGAAAGCTAATGCAGATAAATGAATGCCACTCGAAAGAGTACAGAATCTGGCTTACAGCCATTAAAAAAGCTATAAAAAAAAAGCACTTCTATAAAAACAGAAGTGCTTTTTTTATTTATATAGTTTTTTAAAGGCGTGTTGGTATTGAGTTTTTTGCAAGTTCTTCTTTTGCTTGTTTTATTGTGTATGTTCCAAAGTGGAATATAGATGCTGCCAATACTGCATTTGCTTTACCTTCGTTTACAACATCAACCATATGTTGTAAATTTCCACATCCCCCCGATGCAATAACTGGTATAGATACAGCTTCGGCAACAGCTCTTGTTAGGGCAATATCGTAGCCATCTTTAGTGCCATCGGCATCCATTGATGTAAGCAAGATTTCACCAGCACCTCTGCGTTCAACTTCTTTAGCCCATTCAACAGCATCGAGATTTGTTTTATTTCTACCACCGTGCGTGTAAACTGCCCACTTATTTTCGCCATCGGCTTTGGCATCGATAGCAACAACTATACACTGATTACCAAATTTGGCTGAAGCTTCTGAAATCAAATCGGGCGTAGTTATAGCCGATGTATTAAGTGATACTTTGTCGGCACCAGCGTTTAACATTTTACGAATATCTTCAATTGTTCTCAAGCCACCACCTACGGTAAGAGGCATAAAGCATTCTGATGCAGTACGCTCTACAACTTCGTGCATAATGTTGCGATTATCACTTGAAGCAGTTATGTCGAGGAACACCAGTTCATCGGCTCCTTGTTTTTCATAAGTTTTAGCTTGTTCAACTGGATCGCCAGCATCAACAAGGTTAACAAAGTTTACGCCCTTTACAACGCGTCCGTTATGGACATCAAGACATGGAATAATTCTAACGCTCAACATATTATATTGTTATTTCTTGTTTTTGACCTGAAGTAATTTGATAAAGTTCTTCACCAATTTGTTCTTCGTCGTTTTTCCAAATAGAATAATTTATTTCGCCATCAAACGATGGTAATACAACGCGCCATACACCAATTTCAACGTAGTCCATAGCAATGCCTTTATCTTTGCTTAAAGGTTCGGCATTTCCTCTGATATACGGTTTATTGCCTATACCAATCGACAACGTATGCAGTGTAATTACTGTATCTTTTTTAGTCAGAGTTCTTTTTTTTTCGACAGCAACGTTTGCAAAAAGCATTTCATCTATTGGTATATGCGTTGCTTCTTTAAGTGTTTGATTATTTATAGTAGTTTCTATGTTATCTTCAGGAGTGTCGAATGTTAAATCGGCAATATCGTTTTGTAAATCTTGTTGAATAGTTTGTTGCGATGATATTTGTTCTTGATTTT
This sequence comes from Verrucomicrobiaceae bacterium, assembly GCA_015061955.1. Taxonomy (GTDB): domain Bacteria; phylum Verrucomicrobiota; class Verrucomicrobiia; order Opitutales; family Intestinicryptomonadaceae; genus Merdousia. The sequence continues at coordinate 30,671 of SUVO01000012.1, forward strand.
CTTCAACATCGTCAAAATCTAAATCAACAAACTCGTCGGCATTTTGTTCTTCTTCGTTTAGTTGTTCTTTTGCCACCACCGATGCTGCTATCAATTTTTCAACTGATGATGCTGTCGACATTGCATTGCCTAAGGCTTTCGACATTAAGCCTGATAATTTGTTGTTGTTGGTAGTGTCGGTTTGTTGTTGAGTTGGTTGCTCGAATTCTTCAATTTCTTCGTCTAACTCTGCTGTTGAAGTTTGGACATTTTCTACCAGTTCTACTTCTTCTGTTATTTGTTCTGGTTGTATATCTACATCTGAAGACTGTTCTGTTTCTTCGGATAAATCTTCTGATTGAGTGTCATCATCTAAAGATATAGATATATCGTCAATGCCTGTTATTTTTTCTATTTCCTCGTTTGTAGGTGCATATAGTTCGTTATTCTTTATTTCACCCAAGCGTGCTTCGAGGTCGTCAATAGTATTTATGTATGTATTAAGTTTTTCGCGAAGTTCATCAAGTGAAAGAGTATTGCGTTCAGAGTCAGCTATTGCATTTGCTACATTATTTTGATTTTCATCTAACTTTTGCGATATTTCTAAAATTTGAATATTTAGTTTATCGCTGAGTTCATCGAGCGCATTTTCAAAAGTTTCAAATTTTAAATCGGTATCTTTTGCCAACTGGAATGCTAATTTTTCTTCAAGTTCATCGAAGGCTTCTTTTGATTCTGCAATCATTAGTTGATGGGCAGATAGATTTTCAAAAATTAAATCTATGTTTTCGCGAGTCTTTTTTACATCTTTTGAAATCTTTTGTTTGTTTTCTAAATGTTCAAAAACAAATGGAGCTAAAACCATGCACATTCCACTCAGTACTAACAGACAACACAGTATTACGCTTGATGTCGACATGGTTTCTTGTAAAACCATATTGGGATACGATATAAACCCAACTGCAATAAACATTAAAATGTCGCCAATTAAGAGAGGAATGTGTGATTTTTTCATAGGTTTTTATTATTCAAAATTCATAAAGCCAACTTTGCGATAAACTTTCGACATCATCTTGTTTACTCGGCGTTGTGCAGCCATAGAACCTTTCTTAAGCGCAGATTCTATTAGTGATTTATCGGTCGAAAATTCTTTGTATTTTGCACGGACATCGGCAAGACCCTCAATTACTACATCAGCAACTGCCGATTTAAAATCGCCATAGCCTTTGCCTGCAAATTCGTTTTCAATTTCTGCATAAGTTTTCTTAGTGAATGCAGCCATTATACCCATTAAGTTTGATATACCAGCTTTGGTTGAAGGATCGAAACGTACACAACTATCGCTGTCGGTAACAGCCGACATTATCTTTTTGCGAAGTACATTAGGTTCGTCAGTTATGTAGAGAGTTCCGTTTTGATTGGTATCTGACTTCGACATTTTCGATTCCGGAGACTGCAACGACATTATTCTAGCTCCAGTTTTTGGTATATATGGTTCTGGAATTTTGAACGTTGGCGAATAAGTGTTGTTGAACTTTTGAGCAAGGTCGCGAGTAAGCTCAATATGTTGTTTTTGGTCTTCGCCAACTGGAACTAAATCGGCATTATATATAAGAATATCGCTTGCCATTAGAACGGGGTAGTATAGCAAGCCACTATTGAGAGCTTCTTTGTGCTTTTTTGCCTTGTCTTTGTATTGGGTCATACGCTCTAAGGCCCCAAGTGGACATATACAACCTAAAATCCAAGATAAATCGGCATGGCCTTTTACCATACTTTGCAAAAAAAGATTGCATTTTTCTGGATTAAGCCCACATGCCATGTATTGAGCAGCACAATCGTAAACATTGCGTTTTAAATCAGCAGGCACATATGGAACTGTTATGGCGTGCATATCTACTATACCGAAATAGCACTCGTAATTTTCAATCATTTCACCCCAGTTTTTTACAGCACCAAGGTAATTACCCAAATGAAGCTTGCCTGTTGGTTGGGCAGCTGTCATGACTACTTTTTTTTGTTCTGTTGAATTTTCCATTATCGTTTTTAAGCATAATGTTTTATTTGTATATTTTTTACAAGCCCAAAATAAAGGATTGTAGGGCGATATGTAAAAAAAATAAAAAAAATGCTTGCAATGGGTTGATGTCATAGTAATAAAATAAAGCCCCGTTATGAAATACATTTTTGTTACAGGTGGAGTAGTTTCCTCATTAGGAAAAGGTTTAACATCGGGTACATTGGGTGCCCTTTTAGAGACTAGAAATCTCAAGGTCAGAATGCAGAAGTTCGACCCTTATTTGAACGTCGATCCTGGAATGATGAGCCCATTCCAACACGGCGAAGTTTACGTTTTAGACGATGGTGCAGAAACAGACCTCGATTTAGGTCATTATGAACGTTTTACGCATTGTAAGTTGAGTAGATTCAACAGTATGTCGAGTGGTCAGGTTTACGAACACGTTTTGCAGAAAGAACGTCGTGGAGATTATCAGGGCAAAACAGTGCAGGTTATCCCACATGTAACTAACGAAATTAAAGATCGTCTTTATGCCGCAAGTAAAGATGTTGATGTTTTGATTACTGAAATTGGTGGAACAGTTGGCGATATTGAAGGTTTGCCATTCTTAGAAGCGTTGCGTCAGTTCTCGTTAGAAGTTGGCAAAGAAAACGTTTTGTTTATACACATCACTTTGTTGCCTTATTTGAAGGCTGCAGGTGAGCTCAAAACAAAACCATCGCAACAAAGCGTTGCAAAATTGCGTGAAATTGGCATTCAGCCTGATATCCTCGTATGCAGAACCGAACAGCCTATGGACGATGATATGCGTATGAAGCTTTCTATGTTCTGCAATGTTGAACAACGTGCAGTTATCGAAGAACGCGACGTTGAGCATTCTATCTATGAATTGCCATTGATGCTCGATAAAGAAGGTATGGGTGAACTTATTGTACAAAAATTACATATCGATTGTTCGGCAAGCGATATGAGTGGTTGGGAAAACATTGTTCGCAGAGTAATTTCACCAAGTAATGGCGAATGCAAGATTGCAGTTGTTGGTAAGTACATCAATTTGCAAGACGCATATAAGTCGGTTTACGAGTCGTTGGCTCATGCAGGTATTAGCAACGACTGTGCTGTTAAGATTTTGCGTGTGGATTCTGAGGAAGTTGAAGCAAAGGGTGCCGAAGCAATTCTCAAGGGTGTAGATGGTATACTTATCCCAGGTGGATTTGGTGATAGAGGTATTGCTGGTAAAGTAATGTCGGCTAAGTATGCTCGCGAAAACAATATTCCATATTTTGGATTAGGGTTGGGTATGCAGGTCGCAGTAATTGAATATGCTCGTAATGTCTTGAAATTGGCAGATGCCAATAGTAGCGAGTTCGATGCAAAAACATCAAATCCTGTTATATCGAGCTTTGAAGATTTAGATAAGGCCACATCTATGCGTCTTGGTTCGTACGAATGTAAGTTGATTGGCGATTCTATATCGTCAAAGGCATATGGTGAAGAATTTATTAGAGAACGTCATCGTCATCGCTATGAGCTAAACAATGCGTATCGTTCGCGATTGGAAGACGCTGGTATGGTTGTAGCTGGTGTAAATCCAAAGCGTGATTTAGTTGAAATTGTTGAAGTTAAGAATCATCCATGGTTTGTGGGGGTACAGTTCCATCCAGAGTTTCAATCGAAACCTTCAAATGCACATCCATTGATTAGTGCTTTTGTTGCTGAAGCTTTGAAATTCTCAAAATCAAAGTAAAAAATAAAAGAGGATATTATGAAGAAAGTATTATTAGGTTCGCTTATTGTTTTGTTTGCGTTAACATTAATGGCAAGTGAACTAGTAATGCTTAACAAGAATGAAAAGCCTCTTGTAAAGTCGGTGGAAACAGTATTGGAACTTCCACCGACTAATAATAACCCTCGCAATTCTGAAGGTGCTTTTGTTACACTAAAAGACGGTACAATAATGTATGCGTTTTCGCGTTATCATGGTGACAGTTGGGACGATAATGCGCCTTCGGATATTGCTGCTCGTTACTCTTATGATTGTGGCAAAACTTGGACTAAAGAAGATAAAATTTTGTTCAAGTGTGGCACTAAAAAGGGCGATAATTTAATGAGTGTTTCGCTTTTGCGTTTGCAAAATGGCGAGATTGCAATAGTGTATCTACAAAAATTTGTTGAGCCATGTGGCAGAATAAATTGTATGCCCAAAATCCGTTTTTCAAAAGACGAATGTAAAACGTGGTCTGAGGTTGTTGATTGTATTCCACATTCAGCAAGAGGGTACTATGTAGTCAATAACGATAGAGTTATTCAGCTTAAAAATGGTAGATTGCTTGTTCCAACTTGTTATGCAAAACAACTGCCAAAGGGGGTATCGCAAAGATCTATTGATTTTGTTTACTATTCTGACGATAATGGCAGAACATGGAAAGAATCAGAATGGTTGTTGCCAAGTACTCATAAAACTAGTAAAGGTCTCCAAGAACCTGGTTTGATTGAGCTTCAAAATGGCAATGTTATGTTGTTTGCGCGTACCGATTTAAAGTATCAGTATAAATCGTTTTCAGCCGATAAAGGCGAAACGTGGTCGGTGCCTGCTCAGGCAACAGAATTTCCCAGTCCAGTTGCTCCATTGTCGATAAAACGTAATCCTGCTGATAATTCGTTGATTGCAGTTTGGTGTGGAAAACAACCAGAGTGGAATTTTCCAAAGCCTACAAAAAAAACATGGGATAGAACCCCGTTAGTTATGGCTGTTAGCTACGATGACGGTAATACATGGGAAAAACATACAGCAATAGAAACCGATCATACAAATGGTTTCTGTTATACTGCTATTCATTTTACCGATGACAATTCTATGTTGTTAGCATATTGTTGTGGAGGTGAAAATTTAGTACCATTACAAGCTGTAAGAATTAAAAAATTTAAACTAAATAAATAAAATGATTTTTGAAAATTCAGATAAACTTCTTTTGATAGCTGGTCCTTGTTCTCTGGAATGTGAAGCATTGAGTATGCAGGTTGCAGAAGTTGTAGCCGATATTGCAAAACGTTATGAAAACGAGCTTACAGTTGTCTTTAAAGGTAGCTTCGATAAAGCAAATCGTACTAGCCTAAAAAGTCCACGGGGACCTGGAATTGATGAAGGTTTGCAAATTTTAGCAAATGTAAAAAGTAAGTTCGGGTTGCCTGTTCTTACCGATATTCATGAAACTTCGCAGTGTGCTAAAGTGGCAGAAGTTTGCGATGTTCTGCAAATTCCAGCATTTCTTTCGCGCCAGACCGACTTGTTAGTTGCAGCTGCTCAAACTGGTAAGGTTGTGAATGTCAAGAAAGGACAGTTTATGTCGCCGTATGATATGAAATATGCCGTTTCTAAATTGCGTGATGCTGGTTGTGTGGAAACGTGGCAGACCGATAGAGGTACAACTTTTGGTTATGGTAATTTGGTTGTTGATATGCGTTCATTTCCAATTATGGCAGAAAATAATACGCCAGTAATTATAGATGCAACTCATTCAACTCAGTTGCCAAGTGCTAATGCTGGTGTTAGTGGAGGTGATAGACGCTTTGTAAAACCTCTTGCTAAAGCTGCTATTGCAGCTGGTGCAAATGGCTTGTTTATAGAAACACATCCAGAGCCAGAAAAAGCACTCAGCGATGCAGCAACTCAGCTTCCATTGAATGAACTTGAAGACTTGTTAAAAGTTTGTATTGCTATAAAAAAAGCAATTGCATAAGAAAATTTTTAATGAAATATTTACAGAAGCGTTGGTTTTGCCAACGCTTTTTTAGTAAAAAATACTTGTAATACCAATGTAAAGATTTTATGTTTTTTGCATTGAACTATGATAGTATTAACAAGAAATTATTAATTATGAAAAAATCAATATCCTATATAATGACGGGGCTTGTTTCGTTGTTCGTTGTATCGTGTGCATCACAACAAGCTGATAAATGTTCAAAAGGTAAATCGTGTATTCAATCGGCACCAAAGCAAATTCAAGTGTCGGTTGATTGTTCTAAGCAAATCGGTAAAATCAAAGCTCTAAATGGTGTAAATTTTGGACCAAAAATTTCATCTGAATCGGCTGGTTCTGGTAGTGTTTTTCGCAAAGAGTTTTATGATTTAAATGTTCATAGTGTGCGAACTCACGATATTTCGTTGCAAAATCCTGGGTTGATGATTGGCGATACCGATATGATATTCCCACTCTTCCATGCTGATGTAAACGATCCACGCAATTACATTTTTAAGCCAACTGATGATTATTTGCAAATTTCGGCAAAAGAAGGTGCAAAAATTATTTTCCGTTTGGGCGTAAGTATTGATCACTCTAAAAACAAGTATAGAACTTGGATGCCCGAACCAAAAAAGTGGGCTCAAATTTGCTGTAATATAATTGCTCACTATAACGAAGGTTGGGCAAATGGCTATAAAATGGGTATCGAATATTGGGAAATTTGGAACGAGCCAGAAGTAACTAATCCCGATGGTGGTCATCTTATGTGGGCTGGCAATTTGAAGCAGTTTAACGATTTTTATTGCGAGGTTGCTAAGATTATAAAAAAGCGTTTCCCAAATATAAAGATTGGTGGTCCTGCACATACTAGTGCTTACAGCAAAAAGCTTGGATACGAATTTCTCAAGCGTGCATCTGAAGCCGGTGCACCAGTTGATTTCTATTCGTGGCACTACTATGGTAAAGATTTGAAAAATTTGAAAGAACAGGTAAGAATTGTTCGTAAATGGGCTGATGATTTGGGCTTTAAGAATACAGAACTTCACCTCAACGAGTGGCACTATAAGCCAATGTCGTGGGCTGATTTGCGTGGGAAAAATGCAAAAAAAGATTTGATGTTCGGTCTTGAAGCAGGTGTGTTTGCAAGTTCTATAATGACACTTTGGCAAGATGAACCTTTAGATGTTTCAAATTACTACACATATGGTCCTGGTGGATGGGGACTTGTTCAGAACGGAGGCATTATTTTTAAAAGCTATTATCCATTTAAGGCTTTTGGCGAGTTAGTTCGTTATCCTAATCGCTTGGCAACTACTACATCAGACGAAATGAACGCATCTGTTTTGGCTGGTCGCGATTCAAAAGGTAAAACTGCAATCTTAGTAAATGTTTTCAAACAAGGCAAAAGCAATGTTGTTGTTGATTTGAAGAATTGCACATTTGATTTGACAAGAGCTCAAGTTCTCATTTGCGATGATGATAAAAATCTCGAGCCAGCCGACAATGTAAAGGTTTATCCTTCAAAGCTTGAAATTCCAGTGAAATCAGATTCAGCTTGCATTTTGATTAAATTGTGATTTTCTATAACCAAATTTACTGCCGATGGAAATCGGCAGTTTTATTTTAAAAATATCTATATATGATTATGAAACTAAAAAATATATTACCTTTATTCTTTATTGCAAACGCTTGCGTTGCAATGCCTATTATCGAAGAAAAATTTGATAATGGCGATGTATCGCAAAAATTTCTCGATAATTTCAGAATATCTGAAAATCGCACTAACGTAGAGCCAATGAAAAATGGCGATTACGCAATGACTTTCGACTACATGAAAAATTCGGGAGGGTATCCTATGGCATTGCGATATCCCAAAAAAAGTAGTAGTGCATATTTGGGCAAAAAGATGTACGAAGTATCTTTCGACTATAAAATTTTGTCGTTAAATGGTGTTGGCGATTGCGTTGCAGCTATTCAGCGAAGTTCTGGTAATGAAATTAAAAACGATTCCGTTGTTTACTTTGGTGGCAAAAAGGGAGAGACGGGCAGAGTTGTTCTTTATTCAAACACGTTTGCAGATATAGATAAAGCGTATTTCTTTGTTTCTCCCAAAGATAGTAAAATAAAATTTGCCATTGATAACTTTACTATAAAAGAAATTCCTGTTTCAGATTGGTTTTTCGATAAAAAATATCGCCTATGGGGTATGAGATCTTATCCGTTTACTGGACATTTTTTGGTACAAAATAAACATTTGTTATCGATGAGTGCCGAAGAGTTCTTTCCGTTTATCGATAAGTTCGGGCAGTTCAAACATAAAGAGTGGCAAAATAAAGTTCATAGCATAGAGGATCTCAAAAAACGCACAGAAGAAGAAAATGCTTTCAATGCAAAACTTGGCGATATTCCCAATAGAGATAAATATTTTGGCTATGTAAACGAAAACCATAAATACAAAGCAACTGGTCGTTTCCGTACGGAAAAAATCGATGGTAAGTGGTATTTGATAACTCCCGAAGGTAATCTGTTTTGGTCGATGGGTGTAAATGCTATTGGTCTTTATCAGGCAACTCCAATTTCAAAAAGAGAACATTATTTTGAAGACATCAATGGCAAAAAGTATATCAGATTTTCTCGACAAACCAGACATATCTTTAAAGAGCCATATAATACATTCTGTTTTGAATGGCGAAACTTAGATTGGAAATATGGCAACGATTGGCGTAATCAATATGGCAAAGTTGTTGAACAACGTACTCGTAAGTGGGGCGTAAACACAATGGGTGGTTGGGTTCAAAACTTTGTCTTTAACAAAGTTCAAATACCTTTTACACACATGATGAATTCTGTTAAAGGCGTGTCGATAAAATCAAAGAGCAAGTTAGTTGCTCACTGGATTGATGTTCCCGATTATTTTGATCCCAAATTCAGAAGCAAAACGTTAGAACGTTTCCAAAAAGATTATAATAAAAAAGTTCTTTTAAATCCGTATTGTATTGCAGTGTTCGTCGATAACGAACTTCCATGGCAACCACGTGATTATATGTTGGCTAAGGCTATATTGCAGTCGGGTGAAAAACAATATGCAAAGATAAAATTTGCCGATGTCTTAAAACAAAAATACGAGACAATAGAAGCTCTCAATAAAGCATGGAATGCAAAATATAAATCTTGGGAAGATTTCCTTGTGGTAGATTCGTTCTTGCCTAAGACAAAAGCATCGCTCAAAGATATGTTAAATATTGAAGAGCTTTATTATCGAACATATTTTAGTACATGTCGCGATGCTGTAAAAATGGCATCTCCCGATGCGTTGTACATAAGCTGTCGCTTTGCTTGGGGTAATCAAAATGTAAAGCGTATTGCTACCGAATATTGCGATATTTTGGCAATAAATTATTACAAAAAAACTCCATTGACCATAGTGTATCCTAAGGGAGGCAAAGATGTACCAATCATAATTGGCGAGTATCACTTTGGTAATCAAGATAGAGGCGTTTTTGGAGGTGGCTTAGTTGCGTGTAAAACAATGAAAGAACGCATAAAAGCAAATAATAAATATATTGAAGATGCTCTTTCGCATCCCAATATTGTAGGGGCCCACTGGTTTAGATGGGCAGACCAAATAACATCGGGACGCCAAAACGATGGCGAAAACTTTTCGTGTGGTATGGTCGATATTTGCGATACTCCTCAGTACGACTTTGTAATGAGTGTTCGCAAGCTATCTGAAGATATGTATGAAAAACGCTTAGGCGAAAAATAGACAAGTGATATGTTTAGGATGTATGCCAACTTTATAAAAAATAAATTGCCATTGCTATTTTTTTTGTATGTTGGCATTACAGCTATTATTACTGTTGCAGCAACATCAGTTCTCTTATATGGCATTTATTTTGATACAAAAATGTTATATAAAAATTCAGCTGAAGTTCCTTGCATTTTTTTGTCCATAATTAGTGGCTGTTGTTTTTTGTTTATGTGCTCTTGGTTGGCAAATAAACTATCACTTCAAAGAACAATGTATGTAGCTGTATTGTCGGGATACATGTTCTTTACAATAATAGTAGCATATTTGTTATATCCCAATTGGAGTTTTTATAAAGTTGTTTTAATATTTCTTTGTACGGTCTTATCGTTGTTTCTTCTCTTGTTCATTGGCAGTTGGATTTTCAAAAAAGTACAATCAAATCTTCGCTTAGTTTTGATAACATTGTTTTCGATTTTGTCTATACCAGTTGTTGTTGCAAATGTTATGCTAATTTTTACAACGTTGCTATCTGGATATATAGCATTAACCTCAACAAAACAAACTTTAGCATCGCCAGCTCTTGCTCCGTATTGGAACGAAATAAAGCGAGAATGTAATCAAAAATATCAATTTCCAATTGAGGAAATTTTTGATGGCGAAATAGAGAATTGTTTTTTTGCTCCAGATAAAGATGGTAATAAAATATTAGAATTACTTAAAACAAAAAGTGGTTCGACAGAGTGGACTCTTAAATGCTCTTTTGTTGGAGACTCTACGAAAATATATCGCTGTGTAATTGGGTTCCATAAAGTACATAATGATGGAGCATTTGAAAGCGTATGTATTACATTATCAGATTTGAGCGAGGCTAAAAATTCAATAATGTATATGTTCAATAATAAAAGTGAAAAGCTCACATTACCTCAAGCGTTAGAAAAAATAAAAGAGCTTGAAAAAGAGTTATAGTTCTTCAAATATCAGTAGAAATTCTACTATAAACAAGTTTATAATTTTTTTCCAAAATAAAAAAATGCGAATAGAAACTATTCGCATTTTTGTTTGTTTTTATAAAGTACTAAGCCAAAGTTTGCTTGAGCTTTTCTTCTGTAAAGCCGAATGCGTCAAAGAGGAATGGAGCATCGGCTGAGAAGCCAAAGTCATCGGTTGCTACAACTCTATTTGCATACTTGTACCAGAGGGCAGATACGCCAGCTTCAACAGCAACAACTTCTTCGCACTTTGACAAGATTTCATCTTTGTATTGTTGTGGTTGAGCATCAAATATTTCCATGCTTGGCATAGAAACTACACGCATAGAAGGAATATCTTTTGCAACCTTGAGTGCCAACGACAACTCTGAGCCTGTTGCTATAACAATCTTCTTGAGTTCTTCTGTTTCCTTCTTTGCAACGTATGCACCCTTAAGTGTACCCATGCGTTTTGTTTGTGCATCGACTTCTGCAACTAATGGCAAGTTTTGACGCGACAATATCAACGCTGTTGGACCATCTTTACGAGCTACTGCACAAGCCCATGCTGCTGCACATTCTTCTGAATCGGCGGGGCGAATAACGTTTAAGCGTGGGATACAACGCAAAATCGAAGCCATTTCAACAGGCTGGTGCGTAGGACCATCCATACCAACACCGACAGAATCGTGTGTAAATACATATTGAACGGGCAAGCGTGAGAGAGCCGATACACGAATCGACCCCATCATGTAGCCTGCAAATGTCAAGAATGTTGCACACGATGCTTCAAACAAGCCGTAGTAAGCAATACCATTTACAATAGCGCCCATTGCGTGTTCACGAATACCAAACCAAAGATTTCTGCCAGCGTTGTTGTCGGCAGAAAAGTCGCCCATATCTTTGAGGTAATTCTTTGTCGAGCCAAAGAGGTCGGCAGAACCTGTAATCATATAAGGCAAATTCTTAGCTAAAGCATTCATAACAACGCCTGACGAAGCACGAGTTGCACTTTTGTCATCAGCTGGGAATGTTGGAATTAGCTTCAACAATTCTTCTGCTGATACGCTATTTTTGCGATTTAAGCATACATCAAGTTCTTTAGCTTTTTCTGGATTTGCGCTTTTCCAAGCATCGAACTTTGCTTGCCATTGAGCCGAAATTTCTTTGCGAGTTTGTGCAATTTCATTGAAAAGTGCGTATGTTTCTTGGCTTACATAGAATTTTTCATCAGGCAAACCAATAGACTTTCTTGCTTTTTCGGCAAACTTAGCACCACCTTCACCATGACCTTTTGCACAATTTTGAACTTCTTCTATACCCTTAGCAATTATTGTTTTGCAGATAACGAGCTTTGGTTTGTCGGAAGTTGAATTTTTTACATCGTTGAAAGTCTTGCGAACGGCGTCAATATCATGACCATTGCATTGCGATACTTCCCAACCGTACGATGTAAAACGCATAGCTGTATCTTCAGCCATAGTTTTGTCTGCCATTGCATCAAGGGTTACATCGTTCGAGTCGTAAACTACTACGAGATTTCCAAGTTTCAAAGTGCCAGCCAATGCAGCAGCTTCAGCCGATACACCTTCTTGCATACAACCGTCGCCAGCTAAACACCATACTTTGTGGTCGAAAATTTTGTTGTCGGCAGTGTTGAAACGTGCTTCAGCCATTTTTTCAGAAATAGCCATACCAACTGCATTACCGATGCCTTGACCAAGTGGACCACTTGTAGCTTCTACACCTTCAGTTTCTTCAAATTCAGGGTGTCCTGGTGTCTTAGAACCCTTAATTCTAAAATTCTTGAGGTCGTCTATCGAGAGATTGAAACCCGATAAGTGCAACCAAGAATAGATGAACATACTTCCGTGACCGGCACTCAATATAAAGCGATCTCGATTGAGCCACTTTGGTTGAGATGGATCTATATTGAGGATTTCACTAAACAACACTGCACCAATTTCAGCGCAACCCAATGGTAAACCAAGGTGTCCAGAAGCACATTTTTCAATAGCATCTATGGCTAAACCACGAGCTTCATTAGCGGCTTGTTGTAGTTTTTTGTTGTCTTGAATTTTTAGCATAATGTTATTCCTATTCTTTCAAAAATTAACAGTTTTTATGTTTAACGCTTTTTTTTATTATTTCAATAGTTTTTCATTGAATAGTGTTTTTTTTATTTATTTTAGTGGTGGAGGGGATTTTTTTCCCAAAAGTGTGTTGACTTGATGCCAAAATTATGGTTATCTTTACCCCGAGATTTTTTATACATAAACATTCTTATAATTTTTTATTAAACAAAGTTCACTATGGCAAAATTAATTAGTCTTTTTACTACGTTGACAGTGCTTATGCTTTCTGTTGCTAATGTTTATGCAGCAAAAGTAAAAACATCGTACAAGCTTACTCCTTTGGATGTTTTAAATATAAAGGTTTTCCAAGAACCAGACTTAGATACTGTCTATAAAATTAGTGCCGATGGAAATGTTGTTTTACCATTAATTGGTCGTGTTTCTGTTGCAGGGCTTTCTATTTCCGATGCTCAAAACAAAATAAAAGAATTGTACGAAAAAGATTATTTGGTACATGCAAGTGTTAGTATTTTTGTTGCTGAATACGCACCACGTCGAGTTTATGTAACAGGTCAAGTGTTGCGTCCGGGCGAAGTTTTGTTCCCAGTTGAAGAAGAATTAACTCTTTCGCGTGCTATTGCAAATGCTGGTGGGGTAACACGTATCGCTAAAAAAAGTGCTATAAACGTAAAGCGTAAGCTTGCTAATGGAACAACCAGAGTTTTTGAAATAGACCTTGATGCTATCTTAAACGATAAAAATGTTACTGACTTTTCGTTGCAAGATGGCGATACAATCGATGTTAAAGAATCGGCTTTCTAATACAATTTAAACACATAACCACATAGATTTTTCGTATGTCAGAAGAAAATAATTTACAAAATCAAAATACAGAGCAGGTAAATCAGGCTCAAACAACCAAGAAAGTTATAAAACGTAAAAAAGTTTCAGGCTATGGAGGTGGCTATGGTGGTTATGGTGGCTATGGCTCATCGTATGGTGGTGGTTATGGCTATGGTGGCTATGGTAATTATGGTGGTGGTTATGGCTACGGCTATGGTTATGGTCAGGGCGCTGTTCCTGTTCCAGCTCAGGTTCAGACTATGCCAAATAGAACTTTTAAAGATTATTTGATGATTTTGCGTGAACGTATTTGGTACATAATCATTACTTTCTTTATTATTTTGGCAGGTGTTCTTTTGTATACATTCAGAATTACTCCTGAATATACATCGTTTTCGTCTATACAGATATTGCGTGATAGCGAAGTACCAATCGATGGTCCAGGTGGGTCGCAACATTCTAGAAACGATATTATCTTGAGTATCGAAGACTTTAATACCCAAGTAAAGTTGATGGAAAGTTTTGAAATTGTTGCAGCTGTTAAATCTCGCTTAAAGGAAGACGAACTTAAACGCTTTGTTGCTCCTTACAGAGATATGTTTACAATTGGTGTTCCAAAGAGTGAAGAAGAATTACTTTTTGAAAATCGTCGTATAATTCCAGAAAGAATGACATTGTTTGTGCGTATAACATTTACGCACCCAGACAAATACACTGCCGCAAAGATTGCTAATTTGTTTGCACAAGAATACATAAGATTTACACATCAAAATAAAGTTCAGAAACTCATTACTTCTATTGACGAACTCCGTACAAAAGTTGCACAACAAGAAGCTAAAGTAAAAGAGCTTGATAAAAAACTTGTAGAGTTCCGTGAAAAGAACAGAGCCTTTTCTTTAAATCGTGAGTCAGACGTTGATAGTATGGAGCTTAAAGATTTGAATTCTATCCTTACAAACGATAAACGTGTATTCGATTCTGTATCTACACAGTGGGAAATGATTCAAAACTTCAAGCGTGAAGGTAAAGATTTGTGCGAATTACCATTTGTTTCAGATTTGCCACAAATTAGTAAATTGATTACCGATAGATCAACACAACGAGTTTTTGTTTCGTCATTGGAAAAGCGTTATAAAGAAAAACATCCAAAGATGATTGAAGCACGCAAAGCTTTAGATCAAATAAATAAGGAGCTTGATGTTGCTATAAACTATGCTTATCAGAAGATTGAATCAACATATCAAAATGCTTTGAAAAATTATGAAGATTCGCAACGCAGATTGGCTGAAAAGAAAGAAGCTATTATAGACTTAGATAAAAAATCAATCATTTATAAGTCGTTGGAACGTGAACGTCAGGTGGCTGAAAGTATGCACTCATCATTGATTGCATCGATGAACGTTCGTACAGCTCAAGTTTCGTTGATTAACGAAGGTGCTAGAATTGTCGACCATGCATCGCCATCGTTGCGTCCTTCAAGTCCTAATTATATATTAAATGTAGTTTTAGGTGTGTTTGCTGGTTTAGTAGGTGGCGTGGGCATTGCATTGTTGGTTGCATTCTTAGACGACCGTGCAAAGAGTGCTTACGATATCGAAGCTGTAATAGGTATTCCATTGTTGGGCATTATTCCAAGAGTTGTTCGCTTGAATTCTTCAGAAAAAGCTCAAGTAGCAGCATCGAATGCAGACAGAATTACAACCGAAGCTTTCCGTTCGTTGCATTCAACTTTGAAGGTCAATAATATGACTAAGAATGCAAAGGTTATCTTGTTTACATCAACAACGCCATCTGAAGGTAAAAGTTTTGTTGTAACAAATTTGGCATTTACTTGTGCTTTGAATGGTGAAAAAACAATTATAATTGACGCCGATATGCGTTTGCCAGTGTTGGCTAAAACGCTCGGTATTTCGGCAAGTAAGGGGTTGGTATCGCATATCGAAAATGGCGATGCACTCGACGATGTTATTATAAAAGATTTCTTCCCAAATCTCGATGTTTTGTGCTGTGAAAAACGTGCAACAAATCCAATGCAAGACTTGAATTCTGAAGAGTTCTTCAATCTGTTGCAGGTTCTTCGTGAAAAGTATGATAAAGTATTTGTTGACTCGCCACCTGTTGGTGCTGTTAGCGATGCTGTTTCTATTATGCCAGCAGTTGACGGTGTGATTTATGTTGTTAAGTTCAATTCGGCAAAGCGTAAGGTAATTAAAAATTATATACGCAGATTGATGGATGCAAATATTCCAATTTTTGGTGCAATTATGAATATGGTAAGTTCTGGTGCAACTTCTTCGTATAGTATGAACTATTATGATAAGAGTTATCAGAATTACTATACACAACCACCACAGTTTGAAGAAGAACCACCTCAACCTGAACAAAAATAATATGATTTATTGCAGAGCATTCAGCTGAATGCTCGCATTACTTTAAATATATTACTAAAAAATAAAATGAAAACACTGTTTGTAACACTCGAAAAAGATCCTCGTGAAGCAAGAGTGGCATTGATACCTTCCGATGCTCAAAAACTTGCTAAACTTGGGTGGGAAATAAATGTAGAAAGTGGTGCTGGTGCAAAGGCAGGATTTGCTGATGATGCATATGCCTCAGTTGGTGCAAAAATTGTAGATGCTGAATTTGCATCGCAAGCCGACTTTGTTGTGTCGGTACGAAAACCCACAATCGAAGAAGTAAGTAAATATAAAAAAGGCTCGTTTCACTTGAGCTTGCTCGACCCATTCAATGAAAAGGCTTTGATAAAAGCTTTTGCAGATGCTGGCGTTTATGCTGCAAGTTTTGAAATGATTCCACGTAGTACAATTGCTCAAAAGATGGACGTTTTAAGCTCGCAGTCGAACTTGGCAGGGTATAATGCAGTTATAAAGGCAGCTAGTGTGTTGAATAGAATTTTGCCTATGATGATGACACCTGCTGGTACAATTTCGCCTTTGAAATTCTTTATCGTTGGTGTTGGTGTTGCTGGTTTGCAAGCAATTGCTACTGCAAAACGATTGGGAGCAAGAGTTGAAGCGTTCGATACACGTCCAGTAGTTGAAGAACAAGTTCGTAGCTTGGGTGCTAAGTTTGTGAAAATCGATCTTGGCGAAACAGGTCAAACAGCTCAAGGTTATGCAAAAGAATTAACTCCAGAGCAAATTGAACTTCAACGTAAGGGTATGGCAAAGGTTTGTGCGCAAAGTGATGTTATTATTACAACAGCAAAACTCTTTGGTAGAAAAGCACCTCGTATTATTACAGCCGATATGGTTGCTGGTATGAAAGCTGGTAGCGTTATTGTTGATATGGCAGTAGAAAGTGGTGGTAATGTTGAAGGCTCTTGCCCAGATAAGAACGTTGTAACACCTAATGGAGTTCTCATAATTGGTGATACATGCTTAGAAGCTGGTGTACCTGCAACAGCAAGTCAGATGTTCAGTTCGAATGTCTTTAACTATATAAATCACTTTACAGTAGATGGCGAATTTAAGTTAAATCTTGAAGATGCTATTATGAAGTCGAGCGTAGTAACCGCCGATGGAAAAATCACTGATGAACGTTTCATGTAAATTTTAAATAGGCAGTAAAATGGATATAATATTGTTGTTATTTATTTTCACGTTGGCAGCATTTTTGGGGTTCGAGCTTATTTCAAAAGTTCCAAGTCAACTTCATACACCATTGATGAGTGGTTCAAACGCTATTAGTGGTATTACAATTGTTGGTGCGTTGTTGGCAACCGCAGCAACAGCTGGTAGTACATTTGCAACAGTTTTAGGTGTTGCAGCGTTAGTTTTGGCTACAATTAACGTAGTTGGTGGCTATATGGTTACTGATAGAATGCTTGCTATGTTCAAGAAAAAGGAGGACAAATAATATGGAACAGGGTGCAATTGTAAATTTTGTTTATATTGTTTCGTCGGTATTGTTCATCTTGGGTATTAAGATGCTCGGTAAGGCAGAAACTGCGCGTAAGGGTAATTTCATATCGGCATTGGGTATGTTGTTGGCAGTTGTTGTTACTCTTTTCGATAAAAATATTCTCGATTCTGCAGATGCAGTTTCTTGGGGTTTGTTATTTGGTGGTTTAGCTTTTGGCTCGCTTGTGGGGTACGTTGTAGCTAAGAAAGTAAAGATGACATCAATGCCAGAAATGGTTGCATTGCTCAATGGTTTTGGTGGTTTGGCAAGTTTGCTTGTTGGCTGGGCTGATTACTACTATAATGGTGTTTTTAAAGCTCAAGGTATTGCTGGCGCAGTAGAAAAAACCGTATCTGGTGATGTTCCAATGTTTACTAAGATAGCAACGATTTTGGCTATACTTATTGGTGGTATTACATTTACTGGAAGTGTTTATGCTTGGGGAAAGCTCTCGGGCAAAATATCGGGTAAGGCAAAAGTTTTTGTTGGTCAAAAAATGGTGAATGCAAGTATTGCAGTAGCAATGGTTGTAGCGTCGGTAGCTTTTGCAGTTGTTGGCGATGCAAATACGGCTCATTATTGGTTGATAGCATCGGTTGTGCTTTCGTTTGTGTTAGGTTTTGCAGCAGTTATGCCAATCGGTGGTGGTGATATGCCAGTTGTTATATCGTTGTTGAATTCGTTGTCTGGTTTGGCTGCATCGGCTGCAGGTTTCGTAATTGAAAACAATGTGTTGATTGTAGCAGGTTGCTTAGTTGGGGCAAGTGGTGTTATCCTCACAGTTATTATGTGCAAATCGATGAATAGAACATTGTTCAATGTTTTGTTCTCGGGCTTTGGTTCGGCAGGTGGTAAGGCTCAAGGTAAGGTTGAAGGCGAAATGAAACCTATGAGTACTGACGACGCCTATTATGTTCTTGAAGCTGCTCAAAGTGTAGTGTTTATTCCAGGTTATGGTATGGCTGTTGCTCAGGCTCAGCATGCTGTGAAGGAATTGGCTGGAATTTTAGAAGATAACGGTGCAGAAGTTGCTTTTGCAATTCACCCAGTTGCTGGTCGTATGCCAGGGCATATGAATGTTCTTTTGGCAGAAGCCGATGTTCCATACGAACAGCTTAAAGAAATGGAAGAAGCAAATAGAATTCTTGAAATGGCTGATGTTGCTATTGTAATTGGTGCTAATGACGTTGTAAATCCTGCTGCAGCAGAAGACCAGTCGAGCCCAATTTATGGTATGCCAATTATTGAAGCATTTAAGGCTAAGACTGTATTGGCGCTAAAGCGTGGTAAGGGTACAGGTTTTTCTGGTTTGGAAAACGCATTGTTCTTCCGTCAGAATACCCGTATGATTTATGGCGATGCTAAGGCAACTGTAAACGATTTGGTTGCTAAGTTTAAAGAGTCATAATCAATTAACTGAGATTTATCTAAAAGCAGAATGTCTACCGACATTCTGCTTTTTATATGTTAAAATTTTAATTTTATTGTATAATAATAGTGAAAAAAAGATTGACAGATTGGTATAAATAACGTTTTATGTGTTCCTTATTTTTATGAATTTTTTAACTGATTAATATAATATATATATGAAAAACAAAATAACATCTATAACAGCATTGATAACATTTGCATTTGTGGGGAGTGTAAATGGTGGCGAATATAAAGAATCAACCTATAAAAACTATATGGAAACATCTAATAGTACTTTTACTTCAACTGGTTCTATATATTTTAATAGTGGTTGGACAAGTTCTAACGATACTCTTACAACAGGGTCTGGATCGGCACTATATTTACAAGGTTCCAGCTTGTCAGCACAACCAACAAAAATACCCTATAATATAACTGGTGCAAATATAACTGCTAGTGGTGGTTTGTATTCTCAAAGAAATGCTAATACTCTTATAGAAAATTCTATATTAAATGTATCAGGTAAAATTTGTGTACAACAAGGTGAATCAAGTTTGTATATAAAGAATTCAACAACAACTTTTAATGCAACTGGAATGAGTCAAGTTGTCGATGGCTCTTCACTTACGATTGATGGTGGTTCGTTTACTATTACAGGTGATCAGCAAATAAGCGTAAAGCAAGGTTCTACAATTGCATTTAAAAATATTACAGTTGACTTGGCGGAAAATTATATTGCAACAGGTACAGATTCATCGTATAAGAATGCTTCGGCTAAAATTGTAGTAGATAATGCTCAATTTACAGCTCATCATATAGAATTATATGGTTATACATCAGCAGGCGAATTACCAATTTTAGAAATAAAAAATGGTTCTACCGTAACTACTGCTATTGGTACATTTATGGGGCCGGTTCTTTGGAAAGGTGTGCGCGGTGGTACAATTATTGTAAGTGATAGTTCTGTATTCAATTCAACGAGTGATTTGTATCAGGCAAGTGAAAGCGATAAGCAAGTTTATACTTCTGATGTAATTGTAAAAGATGGTAGTAAAGTTTTTGTAGATGGCGATGTAGATTTGAATTCTGTCTCTGTTACATCTGATGGTTCTTTAGAAGCTGATAATGTTTCTGTAAAATCGTTAGTTGTTGCAGAAGGCTCTTCAATCACTTTGGCAGAAGAAGGTACACTTAGTTTCGAAAATCTCGAAATTATTGTAGATGACATGTTGGCAGAAGGTTCGGAAATAGATCTTAATTCTGTGCTTTCTGGAGGTTTAGGCGTTGTGTTGTCATCGCTTGAAGCTGATGATGCAGTAGTACTTAATAATGGGGTAAGCAAGTTTAATGCAGTTGTTGATTCAAATGGCGTAGCATTGGTAGGTTCTGCAGTTCCAGAACCATCGCAATGGGCTATGATTTTGGGTACTATTGCATTAGGTTTTGTAATGTATTTTAGAAGAAAATAAAATGAAGTTTATAGTATATTCAATTTTAATAGGAATAGGTGGTTTGGTAGCTTTATGGTTGATTATTAACTATTTTATAGCTAATGTAAATTCATCGTTCTAACAAAATAAAACAGCTTTAATTAAAGCTGTTTTTTGTTTATAATAAGGTAATGGTAAATATGTTTTTTACAAAATAGGTTTGCAATTTATAAGGGTTTTATTAGGTTATTCCTTAGCAAATTTAATTCCTGTAATTATGAAAACATCATTATCTAAAGTAAATCCAGCCGATTTTGATGCTGTTATTGACGGCAAGAAAGTCGGGTTGTTCATTCTCAAAAACAAAAATGGTATCGAGATGTCGGTTACAAACTTCGGTGGTAGGGTTGTAGAGCTTTTTACTCCAGACAAAAATGGCGAGTTTGTCGATATTGTTCTCGGTAAGGAAACTCTCGATGAATATGTAAATTTCAAAGACGAACGTTTCTTGGGGGCTACTATTGGTCGTTTTGGTAACAGAATTGCAAATTCGCAATTTACTTTAAATGGTACCGTTTACAATGTTCCTGTAAACGATGGCAAAAACTCTTTACACGGTGGTTTTAATGGTTTCGATATGAAAGTTTGGGACGTGGTTGAAGCAACCGAAACTAAACTCCATTTGCGTTTGATTTCTCCAGATGGCGATGAAGGTTATCCAGCAGAACTTACTGTCGATATGATTTACTCGCTCAATGATGCAAATGAATTCGACATTACTTACACTGCAACTTCGGATGCCGATACTCATGTAAATCTTACGCATCACTCGTTCTTCAATTTGCATGGTGCTGGCGTTGGCGATATAAACGACCACGTTATGCAGATAAATGCCGACAAATACACGCCTATTGATGATACTCTAATTCCAGAGGGTGAGCCAGCTTCGGTTGAAGGAACTCCACTTGATTTTCGCAAACCAACCGTAATTGGCGAACGTGTAGATAGCGATTTTATTCAGCTTAAACGTGGCAATGGTTACGATCATAACTGGGTTCTGAACAAAACAACGCCAAATGCGTTGGAATTTGCTGCCGAAGTTTTTGAACCTGTAAGTGGTCGTGTTTTGAGCGTTTATACAACTGAACCGGCAATGCAATTTTATGGTGGTAATTTCTTTACTGGAACTCCTGGTAAATGGGGCGCAATTTATAATCGCAGGGCATCGTTGGCGTTAGAAACTCAACAT
This sequence comes from Verrucomicrobiaceae bacterium, assembly GCA_015061955.1. GTDB lineage: Bacteria > Verrucomicrobiota > Verrucomicrobiia > Opitutales > Intestinicryptomonadaceae > Merdousia. The sequence goes on from SUVO01000012.1 coordinate 52,063, forward strand.
TATCCTGATTCGCCAAATCGCCCTGATTTCCCGTCTACACTCTTACGCAAAGGTGAAACATATAAGCATATTTGTAAGTATGTTTTTTCGGTTCGCAAGTAGATAGCTATGGTTGGCACCATTTTCAGTATTGAGGAATTTGCAATAAATGATGGCCCGGGTATACGCACTACCGTATTCTTAAAAGGTTGTCCGTTGCGCTGTCAATGGTGTCATAATCCAGAGGGACAAGAGTTTACACCTCAATGGTTAAATAAAAAAACTGGCAAAGTTTTGTGTGGTAAAACAATTTCAAGTTCCGATTTAGCAACTGAAATTTTGCGTAACGAGAAAATTTTTTCGCTAAATGATGGTGGGGTAACTTTCACTGGTGGTGAGCCGTTATCGCAAGCCGATTTCCTTTTTGAAACAATGCGTTTATTGAAGGGACGTGTGCATATTGCCATAGAAACAAGTGCTTTTGCCGATAGCGATGTTTTTACAAAGGCAGTAGAGCTTGCCGATTTTATGTTGGTAGATTGTAAAGTTATTGATAGTTTTTTGCACAAAAAATACACAGGTGTTGATAATGATAAAATTTTGCAAAACATAAAGGGTTTATGTAGTTTACAAACCGAGTTTGTTGTGCGTATACCTTTAATTGCTGGCGTTAACGATTCTATCGAAAATATGCAAGCTGTTGCAGAACTTTTAAAAGATGCAAAAAAATTATTTAGGGTGGAACTTCTAACTTATAATACATCGGCTGGCGCAAAATATGCTTGGTTAGATAGAGCATATAATCCAGATTTTGATGCTCATAAAAAACCTTTAGTTCACGATATGTTTTCAAAGTTTAACATTCCATATATTGTGTTATGAATGAATCAATAAAGGCCTTAAAAAAATATATAATAATTGACAAATCTCATCACGAGTTTCGACGCAATCCAGAAGATATTGGGTTATCGTCTTTAGCTGTTAAATTTGCGAAACTTGGGTTATCTGCTCAGGAGCGAGCTGGAAAAATGTTTTCTGCTTTTTTAGACGCTGAAATTCCAGTTATTTTACCACATGAAAAAATTGTGTTTACCAGAACTATAAAATCGGTTCCAGATTATTTTACAGAAGACGAATTGACGTTGATTAAGGGAAAACATTTCTTGGCTGAGAAAGGCGAAGTTTTCAATATATCTGCCGATTATGAGCGTGTTCTTCACGAAGGTTTGCAAGCTCGCAAAGATTTAGCAAAGTCGTTATTGGAAAATGCAAATCAGGAAGAAAAAACTTTCTTAACGTCGGTAATCGAGTGTATTGAAGCTATTCAGCGATTAATTGATAGGTATATTGTTGAAGCTGATAAACAAGGTACGAGCGATATTGCAGAAACTCTACGAGCTATTCGCAACAATGGCGCAAAAAGTTTTCGTCAAGCTGTTCAACTTTTACGCATTTTGCATTTTTCGGCATGGGCTTCTGGAAGTTATCACAATACTTTAGGTAGGCTCGACCAATATCTTTTGCCATTTTATCAATACGATATTGAAAATGGTTGTTCTAAGGAAGAAGTGTTTGATATTCTCGAAGAATTTTTCCTCACATGCAATAAAGATAGCGATTTATATATCGGCATGCAACAGGGAGACAATGGACAAAGTTTAGTGCTTGGTGGTCGTTCGGCAAGTGGTGAGTATTTGTTTAACGATATTTCCGAAATGGCATTGCGTGCTAGTTATGAGCTTGAACTTATAGATCCTAAAATAAATATTCGTGTAGATGCAAAAACACCTTTAGAAGTTTTCGAAAAAGGATCGCAACTTACAAAAATAGGTTTAGGTTTTCCTCAATATAGCAACGACGATATTGTAATTCCAGCTCTAAAACGTTGGGGATATTCGGAACTCGATGCTCATGAATATGTAGTTGCAGCTTGTTGGGAATTTATAATTCCTAAATGTGGCTTAGACATACCGAATATAGATGCTCTTTCGTTTATCGATTGCGTGTGTGTAAATTTACAAGCCCTCAATAAGTGCAATAGTTTTGAAGAGTTTTATGCACTTGTGGAAGCCGAAATAAAAAAGCGTTGTTCGGCTATGGTTGAATGTCATAAAAATCTTTATATGAAGCCGTCTCCGATAATGTCTATTTTGTCAGATTGTGCAATAGAACGTAAAGTTGATATTTCGGCAGGAATGAAATACAACAATTATGGTATTCATGGTACTGGTTTAGCGTCGGCAACGGATTCATTAGCAAGCATTAAAAAGTTTTGTTTTGATGAAAAAAGTATATCGCCAAACGAACTGATTGAAGCTTTAAAAAATAATTTTATTAATGCGCAAGAAATTTTTGAAAAACTTCGCAATGCTCCTAAAATGGGACAAGACGATGATTTTGTTGATTCGCTTGCAACACGTTTATTGAATTCATTTGCAGATGCTTTCGATGGTGTAAAAAATGAACGTGGTGGCATTTATAGAGCTGGAACAGGTACTGCAATGTATTATGTTTGGCATGGAAAAGACTTAGATGCAACTCCTGATGGACGTCGGAAGGGTGATGTACTACCAGCAAATTATTCGCCCAGCCTTTTTATAAAACAGAAAGGTCCTATTTCGGTTATAAAATCGTTTGCAAAACCAGATTTAATTCGTGTTGCCAATGGTGGACCTTTAACTTTAGAGTTTGATGAATCGGTTTTTCGCAACGATGAAGCTGTAAAAAAATTAGCAATGTTAGTTCGTACTTTTGTTGTGTTAGGAGGTCATCAATTACAACTAAATACAATTAGCAAAAGTAAACTTTTAGATGCAAAAGTTCATCCGGAAAACTATCAAAATTTAATTGTTCGAGTTTGGGGATGGAGTGGCTATTTTGTCGAGCTTGACGAATGTTATCAAGATCACATTATAAATAGAATTGAATTTGGTGTTGAGTAAAAAGGATAAATTATGCAGAAAAATACTATAAAAAAATTTATGTTTTGGATAGCCTTTGTGGCATCGTTAGGTGGCTTTTTATTTGGTTTCGATACTGTTGTCATATCGGGTGCCGAAAAAAGCATAAAAGAGGTTTATCAATTAAGTGGCTTTATGCACGGTTTTACAATGGCATCGGCAATTATTGGTACGCTGATTGGCGCATTGTTCTGTGGGAAACCTGCTGAGAGATTTGGTAGATTGGAATGCCTGAAATTTATTGCGTACATGTATTTTATTTCGGCAATAGGCTGTGCTGTTATTGTGAATTGGTATGCGTTTGTATTTTTCAGATTTTTAGGAGGCCTTGCAGTAGGGGCATCTTCTGTTGTTGGTCCTATGTATATAGCTGAAATTTCTCCATCAGCATGGCGTGGTCGTTTTGTTGCATTTTTTCAATTCAACATTGTATTAGGTTTAGTTAGTGCATACATTTCAAACTATTTCTTATATGGAATTGAAAACGATTGGCTTTGGATGTTAGGTGTTGAAGGTATTCCTGCATTATTGTTTGCTATATTGTTATTTACTGTTCCTGAAAGTCCTCGTTGGTTAGCACTCAAAAATAGAGACTCAGATGCTAAAAAAGTTTTAACTATTGTAGGTGGTGAAGACATTGAAAAAGATTTAAACGATATTAAACTATCGCTTGCAAATACTCAATTTGGCGAGGCTCTATTTCAATTCAAATACTGGAAACCTATCGCTATTGCTTTTTTGATTGCTACTTTAAATCAGCTTTCGGGCATAAATGCTATAAACTACTATGCACCTCGCATTATTGCGTCTTCAGGTGTATTGCAAGAATCGGCAATGCTTCAATCTATTCCGTTGGGTGTAACAAACCTTATTTTTACAATGCTTGGTATGTTTTTAATCGATAAACTTGGTCGCAGAGTTCTACTTTTTGTTGGCTCTATCTTTATGACAATATTTTTATTTGCAGTTGCATTAGGTTTTGAATATCCTCAACTACCTTCGATTTGGGGAGCTGAATACAAATTAACCCAATTATGTGGTGGGTTATATATGATGATTTGTTTGATGGGCTTTTTGGCATCGTTTGCAATGTCGTTAGGTGCTACTATATGGGTAGTGATTTCTGAAGTATTCCCAACGAGTGTTAGAGCAAAAGGACAAGTCTTAGGTAGTATGACTCACTGGTTTTGGTGTGCAGCTATTACTTGGGCTTTCCCAATTTTTGCAGAAGATTATTCTGGACTTTTGTTTGGATTTTTCGGAATAATGTCGGTATTAACTTTTTTCTTTGCGATGAAAATTCCAGAAACAAAAGACAAATCTTTAGAACAAATTCAGCGTGAATTAACTTAGAAAGGTATATATGAACAGACGTGATTTCCTATTTAAATCGTTAACAGCATCGGCTTTGGTCGGCACTATGGGAACGCAAAATTTATTTGCTTCTGGCTCAAAAATTGACGAAGCTATAAAAAATGTAGATCCAAATCCTAAAAAATTTAAGATTAAATTTGCTCCAAATATCTACTCATGGACAAATTTATTTCCCGTTTCCTACAAAGGCATGACTATTGCCGAGAAAATGGACTTCCTTGGTAAGCTCGGCTTTATCGCTTACGAAGACAACGATTTTTATCGTCGCAAACCTGAAGATCAAGAGATTATTCTTAATGCCACAAAAAAATATGGTATGGAATTTGGGGTGTTCACTGTGCCTCTCAAAGGCAAATTTGTATTGACTGAAAATAAAATTGGCGATTCAAAAAAAGCCGACAAATCTGCCGCAATTGCTCATTCAACAGAAGCAGTAGAAAATGCTGCAAAATTAGCAAAGAAAATCGGAGCAAAGTGGATGACTGTTGTTCCAGGTTATCTTCATGAACATCTTTTAGATATGGATGTTTTTGCAAACGTTATGGATCATCTTCGTCCAATGGCAAAAATATGCGAGTCTTATGGCGTTACAATGGTTCTCGAACCTCTTTGCCATGTAAATCACCATGGTGTTTGGTTGAAGAAAACTGCACAAGCATACGCATTATGCAAAGCTATCAATAGTCCATCTTGCAAAATTCTTTTCGATGTTTATCACCAACAAACCGACGAAGGAAATCTGTTCCGTAACATTGAAAAGCATTTCGATCAAATTGCATATTTCCACCTTGGCGACGTTCCTCTTCGCACAGAACCTCTTTCGGGCGAGATTAACTATCACAACTTAATCAAGCACATTATGGGGCTTGGCTACACTGGTATTTTGGGAATGGAGCATCGATTGAGCGACAAATCTCTTGAAGGTGAGCGCAAGCTTATGCGTGCGTATCGTTCTCTCGACTCTTAAAAAAACGGGTGTGGACGCACCACGTGGGCAAATATTTTAATATATAATGGTAAAAGGCGTTTCTTGAAACGCCTTTTTTGTATATAGCTTGCCCACGTGGTGCTTGTAGCTAAAAACGCACTTTTGCTTCGACTCACGACCACAGGTCGCTCACGCTCGCAAAAGCACGTTTTTAGCAGACACCACACCCGTTTTTTATTTCTGTTTCTTACGTTGATTCTAATCTGAGGGCAATATTTTTTATTATAATGATGAAAGGCAATTCTTTGGAATTGCCTTTTTTGTATTTAGCTTGCCCTCGTGGTGCTTGTAGCTAAAAACGCACTTTTATAGAGCAAGCTTATTTAGTTTAGTTAGTCAAAGAAGTATTGCAAAGCAATCTCCTTCGGTGTTCAACATATAAAAAAACGTTTTTTTTTGTGTTCCTATACTATTTTTTATTGTGATTTTCTTACAACAAAAAAAGCACTCCGTATGGAATGCTTTTGTTATAAAATATACTTATTTTTTATTCAGCTTTATTTACTATTTTTGCAGGTTCTGATGGTTCAGAAATTTTCTTTGCTAATATATCGGCTTCTGTAATTTTTGCTACATATATTTCTTGTTCTTTATAACGTTCGTAATCGAAGCAAACGTAGATATTTCCGTTATCATCTTGGTCGGCATCTGGATATGAAACGTTTCGTCTATTATCTAATATCAAGCCACCTTGCCATGTTTTACCATCATTTTTTGAAAGGTAAACTACAATCTTTTCGCGGGGGTATCCACCCTTATTTGAATTATCACGAGGTTTCCCTTTTAACCATTTTTCATCATCGGCATAATTCTTTACAAGTATCAAGTTGCCCGATTTTAAGCGATAGATGAAAAATCTTGAGCCAGTATGTGGAATTGGTGAAGGCTTTAGTGCATCAAAGGTTTTGCCTCCGTCTTTTGATATAGCCTCTAAGATACCTACATTCCCATATGCGTATGGTAAAGCTCTTGTAGAGCATGCTCTACGACTTGGATGTGTGCGAGAAAGTAACCACAAATCGCCATTATTTTTTTCAACAAACATATGTTCTGTGTATGGTGAATTTGGTACTCGTATTGAATTTACAAGTTTTAAATTTTTTGCTTCGGGATCCGACACATACAATTTGGCACCTTCTTCATTTGTTTTTAAATCGTTTATATTAACATTATAAAATTCACACACAGGAAATGCCCATTTGCCATTTTTCAAAACGATAGGTTTATTCATCATAACACCATCGCAAAGTCTTTTGGGCGCTGACCATTGTGGATTTTCATCATCTGGATTTTTACAGACAGAGTACCATACACCACCTCGGCGATCATATGCACCTTTTAGTTCTTTATTTATAGTACCTCCATGATTATAAGTTCCTTTTGCTTGAGCCCAGAAAAGCCAAATGTCGCCACTTGGTGAACGCCATAGGGCAGGGTCGAACAAGCGTACGCAATCATCGTGAGGCGATTTTACAATTAAATCTACTTTATTTTGCCATTTATTATTATTGCCATACGCAACCATTATGTAGTTGCCCGACATCTCGTTAGGAGTATTCCCGTACCATGCCAAAATTTGACGCTTTCCTGAGGCTGTAGTAGCTATACTTGGTATTCCTTGAAATGGTTTTGTTCCCTTGGTATATTTACCTTTAGCTTTGATAATTTGAGGAGCTACAAGGGCTTCATCTAACGGAGCTTTTTGCACATTTTTAGATGTAATACAGCCTGTAAACAAGCTAATGATAACAGATAATAATATGAATATATTTGTTGTTTTCATAGGTGTGGTTTATATTTTGGATATAAAAAGTGTCAATATAAAACTCCGACACTAGTGTCGGGGTTTTATTTATTTATTTATTTATTTATTTACGATAAATCCGTATGTTGAATTGAATTTTGGATTTGTTTTTGACTTTAGTATAATTTCAAAACGTTTTCCTTTAAAATTAGGAAGTTTTGCCACTATATTACCTAATTTTACATTGCGATTTACGTCTGTCGTTTTTCCTTTTACTTCGCCAATTTTTGTTTCAATACCAGCATTGCGTACGAAAATTTCGATATCGCCCGAATTAACTTTTTCAAAAGTATCGTTTAGCAACCAAACTTCAATGGGCATTTCGTCTTTGCTTTTCCATATAATTGAGTTGAATTTTGCGCTGATTGCAACTGGTCGACATGAATCTTTTACTGTGTAGAATGCTGGTTTACGAGTTGCTGGATATTCAACAAGTGCATTGCCAGCGGCTACTGTCCAAGCTTCGTTATAGTCCCAATTTATAGCCATAGAGCAGTGTGGCTTTTGGCGACGTGCTTCTTCAAACAAAGCTTTATAACCTTGAGCCTGCATAAACTGACTATTTTCAACCATTTCTTCAAGCGATTTTATCTTACCAACATAGCGTTCTAAGTCGGACAAGAAAATCCAGCCATCGCCCCAGAAACCTGTTCCGAAGTGTGCAACCCACGATGGAGTTTCTTTCAATGGGAACAATTCATTTTTTGGAATACAACGCTTTATTGCATCAACTGAAGCTGCTCCATTTACACCAAATTCTGTATATGCAACCATATCGTTTAAAGCAAACTCTGTCATTACATCGTATTTTTCATCGGGACGGAATTTGTAGTGTCCGTGTCCGATTCCAATGAGAGGCGATGTATAATTAAATGGTGTTTCTGGATCAAGTTCCAAACAAACTGCATTCAACATTCTCAGTGGAATAGACTGTGGCGACATTTTCGACCAATTATTGAAAAGCTCGTTTCCACCACACCACATTGCAACACATGGATTTTTACGAACTCGCTTTACAACTGCTCGGGCTTCATCTTCCAAAACTTTTACATATTGTTCGTCGTCGGGGTAATAGTTGCAAGCCAATGGGAACTCTTGCCAAACAAGGATACCTTTTTCATTGCAGAGGTCGAAGAAGCTATCTTTATTTACTATTGCACCTCCCCAAATTCTAAAGATATTGAAGTTTACTTCAACTGCCATATCGATAAGTGGTTGGTAGCGTTTTCTGTCTAATTCAGAAAAGAACACTTCTGGATTTACCCAATTCGAGCCTTTCGCGAAAATTTGTTTTCCGTTTAACTCGATTTGCATTGGGGTTTTGTTGCACTGATTTACACGATTTGTATTTGTTTTGCGTTTCCATTCGCCTTCATTCATTACTAAGCGAATTTTTCTAAAACCGATTTTCTCAGATATTGTTTGAAGCTTTTTTCCATCGGCAGTAAAAAGGGTTAAATTCCAAGTGTATAGATATGGAGTTCCATGGTCGTGAGTCCACCATAAATTAGGATTATTAAATGCACCTTCGTCTATTACAATACAATTGTCTAAAATTGTTCCGTTTTGTTGCATAGCACATTTACCATCTTTGTCGGTTAGTTCCCAAGAGTATGTGCAATCTTTTATGTTGTTTCCTTCGAGATTTAACTTTAGATGTGCAACTTTTAAATCGTCCGACATTTTATATGTAAGTGCTGCGTATGTTATGTTTGAAACATCGCGAGCTTCTACTGAAAATTCGTCCCAAATCCCGAGTGGAATAAGGCGAGGGTGCCAGTCCCAACCATAGCTTACAGGTGGTTTTGCCGATTTTGAAGCATTTGCTCTATAGCCGTGAAACCCAAATTTTTTATCAGGAAATGCTTTTGGTGCTGGTTCAATTTTTACTTCTAAAGTGTTTTCGCCAATATTAAGGACTTCGGTTATATCAATTTGAAAGCCTTTGAACATTCCTTCGTGTTCGTAAACTTTTTTACCATTTACTAAAATCTGATATTTATAATCTACACCTTTGCCATTTATAAAAAGGCGTTGGTTTTTGTTGAGAGTAGGTTTATTGAAAGTTGTTTTATATGTGTAGTGCATATCTTCCATCCACTGATACAAATCAGCATTTGTACCAAAGTGATACGATGGAATTTTCTTAGCTTTTGCAATATCGATTTGAACCGACCCTGGAACTTTTGCCGGTACAAATTCGCTCGGAGCTTCTGTTGATGTCTTTGCCCAACCTACTTGCCACGATAAATCCATTTTCTCGCCATTTGCCAATGGTTTTGAATTTGTGTTTTTAAGTGTGTTGTTTCCAACACATCCAAATAGGATAGCTGATATAATTAGCGATATTATTAATTTTTTCATATATGTGTGTGAATTTTATTTGTTGTCTAATTTATTTAAAGCAAATGCATAAGCACCTACTGCAACAGCATTGCTTGCTCCAAGTTTCGATATACAAACACCAACGCGTTTTTCCGAAGTAGCAAATGTTGTTTTGGTTGAACCATATACTTTAACTTCTTTCATACCTCCTGTTGCAAATTCTTTAAGTTGTGTTTCGTCTTCTAAATTGTAAACTTTTTGAACAAGTTTAGGGAATTGCTTGCCGTCGGCATTTTGAAGTTGAGCGTTCATTTCTTTTATCAAAGATGGCATAAAGAGTTTGTATCCATAACTTAAACCACCACCAATAACAACTATCGAATCGGTAATTCTTATGATTTCGCATAAGATATCACCTAATGCTTCTCCCATATCTTCGTATGCTTTTTGTGCTGCTTGAATATTACCCGATAATTTTCCAAAGGCTATGTCTTCTATATCTTTGGGCGAATATTTTTTGTAGTCGTCAATATTTGCATACTTTGCATACGATTTTTGGATAGCTCTAATACACGCAGATTCTTCGGCGAACGATGTTGCGTTATATTTGTTTTTCATAAGCCAAATTTCTGATGCATTAGAATTATCGCCAGTGTATAATTTGCCATCAATTACAAATCCACCACCAAGTCCAGTACCGAGTGTTATTCCAAAAATGTTTTTATAACGTTTGGGGTTCCCATTTGATTTTAGAGTTTGGTTTATTGATGGTAATGTACCAACCATAGCTTCGCCATACGCAAACAAATCGCCATCATTGTTTATAAAAACAGGAACATTAAATTCGTTTTGAAGAATATCTGCAAGAGCCACACCACCAGCGAATGCAGGTATATTGCCAATATTGAAAATAACACCGTTTTCGTAGTCGGCTGGTCCTGGGAAAGCAAAACTAATTGCAGATGGTTTTGTTTGTGTGGTTTCGGCAAGTATCGCAAAGCCACGTTTGATATTTGTTATGCTTTTGTCGAGATTGTCGGCCTCGGCAGGCAGTGTTATTTGTTCGCCAATTTTTTGACAAGCCTTTATTGCAGTAAAAACATAGTTTGTGCCACCTGCATCGAGTGTAAATATTGTTCGTGGGTCGTTTGAAAAGTTCATAATTTAAATTTTTATTTTTGTTATTAAAACTTCGGAATCTTCTAATGCAGTAAGCTTTAAAGTTTCGGCAGAAGGTTGCAATACATTTTCTGAACAAAAAATAGAATTGTTTTCGTCGTCAATCAAAGTGCCTTGTACAAGCGATATAATTTTTGCTTCGCCATTTTGAAGTTCTATTGTTGCATTTTTAGACATTTTTAAATGACGAATTTCAAATAACTCGAAATTGCATAAAATTGATGCGTTTTCTAATGTTGCATTTTGCTTGATAGGGCAGTTCTGGTTAGTTTCGATTACTGAAATTGGCGAAGAAAAATTTATACACTTAGCAGATTGATCTATGTGAAGTTTTCTAGGATTTCCGTTGTCGTCGAGTCTATCCCAGTCGTATAGGCGATATGTGGTGTCGGAATTTTCTTGAATTTCCAAGATTAAGTTTCCTTTACCAATTGCATGAACGCAACCTCCTGTTATGAAGATGGAGTCGCCTTTCTTTGTGCTGATTTCGTTGAGATTTTCGCGCAACCATTTGCCATCGGTAAGGTTTTCTGTACTTGCCGACTTTACCGAAGGCTTAAAACCTGCAATTATGGTTGAATTTTCTTGCGATTGAACAATAAACCAATTTTCGTTTTTACTTTCGGCATTCAGTATTTTTGCAGTATTAGTATTGGGATGTACTTGAATGCTTAATGGTTGATTTGCGTCAATCCATTTTACTAATATGGGGAATGGTTTGTTCCATTGTTTACCCATAATGTATTGTTGATTGTTAGCTATAATGTCGGCTAACGAGATGTTTGCAAATTGTCCGTTTGTAGCAATAGAAATTGCTTCGGGGCGATCTGTTATTTCCCAACTTTCGCCTATATTTGCGTTGTTGGGAATGTTGCGATTGAACATTTCTTTTAGTTTTGAGCCACCCCAAATTCTATTAAAATATATGGGCTTAAATTTTATGAATTTCATAATTTGTTAAATTTAAAAGTAAAAATAGGATAACAATAGTACAATATTTTATAAAAAAATCTATTGTAAAAAAAGACATTACTTTAGATATTTTAAACATTTATAAAAAGATGATGCTTGTTTTTGTAAAAAATATGTAAATCTTTTAAAAAAAAGCTTGCATTTGGTTTGAATATATGCAGACTACTGAATTTATTAAATCGGTGTTGCGCCTGTAGCTCAATTGGATAGAGCGTCTGACTACGGATCAGAAGGTTGGGAGTTCGACTCTCTCCAGGCGCGCCACCGATTTTTTTTGTGCAAGCTCGCTATTTTTAAAGGTTAGCGAGCTTCTTTGTGCCTATTTTACTACGGTTGAGAGTTATGTCTGATTTCTTTAGATGAATTTTTCGTCAATCACCGCTGTATCCACAATTAAATATCAACAACAAAGCATTGGGAAATATTAAGTTCTTTTTAGCAGAAATACATATACAAGAAGAGGTCAATCTTTTACTCGAAGCATCCAAAGCCGTCTAAGCGATAATGAAACGAGTGTGATTGACCTCAACTTAGAATTAGTCGCAAAATATCAGCGTGAAAATCAAGATAGAAATTTAGAAAAAGTTTTAGCTCGAATAGATATCTACTTGCTAAATTCTAAATTAAGCAAAGGTTTATTGTTTATTTTATTTGTGGTAGCAAATTTGGTGTTTATGCTTGCAAGACAAATGCTAAAGTATAAGATATATTGTATATAAAAGTGTTTTTTTATGGGTATTAGACTAAAGTTTATTATATATGTAGTGTTGCCGTTATTGGTTGTTTCTATTGCGGTATCTATTTATACATCGTCAAAAAACTTTTCTTTGTTGAGCGCATCGGCAAAACATAGGTTTGTGTTAGATACTGAAATTGTTGCCGACAAAGTATCGGCTGAAAATGTTCGTGGTATATCGGTTGCTAAAAGCGCATCGGTTTCGGCTGAAATACTTTTTGGTAATCGTGTCTCGAGTGTGAAAATGATGCGAAAACTTTTAGAGGCATTCCCTACATTTTCAGGAGCTGGGATTTCGTATTCAATAAATGCTGATTTTAATGACTTTCGTGCCGATTTAGGATTGAAAAATATCCGTGATGGCAAAGACGCATATTCAGATGGTGCGTTAGATTCTTATGACTTTTCGGCAAACAAAACCGATACATCTATAGATGAATGGATTGCCGCTTCTGAAGGTGGCAGATTTGTTGCTTTATGGAGCAAGCCCGATGGCGATTTAGTGTTGTCGCCTTTATATGAAAATGAAGTTTCGTTGTATTCGGCTGCTTTGCGTAAACGTGTTGAAGCTGGCGAGAAAGATTTGTATGTTGTAACCGAGCCATATATATCTAATGGTAAGAATATGATTGTTGAATATGCATCGGTTATTATGTCGGATGGTAGATTTTCTGGTCAGGTAGTTTTTGTTAGTGATATGTCGCGTGTTCAATCGGTTTTATCATCTATGCGAACATCGGGTGACGAAGAGTATTTCTTGATTAGTCAGCAAGAACGTGTGATTGCATCAAGCAAATTTGAAAACATAAAGTCAATAGCTGTTGGTGATTTTTATACCGATAATGCTGGCAACCTTGTACAAAATTTTTTGCGAGAAGATAAAGGGTTTCTTGTTCGCGACGATTCTATTGTTGGGAAGATAGACCTAACGCAATATAATAGTTTTTATGCCGAAATTTTGCGTTATGCGTGTTCGCAATCTAAAACAAATGTTGTAGCTGATTTATCTGAAAAGAAAGTTTTAATTTATAAAGATAATAAGAGTGGACGCCGATATTTTGTAGATTTTTCGCATGTCAGAGCAGGTAAGTGGTTGGTTGTTCATATTCGGCCAGAGATTGATTTCTTCAGCGTGGCGGCATCGTCTATGTTGGGATATTTTATGCTTGTTGGGTTTGTTGTTGTTTTGAGTATTTTAGGGTATATGATGATTTCCCGTTTTGTACGCAGAATTGCCCGATGCAGAAATGTAGTAGACAATATGGCTGTTGGTGTTTTTGAAGATGTATCGAACAAAACTTTTGATGATGAAAGTGGTAGGTTGGCAAGATCGCTTTCTAAAGCTATCAAAAAGGTTTCGTCGGTCTTTGAAAATGTTAAGAATTTGCAAAACGACCTTTCCGAAACATCTAAAAATATAACTCAAACCTTGGAAAATTACGCATTCCAATCAAACTCTATCGACTTACAATCAGTTAAAATTTCAAACGCTTTAAAGGCTGCCTTAGAAGGTAATAAAGGCGTGCGTTTGAATATTGATAAGCTTGAAAATTCAATTTCTGGGGCATTGGATTTGAGCGAAAATGTTCGTAAAGATATAACGTATGTTGAAGATTTGGTTGCTGAGTTTTCGCGCAATGCAACATCGTCTATGCGTAGAAATGCAAATGTCAACGACAGAGTTAAAGGCATAACGGGGATTTCTTCCGATATTGCAAAAGTTTCAGATGAATCTAATTTACTTTCGTTAAATGCTTCCATAGAAGCTGAAAAATCGGGCAAGTATGGTAGTGGTTTTTCGGTTATTGCTCGTGAAATTAGTAGATTGTCAGAAAACATATCGATGTCGTCGGTCGATATGAAAAACATTGTTCGTGATATTGAAAACGCTATTTCTTACGATTCTGCAGAATCAGGGCGCTTGCTTGAAAACCTCAACGACTTTACATCTAAATATTCAAAAATAATCAACAATATAGATATGGTTGTTGAACAAATTAAAACTGCAATTCCAGCAACTGATTTGTTGGCAAAAAATTCTTCGACAAATGTAATGGAAACCGAAAAAGCTTTCGACTTACTTAACGAACTTGCCGATTCTGTTTCGTCTATAAATACTTTGCGTGCAGAATTGATGTCGGCGTCGGAAAGATTGTCTGAAAAGGTTCGCAAAATGGAGATTACAGTTGATTCGCTAAAAGGAGCTCAGCAGTGATATGTCGGCAGATGGTTTGAAACAACGATGTTGGGCTGAAAAGGGGCTGTGGGGCGATTGCACGTGTTCGCAGTTGGGAAATGTTATCCATTGTAGAAATTGTGCAACTTACGAAAATGCGGCAACCCAACACTTGCAAACAAATGTATTACCAAAACTTCCTGCTGTAAGAAATTCAGCTGATGAATTTAAACAATCAGGAAAGGCTTATTTTATTTTTAAATGTGCTAATTTGTATTTTGCGTTGTCGCCAAATTATGTGGGCGAAATTACACCTATTTCAGAAGTTCATAGAATTCCACATCGCTCTGGAAACGCAATAGAAGGTATATCAAATATAAATGGCGAATTGGTTTTAGTTATAGATATTTATAGTACGTTTTCTTTAGTAAAACCAGAAACTGAAAATGGATTAATGGTTTTATGTAAATTTGGTGGCGAAAATTTTGCGTTTAAAACCGAGAGCGTTTTAGGTGTTAGAAAAGTAGATGAAGCAAAAATAGTTGAAGTTGCTGATGTTTCGCGTAGGTTTGTGTGCGAAAGTTTTTCGGTAAACAATTTAAAAAATATCAACGTTCTTGATATAGAACTTTTAACAAGTGCAATTATAAACCGACGCATATGAAAAACGATAGATTTATTCTCGACTTATTCTTGGGCGAATTGCGTTCTAATTGTGGCATTATAAAATCGGCTTTTAATGCCGATGCCGATGCGTCTATGTTCGAGAATGTTGCACGTTCTTTAAAATCGAGTGCTAAGCTTGTTGGATTTGTTGAGTTAGCATCATTGTTTGCTTTTTTAGAAGATTTTTTTGCTCAGAAAAATTTGTTCGTTGATTGCGATTCAAATGCTCACGAGTGTGTTAAAATACTTGAAGAAATATCAGCGTTGGCTCCAGATGAAATAGAATCGGGGATTGATTGTAGGGCAGAACGCATAATGAGTATTGTAAGTACTCCGTTATTGCGTAGATTAACAGTTGATGTTCAACCAAAAAAAATTACTGATGAAAATGTAGAGCGACCAAATATAGATGTATCTATGAAAGAGCTTTTTGTGGTTGAAGTTTCAAAACAAATTGAGTTTGTTTTAAATACTCTTGTTGAACTTGAAAACGATTACCATTCAAAAAGTAAGTTAGAAGCCTTAATGCGTGCTAGCCATAGTATAAAAGGTGCTTCGAGAGCTGTTGGTTTAGATAGTATTGTAGAGCTTACACACCAAATGGAAAATTGTTTTTCGGCAAGTTTGAACGATAAAATATCGTTAAACGAAAACTCTGTTGATGTTTTCTTTAAGTGTGCCGATTTTATTTTAGAACTATGTAAAAATGGATTTTCAGAAATAAATGTATTGCGTAGAAATTCTTTATTAAAAGCAATGCAAGATATAGAAAATTCAAAAAATACAAATGCAGTAATTGTAAGCTCTAATAAAAAAGAAAATGTAAATTTAAAATTGGCAACTGTTCACGAGGCGTCTTATGTGAGAATTGCTATTGAAAATATAAATTCAATAATGGCATTAGCAGCTGAAGGACTAATCGAAAACAGAAAGTTTGAATGCTTCAAAGATTTGTTGTCTACTATAAAGCAAGAACACGAGCAAATATCGAATCGCTTAGAAGAAGCTATAAATATGCTCGATGTGTCGGTAGTTGAAAGCTCGGCAATGTCGCGTATAGAGATTGTTAGTAGGGCTTTACGAGAACAGACTCTGGCGTTGCGCAATACAATTGATGCATTTTCTGATTACGCCCGAAAGAATGTGTTATTGTCGTCGAAACTTTATCGCGAAGTTTTAGAAAGCAGAATGCGACCATTTTCCGACTTGGCACAACGTTTTCCCAAAATGGTTCGCGATTTTTCAAGGTCGTTGTCGAAAAAGATTTCTTTTGAAATTTCTGGAGCAACTGCATCTATCGACCGCGATATTCTTGAAAAATTAGATGCTCCACTTACTCATATTTTGCGTAATGCTTGCGACCATGGTATTGAATTACCTGATGAACGAATTGCTAAAAATAAGAATGAAGTAGGCAAAATAACCATAAAAGCAGCGCACTCAGCAGGTATGTTCTTGTTGACTATTTCTGACGATGGAAATGGTATTGATGTTGAAAAAGTAAAGGCCAAAATTTTAGCTCGGAAACTGGTTCCCGAAGAAATTTTAGAACAAATGCAAGAAGATGAAATTTTCGAGTTTCTTTTCTTGCCAGCATTTACAACAAAAGAACATGTAACCGAAATTAGTGGGCGTGGTGTAGGGTTAGATGTTGTGCAAACTATGTTGCGTGAAGTTGGTGGTTCGGTAAGTGTTGAATCGCAATTAGGCAAAGGATGTACATTGACACTCAAATTGCCAATAACACGTTCTGTGTTGAAGTCGCTTTTGGTTGTTGTTGATAGTCAACCTTACGCGTTTGCACTTTCAAGTGTTTATAGAACTCTTATGGTGGCGCGTTCAGATGTTAAAACCGACGAACGTGGCACTTATTTCTTGTTAGATAAAAAACGTATAAACTTAGTAGATACTGCAAAGATTTTAGGGTTTGAAGGATTGCAAGGTTGGGGCGAAAATATCTACGTTGTTGTAATTGCTGGACGTGGAAAATTTTGGGGATTTGCTGTTGAATCTTTACCAAGTGAAGCAGAGCTTGTGGTTCGTTCGTTGAATACGTCGCTCGGTAAAATTGCGTGTGTATCTTCGGCTGCATTGGGGGCTGATGGTTTGCCAATTTTGATTGTTGATATAGACGACATCTTAATTCATGCGTCGCGTTTGTATTTAAAAAACACACTGGCAAAATCTGATGACGAAGCAACTACCAACAAAGAGCATTCTGCAAAAATTCTAATTGTTGACGACTCTGCAACCGTGCGTGAAGTTGAGCGTAAAATTTTAGAAAATAACGGATATGAAGTCGATACAGCAGTAGATGGCGTAGATGGTTGGAATTTAGTTCGTTTATCGAAGTACGATTTAGTTGTGTCGGATATAGATATGCCGAGAATGACTGGTTTCGAGCTTACTGAAAAAATTAGAAAACTTTATCCTAACTTGCCTATTGTGATTGTATCCTATAAAGATCGTAGAGAAGATGAGCAGAGGGGATTATTAGCTGGTGCTAATGCTTACCTTACAAAAAAGAGTTTCCAAGATAATACTTTTGTTCAAACAATAAGCAAGTTAATATAAAAATAAAAGTTGGAAATTACTAATACTTGTAAACTAATGAAAACAAACAAGAATTGTTGTTTTAAATGTTAAACAGTTTTCTTGTTGTTTTGCTTTTTAGAATTTTCTCAAACGTTTGAGCAATGAAAAATTTTTTCAAAAAAGTCTTGATTTTAGACAAAATCAGCATAACAATTTAACTACATAATAAAATCTGACACAGCCAATGCGGACAAACGTTTTTCGTGCTGCGCCGATATTTATTTTTTTATTTGTATTTAACTAATTAAAAGAACTAATTATGAATATTCACGAATATCAGGCAAAACAACTGTTCAAGGAATACGGCGTGCCAGTTCAAGACGGTGTCGCAGTGAAATCCGAAGCAGAATTCGACAGTGCTATCGCCGCAATTAAAGGTGATCATGTCGTTGTAAAATCTCAAATTCATGCAGGTGGTCGCGGTAAGGGCGAGTTCGTCGATGGATTTAAAGGTGGCGTAAAATTCGTTAAACGCGAAGAAGCCGCTGCAACAGCAAAAAGAATGTTAGGTAATACTATTGTTACAAAACAAACTGGAGCTGCTGGTAGAGTAGTTGGTACAGTTTTCTTTGCTGAAGCAATGAACATTAAAAAAGAGTTTTATTTGTCAATTCTTATGGACAGAGCATCAAGCAAAGTTGCAGTAGTTGCATCGGTTGCTGGTGGTATGGACATCGAAAAAGTTGCCGAAGAAACTCCAGATCAAATCATGAAGATGATTATTGATCCAGATATCGGCTTGCAAGCTTTCCAAATTCGCAAGTTAGCATTCTTCTTCGGCTTTGGTGATAAGGAAATGATGAAACAGTTTAAGGCAATCTTCTCAGGCTTGTATAAGCTCTTTATCCAGAAAGATTGTTCGATGGTTGAAATCAACCCTCTCATTCTCACTGATGAAGGTAACATTGTTGCTCTTGACGCAAAAGTATCGTTCGATGACAACGCACTTTTCCGCCATCCAGAACTCGAAGCTTTGCGTGATCCACACGAAGAAGATCCCAAAGAAATTGAAGCTGGCAAGTATGGTTTGAATTATATTGCTTTAGACGGTAACATTGCATGTATGGTTAATGGTGCTGGTTTGGCTATGTCGACAATGGACATCATTAAACACTTTGGTGGAAATCCAGCAAACTTCCTCGATGTAGGTGGTGGTGCTAATGAAGAAGCTATTACTCAGGCATTCAATATTCTTTTGAAAGACAAGAATGTAAAAGGTATCTTGGTAAATATCTTTGGTGGTATTATGCGTTGCGACGTTATTGCTGCTGGTGTTATTGCCGCAGTTAAGAATGTTGGTTTAACACTTCCACTCGTTGTTCGCCTTGAAGGTACAAACGTTGATAAGGGCAGACAAATGCTTGCAGAAAGTGGTATTAAACTTACAACTGCTGATTCATTGGCAGATGCTGCTGAAAAAATCGTAAAGATTGTTGCAGCAGAAAACAAATAACATTTAACTGGATAAAAAAATGAGCGTACTCATAAATAAAGATACAAGAGTAGTTGTCAGTGGTATCACTGGTAATACAGGTACATTCCACACACGCCAGTGCATTGAATACGGCACAAATGTTGTAGCAGGCGTAACACCAGGTAAAGGTGGTTTGCTCTTCGACGAAAAAGTGCCAATTTTCAATACAATTGCCGATTCTGTAAGCAAAGAAGGTGCAAATGCTTGCGTAATTTACGTTCCACCTCCATTTGCAGCCGACGCAATATTGGAAGCTATCGATGCTGAAGTACCACTTATTATCTGTATTACAGAAGGTATTCCAGTTAAGGATATGGCTATTGTAAAGTCGCGTTTGATACAAAAAGGTTGTAAGTCGCGTCTTATTGGTCCAAATTGCCCAGGGGTAATCACTCCAGAAGAATGCAAAATTGGTATTATGCCAGGATACATTCATAAGAAGGGTAATGTTGGTGTTGTTAGCCGTTCAGGAACTCTTACATACGAAGCTGTATGGCAGTTGACATGCTTGGGTTATGGTCAAAGTACTGTTATTGGTATTGGTGGCGACCCAATCAATGGAACAAGCCATCTCGATGCAGTTAAGATGTTTAACGATGACCCAGAAACAGAAGCCATTGTTATGATTGGTGAAATTGGTGGCGATGGCGAACAAATTGCAGCTAAATGGTTGAAAGAAAATTGCAAGAAACCATGTGCAGCATTTATTGCTGGTCGTACAGCTCCAAAAGGACGCCGTATGGGACACGCTGGTGCTATTGTTTCGGGCAACTCTGGTGGTGCTGAAGATAAAATTAAGGCACTTCTCGATGCTAACATTGCAGTTGCTGATACTCCATCGGTTATCGGTGAAACACTCCTCAAGCACTGGGGTAAAATGTAATTTTTATATTTATAGAAAACAAAAGCAACGTTGTAAAACGTTGCTTTTTTATTTTATCCAGACACAAAAAAAGCAGTTCTTTTGAACTGCTTTTTGTTTTTACTAAAATGATTAGAATTTTGCCAAACGCATATCCTTTTCATTGACGAATGCTTCGTGGAATGCAAAAGCTTTTGCCAATGTTTGTGGCGTATGACCACACGAAACTGCCTTGAGATAATCTCTGAGTAATTCTTTGTAATCAGGATGTGCACACTTTTCAATCAAGATTTCAGCACGTTGCATTGGTGTTTTGCAACGCAAGTCGGCAACGCCAAATTCTGTTGCAATAATGTTTACGCTATGTTCTGTATGGTCGCAGTGCGATACATTTGGAACTATTGCGCTAATTGCACCATTCTTTGCAACTGATGGAGTTGTGTAGATTGAAATGTAGGCATTTCTTGTGAAGTCGCCACTGCCACCAATACCATTCATGAGGTTTTTGCCCATGATGTGTGAGCTATTTACATTGCCTTCAAGGTCAACTTCAATAGCTGTATTGATAGAGATAATACCTATACGACGTGCAACTTCAGGACTGTTCGAGATTTCTTGTGGACGCAAAATAATTTTGCCACGGAAGAAATCTGGATTTGCATAGATTTCCTGAATTTTTTCAGGTGTAACTGTAAGCGATGTTGCTGAAGCTGTTTTGATATGACCATGAGCAATCAGATCGATAACAGAGTCTTGCAATACTTCTGAGTACATCGAGAATTGTGGAATATCAGGATTTTCACCCAAAGCACCCAACACTGCATTAGCAATATTACCTACGCCACTTTGAATTGGCAAAAATTCTGGTGGAATTCTACCAGCTTTCATTTCTGAAGCAAGGAAATCAGCAACATTTTCACCAATCTTTTGTGTAATTGGATCTGTTGGTTTGAATGGCTTTACTTCGTCAGCCAAGTTAGTACGTACAATACCAACAATCTTGCTTGGATCTACCTTTACAACTTCCGAACCACATCTGTCGCCAGCACTATAAATTGGAATTTCACGGCGCATTGGTGGATTTGCTGTTTCGTAAATGTCGTGGAAACCACGGAGAGCCTTTGAGTGATATTCATTAAGCTCAATAAGGATTTTATCTGCGAGTTTCAAACCTGTTGGCGATATACCAACCGATGTTGAAAGCAAGATTTCACCATTATCGCTTACATCAACTGCTTCAACTATTGCCCAATCGATTTTTCCCATGAAACCATAATTCATGAACTGTGGAGTCATCGAAAGGTGCATATCAACAAAGTTGATTTCGTTTGGCGCAGCATTTGCACCTGCACGCAAGTCAGCGTTCGATTGATATGGAGTTCTAAAGTCGATGGCCTTTGCACGAGCGAGTACGCCGTCGCAAGAATCACCAGTAGATGCACCTGAAATAAGGCTTACTTTGAAAGGTCTGCCAGCTGCATGTTCTGCTTCTGCCTTAGCTGCCAAAGCCTTTGGTATTACTTTTAAAGCGCCAGCTGGAGTAAAACCACTCATGGCGATTTGTTGTCCGTTTTGAATGAAGCTTGCTGCTTCTTCTGCTGTTATATATTTATAGCTCATTTTATTTTTATTTAAAAAATTAAGGCACGGATTTTTTAAGTCGCGTGCCATTTTTGTTTAAGTTTTTAGTGGGCGAGGGTAGCGATAAAGAAACCTGCTACGAGTGCTGTACCGATAACACCTGCTACGTTTGGTCCCATTGCGTGCATGAGCAAGAAGTTCGATGGATCTGCTTTTGCACCTTCAACTTGCGACACACGTGCTGCCATTGGAACTGCCGATACACCAGCCGAACCAATCAATGGGTTTATCTTTTCCTTCAAGAACAAATTCATTGTTTTTGCCATCCAGATACCTGCTGCTGTCGAGAAGCTGAACGCAACAACACCAAGTGCCAAAATGTAGAGAGTTTCTGCTCTAATAAATCTGTCGCCTGTCATTGTTATACCAACCGATGTACCCAAGAAAATTGTAACAACGTTGATAAGTTCATTTTGTGCTGCTTTGCTCAAACGTTCGCAAACACCCGATTCCTTGAGGAAATTACCGAGCATTAGCATACCGATAAGTGCCGATACGTCTGGAACGAGCAATATACAAGCAATTGTAACAACCAATGCAAATATGAGTTTTTCCAAACGCGAAACTTTACGCAAACTTTTCATCTTAATTTTACGTTCAGCCTCAGTTGTAAAGAAACGCATGATTGGTGGTTGAATAATTGGAACAAGTGCCATATAACTGTATGCTGCAACTGCAATAGGTGCCAACAAGTGTGGTGCCAACTTATTTGAAATAAAGATTGATGTTGGACCATCAGCACCACCAATAATACCAATTGATGCCGCTTCTGGCGATGTAAAGCCCAAGCAGAGTGCTCCCATAAATGTGGCAAACACACCAAATTGTGCAGCACCTCCAAGCAATAACATCTTTGGATTTGCAATTAGTGGACCAAAGTCTGTCAAAGCACCAACGCCCAAGAAAATAAGTGGTGGGAACAATTCCAAAAGAACACCAAATTGAATGTAGTGATACAAACCACCTGTACGTGCACTATAAACATCAACAAGTTTCTCACCTGTATCAACTTTTTGACCTTCACTTATCAAAGTTGTTGCTACATTACCTGTTGCTTGTGTCCATACAAAATGGTCTTCAGCATTAAGTTCTAATGGTTTGCCATTGAAAGTTATTAAGAATTTAGAACCTTTCAATTCTTTTTCTATTTTCTTCTTTGGCTCGTATTGTGTTGGCGATACAATAGCAATGAGGTCTGGAATCCCTTTAGCTTTCTTAAAGACATCCTTTCGACCTTCTTTGCTTGTTACATCTTCAACCATTTTAAAGAAGGCTTTAATATCTTCTGTTGCAGTTTCTTTGCTCTTTGCTATGTCAGATAGCTTTGTTGGCAACTGCTTTATCATACGTGGAGCAAACGCAGTATCGCCTTCTTTTACTGTAACTACCTTTACAACGCCTTCTACTGGCGATATTAAGTAGCCAGCGGGTTTATTCAACACGCCTTCTGTAGGGAGATTTGCTAATAACGCACCAAATGCAATTGGCACAAGGAGCAATGGTTCGTACTGACGGAAAACTGCCAAGTACATCAACACTGCAACTACGCACCACATTACAATCATACGCCAATCTACATAGCAAAAGCCCGATTCGTATGCTAATTCTATCAAACTATTAAGCATGATATTTTATGTAAATGTTTAGTGTTTAAGTTTAATGCACGCCAAGAAAAACTCGGCATGCAATTTTATTACATACCGATGAGTGGTTCGCCTTCTTGTACGCTCTGACCTGCAGTTACATAGATTTTCGATACTGTACCGTCAGCTGTTGCATTAACTGGAGTATCCATTTTCATAGCTTCAAGCATTACGAGCAAGTCGCCAGCTTTAACTGCCTGACCTTCTTTAACTGCAACGTTCTTAACTGTTGCTGCCAATGGGCAAACTACGTCGCCAGCTGCAGCTGCTACTGGAGCTGCTTTTGGTGCTGCTGCTGGAGCTGCAGGTGCTACTACTGGTGCTGCTACCACTGGAGCTGCTGCAACTGGTGCAGGTGCTGCTACTGGTGCTACTGATGCTACTCTCGAACCGAGAATTTCAACTTCTACTTCGTATGTTTTACCTTCGATTGTAATACGTAATTTTTTCATAAATTTTTTCTTTCTATTTAATTAGTTAATTTTTTTATTTGTTTTTTAAAGGTGTATAATTTTGAGCACTGAAGATTTGTTCTCTACCATGTCTTGCATAGTTGAAATCAACTGGCTTGAACGACACTACACGGAATTCTTCTTCTTCAAGTGCAACAGCTGCAGCCGCAGTAATTACAGCAAGCAATTCACCTGCATCTTTAGAGATGTCGGGCATTACACTTGCTACTGCCGCCGATATTGCCAATGCGTGATCTTCTGGAATATCAGAAGCTTTTGCTACTGATTTTTCCTGAGATGGTTTCGATGCCTTTGGCTTGTCGGCAACAACAAAGCATTGTCCAATGCATGTTGTTACCAACGACAAAAGCATTAAAACTACCATTACCACGCAAAAGCCCATTGCCGAAAAGCTCAAAATTTCTGACCAATTCGGTTCAAGTGGGATAAGTGCTGATAAATACATTTTTATTTCTTTCTATATATATTAGAGTGGAATATTGCCATTTTTCTTTGGCAATGTTGTTGCACGCTTCGAGAGTACTGTTCTCAATGCCATAGCTATTACGCCACGCGATTCTGCTGGCTCGATAACATCTGTAACTCTACCAGAGCCTGCTGCTTGGTATGGGCTTTCAAACTTATCGCTATATTCTTGCATATATTTTTGTGCCTTTTCTGCTTTTTCTTTAGGATCTTCAATACCCTTGAGTTCTTTACCATAAAGAACATTTACAGCACCCTTAGCACCCATAACTGCGATTTCTGCAGTTGGCCATGCAAAGTTCATATCGGCACCCATTTCTTTACAGCACATAGCAATATATGCACCACCGTATGCTTTACGCATTACCAATGTAATCATTGGAACTGTCGAAGCAGCGTATGCATAGAGCATCTTAGCACCATGGCGAATAATACCACCACGTTCTTGTGCCAAACCTGGCATAAAGCCTGGAACGTCAACGAGGTTGAGAATTGGTACATTGAACGAATTACATGTTAAGATAAATCTTGCAGCCTTGTCAGATGCATCGATATCCAAGCAACCTGCCTTGAAGTTAGGCTGATTTGCAATGATACCTACTACAACACCTTGTATACGTGCAAAACCAACTACAACATTCTTTGCAAAGTATTCTTGAATTTCAAAGAAGTCTGCATTGTCAACAAGCTTTGCAATAACGTCTTTTACATTGTAAGCTGCATTTGCGTTTTCTGGAACAATGTCGTTAAGTTCTGGGATATAATCACGAACTACTGGTTGCGACAAATCGTGTGGTGGTTCTTGCATATTATTCGATGGCAAGAACGACAACAACTTTGCAGTCAATTCGAGTGCATGTTTATCGTCTTTAGCAACAAGGTGAATATTACCTGAAACTGTTGCGTGTGCATTTGCTGTTGCAAACATTTCCAATGGAGCTTCTTCGCCCATTGCTGCCTTAATAACTTGTGGACCACAGATAAAGAGGTTTGAATTCTTTTCTGTCATAATGATGAAGTCCATCAAAGCAGGGCTATATGCTGCACCACCAGCACATGGACCAGCGATAATTGAAACTTGTGGAATTACGCCCGAGCACAATACATTCTGACGGAAGATTGATGCATAACCTGAGAGCGAATCAACTGCTTCTTGAATTCTTGCACCACCACTATCGTTTACACCAACTACTGGCATACCGTTTCGTGCGGCAAATTCCATGAGGTCAACAATCTTCTTTGCGTGTGCTGCACCAAGGGAACCTCCCGATACTGTGAAGTCTTGGCTGAATGCAGCAACAGGTCTGCCAGCTACTAAACCGATACCACAGATAACACCATCGGTTGGAAGCTGTTTCTTTTCCATGCCAAAGTTGTGGCATGTATGTTGAACGTGCATTCCGAATTCTTGGAACGAGCCTTCGTCGAAGATTGCCATAATTCTGTCGCGTGCAGTCATCAAGCCTTTAGCGCGTCTTGCTTCAAGCTTGTCTTTTCCACCTGCGTTCAGAGCTATTTCTCTTCTATCGATAAGCTCTTGCATTTTTTTCTTTGATATTGCCATTTTACTTGTTTTTTAAGTTTTAGTTTTTAGAAATTAGTGGCAAGCGCATTCGCCATCTTGGCAGATTTCTGTGAGTACGCCGTATGTTGATTTTGGGTGCAAGAAAGCAATTTTCTTTGCATGTGCACCAATCTTTGGAGTTTCGTTGATGAGTGCTACACCAGCTTCCTTTGCGTGTGCGAGGTCAGCCATAATATCACCACTATTGAAAGCAACGTGATGAACGCCACCATGTGGATTCTTTTCAAGATACTTTGCAATTGGGCTATCTTCTGATGTTGGTTCGAGCAACTCGATATGAACACCACCTACATTAAAGAATGCTGTTTTTACTTTCTGTTCTGCTACTTCTTCTACGCCTTCGCATTTGAAACCAAGTGCGTTTTCGTAGTATTTAATTGAATCTTCAAGCGATTTTACCGCTATACCGATATGGTCTATTTTGCTAATCATGATTATTTTCCTTTCTTATTGTTAAATAAAATTTGTCGATATTTATATTGTTATTTTTCTAAATCAAATTTCAACCAACTATATTTGGGGAATTTTGAAACAGAATATAGATAATAATATATAGTATGGTATGTTTTACCTTTGTTTATGCAAGCATTTTTTATCCAATTTTTAGTTAAAAAATATGCTTGAAGATTTTTTTAGAATATGTTTTACATATATACATTCTTTACGAAATTTATTTGTTTTGTTTCGTATAGGTAAGGAGATTTATTTTATCGCCAATTATGGTTATTATTTAGGCTGAAAGCTCCTTTATTTAATTACTTTATTTCAAAAAGTTATGAATGATTTACAAATTGTAGATGTGTGCGGTATTTTTGCACCCACAACTAATAATAATGGCGTTTTGCTAAATCCTAAACATTCGGGCAAAACTAAGCCAACTGATCCTTATGTGCCTAAGGAATTAGTTCAGCGTTTCAACATAAAAAAAGGCCATTTTATTGTTGGCAAAGCTCATCAGGCAAAAGGTCATAAAAACCCAAAATTGCGTTTTATTGAAACTGTTGATGGTATTCCATGTATAGAACGTAGAAAGCTTACAACATTTCAGAACCTGACAACCATTGCACCTCGCGAAAAATTACGACTCGAAACAAAAGACGGTAGACTTACAAATCGTATAATCGACATATTTTGTCCGATAGGTAAGGGGACTCGTGGCTTAATTGTTGCACCTCCTCGAACTGGCAAAACTACTCTCTTGAAAGACGTTGCCATAGGGATTATTGAAAATCACCCCGAATGCCACTTGATGATTGTTCTTGTTGACGAACGTCCAGAAGAGGTTACAGATTTTCGCATAGATGTTCCCGAAGCCGAACTTTACGCTTCATCTAACGATGAAGACATTAACACTCACATCAGAACTACCGATTTAGCTATTGAACGTGCAAAGCACTTAGTTGAGGCTGGCAAAGATGTTGTTTTACTTATGGATTCTATAACTCGCTTGGCTCGAGCTCACAACGCATCGAAAGCTAATGGTGGTAGAACTATGTCGGGTGGGTTAGACATTCGAGCTTTAGAGCGTCCTCGTCAGATTTTTTCTGCAGCTCGAAACACAGAAGAAGCTGGATCGCTCACAATTTTGGCATCGGCGTTAATCGAAACTGGTTCACGCATGGACGAACTTATTTTCCAAGAATTCAAAGGCACTGGCAACATGGAAATGGTTCTCGATAGAAAAATTGCCGAAATGCGTATTTGGCCAGCCATAAATATTTCTGCATCTGGCACTCGCCGAGAAGAACTTTTACTTTCCGACGACGAGCTTGAAGCTGCATCGTTCTTACGCAGAGCTATGGCTGGTGCAAAGCCTGACGCTATTGCTGAAACATTAATTACTCGAATGAAGCAGAGCAAGGACAATGCCGACTTCATCTCCCTCATACTATAAAAACGTGTGTGGACGCACCACTGTTGCGAAATATTTAATATATAAAGGTAAGAGCATTCCTTTGGAATGCTCTTTTTGTATATAAATTCGCAACAGTGGTGCTTGTGGTTAAAAGAGCGTCTGCTCGGGTGGAATGTACTTAGTACTATTCCACCAACTCGCAAACATCTCTTTTAACTCACACCACACCCGTTTTTACTATTCGGACTCCCACGTTTATTCTAATCTTGTTGCGAATTTAAATAAAAAAAGTAGGCAATTTGCCTACTTTCACATTATTTAAATCTTTATTCGCAAAGTGGTGCGTCCACACCCATTTTTTATGAGAGAATGAGGGACTTGCCCGTCATTTCTGCTGGTGGTTTAAGACCCATCAACTGAAGTACTGTTGGTGCAATGTCGCCTAAGTTGCCACCTTCACGAAGTTTTAAACCTTCTAAGCCCTTGCCATAAATGACAACTTCAACAGGATTCATGGTGTGTCGAGTGTGAGCTTCGTTGGCTTGTGGATCGAATAGTTGATCGCTATTTCCGTGGTCGGCAGTGATGAGCATAGCTGCGCCCATTTCGTCGGCAGCTTCTGCAATTTTCTTCACACCTTCGTCAACAGCTTCTATTGCCTTGATAGCTGCTTGCATATTGCCTGTATGACCAACCATATCGCCATTTGCGAAGTTTACAACTATTAAAGCGTATTTGTCTTCACGAACAGCTTTAGCAACTGCGTCAGCAACTGCAGGTTCGCTCATTTCTGGTTTTTGGTCGTAAGTTTGAACTTCGCGAGGCGAGTCGATTAAAATTCTATCTTCTCCACGGAATGGTTCTTCGCGATAGTCGTTAAAGAAGAATGTTACGTGAGCAAACTTTTCGGTTTCAGCACAACGGAGTTGAGCCAAGCCTTTTTCGCTTACGAATTCGCCCAAAATGTTTTTCATTTTTGGAGGTTTTGGGAAAAGTACATTTGGGCAAAGACCTACTTGATATTCTGTCATAGTTACAAAATATACGTCAGGTCTCTTTGCACGAACAAAACCATCGAAGTTTGGATTTATAAATGCCGATGTCATTTCGCGAGGTCTGTCGCCACGGAAGTTGAAGAATATAACAGCATCGCCATCTTGAACTCTGCCGATAGGCTCTCCATTTTCCACAACCCATGTAGGTGTGATAAATTCGTCGCCTTGCATATTTTCTTGGGCAGGGTTGTTGTAGTAGTTTGTGAAAGCGTCTTCAGCGTTTTCAACTGCACAATCTGCCGATGTTCCAGTTAAGCAGTCGTAAGCTTTTTGAACTCTGTCCCAACGTTTGTCGCGGTCCATAGCCCAGAAACGACCAATAACCGATGCTACTTTACCAACACCACATTCTTGCATTTGAGCTTTAACGTCTTTAATGAAGCCCAAGCCACTTGTTGGAGGTGTATCGCGACCATCTGTAAAGGCGTGTAGGAAAACCTTTGTGTATTTTTTGTCGGCACAAATTTTCAATAGCGAGTATAAGTGGCGAAGCATTGAATGTACACCAGCGTCTGAGCAAAGACCGAAAAGGTGAAGAGCGCCACCATTATCGAGCTTTTTGAAAACTTCGTTGAGAACTGGACTTTCGAGTACTGATGCAGTTTGGAAACCTTTGTCGATGCGTACAATTTCTTGGTCTACAATTCTGCCAGCACCAATGTTTTGGTGGCCAACTTCACTGTTGCCCATTATACCTTCTGGCAAGCCTACTTCGAGACCACAAGCTGCGATTTCTGTTCGTGGGTATTTAGCCGAGAGGTTTTTACAAAATGGCGCATTAGCCAATTTGATTGCATTATATTTATCGAGTGTTGAGTCGTGATTTTCGCCCCAACCGTCTCTAATTAACAATATTACAGGTCTTCTTACTCCGTTCATAAATTAAAAAAGTTATCTGTGTAGTATCGTTAAAATAGTGTAAATGTTCAAGCATATTTTTAATAATAAGTAGAATTTAATTTTTTTCTTGCAACGAGTGATTAAAGTGGGTTTAATGTGAACTTTATTAACAATTTTATTTATGGAAAATATCGTATCAATTCTCGCTCAGGAAGTCGCACCACAAGCACAAGGTGGTGGGTATCAAATGTTAATATTCATCGTTTTGATGTTCGCAGCAATGTATTTTTTGATGATTGCACCACAGCGTAAGCGTCAGAAGCAACACCAACAGATGATAAAAGAGCTCAAATCGGGTGATAAAGTTGTATCGATTGGTGGTATAATTGGTACAATTACTAATGTAAAAGAAAAAACATTTATCGTAAAGCTTTGCGATAACACAAAGGTTGAGTTTTTGAAATCGGCAATTAGCGATAAGATTGCTGATGAAACAGAAGCTGAACAAACTAAGTAAAATTTTTATATTGCGAATAAAACGCCGCATTTATGTGGCGTTTTTGTAGATTTATAAACTATAAAAAGGATAAAACAAATGTCATTACAAGGAACAAATAGTAATCCAGGAATTCTTTGGAAGTTTGTTGTTACTGCGTTGGTGGTAATATGGGCAGCATCGTCGATGTTCCCAGTATCAGACACTCCGTTTGAAGAATTCATAAAAACACGTGCAACAGCTCAACAAGATGAGTTTGCAAAGAAAGTCTTGCCAGCAGCAGAGTCTCGTGTTGATAAAGTAAACTATAAGAATAACCCTGCAAAGTCGCCAACTTTGTATATTGCATTGCGCGACTACGCAAATGCTAACGATGTTGATTTGTCGGTGTATTTCCCCGATGTAAAGGTCTCTGACATCAAGGTGTTGAAGAAACGTAACGATATTCTCTTGAAGGAATTGTATCGTCAAAGTAAGGGAGCTCTTAAAAAGGGCTTAGACTTGCAAGGTGGTGTTTCGTTTACTTTGGAAATTGACGACAAGAACCTTGAAAGTGGAGAAATGGAACGTCAAGGTCAGCTCGAAGACGTTTTGACAGTTTTGAATAATCGTATAAATGGTCTGGGTATTACCGAACCTACAATTCGTGTAATGGGTGGTAATTCTATCGAAGTTCAGATGCCAGGTGTATCGTTGAAGGATAACCCTGAAGCTATCGAAGAACTTTCACGTCCGGCAAAGTTGGAATTCCGTAAGGTACATCGCTATAAGCGTCCATCGTCGGCTAAGCCACCAATAAGTGAAATTCCAGCAGGCTACGAAGTAATGATGATGGAAAGCGAACGTGGTGGTCAAATTGTTGAAGAACCATTGTATGTGCGTATTCGTCCAGAAGCATCTGGCGATATCATCAAGAAAGCATATCCTGCAATGGAAGATACAAGTCGTTTCAGCGTAAGTATGGAATTTACTTCGCAAGGTTCTAAGGTTTTTGAAAGAATTACAAAAACTATTTTAGACGAAGACCAACAAACAGGTGTAAAACAACCTTTGGCTATTGTGCTTGATGGTCGTTTGATGAGCGCTCCAAATATTCAGAGTGTAATTAGCGATAGAGGTTCGATTACTGGTAATTTTACACGTCGTGAAGCTATCGAGTTGGCTAATGCGTTGAACAATCCGTTGTCGGTTGGTTTGAAACGTACATCGTTGAACGAAGTTGGTCCATCGTTGGCAGAATCGGCAAAAGGTAGCTCGTTCTTGGCTGCAACAGTTGGTACTGCGTTGACTGTTTTGTTTATGGTTTTAGTTTATAAAGCAATGGGCTTTATTGCTGTTGTATCGGTTTTTGCAAACATATTTATTCTAGTAGGTGTGTTGGCAAGTTTTGGTGCAACAATGACTCTTCCAGGTATTGCTGCATTGGTATTGACACTTGGTATGGCTGTTGACTCTAACATTCTGGTGTTTGAACGTATGCGTGAAGAATCGCTCAATGGTAAGAGTTTGTGGACATCGCTTATGGCTGGTTATGAAAAAGCATTCTCTGCTATTGTTGACGCTAACATTACAACACTCATTTCGGCTGTAATTCTTTGGAAGTTCGGTACAGGTCCGGTTAAGGGGTTCGGTGTAACTTTGGCAATTGGTATCTTTACAACATTATTTGCATGCTTGATAATCAGTCGTGCTATGCTCGAGTTGGTTGTTAAGTATAATATTGTTCGTAAATCGTTCCAAAAGGGTCTTATTTCAAACGAAACAACGGTTGACTTCTTTAAATATGTAAAGGGTTCATTTGTTGTATCGTGGGCAATTGTTATTTTGGGTATAATCACAATAGTTTATCGTGGTGAAAAAACTTTGAGTATCGACTTTACAGGTGGTGATATTGTTACAATTAGCTATAATGCCGATAAGAAAATTCCAATCGAAGAAATCTTGAAGATGGGTACAGCAACCGGAGAAGGTTTGGGTGAAGTTCAAGCATCGTATCAGGTTGATTTAGCTTCAAAGGCTGAACGTTTGGTTCTTCAGGTTGAAAGTGAAAAGGGTGAACAGGCATTTAATGAACTTCAGAAACGCTTCCCAGATGCAGGTTTAGGCTTGATTGCACAAACAAGCGTTGGTGCATCGGTAAGTAGTGATATCACTAAAGATGCATTTATAGCTGTTGCGTTGTCGTTGTTGGCAATGTTGGTATATGTTGCGTTCCGTTTTGAATTCAGTTATGGTGTTGGTGCCTTAGTTGCAACGTTCCACGACGTTATTATGAGTATTGGTTTGTTCGTATTCTTCGGAATGTTGGGTGTAGGTTCAGGTCAGTTCTCGGCACCTATGGTTGCTGCTGTTTTGATGGTTATGGGTTATTCTATTAACGACAAAATCGTAGTGTTCGACCGTATCCGTGAAGAGCTCGAATTAAAACCAACAATGAGTTTGAAAGATGTTATCAATTATTCTATCAACAGAACGCTTTCAAGAACGTTGCTTACTTCGGTAACTACATTCTTGTCGGCAGTTGCATTGTTTGTGTTCGGTACAGGTATTATAGTTGACTTCTCGTTGGTATTCATAATTGGTATCACAGTTGGTACATTCTCGTCTATATTCATTGCAAGCCCTGTTTTCTATTGGTGGAATAAGGGAAATCGTGATAAGGTTGAAAAAACTGTTGAGCCTGAAGCTCGTAGTTGGGAATAAAATAATATCATACTTAGAAAAAGCACCGTTAAGGTGCTTTTTTTTGTATTATATTAGGGATAAAAATCTTGACAATTTATTTTCTCAAACGTATGATTAAAGAGTCTTATAATTAAAACATGGAAATTACTAAAAAAGAAAATATGAAAAATAGACGTGATTTTATAAAGTTGGCAATGCTTTCGAGTGTTGGTATTATGATGGGGTGTACTTCTAAGAAACAGGAGTTTGACCAAACTTTAAAATATGGTGCAAAGCGTAAATTTATACGAAAATTTACACCACGTTTCTCGATGGGCTATAATTTTATTGCAGGTAAGGACCCATTTAAAAGAATGCAATTCTTCCATGACGCAGGTTTCACTGCAGTAGAGGGCGTTGTTTTTGTTACCCATAATGGTAAAAATTATACTGAAGCTCAAAAACAACAGCAGATCGCCTTGGGTAAAATGGCAAGAGAACTCGGTCTTGAAATGGGTAATGTTAGTTCGATGAACGATAAGGACTTTGCTATGATGGGCGAGTATCAGTTGCCTATCAAAGATAAATACGTTTCATCAAAGGAAGGCTTGCGTGAAGAGCTTGTACGCAGAATGGAAAAAACTTTTGGTGTGTTAGAACGTTTGGGTAGTAAAGAATTTATCATTGGCGCAGGTACAAAAGGTTCAAAGTTGTCGGCAACAAAGCAAATGGATAACACAATTGAAAATATGGCTTTCTGTGCCGACTATGTTGCAAAACGAGGTTATAAAATTGTTATAGAACCACTCAATACAATAAGCCACCCAAATATATTTATCGATAATGCAACTATGGGGGCAGAAATTGTGCGTGCAGTAAATAAGCCATCGTGTCGCTTGTTGTACGACATTTTTCACGAACAAATGCAAGTGGGTAATCTAAAGAGTTTAGACGATGATAAAGTTTGGAATTGTATTGAAAGCTTTCATATTGCCGATGCACCTCAACGTTGTGAACCAACTTCCGGAGTAATTGATTATGCTAAAGTTCTCGATAAAATTTGGGATAAAGGCTTTAGAGGTTTCTTGGGCTTAGAACATCGTCAAACCGAAAATACAAAAGAATGTGAATTGCGTATTTTAGAAATTTACAGAAAATTAGATAAACAATCTTAAACATACAGGAGAATAAAATGGATAGAAGAGATGCTATAAAAACAATATCTGCAGTTTCTGCAGCAAGTATTTTGCCACAGTTTTCGTGGGCAAATACAAAAAAATCGCAGTTGAAAGTTGGTCTTATCGGTTGTTCAGGTCGTGGTTTGGGAGCAGTTGATAATATGCTTGAAGCCGCAGAAGGTAAGGTAAAGATTGTCGCGATTGCCGACTTGTTTGAAGATAGATTAAAAGTTGCAACTGATACATTTGCAAAAAATGCAAAGAAAAATCCAGCACGTTATAAAGATGCTATCGATTTAGGTAATAGAAAATTTTTCGGTTGGGATGCTTATAAACAACTTTTGGCAGAAGATGTCGATGTAATCATTCATGCAACACCACCAGTGTTCCGTCCTCTCCATTTGCGTGCAGCCGTTGAAGCTGGTAAGCATATGTTTGTTGAAAAGCCAGCATGTGTTGACCCTGTTCAAGCTCGTGAGTTGATGGAAATTGCAGATTTGGCAGATAAGAAGGGCTTGACAATTATTCCTGGTATTCAGCGTAGATTCAGCCCAGCATATCAAGAAGCAATCAATCGCCTAAGAGACGGTCAAATTGGTGATTTAGTTTCGATGCAGGCATGGTGGCTCAATGCTCGTTTCTTTATTCAAAATAGAGGTAAGCTATTCTTGCATAATCCAGATCCACAATCAATGGAATATCAAATCCGCAACTGGTTTGTGTTCTCGTGGACTTCAGGCGACTGCTATGTAGAACAGCACGTTCATAACTTAGACGTAATTCGTTGGGTTGTGGGTAAAGATCCAGTCGAAGTAAATGGTGTTGGTGGAAGACGTTGGGATATCCCATTCCCAGAAATGGGCGATCGCTTCAGCCACTTTGCTGTAGACTTTGACTTCGGCGACGGCTTGCATTGCTCAAGCTATTCACGTCGCGAACAAGAATCTAAGCCATACGTCATGGAACGTTTCATCGGTACAAAGGGGGTTTTGGAATTAGATTTAGGTTCGGCTACAAGTCGTATTTTGGGGCAAAAGTCGTGGCAATACAAAGGTCCAATGCCACAACCTATCGTTGAAGAACATAGAGTTTTGATTGATAGCGTATTGAATAATAAACGCATAAATATGTTGCGTGATATGGTTGATTCAACGTTGATGGCTATTGCTGGTCGTGAAAGTTGCTATGCAGGTAAAAACTTTAAATACGCTTGGGTAAAAGAACGTTCGCAACAAAGCTATGCACCAAAGGAATGGAAGTTCGGTAAGAAGGAATTTCGCGGAATTCCACTTCCTGGTAATTATAAACTTTCATAAAATAATATATAAAAAGAACAGCTTTGGGGCTGTTCTTTTTTTTATATATTTAGCTCCGTTTTGACGGGGCTTTTTTTGTTGCTAAATGTTTTTATATTGTTAGAGTTGTAGCCGTATTTTTTTGTTTTTGAAAAATTCCGAACAGTCGAACAATAAAGCAACTGCCGAGCTTAAGATAGACGGTAGTAGGGTAGAGCTTGTCGTTTCAGGCGATTGGTCTATAAATAAAGCACATACTTTAGCATCGGAAATCATAGAACAATTACCAAAAGATATTACTTTCTTGGGGTTTGACGCATCGGCATTGGGTAGTTACGATTCATCGCTTATAAGTTTGATTTTGCGTGTGAGTACAATATTGCAACATAAGAACGTGTCGATAGATTTTAAGACGTTGCCAGAGGGTATTGATTCTATGTTGTTTTTGGCTACGGCAGTACCGTCAACAAAGACAAAGAAAAATATATCGCATATAAATTTTGTAAATTTAGTAGGAAATCGCACTATAAACTTCATATCTAATTTAAAAGAATATGTAAGTTTTTTTGGCGATATTACTATAGCATTTGTTAAAATGCTTTTTGGAAAGGCTCGCTTTCGGAGAGTTGATTTACTTTCGGTTGTACAGAAAACAGGTCCTGAAGCATTGCCTATTGTTGCGCTGATAAGTTTTTTGGTAGGTTTGATTTTGGCATTCGTTGGTTCTATTCAGCTTGCTAAATATGGGTCTGAAATATTTGTTGCTGATCTTGTAGGCATTGCAATGGTTCGCGAAATGGGTGCAATGATGGTCGGTATAGTTATGAGTGGTAGAACAGGGGCGTCGTTTGCGGCAGAACTTGGTGCAATGAAAGTAAACGAGGAAATTTCTGCATTCAAAACGTTTGGAATTTCTCCAATAGAATTTTTGGTAATGCCTCGTATTATTGCGTTGGTATGTATGTTCCCTCTTCTGACAATCTTTGCTGATGTCATAGGTATGTTGGGAGGTTTGGTCATAGGTGTTGGTATGTTCGACCTCAGTTATGAACAGTATTCAAATAGAACATTCTTGGCATTGAATTTGGTACATATGGCTACAGGTGTAGGCAAGAGTATTGTCTATGGTATAATTGTTGCGTGTGTAGGTTGTAGAATGGGGCTAAGTTGTGAAAATAGCTCGAGTGGTGTTGGTAAAGCTACAACATCTTCAGTTGTGCAAAGTATAACTTGGATAATTGTTGCCGATGCTGTATTTGCTGTAATATTTACAATATTTGATATATGAGCAAAAATTATAGTACAGTTAAATCAAGTGCTGACGAGGTTTTCAGAATTGAAAATCTCACTATGGCATACGACGACTATGTCGTTATGCAAGACTTGAACTTTTCTGTAAAACAAGGCGAAATTTTCTTTATTATGGGTGGTAGTGGCTGTGGAAAAAGTACATTGCTACGTCATATGATAGGTTTGTTGCAACCTGCCAAAGGTTCTATATTTTATAAAGGTAAAGATTTTACAAACGCAACCATTGAACAACGAGAGAAAATGTTGCGTGAGTTTGGCGTTTTGTATCAAGGTGGTGCATTGTGGAGTTCAATGACTTTAGCTGAAAATATAATGTTGCCATTGAAAGAATTTTCAAAGGTAAGTAATGCCGAGGCTGAGGATATTGTTGATTTAAAATTGTCGCTTGTGGGACTTCGTGGTTTTGGTGGATTTTATCCATCGGAAATTAGTGGTGGTATGGCTAAGCGTGCAGGATTAGCCAGAGCAATAGCATTAGATCCTTTAGTTCTGTTCTTCGATGAACCAAGTGCAGGTCTCGACCCAATATCGTCGCATCGCTTAGATGAACTTATTATGCAAATGCGTGATTGTTTAGGTGCAACTATAATTGTGGTTTCGCACGAGTTAGCGAGTATCTTTGATATTGCCGATAGAGCAATTTTCTTAGATGCAAAAACAAAGCGTCAGTTGGCTATTGGTAATCCACACGAGCTTTTAAAAAATGGTCCTGAAGATGTAAAATATTTCTTGAATAGAGGGGTAGTTTAAATTTTTAATATTTGAGATGAAAAATGAAAAATAGTGTAAATTCTCTTGCAATAGGTATGTTTGTTTTAGGTGCAGCGTTGCTTACGGTTGCAGCTGTTATAATATTTGGTGCAGCTAAATTCTTTGAAGACGATCAATATTTTGCATCGCGTTTTACAGAAACTGTTAATGGATTAGATGTTGGGGCTCCTGTAAAATTCAAAGGGGTGAAAATTGGTAAGGTTGAACGTATTTCAATAGGTTCGCCAAGTAAGAATAAAATACTACAGGTTCAAGACAGAAAAGATGAAGATGTTGTTGTTGTGTTTTATTCAATAGATTTAAATTTGTTAAAACGTAGAATGCGTGAAACTGGCAGTGAATCGGGCTTGGATTGGATAAAAGAACAAATTAAAGGTGGTTTGCGCGCAAAGTTGAATTATCAGAGCATTGTAACAGGTATGCTCTATTTGGAGCTCGACTATTTTGCCGAAGCCAATAAAGAATTGGTAATATACGAAACCACTCGCTTTATAGGTATTCCAAGTGAATCTTCTGGATTGAGCGAATTGATGAAGTCGATGCAAGATTCTATTGCAAAGATATCAACAATCAATTTTAAGGAAATTTGTGAAAATGCCAATAAGCTGATTGTAAATTTAAATCAGAAAATAACAGATATCGATACTAAATCTTTGAGTGATGGTGCAAAAGGTGTAATGGCAAAAACCGATGTATTGTTAGATAATACAAATAATACTATTGTAAAAGGTGGTGTTTTACTTGATAACGCCAATAATACTGTAGCTTCAGCCGATGTGTTCATAAAAAATACCGATAAAAATTTGACACAACTTTCAAACGATATTAGAAAAACGCTTGATGGTATTGATAAACTTACTAATAATTTAGATTCCATG
This sequence comes from Verrucomicrobiaceae bacterium, assembly GCA_015061955.1. Lineage (GTDB taxonomy): Bacteria > Verrucomicrobiota > Verrucomicrobiia > Opitutales > Intestinicryptomonadaceae > Merdousia. The sequence goes on from SUVO01000012.1 coordinate 90,303, forward strand.
ACATCTTCTACATCACCGTTGCGTTTCGAACTTGCAACTTTGCTTCGTTCGCTCAATGCATCGATGAATTCAATATCAAATTTAACCGAATATTTACAGCGTAATCCAAACTCACTTTTGACAGGTAAATCGCAATTAAAATCAAAGGAAAAATAATATATGAAATACATTTCAATTTTTACATTGTTTGCAGTTTGCACTCTATTGAGTGGATGCTTGGGCGATGTACTTGATCCTAAAGAAGACCCAACAACATTCTATACAATAAAAAATTTACCTGCCGAAAAAACTTCTGATTTTGATGGAAGCGTTGGTATAAATTTTGTTGCATCGGGATATTTAACACGTTCGCAAATAACTTCGTTGAATAAAGATTCAACAGTGCGTATATCTGAGTTTAATCGTTGGGTGGAAATTCCTGAAAATTTGCTTGCTCGTGCATTTGCAACAGCAGTAGCAAAAAATGCACCTAAAGCAACAGTGTTCTTGTATCCAGAAATATCGTGCCTTGATGGAAAACATTGCGATGTGCGAATTACTATTACCGATTGTATTGGTTCAATAAATGGAACTTTGAATTTTTCGGGACGTTGGATTGTTATAAAAAATGGCAAAGGAAAAGCCTATAACTTTAATAAAACAGTTTCTTCTGGTAAGGGATATTCTGGATATGTAGACGCTATATCTAAGTGTATTGCAGAGGTGTCGGCAGAAATTGCAAAATCAATTTAACCATAAAAAAAGAATAGATATGAAAAGTGTATTATTGTTTTCGGGTCAAGGGGCGCAACGCGTCGGTATGGCAAAAACATTGTATGAAAATTTCGACTCTGTAAAGTCGTTGTTCGATAGAGCCGATGAAACGTTGGGCTATAAGCTCTCGCAAATTTGTTTCGAGGGGCCAAATGAAGAATTAACTAAAACTAATGTTTGTCAGCCTGCACTCTATTTGCACGGATTTGCAGTAGTTGAAGTTCTAAAAGAAAAGGGAATGCTTGGCGATGTAGTATCGGCAATCGGGTTGTCGTTGGGCGAGCTTACTGCACACGCTTTCGCAGGTACATACTCGTTTGAAACTGGTTTGAAAATTGTTGAGGAACGTGGTCGGTTAATGCAATTAGCATGCGATGCATCTAAGGGAGCTATGGCAAGCTTTATAGGTGCAACTGCCGAACAAGTGAAAGAATATTGCGATGAGTTTGATATTGATATGTCGAATCTCAATTGCCCAGGACAAGTTGTAATTTCTGGTCAAGCCGAGAAAATACAAGCAGCAGTTGCTGCTGCAAAAGAACGTAAATCATTTAAAATGGTTGTTCCTTTACAAGTTGCAGGTGCATACCATAGTCGATTGATGAAACCTGCTCAGGTTGAGTTTGAAAAATTCCTTTCGGGTATCGAATTCAAAAAGCCATCAGTAAAAGTTTTCACAAACGTAACTGGTCAAGAAGTTAGCGATCCAGAAGAAATAAAGAAAATGCTCGTAAGTCAGGTGGTAAGTACTGTTCGTTGGGAAGATTGCGTAAGGGCATCGGCTCAGTTGGGGGCAGAACAGTTCTACGAATGTGGTCCTGGCGCCGTATTGGGTGGTATGCTCAAACGTATCGACAGAGCTTTGCCTGTTAAGAGTTTGGCAGAAATTGATGATTTTGATAAATAATCTTTGATTAAACCACCGTTTTTATACGGTGGTTTAGTTTGTTGTGTTATGCGTAAAGTTTTAAGTTTAATTTTTTTGTTGTTATCTACAACGCTTGTGCAGGCGTTTTCGCCTTCGTTATTAACTGGAAGTATGGACGAAACTTTTTACTCGCAAAAAGGTCCAGTATTTCGAGTGGTGTATGATTCTTTTGATGTTTTAAAATATACACAAATAATGAAAGTAAAGGTGCCTACTAACATTCGTTTAAATAATCTGAAAATATGGGTAACAACTTATAACATAACTCGAAACGAGTTGAATTTGGCTAAAACAAAAATTCCTTTTACTATAAATGCATCGCCATTTATGTTGGTTTTAAATGGTAAAAATAGAAAAGTTGTCTTTAAAGCCAATTCTGCAACGCTTACTCCAATAAATACAATATCGCTAAAAGGTAATATTACTCTGATTACTAAAACAACTACAAAATTAGGTGATTCTGCCCAGTTGTCGTTAGAAGGTGATATGTTGATATTTTCGTGTGGAGACCAAAAAATAGCTTTGAAATTTTAAATGAGTCATTGATTTTTTAATATTAAATTTGTGATATGAAAATTATAAAAAGTTTTTTTGTGAGTTGTGTATTGTTCTGTTCATCGGTTTTTGCAACAGAAAATTTGAAAATTCAAAATGAACACTTTAAGGTTGAATATAAAAAACCAAATGTGGTTGTGTGCGATGTTGTGGGTAAACCATTTTTTGAACTTGGTAAGGTGCATCTATATTATGCAGGTTGTTTTGGCGATATAAAAAAAGTTGAAGTTATTGATAATACATCGTTGCGTCTTATTTATACAATTAAGAAACGTGCCGATGTTACAATGGAGACTATCTTGAAGTTGAAAGGATATGATATATTACTTTCGTACAAAATTTCAGGACCAGAAAAATTCAATAAACGTTTAGAAGGTATTACTCAGTATATTTTAAAAACAAAATCAAGTAATTTGAATATAAATAAAGATGTATTCAAACATGGTGTGTGGACTCGTGTTGAAGGTGGTACTTCGTATGAAAAACGTGGTGCATATTGTAAAGTATTTTCGGTCGATAATACAATGTTTGCGGTCAAAATTACAGGAAATCATTATTATTGTAGGGGCGAACGTTGTACTGCAGGTTTGAAAATTGAAGGGAATAATGTTGTTGGAAGTTTGTGTATAAATAGCTTCGATGGGTACCGAGATTTTGAGGCTGTTAGTGCCATTGATAAACAAGATTATGCTGTGAAAATTTCAACTGAAAAACCTTTCAATATTTTTGAAGGTGGTTCACCTTGTTTCAAGGTAGATGTGTCTTCGGTATCGTTGCAAAAAAATGGTAAATTAAATGTAAAAGCTTATGATTTTGATGGAAAACTTGTTTGTAATTTTGAAAAAGATTTAGATTTTTCAAAAAAACGTGATTATTCTAAAGTTTTCAATTTACCAGCCGATAAACGCAATATTTTCTTTGTAGATGCATCGATGAAAAATAGTGAAGGTGTTGAATGTTTTACGCGCACAAATATTGCAATTTTACCACCACATAAATATAAGAATATCGAGACTTCTCGCTTGGGTATAAGTGGAAATTTCAAAATTCAAGATTATCCAGAAATTGCAAAATTGTGGAATAGATTGGGTATTCGCTTAAATCGGAGTGGCGATAATACTAAAACAAAACCTTTGGGCGTTATAAGCTTCTTGGGTGCTGGAGCTAATCCCGATGTACCTTTTGATGAAAAGAAACATATCCCCGAAATAAATAAAATATTAGATAAACTTGAACAAACTAAAGCACCTTGGTTGGAGTTTGGTAACGAGTGGTCAACATCGGGAAAAGCTCGCCGAGATATGAAACTAAAGTTTGCCAGAGCTCAAAATTATGCAAAGTGGTTGCGAGCAATAAGAGCTGAAATGCAAAAACGAGGTATGAATAATGTTAAGATTATGTCGGTTGCAACAGGAGGAGCAGGGGGCGATACTAAGTTTTATCAGATGCTTTACGACCTCGGTATTTGGGATTTGATGGATGCTATGTGCTTTCATCCTGGTCGTGGATACTGGACTGCCGATAAAACTGGTGGTGGTTGGACATATCTCGGTGGTGTTCAAAATATGAAAAAGAAAATAAAAGAGCTTGGTGAAAAACCATTGTTCTTAACCGAAGTGTATGCAGCGTGTCAGCCAAATGTATATTGGTGCGATTCGTATCGTTCGGCAGCCGATAATTTGATGTTGTCGGTTGTGTATGGTTATGTTGAAGATATTGCAGGTATCTTCTTGTTTAAATTCAACGATGGTATTTCTTGGGATATAAATGGCGTAAATGAAAAAGATAGAGAATGGCATTATGGTATAATGTTGCGCGATTTCTCGCCTAAACCTTCTATGATGGCATGTGCAACAGTTGCAGAACATTTAGATGGTGCTAAGTTTGTTAGAGTTATAAATTTCGACAATTCTACATTGAAAGCTTGCGAGTTTTCATCGCAACGCGGAACGTTCCATGTAGTTTATGATAGAAAAGATGGTTATGCTCATATGAAATTTAAGGTTGGTGATAACCTTGTTCATAAAGAACCATGGATAAACACTTGGAAATCGCATGTAGAACACGAGTTTTCTACTTTAAAGAAAAACGTGTATACATACGATGTAATAGGCAGAGAACGAAAACTTAAAACTAAAAATGGTAAAGTTAAATTAACTTTGAATGGTTCGCCAACAATTGTTTATGGCTTAAGTTTTTAAAAAAATATAAAAAACTGCTTGCTAAAGTTAAATAAATTATCAGTATATTATTTAATTGCGTCAGAAAAGCTTTCGCGTTTGTAAGGTGAAAATCTAACGGCGATGAACGGTTTTTCCGCAACACTTAGAATTTCTAAGTTAAGACGGTGGTTTGGGTGCGTAGCCGAAACCACGCAGAAAAGAGTTTTTCTGCCAAAAGTTGCGAGTATAGAAAGATATAAAAATGTCAGCACATAATACAATCGATAAACAAGCAATAATTAAAGAATACCGTCTCGACGATAAAGATACGGGTTCATGTGAAGTTCAGGTAGCTTTGTTGACTGCACGTATTGCACACCTCACAGCTCACCTTTCAACAAATAAGAAAGACTTCCATTCGCGTCGTGGTCTTATCGCTATGACAAGCCGTCGTAGAAAGTTGTTAGATTATCTCAAGCGTAATTCGCTTGAAAGATATAACGACCTCATTCAGCGCTTGAAGCTCCGTCGCTAATTGTCTTGTTAAGAGAGGGACAACATTGTGCGTGTCCCTCTTGTTTTTTTTTTGAAAAATTTGAATGCGTTATAAAAACGTGTTCGCAAAGAAACAGCTATAGGTAAAGTCCGATCCTTTCCGTAGCACATATAGAAAGAAAAGAAATAATGGAACAAAAATATAGTGTAGAGGTAGAAGACCTCGGAATACAAATCTCAACAGGAACAATTGCAAAACAAGCAAATGGTTCTGTTACAATAAGTATGGGCGAAACAAATTTGCTCGTAAATGTTACAGCTGCAGGAGCTCTTAAAGATGGTCAGGATTTCTTCCCATTGACTGTTGATTACAGAGAAACTTACTCGGCAGCAGGTCGCTTCCCAGGTGGGTATTTCAAGCGTGAAGGCAGACCAAATGAAAAAGAAATTCTTACATCGCGTTTGTGCGACCGTCCGTTGCGCCCACTTTTTCCAAAGGGTTTCATGAACGAAGTTCAAGTTATCGGTTTGCTCCTTTCGGCAGACATGGTAAATGATCCAGATATTTTGATGGTAAATGGTGCTTCGGCTGCATTGTTAATTTCTGATATTCCATGGAATGGTCCAATTGGTGGTATTCGCTTGGGCGAAATTGATGGCGAGTTTGTTGTAAATCCAACTCACGAACAAATGCTCGATTCTACACTCGATCTCATCTATGTCGGTAATGAAAAAGAAATGATGATGATTGAAGGTTCAGCTGAGCAGTGCCCAGAAGAACGCTTTATTGAAGCTTTGGAGTTTGCACAAGTTCAAATTCAGAAGATTATTGCAGCTCAACGCAAGCTTGCAGAACTTTGTGGAAAGCAGAAGAAAGAATTTCCTCTTATTATTTGCCCAGATGAAATTCTTAATATGTGCACAGAATACGTTGGTGGTCGCTTGTTGACTGCTGTATTCCAAGACAACAAATTGAAGCGTCAGGGCGATGTTGACGCACTCATGCAAGAAACTGCTGAGTATGTTAAGACAAAAGTTGGTGAAGAAAACTTCGATATGGCTCATATCAAGATGGCATTTGAAGTTCTTCAAGAAAAAGTATATCGCGATAATATTCTCGATAACGGAGCTCGTTGCGATGGTCGTGGTGTTGAAGATTTGCGTAAGATTTCTTGTGCAACAAACTTGTTGCCACGTGTACATGGTACTGCTTTGTTCTCGCGTGGTGAAACACAAGCATTGGTAATGACAACACTTGGTACAAGTCGTGATTATCAAGAATTAGATGGTTTGACAGGTGGTACTAAGCAAAAGTCGTTCTTCTTGCACTACAACTTCCCACCATATTCAGTTGGTGAAACTGGTCGTTTTGGTTCGCCTGGTCGTCGCGAAATTGGTCATGGTAATCTTGCAGAACGTTCATTGTTGCCAGTTCTTCCATCTGAAGACGAGTTCCCATATGCAATCCGTTTGGTTTCTGAAATTATGGAATCGAATGGTTCAACATCTATGGCATCGGTTTGTGGTGGTTGCTTGAGTTTGATGGATGCTGGTGTGCCAATCGAAACTCCAGTTGCAGGTATCTCGTGTGGCTTGGTAACACGCTTCGATGAAAACGGAAACCTTCTCAAGCACGTAGTTCTCACTGATATTATCGGTGCTGAAGACCACTTTGGCGATATGGACTTCAAAATCTGTGGTACAAAGAATGGTATTACAGGCTTCCAGCTCGACCTCAAAATTCAAGGTCTTTCAATGGAAATTGCAAAAGAAGCAATCTATCGCAATAAGGCTACTCGCGAAAAGATTTTGGGTATTATGCAAGAATGTATCGCAAAGCCAAATGAAGAACTTAAAGATTGTGCTCCACGCATTAAGGTTATGCAAATCGATCCAGAAAAAATCGGTGCACTCATTGGTCCTGGTGGTAAGAATATTCGCCGTATTGTTGAAGTTTCGGGTGCTCAAATTGACGTTGACGATGAAAACCCAGGTAGAGTTCTCATTTATGCAACAGGTGCTGAAAGTATGAAGCGTGCTGTATTTGAAGTTGAGCTTGTAACAGGCGAAATCGAAGTTGGTAAAACTTATCGTGGTATTGTTCGTTCGATTAAGGAATTTGGTGCATTTGTTGAATGCTTGCCAGGTAAAGAAGGCTTGGTACACATTTCAGAACTTGCCGACTTCCGTGTAAACAAGACTGAAGACGTTTGCAAACTTGGCGATGAAATGTTTGTAAAGTGCATTGGTATTGACGACAAGGGCAGAGTAAAGCTTTCACGCAGAGCTGCTTTATGCGAGCAACGTGGTGAACCTTACGAACCTAAATCGAAATAATACTTTATAGGTTTTATAAATAATAAAGGCATTCCGTTTGGAATGCCTTTTGTTTTTTTTTAATTGGTTTATTTTTTTGCTACTGGTTTATATAGCTTAAAGTCTAAAGCTTTAATTGTTTCGCCTTTATAGTGGAAATCTTTTTTGTTGTAGTTTACAACAGTTTTTGAACCGTCAGAATATACAGTCAAGAATACGTTTGGCGCAATTTCTTTATGGTTTTCCATAAACTCTAATTGCAAGTAAGCAAGCTGTTTGTATTCTTTGTAAGCTTCGGCTACTTTAGGGAAAACAGCATCGCTTGTAAGAGAACCATAGTAAGCGAGTCTTCCACCAAATTCAATGTTCTTCAAACGTCTTTCTGCTTGCGATTTATCTGAACGTGCCATTGGCCAACTAATTTTTGGGCTAACAGAATTTGTATTGTAGGCAATTGTTGAGAAGTATGGAGTACTCATTATGATACCATGGTATGTTATCTGCCAAAGTGGAACAACTTTATCTGCCAATGGTATGCGTGATTTTAACACAATGTCGTTCATCGAGCAAACGTAGAGAACGTAGTCGAGTGTGTTAGCAACGTGGTCGAAACCACTTTCCGATGTGAAGCCACCAAAGAATGCTCTTGAAAGTTTGCCAATCTGATTCATATAAAATGCACAGTCTTTGCGTGTGCACGGATGCGACAAGTTGAAGCATGGATATGGAACAATAGCGCTTGTTACGTCGATGTGCAACAAACCATTGAAACCAAGACGTTCCATATTTGTGTAGTTTTCTAAAACTTGCTTGTAATATGCTTGCTTAAAACATGGGCGATACGCTTCGCCACCAAGCCCTTTGTAATGAATATAACTGCCATCTAATTGTAATGCTAAATCGTCTTTGTTGAAAGCTGGTGAAATTGTGTAGTTTTCTGTTTGCAAAATGTGAGGCGATACTTGATATCCCATTTTCTTTGCCAAGGCTGTAAGTTCTTTACACTTTTTATTGCCACCCAATTCTGGTTCTGCAAATCCATAAATAGGGCATCTGCCGTTAGATTTTATGTTCCAGTTTGTCAAGATGAGGTCGGCTTTATCGATACCGAGATCTTTAAGCTTTTTAAGTACGCCCATCATATTGTCGAAGTCGCGAATTTTTGGTATGTTATCTGCATCAACTTCGTCCCAGAAAAATCCATTGCTTGAACCATACATAAAATTAGCCATGTGGAATTTTAAGAATGGTGCTTCTGTTGCGTATTTCAACTTTGGATTACCTTTTACTCTTTCTTTGAGTGGAAGTACTTCGCCTCTTTCGAGCTGATATTTTCGATAGGCTTTACCCATCGAAACATAGTTGGCTTTTTTACCCTTGAAGTATGTGTAGTCTATTACGATATCTTCGTATGGTGTTGAGCCGAGTTCTTCAATATTAAAACGTGGATAAATTTTGTATATGCCGTCTTTAACATCAATAATTGTATTGTATTCATATTTCATACCTTTTACTATGGCTACAAAAGCTTCATCGCCTTTTTTAACACCATAGACTGGCATTTTATTACCCTTGTGTTCATAAAACCCATTGTCGGCTTTAAACGAACCACAAATACCTTCCGACATAACCCAATAACCATCTTCACCTTTGGTAGCACATGCATCGTCTAAAAAGACGTCAAGGTATTTCATTTTTAACCATTGCCAACGGGCAAATGTTTTTATCGAAATTTTTAAACGGTTTGTATTTTCATCAATCTTTTCTAAT
>SUVO01000028.1 GCA_015061955.1 Verrucomicrobiaceae bacterium
AAAGGTATGTCCCCACTCTGCTCAAAGATTGAATATGTCGTAAGCGGAATCCCCATATCAGATGCAAATTCCTTCTGTGTCTGCTGACGCTCTATTCTTCGCCTTATAACTTGCTTGGCTAATTCAATCTTTAGCTCGTCTACACTTCGCGAAGAGTTCTTCTTTACTATACCTTCCAAAGAATAATTTACCATAATTATCAGTATATTGATAATTATCGCAGTATTTCGTATTTTGTAAAGAGTTTTTTATAGAGATTCTTTATACACATTAACTTCTTCGTTTAGATTTGCAACCATTCATACTATAAGCAAATATTCTATCAAATAACCGTCAAATAAGTAAGTTGTTTATTATAAGTATATTGCAACACAAAACCTTCCTGTTACACGATAGTTATCAAATAAGATTAACCTAGGCTGTTTTATTTTCTTAACTAACTTTACAATTGTTATAGTTTTATCAATGATATGATTTGCTTTTTTTCTGAGAAGTTTCTGGTACGAGCCCCAGTGCAATTCCTTAGTCCTATAGGATATCACTTTTGTAGCAGATGCAAATTCTTTCTGAGTCTGTTGACGCTCTATTCTAAGCTTTATAACTGGGCTAATTCGACCTTTAGCTCCTCAATAATTACCACAGCATTTCGCACTTTTGCGAAGAGTTTCTTTTTCCGCAAATATATCCTTTTATATCTCATTAATTTCTTTGTTTAAAATATACAACATTTAAACAAAACGCAAATAGCCATCAAATAACCGTCAAATAAGCAACTTGCTAATTATAAATACCTTACAACTTAAAGCACTTGTATTGTAAAATAGTTATCAAATAAGATTAAGCCCAAAAGGGAATATAACTCGCATATTTTCTTGACCTATTTTCGGGATTATCTTCCTTTATGACTTTATACTCCAACGCATCTCTTATTATTCTAGAGGCGATTGCTGAATTTTGATTATCAATCTTAAAGCGTTCTCTTAAACTTTGATTGGTCATTTTTTCATTTGATACATATTTTAAACACGCATGTTGATAACATGCTCTAATTTTTTCGTTTTTGTCCAAGTTATTTAGCGTTTTGTAACTATATATTGCTACTGTTGTTCTATTATCTGTACAAGTTACATTTATTGGAGGCAACTGATATAATTCATTTTGAAATACAACCTTATCTAACCCACTCCCTTTTTCTTCGCAAAAGCCCAGTCTTCTCATCAGATCTGCAAATACTTCGTTTCTAGATTGATAACTGTCTATAAAGCGTTCGAGAGAAATAAGCGGTTTTCCTGGATTGGATATTTCTATCCTATCAGAATAGATTTCAATCATAGGAAATCCTTTTTCATTTAAATCTTGATGAATTAAAGCATTCGCAACAAGTTCCCTTATTGCAACTTCAGGATACATTCTTGATTCCGTTCTTAAGACCTTCCCAATTTCTTCATTAGCAGGCAATTGACCATTAATCCAATCCACAAGACCTGCAAAACCAAGTGCATAACCCTTTGTTCCAACCTGTTCTCTTTGTGTTTCAATCTTATTTTTTCCTTTGTATACAATAACTCTTACTGATTTTCGCGCAAGAGAATCAAATTCTTTTAGATTTTTAGCAAACAATAATGCCCCCATCTTAGTTATAGCGTAGTCATCACTTTTTAGCACTAAATTTTCCTCTATGAGTTTATCGATAACACTTCTTTGATTTGTAGGATAAGGTAATTTCATCAAATCAAAGTATGTTTCCGTACTCAAGAGATTAATCACGTCTGATGCAGAAAGATGATTCTTTGCAATCTCTTTTTCAAATGGTGTAGCTTTCTTCCTCCATATTTTAGCTTGCTTATCTGGGAAATCATTTATTTTACGGTTACTAGAGTTTATTCGTATATAACCTTGTCGATTGAATTCTACAGGTTGATCTTTTGCTGCAGGAATAATGTACATTGAAATATGTTTTCCTTGTTCATAATCAAATTCATATACATTAAAATCAATTTTAGGGCTTAATCTATTGATAAGCCAATTCTCTAAATCCTCTTTATCCTTCTTGTGGCTCTTTGCTCTAAAGGATGTACCAGTAATCTTATGAGTCTTATCTTCCACTCCAAAAACTAAATACCCACGAGGTTCGCCATGAATGCATGCACTATTAGATAAACCAGATATGCGTTCACCAATTTCCTCTGCAGAATGAAAATTTTGTTTAAACTCTATACATTCAGTTTCGTAAGGAGTATTTACTAATGAGTTAAGACATAATATAAGTTCAGTTTCGTTCATATAACACTAATATCAATTCCAACAGATTTTATAAATATTTTTTAAACATAATATGTTATCTTACAATTTCTGCAAGAAGAAAACACATTTTGTTCATTTTATATCTGACTTAGAAACAGAAATGCGTTATAAATAAAAAGATTGACTCTTTGAAAAACTGTCCGATAAACATAAAAATAATGTAAGTGAAATAATCTGGAAGGAAACTATGGGTCGGATCATATATGGCATTTTTATTTCATAACATGTTAATAGATATTTAGATCTAAAATTTATGACACACAATTGAAGCAGGATGGTATAATTGCGATCTATAAATATGGCATAGCATTTAGTGGGAAACATGCGGCTGTAAAACATACGTAGTTATACTATTTATAACTTTCGGTAGGATTTTGCAGGAGTTGACTACAATATTCGGTCGGATTTTGCAAAATCAGCATTACTTAAGAAAATTAAAGTCTATATTTTTCTTTTGACATTCTTATCAAAATATCTGGTATAAATGCGTAAAGACATGGAGCTATAAATAAGGGCTCGGATCATATAAAAAATCGCAATTTCACAACTCTTTAATAATTATGTAGTTATAAAAGCCATCTCACTCTAGAGGTCGTGAGTTCGAACCTCATCGACTCCCAAAAAGGCACGTTTCGCGTGCTTTTTTGTAGATGAGGAGAAGAACGAACGAAGTGAGTATTAGTTGCAAGATATTTTTTAATAATGATAAAAAGGCGTTTTAATAAAAACGTCTTTTTGTGTTATTTTGTTCTTGCGGTGGTGCCACTTGCTTTATTATTTGAAAAATAAATTGACTTTTGAAGTATTGTTTTAAATAATAACTTTGTTTTGTAGAATTTTAAAGGAGTTATATATATATGTTAGATTTTAAGTTTTGGGGTTGTTTTATTGTAATGTTATGTTCTGCTTTATTGAATGCAGAATCTAAAAAAATAATTGGTTTTGAAAACGCAATACTTGATACATCGGCAGAAATTCAGACTTCAGAGGGTAAAACTACAACAAAAAGCTTTACCGATGGCGATTTACATAACGAGCTTACAATATCGGATATAACAATTCCTAATGGCAGTGTTATTACAATAAATCCACGTGTTCGCATACATGCAAAGGGTATTCAAATATTTTCAGGTAATATGCGTGCCGTAAAAAACCCAAGTGGAAGTTGTGCATTGAAAAGTGTAGTAGTTGAAGCGTTCGTAAACGGTCAGTGGGTAGAGTTGGTAAAAGAAGATAACATAAAAGATTACGACGCAAATTCAGAGTTGCCAGCTGATTCGTTTTTCTATCGTTTTGATTTTTCAGAACCTTACGAAGTTGATAGTCTGAGAGTTATCGTAAAAGATTCGCACGATACTGGTAAGCGTAAGTCTGGAATTACCGATAAACGTTTGGCAGTGATAAGAGAAATTCAATTTTTCTCGACAACGCCAATGGATAAACAATTTACGCTTTCAGATTTAATAAAAGCTGAATACACATTACCTGTTTATAGAAATACAAAAGAAGCGAAACTTACAGTAGTTGTAGCAGATAAAGAGCAATCGCCTAAAGAGGCAGAATTGATAATATTTTCGCCCGAAAATAAACAAATTTATTCGCAAAAAATTAGTTTGAATGTTGGCGAAAATACAAAAGTTATAGATATTTCAAATTTTAAAAATGGACGTTATTGCACATTGCTAAAAACACGTAATGGTACTCATAAAAGATTGTTGCGAATTGATAATATTCCAGAAATTGCATATCCAACAAAGCCACTGAATGTTGCTAACAAAAAATTTCTCTTTACTCCCGATAAGATAACTTTTAAACATAAGAAAAACGTAAGCGTGAAGGTATCGCAAGCCGATACAATCGAGATTACACGTCAGCCCGATGAACAACATTTGGCGTTGAAATCGAGCGATTTTTATCCAACAGAAGATGGTTCGTTTGTAATGGAAGTAGTCGATTATAAGTATCGCAACTATTTCAAGAACCCCAGTGGTAAAAGAGTTCTGATATCCGATAAATTAGAGGGTCCGTATAAAGAGGTTAAAAGCGTGTCGAAGCAACGTGTAAAAGCAGAGCCTTTGAGACAGGTTTTTCGTCCAGATGCTCCAATAGTTCCGTTTGGTAAAGAAGGCCCTACAAAAATAAAATATCAGCTTTATAACAAAGAAATTCATGGTGAAATTCCAGCCAATAATGTTCGTGTTTTGTATTCTTACGATTCGCTATTTTTAGACTTTGTTCGCAAGCCAATTCGAGCAAGCTGGAGCGTTGGGAAAACTGCGAAAGGCGAGTGGGTTGTGTTTTCGAAAAAACCATTATTTACGGATTTGTGGCGTTATTATGGCGATAAATATGATGATGGTTGGCAAACTAACGACAATTTTGCAGGGCAGTGGATGGCGTTTGAAGAAGGTAAAAATGAGTTGTTCTTTGCTATGGGGCAAACTCTTCGCCGAGATGAGCCATACGATATTCCTTACGACAACATAGCATCGTTTAGATATTTAGCTTTATATAGCACAACAAATGGTACTGATTGGAAATTTAGAAATTATCTCGATATTCCAACCGAAGATGATAAAGTAGGCTCGCAACACTATGGTGGTTATCTTATGCAGATGAAAAATGCCGACTTAGCGTTGTTTTATTGCTTGGAGTACGATTGTGTTGCTCAACAAATTTATTTAGATTTAAAATATACAAGAAATGGTATTCATTTTTATCGTTTCCCAAATTCAGAACCGTTCTTGCGAACATTCAATCCAAAAGATTGGTATTTTGGTCATGTATTTATAACCCCACGTATATATCGTGTGGGCAATAAATATGTTCAGGAAATTTCGCGAGGTTCAAATTCTTTGCACTTTTCGGCAGAAGTATTTTTGCAACACAATAAGTTGTCGGATATAACTACCGATTCCGTAAAAAATCGGTTTGAAAAACGTCGATTTGATACTCAGTTTACGTTTTTCAAAATGTTAGGTGGATATGAAGGTATTGCAAAACATTGTAGCAGACAAAATCATTCTGCTGGTGTATTAACATTCAGGGTAGATGGTTGGTTTGCTGTTGTTGCAGATGATGTTGAAGGCTCTTTTACAACTAATGTTTTGACAGGCGCAAAGAATATGTCGGCAAATTATGAAGTTCAAAAAGATGGCTACATTTTCATTGAACTAAAGGATATCAACGGTAATGTTCTTCAAACAAAACGTTTGACAGGCGATAGTTTGAATGTACAAGTTTTTGAAAATATTCCAGTAAAGGAATTTTATTTAGACGTGAAGATGAAAAACGCAAAAATTTACGCTCTTTACTTTAAATAAAAATTACTTTTTGTTAATTGAGTATGTATCAATTTTGAGCGTTTGCTTTTAGCAGAACGTAGCTTTGTGGTGGTACTACATGGCTTGACGATAGATTGTAAGGAGTATTGTTATAATTAACAATTGTGCGTTCTTCATTTTCGTACGAGGTTTCAAAAACGCCATCGGCAAGTTTTTTATGCGATACCATACGTTCCCACTGCAAATGTTTAAGGGGCTTAAAATTGTTATATATTTGTTTAGCTTCGTTTATATTTCGTTTATTTATACCGTAGAAAATTGGACGTCCTCCAAACTCAACTAATCGCAACCAACTTTTTATCTTATCTTTAACTTTTACATCACCTCGATTTTGTGTGATCTTATCGGGATTGCTCAAAATGTAGCCATGATATACAAGTTCCCAAAATGGAACAAAACCATCTACTGCATGGGGGAGCTTCTTATGATAATGTTTCATAAAAGACGATACATAATTTATATAACAAAGCTCGGCAGCTAAGTGATCGAAACCACATTCCGAAGCAAAGCCTCCACATGTTTTACTAAGTTGTTGTGCTATTTTGCGTTGAATTTCGGCAGCGTCTTTAGATGTTATTTTGTGGCGTGGATCGAAACACGCGTAAGGGCGTGTTGCTGAGAATACATCAACGTATGCTGTGCCATTAAATCCTAATTGTGCTATATGTGGAATATCTTTAGGCAGAAGTGTGTTTGATAAATGTTTTAGACAAACTTGATAAGCTAAACCACCAGTCCAACAACCACTTCTTCCTATTCCTCCATCTACTGTTTTGCAGATGATATCTAACGACCAATCTGGCGAACATGTAAAGGCGTCGGTCCAGTTTATATGTCCACCAATTAAATAACCAAGCTCTTTTGTGCCCGCTATATATTCCTTCATTTCATCTTCGCCACCAGCTTCAACGCATACGGGAAATATTGTTGGGCATCTGCCATCAGACCCACCCGAAGCCCAGCAAGTTGTACAAACCGACAAATCTTCAAGCCCCTCCGATTTCAACCAACGCATATGTTCAAGAGCCTTTTTAAAAGGCATATGTGCCGTAACGGGATATTCTGTTTCTTTTGTGTAATTTTTGCGTTCATTTTCTGGACGAATTTTTCGTGCGTGTCCTAAACGAAAAGGCATACTTTCAACCATTTTTGTAAGAGATGGAATGTATTTTGCTTTTTCGCGCAAAGTTTTGAGTTCGGGAGTTGTAGATAACTTCCATTGACGATAATATTTTGCAAAATCGTTGTAATCTGCTGATGCTGGAAATTTTTTGTACAGAACAGAAATGTCTTCGTAAGCACTGCCAATTCGGGCAATGTCGAATCTTAAAAACATCTCGTATTTACCATTGCGTGCCATAATTATTGGGTGAAATTCCCAACGCATTTTTTCAACTATGCCAATAAAACTT
Organism: Verrucomicrobiaceae bacterium; assembly: GCA_015061955.1. GTDB lineage: Bacteria > Verrucomicrobiota > Verrucomicrobiia > Opitutales > Intestinicryptomonadaceae > Merdousia. The sequence goes on from SUVO01000028.1 coordinate 7,061, forward strand.
CCCTTTGGAGTTTTCATGGCGTAATATGGTAGAATAGTTGATTGAGGGGCATGCCACCATTGTGTATTGTTGTGTCGGAATGTTCCATATATGCCTCGATGCATAAGCCAATAACCATCATCGCCTTTATTTGCAGTTGCAAATGGTGTAAAAATTTCAACTTTTTCAAGTTGTTCATCAAGGTGTTCCTTAGGAATTACGAGTCTGTATTGATTGTCGGGTAGTTGATTTAGTTTGTAGATTTTTTCAAGTTTAGATGCGTTTTTTAATGTATATACAACTTTTACATTTGCAGTGGACTGTACTAATGTAGAAATGAACATCGTTAAAATTATGTATAAAAATTTTTTCATCTTTTGGTTGTTTTTTATTAACTTGAAGTCTTTTGCATCTATTCTTTTCTTTGATATTGAAGTATACGCAATTTTTAAGGATTAGTTTTTTAGCAATTTCTATTACTTTTATTGATTGAACAATTTTTTGTTATTTTTAAAAACAGCAACTACTTTTACATGTTCAACTGCAAGTAGAGTAGTAATGGTTGAACATATAAATAATAGTAATACTGTAGAATTTTTTCATAAATTACAATACAACATACGCCACATAAGTGGCGTATTGTACTAATTTAAATTACATTAAATTGCTGAACCAATTTTTAAACTTTTGCCAGCCAGTTGGATTGAAAAGTTTAAAGTTTTTAGCTTCAACAGTTGTTCCGTTGTAGATGTATGGTTTGTTGGTCTTGTTTACAACAATAGTACTACCGTCGCCATACTTTATTTCAAAAACATTTTCTGAAATTTGTTTGTGCGAAAGCATTTCTTCAAGCATTAGATGACGCAATGTCATAAATTGGTCGTAAGCTTTTTTAATTCCAGCCATATTTCTATCGCTAACCGAGTAGAAAATTGGACGTCCACCAAATTCAACGAGAGTCAAGTTGTTGTCTTGTGAGAGAACTTCTTGTGTTATTTTATCGGTATTGTGCAACACAATATCATGGTAAACCAATTCCCAGAATGGAACAAACGTATCAATAAACTGCATACCTTTGCTCTTATAAACGTACTTAGCACGCATTGGAGCAGTTACATAGTTGATGTAGTCGACCTTATCGATAAAGTGGTCGAAACCACATTCCGATGCGAAACCACCAAATTTTTCACGGCAAATTTGAGCAATCTTATCTTGAATTTCACCAATTTGTTTGCGATTTCCTGCGTGTTTTGGGTCATAACAACGATATGGAAATACTGCTGTAAATACGTCGATATAGTGGGCACCACGGAAACCAAGTGCAGCAATTTTCTCTAAATCACGCTTAATGTACTTTTCAAAGGCATTTACCAAGCACAAATTATATGCTCTACCACCACTCCAAGCACCATTGAGTTCGAGCTTGCCATCAGGCGATTTACTGATGTTATCTGGCGACCAGTCTGGCGAGCAAGTGAAAGCATCGGTATAGTTACTGTGTCCATCCATAATGTAGCCCATATCTTGACCAGCTTTTATGAATTTCTTCAAATCTTCTTCACCACCAGCTTCTGCACAAATTGGGAATGTTGTTGGGCAACGACCATCGTAACCACCATCTTGGAAGCCATTTACGCAAACTGCTATATCGTCCATGCCCAATTCTTTCATTCTCTGAAGAGTTGGAATTGCACTTGTGAACTTGCGTGCATTAACTTTCTTTTCTTCTGTACTTGCATTTATACCATATTTTTCATCTGTCCATGGTTTTGTTCCACGTTGATAGAAATTTATACTATCGGTTTTACGATTAAAATGCTTACTAGCAAAGCCCATTCTTACTGGAACTGATTTTGCCATTTTTTCGAGATATGGCTGAGTTTTGAAACGTTCTTTCAATGGCTTGATTTTTGTATTGCGAGCGAATTTATGCTTGCGATATGTTTTTGCCATTTCGTTGTAGTCGGCATCTTTAGGAAGAGTGTAGTATGTAATAGTTATATCTTCGTATGGATCAAAGCCCATTTTATCAATATACCAGCGTGGATACATCTTGTATTTGCCGTCTTCTACTTCTACATTTACCCCAAATTCAAAACGCATACCATCGATAATACCAATGAAGGTTTCGTTTGGTGTTTTCATTGCGTAGTATGGCAAATACATGTAGGCTTGAGATGCTTTGTATCCGCCATTATCTTTATTGAAATAACCAAGTAGACCACGATTTAAAATCCAGAAACCTTCATCGCCTTTTTTTGCGACAGCGTTATCTGCCATAACGTCGAAATAGCGACAATTTTTGTCTATTTCATTGGCTGGAATTACAACTCGAGTTATGTTATCGGCTATTTTTTCAGCTTTTATTTCTTTTGATACAACGCGATTATCCTTTAGTGTTGTAAGTATTTTAACACTTTCAATACCATACAACGTCGATGCAATCGCAAGTATTAATGATGTTATAGTTGTCTTTTTCATAATTTACTTTCTATTTTATTCAATGAGGCATTTTTTCTGCCAACACAAGTATTGTAGCTATTTGAAAAATATTAAGCAATAGTTATTTTAAGATGCTTATTTTATTTTTTAAGGGGTGCCTGAGTGCTTTTTTTATTTTTTTTAGGAACAAAAAACGTTTTTTGGTGTTTAATATAAGTGGAAATTGTCGAATATACATAATGTAGTATAAACAAAAGGAAAAATATGAAAAAAATAGTATCAATTTCTTTAATCGGAGCTTTAGCTCTTTTCTTAGGCGCATGTTGTTGCAACAAATCATGTGCGCCAAAGGGATGTTGTCAAAAAGCTCCATGTGCGCAGAAGGTATGTCCTAAACAAGATTGCCCAAAGACAGCTTGCCCAAAGACAGCTTGCCCAAAGGCTTCTTGTCCAAAAGCTACATGTCCTAAGGCCCAATAAATTTGTTGTTAATTGTTTCTTAAATACAAGAGGATATCTTGTTTTTTAAGTGGTTGTTTTGTGTTTGAGTAATCAGGCGAACTCTTGAAGGGTTCGCTTTTTTTGGGGATTTTAATAAACTTGACGTCTTTCCCAAAAAAATGATAATTTTCTCAAACTATACAACAAAATATCTATTTATGAAGAGAATAATAAAAAATACGTTATTAGTAGTGCTTTTGACTTTGGGAGTCGGGGCGTGGGCAGTCGTGAAACCATTAGATGTTACAGTTTGCGACTTTTACAAAAATCCACTGGGATATAATTTGAGCGATTTATCGTTTTCGTGGAAATTACCTCCTGTAAGAGATGGTATGGCTCAGTCGGCATATCAAATAGTTGTTGCCAAAGATGAAAAATCGTTAAAGGCAAATCAGTTTATTTGGGATAGTGGAAAGGTGCTTTCTGATAAATCGGTAAAGGTTGCTTACAAGGGCAAATCGTTCGCTTCAAAAGAAGGTGCAGTTTTCAAAATTAAGTTTTGGGACGAACAAGGTAATGAATCGGATTGGTCAGACGTTTGCAGTTTCGAACAAGGATTGTTGAAAAATTCAGATTGGCAAGCTGAGTGGATTTCCGCAAACGAAAAAACGCTTCGACACAAAGAAATTCGTTATAAAGGTAAAAAACCACGCGAAGTAATTTTAGGTGGCGATAAACCAGCTTATTTACGCAAAGAAATTCAGCTTAACGATGACATCGTAAAGGCAAGAGCTTATGTTTCGTGCTTGGGTATTTTTCAGATGTACATAAATGGCAAAAAAGTTGGAAACGATTTTTGGGGTACAGGGTGGACCGATTATGGAATTCGTGTTCAATCAAATACTTACGATGTAACAAATATGTTGCGTTCGGGAAACAACACCATTGCTACGCTTCTTGGTGGTGGTTGGTATACTGGCAGAATGGGTTGGAATCTAAATTCGTGCAATTATGGCGATAATCCTAAATTCTTAGCTCAAATTGAAATTGAATTTAAAAATGGAAAAAAACAAATTATAAAGACCGATTCTTCGTGGAAGTGGTCGCGTGGTCCGATTGTCGCTGCCGATATATACGATGGCGAGGATTACGATGCTCGTCTTGAGCAAAATGGCTGGAACGATACCTATGAAGCTCGTTCGCTTTCTAATCTTTGGGGGTTGATTGGCAATGTAAGCAAATTTGATGATTCTGCATGGAAACCTGTTCAAGCTGAAAAAGTCGATGATAAAATATCTATCGACCCTCGCAGAGCTACACCTGTTGTCGTAAAAGATACTCTTTATCCAATCTCGGTTAAAAAGATTAAAGCTGGTACTTATATTTTCGACCTTGGTCAAAATATAGTTGGTTGGGCTAAGATAAAAGTGCCATCGGCTCCAGATAGAAAAATAACAATTCGCTTTGCTGAAATGCTCAATAAAGACGGTACTATGTATACCGACAATTATAGAACTGCCAGAAGCATTGATACTTATATTTGTGCTGAACATGGTTTTGCTGAATACGAACCAACTCTTACTTTCCATGGTTTTAGATATGTGGAGTTGAGTGGATTGCCTGAAGATAAAGAAGTTTCTAAAGATTGGGTAGAAGGAAAAGTTGTTTATACTGATTTGAAACTCATTGGTTCGTTCCTTTGTTCTGAGGCAAAAATAAATCAGTTGCAAAGCAATATTCAATGGGGACAACGTTGTAATTTCTTGTCGGTTCCTACCGACTGTCCTCAACGCGATGAACGTATGGGCTGGCTTGGCGACGCTCAAGTATTTGTGTCAACAGCCGCATTTAATATGGACGTAAACGCTTTCTTTAATAAGTGGACTTTAGATATTCGCGATGCAACTACTCCAAACGGAGCATTCCCTGATATTGCTCCTAAAAAGAAAAATATGGATGCGAAATGGTTTAAAGAAAACTTAGGCAGAGCTGCATGGGCAGACGCTGGCATTATTTGTCCGTGGGAAATTTACAAGGCTTATGGCGATGAAAAAATCTTGCGTGATAATTATCAGGCAATGAAAAAATACATAGCATTCCTCGAAAAAGATGCTACTAATTATGCTCGTCCAGAAGTTGGTTATGGCGATTGGATTCAACCTTTTGCACCTCTCGGTAAATCAGATTGTTCAAAAGGTTTAATTGGTACAGCATACTTTGTTTACGATTGCGATACAATGGAAAAAATCGCAAAAATTCTTGGCAAAAATGACGATGCAAAAATGTTTGCCGATATCGCCAAGAAGGTGCGAGAAGCTTTCTGCAAAAAGTATCTCAAAGAAAATGGTATAGTTGAAAACGATTGTCAAACTTCGTATTTATTAGCATTAGCTTTCGATATTTTGCCTGAAAACGTCCGTGAGCAAGCGTTTAAAAATCTGTTAAAAACTATCGAGAAAGCCAACTTCCATTTGCGTACAGGTTTTGTTGGTACTCCGTTGTTAAATCCAGTTCTTACTAAATTTGGTAGAAGTGATTTAGCTTACAGATTATTGTTTACCGAAACATATCCATCGTGGTTGTATCCAATCAATCAAGGCGCAACTACTATGTGGGAACGTTGGAATAGCTATTCGCACAAAGATGGTTTTGGCGATGTAAATATGAATTCGTTTAATCACTACGCATATGGTGCTATCGGGCAGTGGATGTATAAAGATGTTGCTGGCTTGTGGCACGATGAAAATGCACCAGGTTATAAGAATATAATTTTTGCACCAAATCTCACCGATAAAATGAGCTTTGCTTCGGCAACTCAACAAACGCCTTATGGTTTGGCTTCATCGTCTTGGAAGCGTACCGATGGTATTGTTGAATGGAATATTGTAGTTCCACCAAATTCAACTGGTACAATAAGAATTCCTACAAAAAATATTGCTTCTGTTCGTGTAAATGGTGATCCTATTGAGAAGAACTGCAAACTTGAAAATGGGTATCCAATTTTGAGTAAAGTGGTTTCGGGTAAATATAAAATACATTTAAGAGAACAATAAAAATTTCAAAATGCACTTGCAAAAATAAGTGCATTTTTTATACTCAGAGTTGTAAAAAAATATTTATTTTTTTTTGTATGTTACGATATCAAAATTGAACGAAAGAAAAAATATGAAAAATATAAGTAAAAAGAAATTTTTTTTAATGGCAGTAATATCGGCGCTTTGTGCAGTTCCAGTTTCTGCCGAAAACAAAACATCGGCAAGTATTAAGGCTGAAGTAAAATCAGATGTTCTTAAAGTAAAAGAAGATTTTGATGCAGTTTTAGAAGCCGCAAAAAAAGATGGCAAAAAAATAATCTTGCAATTTTCTGGCAATGAGTGGTGCCCACCATGTCAGATGTTAGATAAATTCATTGTTAACACCAAAGAATTTGCAAAATATGCTAACGAAAAATTGCATATGGTTGTTGCCGATTTCACGAGATATGGCGAACCACACAACAAAAAATTTGCAAAACGCTATAAAGAGTTGGCTGAAAAATATAATTTGCGTGGGTTCCCAACTTTAATTATAATGTCGCCAAATGGTGTAGTTATAGACACTATTGTGGGTCTTGAAAATCTGCGTAGTCCACAAGATTTGATAGACCGTATCAATAAGGCAAAATGAATACAAATGTAGTATAACTTCTTAAAAGACAATTTTCATTAATTGTCTTTTTTTGTTTGCATAGGCGAAATTATTTTCTATCTTTGTACTTAGAGAAAAGATGGTTGTTGAAAGTATTCATATTGAAAATTTTAAAGGGTTAAAAGACGAGTTTGTTGAGTTTGATAAATCGTCTACTGTACTTGTTGGTAAAAATGGCGGAGGCAAATCTACCATACTTGAAGCTGTTGCTATAATGTTGTCTTGGTTACCTGTGGGATTGTGTAATTACGCAGTTAAAGGAAGAAAAATTGTATCGCGCGATATCACATACGGTGCCGATTTTTCAAGACTGACTATGACTTTACGCAACAAGAAGCCTTTGAAACTTACATTGTATAAAGAGCGTTTACAACGCAGGAAAAATAATCAGTCTAATATGACAGATGCTGATATTTTTGCACATGATATGCGAGTAATGCTTGAAAGCGATGAAAGTGTACAAATTCCTGTACTTGCTTATTATGGTGCATCGCGTGATATATCGGGGTATACTTCGCCTAAGCCAATTTCTACAAACGATAGAACTGAAGTTTACAAGCGTGCCTTTCAAGCTGGAACTAATTTCGATAAGCTTACTGAGTGGTTTGAGCAAATGGTTTTGTGGCGTGAACAAGAAATTGAAAAGGCGTCGCAAATACCCCTAAAAAAGGGGAATTTAAGAAGAGTTGAAATCGATGAATTTTTTAATCCGTTGAGGTTTGTTGGTAAAGCGTTGGCTGGCTTTGCTGAAGAATTTTCATCTTTCGTTGTTCGTAATGGACAAATGTTTTTAGATTCTCGAAATATTCCAGCGATAAATCTTTCTGATGGCGAAAAAACTATAATAGCTCTTATTGCCGATATTGCAATGCGTATGATTGTTGCAAATCCAAAAATGAAAAATCCGTTAGAAAGCAATGCTATTATATTGATAGATGAACTCGATTTACATTTGCATCCAGATTGGCAAAGCTCGATTGCCAAAAAATTACCTGAAATTTTCAAAAAAGCTCAATTTATAATTTCATCGCATTCGCCTTCAGTTATGTCGGTTGCAAAAAACCTTTATAAAATAGATGGTAAAAGTAATACGTTTGAAAAAATAAACAATGCTTATGGTAGATCGCCTGCTGATATTCTCACGCAGTTGTTGAATGTACATCGCGAGCCAGAAATTGCAAAACGCTTTAGAGCTATGTATACAGCTATTGATAATGGTAATTTTAATACTGCTCAAAAAATTATCGATGAGCTCAATGTGTTGATTCCTGAAGATCCAGAAGTTTTACGAGCCGAATATATAGTAAGGGCGTTAAGTTAAATTATTTTATATGCATCATATACCAAAACCTATCGATTCTGATGCTCCACGCAATTTTAAGCGATGGCTTGAAAGTCATCAAAATGCACGTTATTCAAACTTACACAATTCACAGATAAAATCGGAACTTAAAAATTCGCTCGTGATAAGACAGTCGTATTTGTGTTGCTATTGTGAAACTCGAATTTTTGAAGATACATCGCATATAGAACATATCGAGCCACAGTTTGGTGGTGAATCTACAAAAACTTTACTATATTCAAATATGGCGGCATCGTGTATTAAAGATCCACAAAAGAAAGATGGTAAACCTCAATTTGTAAAAGAATCTATCGTTCATTGTGGGCATGCTCGTGGAACAAATGAAGTTGTTTCTCCGTACGAAAGTATTTGCGATAGACTATTTGAATATTCCTTTAGTGGTGAAATTAAACCAAATTCAAAACTGAAAAATAAAGACGAAAAAATGTTAGCTATAAATTCAATCGGTTATTTGCGTTTAAATGTTCCATCGCTTATGGTTTCCAGAAAAATAGCTATGGTTGAGGCTATTAAGCTTTTTCAGGCTGGTGTTCCTGAAGAAAAAATTTTTGGTAAGTTAGATAACAAGCTTATTCCTTTTTGGTCGGCTGCTAAATTTGCTGTCGAAAAATTAAAGCAACGCAAACAAAGTAAGCTTAATTTAAAGCAATAGCAACTGCTATCAAAATTAAAATTGCACCAATGCAACGTTGTATTGCCGATGCGTTTGAAAGTTCTTTTAATTTTACAAAATATTTTCCCAAAAAATAAATTAATAATACCGATATTAAACCACGAGTGTTGTATAAAATGTTGCATAGCGATGCTCCTAATTCTCCACTTATTGAAATAAACATAAGATACATTTCAACAATCATTAATACGGCTGAACTACTTCCTAAAAATAAAGTCTTTTTATCGCAAGCCGATACTTCTCTAAAAAAGCGTGGTAGTAAAGGAATTATCGATAATGGCATTGCAACACTTGTTAAGCTTAACATGGCATTCTTAGTAAAATTAGGGGCGTATTTTTGTATAAAAACATCGCAAAGAGCGTACGATACGCACGCAGTTAATGCTAATGCAGTAGTTATACCAAGTTTCTTTGTTCTAAATGTGTTATTAGAGTATCCCATTATGAATACTGCAATACAACAGATTATTCCAGATATCGTTATTGCATGAGGCAAATCTACATCCAATATCGCTTGTGCGAATATAACAACCATCAATGTTTTTATACCCATTAGAGGTGTCATTAAGCTAACTTCGCCTCGTTCTGCACAGGTAAAAGTTGCTATGTTACCTATTGCACAAAATATACTTGCTATTATAGGTTGCCAAATTATAGATACATCTGGCATTTTAGACTCAAAGAATATCGCTGGTATGAAAACCATTCCCGACAACAAATTATTCATTACTAACATCGACAATCCTGACAACTTTTTCGATTGCGATGCGTATTTCACCAAAATGATACTACCACAATAAAATATTGCCGCTATGAACGGATAAAATACATCGGGTATGGGTAATGATGTTGCTAATATATTCATAAAAATATCTTACCATTTTCGTATCTTCAATCGATATGGTCAATATTTTTTGAAATTTTTTTATTTATGTGTTGAAATATATAAATTTTTTTGTAGCATTTTTACTACTTAACCACATTAACAACAAAATAAAAAAAGGTAAAATATATATGGAAAGACGTGATTTTATAAAAGCTGGAGCAGTGTTGGGGGCAGCAGCAGCAATGCCAAGTTGTATTTCAGCTTCGGGAAAAGGTAAAGATAGAATCAAAGTAGGTTTAATCGGTTGCGGTGGTCGTGCAACAGGTGCAGCAACTAATATGATGAATGCCGATCAAAACGTTGAATTTGTAGCATTTGCAGATCTCTTTGAAGATAAAATTCAACCATCAATCGATAGATTGGTAAAAGAATCGCAAAAGGTTGCAAAAGTAAAAGGTTTACCAGCTGGCAGTGCTGAAAAGATTATCAATTCAGCTAAGGTACAACGTTTCTCAGGTTGGAATTGCGTTGACCAAATTTTGTCGATGAAGGAAATCGATGTAATTATCGAAGCAACTCCACCAGTATTCCGTACACCTCACTACAAGAAGATTGTTGCAGCTGGGAAACACGCTTTCTTGGAAAAACCAGCATGTATCGACATCACTCAAGCACGCGAAATGCTCGCTCTCGCAGACGAAGCTAACAAAAAGGGCTTGAGCGTAGTTTGTGGTACACAACGTCGTTATCACCAAGGTTATCAAGAAGTAATCAAGCGTGTTAAAGACGGTATGATTGGAGATCTTCTCTCGGCACAATGCTACTGGAACAGCTCTGGTTATGTTGGTCATGGTCAACACGATGCTATGGAAAAGAAGGGCTTGTTCAAAGGTTTGTCTCCAGATGATATGGAATATCAAATTCGCAACTGGTTCTCTTTCATTTGGACATCGGGCGACCATATCGTAGAACAACACGTTCACAATATCGACGTTCTTATGTGGGCTTTGGGTGACAATCGCATGCCTCTCGACGTTCGTGGTATGGGTGGCAGAAGTACAGACTTGCCAACACCAACATATGGTGACCGTTTCAGCCACTTTGCTGTTGACTTCGATATGGGCGAAGGTCTCCGAATTGCAAGTTATTGCCAACAAGATCCAAAAGCTGCAAGCGAAGTTGGTGAACGTATCGTTGGTTCTAAGGGTATTATGCACACAGCTCTTTGGGGTGGTGCTTGCAAAATTACTGACCTAAAAGGTAATATTATCTATCAAGCCGACAAGAATATTCCTCAGTGTATGGAAATGGAACACAAGTTCTTGCTCGACAACATTCGTGCTGGCAAACAAGTAAACACTCTCAAAACATTGGTAAACTCGACTCTCTTGGCTATCGCTGGTCGTATGAGTGCATTTAGTGGTAAGAAGTTCAAGTTTGAATGGATGATGCGCAAGTCGCAAGAAAATCTTGTTCCTGCTAAGATGGGCTTCTACAAGAATCCAATTGCAGGGGTTCCTGTTCCAGGCAAATACCGTCTCTACTAAAACGTGCGAGAGCGCGTTTTCTTTGATGATGAGTTTTAATTTATACCATAAGGCACTTCGTTGAAGTGCCTTTTTTTATTAAATAAACTCATCAAATAAAACGCTTTCGGCTGTTATTTGGTTTCGTATCGCCTCACGTACATAGTACGCTACGGCTCACAAAACACAAATTCC
>SUVO01000029.1 GCA_015061955.1 Verrucomicrobiaceae bacterium
GTGTGTGGTGTCTGCTAAAAGAGATGTTTGCGAGTTGGTGGAGCTGTGCTACGCACTGCCCACCCGAGCAGACGCTCTTTTAGCTACAAGCACCACGAGGGCAATCTAATACAAAAAAAGGCAATTCCAAAGAATTGCCTTTCTTCATTATAATAAAAAATATTGCCCTCGTGGTGCGTCCACACACGTTTTAAAAGGTTTTTTCATAGCGTTCAGATAACTTCTGCCAATTAACAATATTCCAAATATTCTTTAAATATTCGGCTCGTAAGTTCTGGTATTTCAAATAGTAACTGTGTTCCCAAACATCAATGCAAAATATGGGAGTAAGCTTCGATGCACATTTACAAGGACAAGAAAATGGATTGTCTTGGTTGGGATATGCAATAATTTTTAAATTTCCGTTTCTGTCGGAACATAACCATGTATAGCCACTGCCAAAGAGTGATAGTGATTTTTCGGTCATTTCCCTACGAAAATTTTCCATTGAGCCGAAAGATTTGTCGATAGCATCGGCAAAACGTTTAGATGGAACCGATGATTCTCCCGAAAGACCTTCCCAGTAAAATTCGTGATTAAAAACGCCTCCACCATTGTTGCGAACAGCAGTTCTTATGTCTTCAGGTAGAGAGTCAATGTCTTTTAGAATTTCGCAAAGTTTGTCTCTAAAATGATAATCTGGGTATTTAGCTAAAGCGTTATTGAGGTTGTTTACATATGTTGCTTGATGTTTGTCGTGATGTAAAGTTAGAGTTGTGGCATCAAGCCAAGGTTCGAGAGCTGTATAGGAGTATGGGAGAGGTTTTAATGGGAATTTCATTGATGAGTCTTTCGTTTTTTGAGGTTGAGATAACGCTAAAAAAGTAGTCGTTGCCATAGCGAGTATCCAAAATAAGCGTTTCATAAAATAAATATCGAAAAATAAGATAAAATACTTAGAAAAATAATGTTAAAAAAGGGTAAAAAGTGCTTGCCACAAAAGGTTTTTTAGGAAAAAATACTCAAAGCCGTTTTTATAATTAAAAAGACTACTGATGGAAGAACTTACAAACATAAGAAATTTTTGCATAATAGCCCACGTTGACCATGGGAAAACAACGCTGTCTGACCGTCTCTTAGAAAAGACCGAAACTATCAAAAAAAGAGATATGCAAGATCAGCTCTTAGACTCTATGGACTTAGAGCGTGAACGTGGTATCACAATTAAGTCTCACCCAGTGTCGATGAAGTATAAGTACGAAGGTAAAGAATATCTGTTAAACTTGATTGATACCCCAGGGCACGTTGACTTTTCATACGAAGTGTCGCGTTCGTTGGCAGCATGCGAAGGTGCGTTGTTGCTTATTGATGCTGCACAAGGTGTAGAAGCTCAAACAGTGGCGAATGCACACTTGGCAGTTGGTCAAGAGTTAGAAATTATTCCAGTTATAAACAAAGTTGATTTGCCAAGTGCTCAGCCCGATGTTTGTAAGCGTCAGATAGAAGACTTGCTTGCAATCCCTGCCGAAGATGCAATTTTAGCAAGTGGTAAAAGTGGTATTGGTATTGATGACATTTTAAAAGCTGTTGTAGAACGTGTGCCATCACCAAAGTTAGCCGATTATCCTGCTGTACGCGCATTGATATTCGACTGCGTGTTCGATAGCTATAAAGGCGTTATTTGTTATGTACGAATATTCTCTGGCTCTTTGAAAGCTGGCGATGAAATCGAGTTTATGGGTAGTGGTAGAAAAACAACTATTAAAGAAGTTGGTAGATTTACCCCTACAATGACAGTTGAAAAATCGTTAGATGCAGGTTGTACAGGTTATATAGTTTCAAATGTAAAAGAAGTTTCCGATATTACAATTGGCGATACAATTACATTGACATCAAAACCTGCAACAGAAATGTTGGCTGGTTATAAAGAAGTAAAGCCAATGGTGTTCTCGGGTATCTATCCAGTAGATACTTCAGATTACGAAAAACTTAAAGTGTCGATAGCAAAATTGCGTTTGAACGATGCTGCGTTGGCATATCAGCCAGAAACATCAGCAGCGTTGGGCTTTGGTTTCCGTTGTGGTTTCTTGGGGTTGTTGCATATGGAAATTGTGCAAGAACGTCTGCGTAGAGAATACGATTTGGATATTATTTCAACATACCCAAGCGTTGTCTACAAGGTTGATATGACCGATGGCACGCAAATTGAAATTGATAACCCATGCAAGTTGCCCGATCCATCATTGATTGCCGCAATCCACGAACCTATGATTACTGCAAATATATTAATCCCAACCGAGTCTATTGGCGATATGTTGGCTTTAGTTGCAGAAAAACGTGGTTTGTGCGAAAGAACAGATTCTATCGATGATACTCGTGTAATGTTGGTTTGCTCGTTGCCATTGAACGAAATTCTCATAGATTTCAATGATCGTCTCAAAAGTATAACTCGTGGATATGGTAGTTTAGATTACGATATGAATGGGTATCAACAGTCAAAATTGGTTCGCTTAGATATTTTGGTAAATGGCGAACAAATTGACGCATTCTCATCAATCGTGCATGTTGATAAGTCGGAAAGTAAAGGCAGAGCCTTGTGTGCCAAACTAAAAGATATTCTTCCACGCCAAATGTTTAAAGTAGCAATTCAGGCTGCAATAGGTGGTAAGATTATCGCACGCGAAACAATAGGTTCGTTCCGTAAAGACGTAACAGCAAAGTGCTATGGTGGCGATATAACTCGTAAAAAGAAACTTTTGGAAAAACAAAAAGAAGGTAAAAAACGTATGAAGCAAATTGGCAAAGTTGCCATACCGCAAGAAGCGTTTGTAAACGTTCTTAAATCTAATGCGTAATTATGTTATTTTTTAAAAGCTCAAAGAAAAAAGCAAAAGAGTTGCTCTCAACAGCATACAAAGTCTATAACTATCGTTGCGATGTTATAGCAAAAAGCGATGCTAAACAACTCTGGGAATATATCGAACAGTTGGAAAATTTAATCGATGAAGGCAAAGCAGAATCGCCCGAATTCGATAAATTAGAAAAGCAACTCGAACCTCTGATGCGTAAAACAGGTGGAAAGATTTATCCACTCACATGTTGGGCTGATTATGTTGATATGATTGTTGTTGCTGGTATTGTTGCATTGGGTGTGCGTAGCTTCTTTTTGCAACCTTTTAAAATTCCAACAAACTCAATGTATCCAAGTTTCTATGGAATGACTGCCGAAGTTTATAACGAGGCAAAACCAAGTCCATCGTTTGCTGAACGTATAGCTCGTAGAATTTTTAAAGCTGCATCACATTACTCGTTAACAGCCGATAGTGATGGCGAGCTTGTTATTGAAATGAATAATCCAAATCGCTCAGCTGGAAATGGATTGTTTGCGTTTAATTGGGTTGGTGCACGCGATATGTTCGTTATACCAACAAAAGCCCGCGAATATACGTTCTTGTTTGATGGCAAAGAAAAAAAATTAACAATCCCAGGCGAGTTTCCAATAGACGAAGTTATTGTAGAAGCCTTCCCTTCTCAAAATGCTAAAACTATACAAGAATATATAATAGCAAAACAGCAAAGTGGCGATATCTTCGAACAAAACGGTAGATACTTTATGAAGTTGGGCAAATTTAAAAAGGGTCAGCCTCTGCTCAATTTCGATATTCTCGGTGGAGATATGCTTTTTGTTGATAGATTTACTTATAATTTCCGAAAACCAAAAGTTGGCGAACCATTCGTGTTCATGACAAAATATTGCGATGGGTTAACGCGAATAAATGGTGGCGTTCCAGATGATCGTTATTATATAAAACGAATAGCAGGTAAAGGTGGCGATACCTTAAAAATAGAAAATTCAACACTTTTAGTAAATGGTGAAAAAGCTAAAGGCTCGGTTGCATTCGATGCAAACGCAAAACAATTAGGAAAGTATTGTGGTTATGTGAAAGATGGAGCTCTTGCACCACCAAATGCCGAAGTAAAAATCCCAGAAAAATGCTATTGGGCATTGGGCGATAACTCGGCAAATAGCCTTGATAGTCGTTATTGGGGCGAAGTTCCAGAAAAAGCAGTAGTTGGTAAAGCACTGATAATATTCTACCCTTTTACAGATAGATGGGGTGCAACAAAATAAAAAATAAAATGTCTCTTAAATAAACAACAATTTAACATAAAAAGAAATGATTGCAAAAATATTAAAATTATTCGCAGGTAGCCATTATAAAAAATTTTATAAGAAGGCACGTCCTATAGTAGCAAAAATAAACGAGCTTGAAAAACAATATCAGTCGCTCAGCGATGAACAACTTCAGGCAAAAACTCCAGAATTTAAACAACGCTTGGCAAATGGTGAAACACTTGATCAAATATTGCCAGAAGCTTTTGCAGTTGTAAAAAATGCGGCACGTAGATTGTGTGGTAAAAAGATAATCGTTTGCGACCACGAAATTGAATGGCAAATGGTTCATTACGATGTTCAGCTAATAGGTGGTATTGCCCTGCACCAAAATATGATTGCCGAAATGGCAACAGGTGAAGGTAAAACATTGGTAGCAACACTTCCTTTGTACTTGAACGCCTTAACAGGTAAAGGTTGTCACTTGGTAACAGTTAACGAATACTTGGCCCGTCGCGACTCTGAATGGATGGGTTATTTGTACAATTTCTTGGGATTGTCGGTATCGTGGATCTACAATATGCAAGATATGCAAGAAAAATCTCAAGCTTACAAAGCCGATATTACATATGGTACAGCAAGTGAGTTTGGGTTCGATTATCTTCGCGATAATGGTATGGCAAGTTCAGCAGAAGCCCAAGTACAGCGTCCTCATTACTATTGTATAGTTGACGAAGTTGACTCTATCCTCATAGACGAAGCTCGTACACCACTTATTATTTCTGGACCTGTTCAAGAAGAACGCGAAGCCCCATATAATCAGTTAAAGCCACTTATTGAAAAGGTTGTTAAATTGCAAAATCACTTCTGCAATCGCCTTATCAACGACGTACGCGAAGCTAAAGAGTTAAATAAAGTTGACGAAGCCGCAATAATCAAAATGTGGCAGGTAAAAATGGGCGCACCAAAAAATAGAATGTTGCGTCAGCTTATGGAAGATGCCGATTTGCGTAAAAGGCTCGATAAAATGGATATGGAAATGGCAGCCGATTTCCGCAAAGAAGATCGCTTTAAGTTTAAAGAAGAGCTTTACTATGTAATAGACGAAAAGCAACATTCAAGTGATTTAACAGAGCGTGGTAGAAATGCAGTTCATCCAGAAAATCCAGATGCTTTCGTATTGCCCGACTTACCTACAATATTTATAGATATCGATGCCGATAAATCGTTGTCGCCACAAGAAAAGCAACAAAAAAAATTAGCAGCCGAAGAGCAATTTATAGCATTGTCGGAAGATATCCATTGTATAAGTCAGCTGTTGCGCGCATATTCAATTTACGAAAAAGATATAGAATATGTTGTTCAAGATGGCAAAGTACATATTGTTGACCCTAACACAGGTCGTATTATGTACGGACGTCGTTGGAGCGAAGGCTTGCACCAAGCAGTGGAAGCAAAAGAAGGTGTTGCAATAGAAAAAGAAACAAAAACATACGCAACAATTACAATACAAAACTACTTCCGTCTCTACGAAAAACTCGCAGGTATGACAGGTACTGCCGAAACCGAAGCTCAAGAATTCCACGATATTTACGGGCTAAATGTAATGGCAATTCCAACAAATGTAGCATGTCAGCGTGTAGATAAAAACGATGTAATTTATAAAACGCGTCGCGAAAAATTCAATGCAGCTATCGATGAAATTGTTGCAGCAAATGGTCGAGGTCAGCCAGTGCTAGTTGGAACAGCTTCGGTTGAAGCGTCGGAAGTTTTAAGCAGAATGCTAAAACGTAAAGGTATTGAACATACAGTTTTGAATGCAAAATTGCATCAACAAGAAGCCGAAATTGTAGCACAAGCAGGTCAGCGTGGAGCAGTTACAATTGCAACCAATATGGCTGGTAGAGGTACCGACATTAAACTTGGTGAAGGTGTAAATGAATTAGGGGGTTTGTATGTGTTGGGTACAGAACGTCATGAGTCGCGCCGAATCGATCGCCAGTTGCGTGGTCGTTGCGCTCGTCAGGGCGATAATGGATTGTCGAAATTCTTGGTGTCTTTAGAAGACGACCTATTGCGTATTTTTGGCAGTGGTCCGTTGGCAAGAATTTTAAATAATACGTTCCAAGAAGGAGCTCCACTCGATCACCCATTGTTGAATCGTTCAATAGAACGTGCACAAAAAACAGTTGAAGGTCAGAATTACTCAATGCGTAAACGTTTGTTGCAATTTGACGATGTACTCAACAAACAGCGTGAAATTATCTACGGATTGCGTAACGAGTGTATGCACTCCGACACACCTCGCAAACTTGTATTCGACTTTATCATTGATGAGCTTGACGAACGCATTTCAAATATAATGCCAGCCGATGGTAATCCAGAACCAGAAGCCTTGCAAGAACTCTGCAGTTGGGTTACAAGCAGAATTCCTATGGCAGTAATACCAGAACAATTAGAAGGTAAAGATGCCGAAGATATGCGCAATGTAATTATGCACGAGCTCGAAGAAGTATATAAGGTTCGTGAAGAAGTTGAAAATCCCGATGCACTTAAAGCTATTGAACGCTTTGTTGTTCTACACGCTCTCGACAAAAATTGGCAAGATCACCTTACGGAAATGGAAGATTTACGCCGATCAATAGGCTTGCGTGGATATGGACAAAAAGACCCTCTCAACGAATATAAGAGCGAAGCTTTCAAGTTCTTTGAAGCTCTAATGGGAAAAATTCGCAACGATGTTATGCTTGGGCTTTTCAGAAGTGCATCGAGTATAGAAGTATTGCAAGCTATGCTTGAAAAGCTCGATATTCAAAGTACTACAAGTTCCTCGCAATCAAAGCAAGAACAAAACTTGCCAAAATTGGAAGAGCAACCAGTAAAAGCAGAACAAGAATTAAAAATTCCAGAAATTCAACTTCCTAAAATTGGTAGAAACGATACCGTAGTAATATCAAAAGGTGGCGAAACTCAAAAAATAAAGTTTAAAAAAGCTGAACGTTTGATAAAAGAAGAAGGTTGGCGTTTAGAAGAATGGTAATTTCTGCAAAAAAAACAATAATTGGTACCCTGCTGGCATCAGTAGTATCGTTTACGCTGTATGCGTTCGCGTTTGAACCATACGGCGTTGCTGAATTTGCATATGTTTTTGCAATACCAGTAATTTTGGCGTGTAAAATTCTTTTCGTCGAAAATCAATATTACCAAAAAATACTCATAGCATTTAAACGTACTGAAAATGAGAAAACAAAAGTGTTCTATGCCGATATTCTTAAAAAATTTTCATCGGTAAAGAAAACTTATTTGTGGTCGACATTCATTGGTTCGTATTTGGCATGGATTGGTTTGTTGGTTTGGTTGCGTCATGTGTACCCTCCAAGTGGCTGGATTGCAGTTTTTGTATTACCACTTGTAGTTGCAGGTGCGTTTGTGTTTCCTTGGTTTGCCCTATTGCCAAAACTATTGCCTAAATCAGAAGAAGATGCGTTGTCGCGACTGATAAAAATTGCAGGTTTAGCAGGCTTATGGGTATTGCTTGAATGGGTGCGAAGTTGGATATTTACGGGCTTTCCTTGGCTTTTGTTGGGCCACTCGCAATGGACTCGCATTGCAGTTATACAAAGTGCAAGTTGGGGAGGCGTTTGGATAGTATCGTTTACACTCATATTCTTCAATTTGGCAGTTTCCGAGTATTTGTATAAACTTTATGTTTTGCAAAAATCACGTTTTTTAAGAGACGATACTACGGTAAAACTATCTAAGTTCACCCCAGAGTTTTATGTAGCTTTGCTTTTGGTTGTATCAGGAGTTTGGACATACATAGCAAACCTACCACGCTTAGAAAACGAAGAACATAAATTTAAAGCAGGCTTAGTTCAAACCGATTTTGCAGGTATCTTAAAATGGTCAGATGCCTTGTCTTCAGAAAATCTAAAAGTGGTAAAAGATTTGTCGACAGGTTTAGCAAAGACAAATGTAGATGTAATATTGTACCCCGAAGCTGCAACTCCTCCACGTTATCCTATAAACTTTTTAGCTATGCGAAAGTGGATAGAAGATATGGCTAAAGATCTGAAAACGCCTCTATTGATGGGTAATATGATATACAATACCCAAACCGATACAGCACAAAATGGAGTATTCTTCATATCTGAAACCGAAGGTTTATCAAAAGAATATTACGCAAAAAAACATCTTGTACCATTTGGTGAATATGTACCAGCCATATTTTCTTTTATGGGTAAAATTGTACCAGTTGGCAATATGAAAGCCGGCGAAACCGATACCCCTATAAATGTAAAAATAAAAAATAAAAATTATAAAATGGGCGCAATGATTTGCTACGAAGACGTTTTCCCGAATTTAGCTCGCACAATGGCAAAAAATGGCTCAGATATGATTTTCGTATGTACTAACGACTCTTGGTATGGCAAAGAAGCAGGTGCATGGCAACACGCAGCACATTCAGCGTTGGCGTCGGTATCAACACGTAAGATAATCTTGCGAGCATCAAATAATGGCTTAAGTACAGTTTTCGACCAATACGGCAGAATGCTACCATCAACCGTTTTAAAAACATCTGATGGTAAAGTCTGGAATGGTGCAAATGGTAATTTGCAAGTTCCGTTAGATTTAAAAGATGAGTTTGGTAAACCACTTGATGCTAAAACATTGTCGCCTAAACGCCCTGCTCCAATGCTCGATAACAATGGTTCAATATATTTTCGTGGTTGTGGAATAATAGATGTAATATCGTATAAGAATTTTGATAATAAAGAAACATTCTACGTTCGGTATGGAGATTGGGTAGTTGTGTTGTCGGGCGTTTTAGTATGTTTTAGTTTGTTAAAGATTTGGTTTGAAAATCAAAAAACTGTAAAAAAAAGCTTGAAGTAAGAATTTATCGTATTATATCCCTTGAAAATAAAATTATGGCAAAAACATCTCCTAAATTAAACTGGTGTAAAGTAAGGCTTGGTAAAGACCTCAATTGGTGGGTAACAGAAACCAGCGATAACGTAAATTGGGACATTGATGGACTCAGTGTAATTGACCCACGTCAGGCAGCGCATATTTTTGAAACAATCGAAGGGTTGCGTTCGTTTGGTCTTGACGAATCAATTGTAGAAAAGGCTTTCTTACCATTTTCAATAGATTCTCGAATTGGTAATGATGGTATTAAACTATTGAGAAGCGATGAATCGGTATTTGAAGCAGAAGAACAACAAATGTTCCTTTTGCCAGATATGATTGATGATGAACGCTCACCATACGCAGAATTTCTCGACCATATAACAAAACTTCAAGTAAAAATGTTGAATGCTACATTCCATTTTGAACAAGATGTTGAAATAGATGATCTTGAAGAAGAAATTCGCGAAAAATATTCGAACGATTATATGGAAGGCAGAGCAATTCATGTGTTCCTTGAAGTCTTAGACATTCTTGAATATGTTCCAGCTGGATATTCTCTCGACGATCTCGATGATGAAGATGCTAAGAAAAAGAATGAAGAAGAAAATTACGACGAAATTGAAGACATCGCCGAAGAAGATATCATCGAAGACGATACCATGAAATGGGACGACGAAGATGAAGATTTAGATAGCGAAGATAATTACTATGATGAACCCGAAATGTTAGATTTTGGCTCGCTTGATGACGATGACGACAAACTTTAATTAACATAGTAAACAACAAACAAAAAAAGGCTCGTAAAATTACGAGTCTTTTTTGTTTAGTTAATCTTAAAATTACAATACGCAGTTGCGTATTCTTCTGGCTTCATACCTTGCTTATTTGCAGTGTCTACTAATTCATCAGTATTTGAAAAACATTTTATTTCTAAAGTTGCTGAAGAAAATGGAACAGGTATAATAAATTTATCCCACGTTGGAATTGTAAAATAACAACTTGGTTTAAATCGTGCCAAAAATATTCTGCACTGAGCAGCTTCGCCAACAACTAAAAAACCTTTTTTAGCAACTTCCGAAGGACCACGTGGACCATCAGGCGTTATGAATGTATCGCTCCCCGCCTTTACAGCTTCAACTAAATCTAAAATAGCTTCGCGTCCTCTACGTTTTTTTGAACCACGAATACTATTTATGCCCATCAATTTAAAAAAAGCAACCAAGTAAGCACCATCTTTACTTGCACTAACCAATCCCGACATCTCATTATTTGGACGAAACACGTAATTGCCCTTTGCCAAAAGAAGAATATGACGATGCCATGCAACACCTAAAAATGGTGATTTTTCAGCAGTTACTTTTCGTACATTTTCGTCGCCCTTTATGCGAACAGTAGCTAACAATAAACGCAACAATATCCAAATTGGCAGTATAAAACAATAGTGCCAAAACGTTGGATTATATACATCGGGTTTCTTTTCCATTTTTTAGAATGTAGCAAAGCAAAAAATCTATTCAAGCTTTTTGTTTGTGCATAGTAGCCTCGCCACTGTTTACAACTTCAATTCTATCATCTGGTAAACGCACTAACAAATTACCTACTGCATTTATACCACACGCAACACCTACAAAATTTCTATTTCCAATAGATACATCTACTTGCTTGTTTTTAAGCCAGTCTATTTCTGAAAACTTTTCAATATCTGGTAATACATTATTTGATAAAGCTTTAATAACTGCATTTATTATTATTGCTGAAACCTCATTTTTTGATTTAGGTGAAGATAACTTTGAAAATATATCGTCAACACTATCTAAAAGATCATTTGGAATAGGTGTTTCAGAAATCGATAAGTTGTAGTTTATGCCAATACCAAATACAATTTTATAAGAACCGTTTATTTGTTTTAGTTCGGCAAGCATTCCAGCTATTTTTTTTCCAGATTTTGAATAGATATCGTTTGGCCATTTTAAAAAAACGCGCTCGTTAGTTATTGAATTCAAAGCGTTGCAAACTTCAATTCCAATACGAACAGTAGCCGAAGCTAAAATATCAGAAGCTACGCCAGCCATATCATACGCAACCGACATACATATAGAAGCCATTTTATCAGAAAACCACGAACGTTGCAAACGCCCTCTGCCCGATGTTTGTTTTCGAGCTAAAACTACAAAAGGCTGTTGGGCTGTTTTTAACAAGTCTGATGCTATGTTGTTTGTACTATCACATTCATCAACAATACAAACCTTTACATTACAACCAATACAATTTAAATGTTTTAAAATCTCAATATCCGACAACATATATCACTTCTTTTCAAAAACAAATTTCAATTTGGCATTACTACTTTTTTGAGATAATATTTCTACCTTAATAATGCCATTTTCTTTGCGCACCTTGGTAGAAATATCTTTTGCTGATACCACTTTTTTAAACAAAAATGCATCACTTTCCGAAACACTCAGCGATAATGGAAAACCTCCAATCAAATCAATGCTAGTAATAAGTTCGCAAGTTTCAGCATTCCATTTAGATTTTTTTATTTCAGTAAAATTTGAAGTAATGTGTCTATCGCTACCAACAATAAATGGATACTTCTGCAACTTTTGTAAAACTAAAACGCGAACACTTCGAGGTGCTAAATTTTGAGTGAACGTTTGCTTGCATTCGCCTAAATACGATTGTGTCCAGAACTCAAACGCAACATATTTTTGATTATTACATAGGCCAAGTTCTTCTGCAGGAATAGAAATATTTTTAGTAGAGTCGCTCCAATTAAAGAAAGCTACAACATTGTAATTGCCTAAAACGTTATGTTTTATTGCTAAATTCCAAACTGGCAACATAGAAAAATACGGATACAAACTCTGAGGACGCACTTTAGCAACAGGCAAAGCTTGTTGCAAAATCTTCATTTTCTCTGGAGAAAGTTTTGCAAGTTTATCGCCAAAAAATGTCAATTGACCAGTGAGTGCAACTACACTTGCTGTAACACGAGCTTGTTCTACATCTAAATCTCCAACAAGTAATGTATCTGGGTCGGCAATCATTGATATATTGTGAGTAAAAATTTGATTTACCGTACAACGTGCTTGCAAGAGAATATTTTTCCACATAACAGGTTTGTTTGGCGAAACAATATCAGCTCCTGTTCTCGCCATATCAGCATACATTGCTTCTGGTCCAGAAGAATGCCCCTGACACGCCAAAAACAAAGCATCATCACCTATACCCTCTCTAAAAGCACTCACACAAAGCTCGAATGGATTTTTACAATTTGGATTTTTAAATTGGCTCTTTATTTCAGGACGCTCATATAAATGCGCACAATAATTTTTACTACGCCCCGACATTCCGTCTATTTTGAAAAACTCGTACCCCCATTCTTTCGATGCAATTCTGAATATATTTTTTAAATGTTCCCGAGCTTCCTCAACAGTTGGATCTAACGTATAATTGCCATTCCATGAACGAATAGCATTACCCGATGTATCGTGCAAAAACCAATCTTTGTGAGCATTATAAAAATCTACATTCCCCGTTCCGAACGGAGCAACCCAAAGTCCGGCTTTAAATCCGAGTGCTTTTATATCGTCAGCTAAACGCTTCATTCCCAATGGAAATTGTTTCGCATTTATTTCTAAATTCATATTGTGAAAATTACGAACAGGAAGTTTGTCTGAATTACCTTGCCATGATTCAATCGACCAAATTTCACAACCAAATGGTTGCAGATATTTTTTGCCTATGCGTGCCTCATCTAAATTATCTTGGGCTGTAGCTGTATCGAAATAGGTATTCCACGACATCCAACCACTTGGCGTTGTTCTACAACGCTTGCGATTTAATGGTTTATAGTATGGAACATAACTTTTTTTAAAGTAATCTTCTATATATTCAAAAGAAAATATGCTCTGGTTACTTTCAGAAATTTCACCACACATTGAAAAATAAAACTTAGTATTGTTTAAAGTTTGTAGTGTTAAATTTTCTGCCGATAAACGCAATAAAGTGTCGGTATCGGCATTAAAAATTGAATTGTTCAAATTAGAATCGGCACCATTTAACAATAATCCCAAAACTCGTTCATTTTTTTGTGGCGAAGTTTTACAAGTAAAAGTATCGCAATTTTCTTTAAAAATTATATCTCCCGAAAATTTTAATTTTCCAGAATATGCTTGAGCTGTACGATGATAAAATAAAAGCTTAAAATTTTTGTCGGTTTCAGGAAAAACAATGTATCCTTGAACATCGCCAGTTGTATCAACGATAGATAATCTGTTTTTTACTGCATCTCGAGCCGAGGCAACTAACCATTCTTTGCCATTTTTTACATCAGCAAAAAAACACAACTTACCTTTTATACAAATGTTTTTGTTTTCTGCTGTAAGAATAGATGATTGTTCATCAAAATTTATACGCCAATCTGCAAACAAGAATAATGGTATAAATAATAGAACTACAAAGATTTTTTTCATATACAATAATTCTCATAAAACATAATTTTTCTCAATAAAAAAAGCTTTCAAAGTACTATTTATTCAGCTTTACCCAATAACTGATATTTGTGTTCACTATTAATAGTATTTTATATTGACTTAGAAACAGATAATACAAAAAAACGAGCCTATTTCTAAGCTCGTTTTTTTGTATATTTATCAAATATTTATTTTCTTCTGCGATACGCAACAAAACTCAAAGCTAATGCCCCAAATATCATTGCCCATTCAGCTGGCTCTGGAATAGATGAAATATAACCACCATCAAAAATAAAATAATTTTCACCTAAGACACCATCAACATATTCACCTTTTTCATTATCATAAATCTTAATAGAAACATTTGCGTTATCTAACAATTCAGTGATATTTGTAATTCTTAAAGAATCTGTTCTTTCAGCCAACATCAAAGACAAAGTAAGTGTTAAATCGTCTTTTATATCAGAATCAAGACCATCTTCTGCAGATGAATAACTATCGTTATAAACATTAATATTATTTATAACCAAAGAACCTTCACTTATTTCGTTTGTCACCAATGTAATGTTTGAACCTTGATACGCATTAATTGTACCAAATTCATTTTCAACAAACGCATTAATTGTTAAAGCACCAGCACCACTATCTTTATTTACTATATTTCTAACAAAAGAAGGTAGAATCTTTTTGCGATGTTGCATCTGTCAAACCTAAATCGGCATTATTAGGATACGAACCAACAGCTGCACCCGATATAATGTTTGTTGTTGTATGAAGATTCAAGTTTGCTTTTTCCATAAAATACACATAATCATCAAACTTTAAAGCGTTTGAAGTATACACGTTCAATGTGCCACCAATCTTGTTTGTTGCACGCAAAATAGAAGTTGCAACACCATGAACACCTGTTTGTGTAAGAGAAGAATCTTCATGTAAATTTAAAACCCCAGACTGAAGATAAAAAGCGTAAGCGTCGCTTGCCTTATCAAGAGATGATTGTGCTTGTTTTCCAGTGATAGTCATATCACCATAAACATCATATGCAGTTGTAGACGAACCTTGTAATCGCAATGGGCTTCTTGTAAAAATAGAAGCACCTTCGCCTAAAGTAAAAGATTTCCAAAGTTGTGCATTGGTAATTGAGAATGTAACATGAACATTATCATCAATCCATATGTGCGAAGATGAATATCTTCTTGGCGTAGTAGCGTATACATCGACTTTTCCATCAGATGCATTTATAAAATTGTACGTACCAGTAACACTCCAATTTGAACCTGGTTCAAATTCGTCTGGTTTAGTTGAGTCCGTACTAACTACCGAAAAATCATCTGCCAAAACAAACGAAACCGATGCTAACAAAAAAACAAGAGTCGATACTTTTTTCATATATTACCTTTTTAAAATAACGTCTAACAAAACTAAAACTATTTTTTATATTTCAGATAACTAACAGATTGTCAATATATTTATTTTTCTAAATACTGACATAAATTAGACATTGGCAAGAAGATAAACACCTTAATAGGAATATCAATTCTTACTACTTTTTGTCTATTTTGGGAGTTCTATTTTTGATTTTTTAGTATTTTTTATATCTAGTAGCATTTACATGGTGGTTTACTGGCGAAGATATTTCAGCAGAAATGGAATCAAATTCAGTATTAAAAGATGGAGCAATATCAGCAGGTTTCTATAAAGATACCAAGTATGTTCAAGGTGAATTTTTAAAACAATTTGATATCGCTGAAAATACAGATAAAAATTACATAAAAGAAGTAATGGATTATGTAATTGATAACAACGGCGCATTCACATTAGGAATTGTAAATCCAGATCTAGAGATTGGGCACGCACTTACTCTTTGGGGATACGAAATTGTTGATGATGAAATAATAGGCTTGTACATAAGCGATTCTGACGATGATTGTGAAACAAATTTCTTTCTTGGAATAGAATGGGATAATGAATTTGATGGAGGATCATGGTTTTTGCAAAGCGATTATGAAAATTATTATATTGATAGCATAATGGGATTAATCACAGTTCCAGAGCCAAGCACATACGCAGTGATTTTCGGAGCTATTGCACTTGGTTTTGTAGCATCTCGTAGAAGAAAGTAATAAGCTTTTCATAATATACAAAAAGCCTAGGCTCAGCAAAATGCCAAAGGATAGGCAATTTTCAGCATTGAAAAGGCTACTAAAAGTGTCCAACACTTGCCCTAAAAAATGAGGGTTTTTAGGGCAAAAATCGCTTATTTTGGGCATCATTAGGAGTGCCTTATCGCGAACTTGCGTTGGACACTTGTTTTTCGCAAGTCGCGTAGCGATATGCAGATAAAAGAAAAATGCGAACCGTGTCCAACACAGTTCGCATTTTAAATTTTAAACGGAGAAAAATTTTAGTATCACACTTTTGGCTAAGCGTGAAATTTCTTAAAGAATTTTGGAGACGCGAAAAGGTGTCTATCTTGCATATAAATCATGGATCCAAATTTTCGTTTACCGACTTTGTTTAGATTTTATTTCGCAAATAAACCATCCTATTCTTTGTATTGTTTTCCACAACAACTGAACGATTAGTTAAGTTGTAAATGAATGCAAAAAGAAGCAGAACGACGAAGGAGAAAATTTTATGGCTAAATAGCAACAAAGAAAAAATTGCCATAAAGAGGTCGCGATTAGTGTTTGTGTGTTTGCTAATCGCGACCTTTCTTTATAAATACAAAAAAGCCGTTTGGCGTCCCAAACGGCTCTTTGTATATATTATGAAATTAAAACAATTACTTTCTTCTGCGATATGCTACAAACCCGAGTGCAATAGCACCAAAAATCATAGCGTATGTGCTTGGTTCTGGAACTGCTGCAGCTGTTACATTCAATGTTGCTGAAGAACTAAAGCCTAAAGAACCACCTTCTGCTGATTCATTTCCAAATACTGGTGCAAGAACGTTTGAATCAGTCATAATAGCAAATGTTATGTATTCTTCACCTGAAATATCCCAGTTGAGATTTTCAAGTAATACACCATCTTTCATATCATTAAGAGATACATACTCTGAGTCAGCTACTAAATTTGCTAAAAGGGTTTTCCAATCGCCCTTGGCGTCACCTGTTCCACCTGCAAAAACTCCAATTTTAAATGCTTCTAAGTCAGCATCGACAAGAGTAGCACCTGAATTTGCGAAAGTAGTACCAGTTATAGTAAATTCAATGCTATCAACTTGGTCGAACGAAATACCTGATGTAGCGAACTCCCAAACGTTTAAATCGATAAAAGTATCGTTAGCAAGATAGTCATAGTTACCAAGGTTAGCTCCTTGACCACCACCCCAAGTACCTTGAGAGGAGTCTTCCTTAAAGTATGGTCTATAAGTCGTTCCTGTTGCATTACTGAGATAAAACAACTTTGATTCTGCTTCTGCAAATGCAAAAGTAGCACAAAGAAATGCTGTAATTGTTAATATTAATTTTTTCATATATATGTCCTTTTCTAAATTTAGAGGGCTTTAATATAGAGTATTTTAAATACCCATTGCAAAAACGTCTTAATTGGTCATTGCCCTTTGATTTTTCAAAGGGATTTTTTTCTTTTTTTTAGCTGCTACGCAGCTAACAAGCTTGTTAATGTGCGATAAATAAAGGCTTTGAGCCTGATAGAGCACAAATCGCAAAGGGAAATTTTATCCCCTAATAACAACCGTTTTTAATTCAATAAAAGGAAAAAATGACAACACAAGACCTAAACATAATTGATATACTCAAACGAAACTCAAAATTAACTCATTCCGACTTGAGCCTCGACGAGAAGGAATTTGCAAAGCATAAGAATGTCTTAGAACTTCTTGAGAAGGCCTCTGAAGTTTCCACTGAGTTAAGAGCAAAGCTTGAGAAATTAGACCTCGATACGCTTCATTATTCATACAAGATAATGTGCGTGCATACTTGCAATGACGATGTTCCGATGGAATATCTTTTCAAGTATTTTGCTGAGACAGAAGCTAAATACAATAGCTCGCCACTTGAGTTGTTCCTAATTAACAATGGTTGCGGAACTCCTTATAAAACCAATGATTGGCAGTATTCAAAGAAGTTTTCAGGTTACAAAGCCAAAGAATCTGAGTACCTCAATTACAGTAATCCAAAGTCATTGGCTGTATTTGAGTCTCATTTGCCAGAGCAAGACAGACCTGTGTTTCTAAGGGCATTCATGAAGAAGTATCCTTATGGGTTGCCAAGCGAACGCCCAACACGTTATGCGACAAAATACTTTACAGTACTAACGCATGATGTACCACAATTGCCATTGCCAGAACCACAATACAATCCTGCGGAATCGTTGTTAGACCAAGTGATGTGGGTTAACTTTCTTGGCGGAACAAAGACAGATGCACTCGTTTGGTTCGGTTCACAAAATGATGCCTTCTATGAAATGGAGAAAATCGTTGTCTACGGTATGCGTCCAGAAACGACTCAAGTTGAGAGGCTTTATCACATTATGAAAAACCAAGAGTCCAAAGAGGCA
>SUVO01000030.1 GCA_015061955.1 Verrucomicrobiaceae bacterium
TTATGAAGTAAAAGCTTTGGAAAGAAGCTTTGCGTAGCAAAGAGCCGAGCCAAGCGAGTGCCGAGACAACGCTCATTGTGCTTTCCACAACCAAGTTGCCAGTTCAATGTAGGTTGTTGCCTGTATTTAGGCAACCTGCTTTTATCAACTACTTAACATAAATTTAAAAGTATTAAGTAAAAGGATGTTTGAAGAATTGTTGAAGGAAATGATTATTTTGGTAAGTAAGCTATTATAATAAGAATAAACCAATATATTATTCCCATAAATAAAAAACCCTCGCTATATGGGAAGGTCAATGATGCATCCTGTGCACATTTAAAGAGATATTTAATGCATGTGAATGAAATTATTATAAGTGGTAAATTTGCCAGAGAGATAAGTGTTTTACATAAAAATGAAGCTTTTTTATTCCTAAATACTAATATAGTTGGAGCACATGCACAATTTTGAAGAAAATTTTGATGTTTTGGATACGATGTATAACATAAAGGATTTAGAGAATGGTCTTTTTTTAAATTTAAAGTGAAATTTACTTTTTGGTTTTGGAAAATGTTTCATATTTAAATATTGACTTTGTGTGTGAAAAAGTTTTTCATTTATTGTATGAAGTCTTATATATCTTTAATTTGTGGAATCTTAATTGGATTAAATTGCTTTGGGGCAAAAAAAA
The DNA here is from genome assembly GCA_015061955.1 of Verrucomicrobiaceae bacterium. Classification (GTDB taxonomy): domain Bacteria; phylum Verrucomicrobiota; class Verrucomicrobiia; order Opitutales; family Intestinicryptomonadaceae; genus Merdousia. Next base: position 674 of record SUVO01000030.1, read on the forward strand.
GTGGGGTTGAATATGTAGATCCATTTATTGGAACTGGTGGAACTGGGCATTGTCATCCATGTGCAACAAGTCCGTTTGGAATTGTTCAAGCTGGTGCAGATACTGGTCGCAAAGGGTGGACGTACTGCGGAGGTTATCAATACAACGATTCGCGAGTACTTTTATTTTCGCAAACTCATATCAGTGGAACAGGTGTTCCAGATTGTGGCGATGTTGCGTTTCTGCCATTCTGCGAAAACTATGACTACTTGAAAGGTAGCAGTTTTCAAAAGAAAAATGAAAAAGCATCGGTTGGCTATTACTCGGTGAAATTAGATGAGGCAAAGGCTGATGTTGAAATTACAGCAACCCCAAGAGTTGCTTTTTATAAAATTAAATATAACGCAGATGGTGGAAAAATTTATTTAGATTTGCTCACAGGTATAACGTCTCGCAAGCCTCGTGTATGGCAAGAAAAAATCGATATGCCCGACAATTTTACAATAAATGGCGAACAACGCGTTCTCGGTTGGGTACCTATGCGAAGCGTTTGTTTTTCTGTAAAATTCGACAAGCCTATTGTGAAAATCGAGAAGTTGAAAAATCCTAAAAACGAAATGGGTTCTCGCTATGTTATAGATTTTGGTTTGAAAAAAGGTGAAGAACTCAAAGTAAAAATCGGTATAGCAACATCGAATATGAAAGGTGCTGAACGCAACATTGCTGTTGAAGTACCTCATTGGGATTTCTCAAAAACATTGTCGGAAACTAAAGAAAATTGGCGCAAGCTTATCGACAAATTTGAAATTGATGCCGATGAAAAAACAAAACGTATTTTCTATACCTCGGTTTACCACTTGTTTATTCAGCCGAACAATATGGCTGATGTCGATGGATACTATGATGCTCCAGACAACAAAACAGCGAAGTCTATTGACGGCAAATATTTTACTACGCTATCTCTTTGGGATACCTATCGTGCAGCACATCCGTTGTACACAATTTTAATTCCCGATGAAGTTGCTGGATTTGTAAATACAATGCTCATGCACCATGATGTTGTGGGGTATTTGCCTGTTTGGTGTTCGTGGGGTAAAGAAAATCACTGCATGATTGGCAATCACTCAATTTCGGTAATAGGCGAAGCTATCATGAAAAATTTAAAGGGCTTCGACTATCAAAAGGCGTTCAAGGCTATTGTAGAATCTTCAACAATACCTCATTATCGTTCGGAGTGGAACGAGTATGTTAAATATGGATACTTCCCACACGACATTTACATTGGTACTTATCAGAGTAGTACCGACAAGCTTGTGAATGCACGCCATCACAATCCTAAATTGATTAAATTAGAATCGGTTTCATCTACGCTCGAAGCTGTGTATAACGACTACTGCGTTTACAAAGTTGCTCAGAAATTGGGCGACAAAAAAGTTGAAGCCGAATTTAAACGTCGTTCGCAGTTCTATAAAAATCTTTTTTGCCCAGAAACAAAATTTATGCGTGCAAGAGATAAAGCTGGAAATTGGCGTACACCATTTAATCCTTTTGATTACACGTTGTATCCTCGTATTCATGGCGACTACACCGAAGCAAGTGCATGGCAATACACTTGGCACGTTCAACAAGATGTCGAAGGCCTCATTGAGCTTTTCGGTAGCAAAGAAGCTTTCTGCGAAAAATTAAACCAGTTATTTACGGTTCAAGATTCTCGCGATTTCAAAACTGTGAAGAAAAGTCATGATATTTCTGGTTTGATAGGTCAGTATGTTCACGGCAATGAACCAAGTCATCATATTGCGTATATGTTTGCAATTGCAGATCAACCTCGCAGAACTCAAGAATTAGTCAGAGAAATTTGCGATAAGATGTATGACGATACTCCTCTTGGATTATGTGGCAATGATGACTGTGGGCAGATGAGTGCTTGGTACATATTTTCGGCAATGGGTTTCTATCCTGTAAATCCATGTGGTGCCGAATACGTATTGGGCGCACCTCAGATGTCGGGTGCTACAATAAATCTTGATGGTGGAAAGAAATTTGTGATAAAAGCCAACAATTTTTCTCGCAAAGCTAAGTATGTAAAAAGCGTAAAGCTAAACGGAAAACCATACACAAAGAAAACAATATCGCACAACGATATTATGCAAGGTGGCGAATTAGTTTTCGATATGTGCGAATAATATTTAACTTAAAAATACAACAAAACAACCAAATCTTTATTGATTTGGTTGTTTGTTTTTTATAGCAAGGGCGTTTGATGATAGCACTTGTTTCCAAATTATCCAAAACGAAAATCCACCTGTCCAATATGTATGATGGCGAACATCGGTCAAGGTTTCGGCATTGAGTTTTTCGGCTTCAAGATTTAACATTTTTTGATTATTTTCTATGGTTGCAGTATCTTCAAACAATGTTAGCGAAACTTCATTTGGTTTATCGGGCGAACCAGTAACTATTGGCAAAACACCAAAGAGATAATATCCGTAATTTTCGGCGAGAATGACTCCGAGTGGTTCCGAATTTTCTACGGAAGTTTTTGTGTTGAAGTCGGTAGAAACTTCGGTAGTTGCACATCCTGTTAAGATTAGTATTGAAAGTAAAAACAATGCACAAAATTTTTTCATTATTCTGCCTTTGTTGATTTTTGATTTATGTTTTTGATTGTCGCAGAAAGTTGAATTTCTTTATACCAATAAATGCCAAATGTCGATACAAACGGACACCAATCAAAGAAGCATGTCGAGCTTTTTTCTGTTTGCAAATTAGAAAATTCCGATACTCCCAATTCTTTACATTGCTCGTTAAAAGAATTCATTACTTCTTTTAAGCTGACTTTATCGGAAAACAATTCAAAAGAATTGTTGGCATTACCTCCACTACCAAGGGGAATGCAATTGAACAAATAATAACCATAGTTGGTTATCATAATTTGTTGTGATGTTCCGTTTATAGTAGAAACTATTGGTTTTTGTTGTGGCACTGAATATGATATTCCTGTACAGGATTGAATTACAAATGCCAATATTGTAATAATACAAATGTATAGAATTTTAGTAGCTTTCATAATACAAAATATTTTTTATTTACGATAAGAATACTTCTTGTTGGTTGTTATTGCAACATATATGTTGTATTATCGGTAAGAAATGTTTTTTATGTTCAATATATACATATAAAAGACATAAAGATTGTTTTAGATAAAAAAAAGTGTTGATATATTTTTTCAAAAAGTCATAGTTAAGGTTTTAAATTAGGAATTTTAGAAATATTAATAGCAATGAGTTCCATACTTATAGGAATATTTACACTCGTATTGGTAATTATCTGCATTCTTTTGGTGCTGGTAATCTTAATGCAACGTCCGAATGCAAATGCAGGCATGGGTGCGGCTTTGGGCGGCGGTGCTGCTGAAGGTATGTTCGGTGGCGAAGCTGGTAATGTGCTTACGAAGGCAACTGTAAGACTTACTGTTTTGTTCTTCGTTATATCGGCAGGCTTGTACTTAGGTTACATTTGGAAGACTGGTGGAAGTAAAATAGAACAGCCTCAAACATTGTCGTTGAGCGCAGTTGCTGGTGATTCTAAGGCTGACGCCAATAAAAAAGCCGATGCTACCAAGAATGAAGTAGCTAAAAAAGCTGAAGCAGTTAAACAAGAGGCAAAAAAGCCTGAAGTTCCTGCTAAAAAATAAAGCTTATGGCAAAATTGTTTACATCAATTTTGAGCACATTCTTTGTGCTCATTTTTTTATCTACAGCTAACGGGCAAGGTTTTAAACGTCAACAAGCAAAGGTTGGTTTGGATTTATCGCCTGAAGCTGCGGCAGAACGTTGGGTTGAGTTTTCGTCTTCAAAACTCGGTAGCGATTATTGTATGCTTTTCGAGTTAATTCATCGTCCTCGCAAGAGTGAAGAAATAAAATATGTTGGTTATATGTTCGGTGCAGAACGTACTGACGGTTTATATATGCGTTTGCGAATTGCACCAGCATCGCATCCAAGCAATTCGGAGGAATTTATAATGAAAAATTCTTCTAAAGGTTGCGATGTATGGAAGTTTAAAGATGGTAAGTTTGTAAAATTGAGTAAAGCCGATTGGCTGAAACCTTTATATGATGGCTTATTGTACACGCCTTTCGATTTACTTATGCCATACAAGTTTTGGAATGCTTCGTATATAGGTGCTGGCAGAATTGGTCAGGCTGTGCATTTATTCGATTTAACTTCAACCGATTTCCCTTTTGATCGTGTACGAGTGGCTCTTACTCGCGATTTTAACGTGCCTGCTCAAATTCAATTATTGGGCAAAAATTCTAAGAAAACTGCGAACTTAGGGTCGGTTAAGAAAGTCGATAACTTGTGGTTTATGCGCGAAGCATCGGTTAAAGACGAAATTAGTAAAGATAAAGATATTTTACGCTTTACTCATGCGCGCTTTAATATAATCTTGCCTAAGTCGATCTTTGATGAGGTATCGCAAAAAAATGTAAAATTGCCTGAATTGAAAAAACTTTAATAACGTTTTTTAATTCGCCGATTTTATAATAAAAAAATATGAAAACTTTATACAAAAAATTGGCAAAAACTCTCTGCGGGCATTCCACAAAAATACTCGCAGGCGAGCATGTATTAATTGATGTTTCGGAAACTCCTGCCGAAATGGTAAATGCGTTGATTGATGAAATATCGGAACGTGGTGCGTTTGCTCATGTGAAAATTTCAAATCAAAAAATTTCACGCAAACTTGCACAAACTGCAGCAGAAGGTGGTTTGCAAGTAGATGCTGATTGTGCGTTGTATCAGATGAAAAAGATGAACGCATATATTGCTATTCGTGGAGCTGAAAATATTTTTGAAAATTCTGATGTTCCTCAAGGGCAAATGGCATTGATTTCTTCTGCTATGAAGGATGTGCTTGATTGGCGTGTTAGCAAAACAAAATGGGTTGTGTTGCGTTGGCCAACACCATCTATGGCTCAACTTGCTCAAATGAGTACTGAGGCTTTCGAAAAATTTTACTTCGATGTTTGTACTATGGATTATTCCAGAATGGCTGAAGGTATGCAAGCTATGAAAAAGCTCATGGAAGCCACCGACAAAGTGCATATTACTGGCGAAGGAACAGATTTAAGTTTCTCGATAAAAGGTATGACAGCTATCGGTTGTGGTGGTCAGTACAACATTCCAGATGGAGAGATTTTTACAGCTCCTGTGCGCGATAGCGTAGAAGGTTTTATTACATATAATGCTCCAACTGTTTACAATGGAGTATCGTTCGATTCCATACGTTTAGAGTTTGAAAAGGGCAAAATTGTAAAAGCATCATCGCCAAATAACGCAACAAAGCTTGGTGAAATTCTTTCTACTGACGAGGGCGCTCGTTATATTGGTGAATTTGCAATGGGTTTTAATCCGTATATAAATTCGGCTATGCGAGATATTTTATTTGATGAAAAAATTGCAGGTTCGTTCCATTTTACGCCAGGGCAAGCTTACGATGAAGCCGACAATGGTAATCGTTCGCAAGTTCATTGGGATTTGGTTTGCATTCAAACTAAAGAATATGGTGGAGGTGAAATTTATTTTGATGGCAAATTAATTCGCAAAGATGGTCTGTTTATCGGCGAAGGTATTGAAAAACTCAACCCCGATTATCTGAAATAATGTCTGATTTAATTCGCATTTACATTCACCCAGAAGAAGCATCTCCAGAGCGTGCCGACAAAGCAATATCGGCATTCTTGGCTGAAGAAGTTTCGAGATCGCGTTTGGAAGAAAGTTTCAAGCTTGGTAAAGTGAAAATGGACGGAAGTCCTATAATAAAAAAACATAAGCTTTTTGCTGGCGATAAGGTCGAAATAGAAATTCCAGAGCCATTGCCAGTAGAGGTTGTGCCTGTTGATATTCCTGTTGAAATTTTGTATGAAGACGACGACGTTGTTGTTGTAAACAAACCAGCTGGTATGACTGTTCATCCTGGAAGTGGTACAGGCGAAGATACTCTTGTTCATGCTATGATGCATCATACTAAGGGCAAACTTAGTATGGCTGCAGGTGCAATGCGCCCGGGGATTGTTCATCGTTTAGATAAAGAAACATCGGGTGCTATGATTATGGCAAAAACCGACAACGCATACTACAGATTAGTTGAATTGTTCTCGGAACGTGAAATAGACAAGCGTTATTTGGCTATTGTTTGTGGTGTGCCAACTATTCGTAGTGGTATAATTCGCAAACCTATCGGCAGACATCCTTCGTTTCGCACTAAGATGTGTGTTTGTGACGAAGCAAATGGACGTGATGCTTGCACAGAATGGTATATGCAAGAAAAATTTGGCAACAAAGCATCGCTGATGTCGTGCAAAATTTATACTGGTAGAACTCACCAGATTAGAGTGCATTTAACCGATATGGGCTTCCCAATCTTGGGCGATTACACATATTCGTTCCAAAAAAATAAAATGAAAGAAATTCCAGCTCCTGAACGTGTAATGTTGCACGCTTTTAAGCTTGCTATGCCTCATCCAACAAAAGAAGATGAATTTATTGAGGTTGAAGCTACTCCACCTGAAGATTTTAGAAATTTACTTGATACGTTGAAAAAAACTTACTTATAAAATTATGCAAAACTACAAAAATTTAGAAACTATCGCAGTTCAATCGGGATACGATCCACAAAATGGACAATCGCGTGTTCCACCTATCGTTCAAAGCACAACATATGCTTACGACGATGCTCAAGCTATGGCAGATTTGTTCGACCTTAAGGCTGTTGGACACTTCTATACTCGCTTGAGTAATCCGACTGTAGAATTTTTAGAAAAGAAAATGGCTGCACTTGAAGGTGGTATTGGTGCAATGGGTACTGCAAGTGGACAAAGTGCAACAAGTGCTGTTGTTATGACTTTGTGCAATGCAGGTGATCACATTGTAAGCACTGGTACTGTTTATGGTGGTACATCAAATTTATTAGGCCACAGCTTTGAAAAACTCGGCATAAAGACAACGTTTGTCGACCAAACTGCATCGGAAGATGAAATATTCGCAGCTGTTCAGCCAAACACAAAAATGATTTTTGCAGAATCGCTTTCTAACCCAAGCGTTAAAGTTTTAGACTTTGAAAAATTTTCAAATGTAGCAAAACGTGCTGGTATTCCTTTTGTTGTAGACAACACTTTCCCAACACCATTTTTGTGTCGTCCAATAGATTTCGGTGCCAACATTGTTGTTCATAGCACTTCAAAATATTCTGATGGCCATGCCTGTGCTTTAGGGGGAATGGTTATTGATGCTGGCAACTTCGACTTTGCATCGTCGGACAAATTCCCAAGCTTTAATACCCCCGACCCAACTTATCACGGCTTAGTTTACACAAAAACTTTTGGCAATGCAGCATTCATAGTAAAAGCAAGAACTCACGTTATGCGCGACTTCGGTATGATGATGTCGCCAATGAACGCATGGCTTACAAATATGAATTTAGAAACTCTACCATTGCGTATGGAACGTCATAGTCAAAATGCCGAGAAATTAGCTCAGTTCTTCAGTCAACATCCAAATGTTGATTGGGTGAACTACCCAAGCTTGCCTACATCGGCAGACAGAGATTTGGCTAAGAAGTATCTTAAGGCTTGTAGTGGGGTTATGACTTTTGGTCCTAAAGGTGGTCGTCAAGGTGCTGAAAAAGTTATGAACAAGCTCAAGCTTGCAAAAATTGTAACTCATGTTGCCGACACAAGAACATGTGTGTTACATCCTGCAAGCACAACACATCGTCAGTTATCCGACGATGAACAACGTGCAACTGGTATTTTACCTGAATTGATTAGAGTTTCTGTCGGCATTGAGCACATCGACGATATCATTGCAGATTTCTCTCAAGCCCTCAGTTAAAACGTGCGAGAGCGCGTTTTCTTTGATGATGAGTTTAAATTTACACTATAAGGCACTTCGTTGAAGTGCCTTTTTTTATAAAATAAACTCATCAAAGAAAACGCTTTCGGCTGTTATTTGGTTTCGTATCGCCTCACGTACATAGTACGCTACGGCTCACAAAACACAAATTCCAGCTCGAATCTCGCACGTTTTACTTCTTCCAACACATGTCGGTTCTAAGCTGATTTTATTTAACCACGTTTTCTTTGATGATGAGTTTTAATTTATACTATAAGGCACTTCGATGAAGTGCCTTTTTTTATTAAATAAACTCATTAAAGAAAACGCTTTGCCCTCCATTTTGGTTTTAGCTTCGACTGCAGTGCGTAGCACAGCAACGCTCGCTAAAACGCAAAAGCATCGGGACAATCTCGCACGTTTTAAACGTGCGAGAGCGGTGCCTCGATTGCAATCTATATACAAAAAGGCAATTCCAAAGAATTGCCTTTCATCATTATTATATAAAAAATCGCAATCGGATTAGAACCAACTTGGGAACGGAAATAAAAAACGTGCGAGGCACGTGCTTAGGGAGATGTTTGTGAGTGGTGGGATAGTACTATGTACAGACCACCCGAACAAACACTCCATAAGCTGTGAGGTGCCTCGATTGCGATCTATAAAGAAAGAGCATTCCAAACGGAATGCTCTTATCACTATGTAAAATAATTTTCGCAATCGAGGCACCGTCCTCGCACGTTTTTTATGATTCGGTATCTTCGGCAAGCGCCGTACCTCCAACTACTGTGGTTGAAGCTGTGATAGCGTTCTTGATTGCCTCAGCAACTTCTGGATTCTGCATTAAATATGCTTTTGCAGCTTCGCGACCTTGTCCGATTAGTTCGCCATTGTAAGAAATCCATGCACCTTTCTTTTCGAGGATTTTCTGTTCAATGCCAAGGTCGATAAGGCTGCCTGTCATTGAAATACCTTCGTTGTACATGATGTCAAATTCGCATTCGGTGAAAGGTGGAGCAACTTTGTTTTTTACAACTTTAATTTTTGTTCTGTTGCCGATTATTTTGCCTGAAGGGTCTTTAATCTGACCAATTCTGCGAATGTCGATGCGTACAGAAGCAAAGAATTTCAAGGCACGTCCACCAGGAGTAGTTTCTGGATTACCGAACATTACGCCGATTTTTTCGCGAATTTGGTTTGTGAATATGCAAATGCACGAAGTTTTGCTTATTGCAGCAGTTAAGCGACGCATTGCTTGCGACATCATTCTTGCTTGTAAGCCTACTGTGGTATCGCCCATTTGACCGTCGAGTTCTTGACGTGATACGAGAGCTGCTACCGAGTCGACAACAACAACGTCGATTGCACCTGAGCGAATGAGGGTTTCGGCTATGTTTAGAGCGTCTTCGCCACATTCAGGTTGCGAAACCATAAGGTTTTCTAAATCAACACCAACAACTTTTGCGTAGCGTGGGTCGAGAGCGTGTTCAACGTCGATAAATACAGCGTTTCCACCTTTGCGTTGAGCTTCGGCAATCAACGACAAACACAAAGTTGTTTTACCAGAAGATTCAGGTCCGTAAATTTCAACAATTCTTCCGCGTGGTAGACCACCAACTCCAAGGGCTAAGTCGATAGCAACAGAGCCTGTGCTTATTGTTTCAACGTTCATTTTTGTGGCGTCGCCAAGGCGAATTAGCGAGCCTTCGCCGAACTGGCGATTTACCATTCCGAGAGCAGTTTCAAGAGCTTTGTCGTCTTTGGCGATAGATGTTGTCTGAATTTTTTGTTTAGCCATATTTTGATTTTCCTTTTATAAATAGTGATGTGAAAAAATATTCTGAGCTTATGAATATCGAAAAGTTTTGCAGTGTCGATAAAAATCTTTTGTTTTTTTTGAAAAATTGAAAAATACGTATTGTGATTACATACTCAACTTTTTTGTTCTTCGCTATGTGTATTTGAAATACTTATGTCAACAAAAAACTTTTCAACTCCCGTACATGTATATTTTTCAATAAATTATAAATTTCAAAAAAAAATATCATTATTTTTACAAAAAAGTGAAGATTTATAACTAATTTACATTTAATTAGATGAGAATTTAAAATGACATGAGTATTTCAAATACTAGTGTTTACCTACATTTAAATATAAAGAATATGAAAAAGATATTATTATTGTCTATTTGTGCAACGTCTGTTGCGTTTGCTAGTGACGTATTTGTTTCTTCTACTGGAGGAGATTATAGTTCGTTATCAACTTGGGAAACAGTATCTGGAGGTTCCCTTTCTTCTCTCCCTGCTTCGACAGATACCTTGAGAATGAATGAGAAATCAGGGGTTCTCAATATCGATGAAGATGCTACATTACTTGGAGCATCTCTTTGGGGTAAGGCTCACTCCATAACTATTGCACAGGATAAGACTTTTACTTTAGGCACAGGAATAATAAGTGCAAGTGATGGAGTCGGCTTCAATATAGGTTCAACTACAACAAATATTTCAGGTGATGGCACGTTTATTGGTGGTGCGAATACTGGAACCTATAAAGAAAATAACGTTGATTACAGTAATATCTTTGTTGGTGCCTATGGTGAAAAAGTAAAAGGAAACGTAAGTAATGTTCTAGTCGTTTATGGAGCCAAAGGTGGTACATACAACATTTCATCAGCAGCAAAGGCAAATGGTATTGTTTTTAAGGATCGTTCTGGTACTTATGATTCGAAAGGTGGCACTATCAATTTCTTGGGCAGTTTCACAACTGCAACATCTTCCGTTTTGTATATTAAAGGTCTTAATGCAACAACACCGGCAAATGTCAATTTTAAGGGCTCTGTTACACTCTCAAAAGAAGTTATTATTCAAAACTACGCAAACGTTACAATCGACACAAATAAATTTACTACATCGGCGTGGATTGGCGTTCGTGGAAATTCTACTTTAAAACTTGTAGGTAATGGCTCAGGACAATACGATGTTTCAGCTAAAGTTCGTCTCAATGGCAATGCTACGTTGATTCTTGAAGGCGATAACGTCTATAAGTCGGGTAGTGCAACTCGCATAAATGCAGAAGGCTCCGACAATAAACTTGTTATCAATGGAAGTCAAAAACTTGATGGTCTTTGTCTTGTTGGAAAAGGAAGTGATGTTAAAACTTTCTATATAGATTTGACCAATACAACTTTATTAGAGCTTACACATTTGACCGTTCAACCTGGTGGGGATAATTATTTTAAAACAGACTCTTTAACTGAGTATTACACAAGTTGGGCTAATAAAACTTCTAAAGTAGTAGATAATTTATTCATTGAGTTTATTAACTTTGAAAACGGTAAAGTAAAACTTGCAAATGATTTACTTTCAGCAGAAGATTGGAAGCAGGTAAAAGCTGATGGTTGGGAAAATTTTCGCTTAGAAAACGGTTATATTACTGCTACTGAAGTTATTCCTGAACCAGCTGAATGGGCTGTGATTTTCGGAGCAATTGCGTTGGTATTCGTTGCTTATAAACGCAGACGTTAATTCGATAATCTTATTTATACAATTTGGACTTTTCGTATGTCGAGAAGTCCTTTTGTTTTAAGATAAAGATTAAAAAAAGGCTTGAAAAGAGCGTAGTAATGTGAAATTATCTATCGAATAATGAAGTTAAAGTAAGGTCTTTGTTTTGATTTTTAGCAAAGATGCTTTGATTCTTTTTTTGCAAATATGAAGCATACAATATCAGCACTTGTAGAAAATAAATTTGGTGTTTTAGCTCGTGTAGCTGGCATGTTCAGTGGCAGAGGCTTTAATATCGAAACTCTCAATGTAGGTCCAGTGTTGGGCGGAAAATACTCGCGTATAACTGTTACGGTCAAAGATGGTCGTAATAGTATAGAGCAGTGTGTAAAACAGCTCAACAAGTTGGTTAATGTAATTGAGGTTAAAGATTTTTCTAAACTTGAAAGCTTTGTTGCAAGAGAACTCGTGTTGGTAAAAGTTAAGGCAGATAGCAAAACTCGTCCTGAAATAGTACAAGTAGCAGATTTGTTCAGAGCCAAGGTTATAGATGTTGATAGTGCATCGTTGATTATTGAATGTACAGGTAATGCAAATAAAATACAAGGTTTCATGGGCATGATAGAGCCTTTTGGTATTATCGATATGGCACGCACTGGCAATGTTGCGTTGGAGCGTGGTAGTTATAAGCCTGAAGACGAATAAAACAATTTATTGTATCAAACGATAAAACAAAAAAAATCAATAGTTTTAACTCAAAAAAAAGAGGAATAAAAAATGGCACCAGCTAAGGTATTAAAAGAAAAGGACGCTAACAAGAAGCTCCTTAAAGATAAAACATTGGCAGTTATCGGCTATGGTTCGCAAGGGCACGCACATGCTCAGAACCTCAAAGATAGCGGCTACAAGGTAATTATCGGTTTGTATCCTAAGAGCAAGTCAATTGCAGTTGCTAAGAAGCAAGGCTTCAAGGTAATGTCGACTGCCGATGCAGTTAAGGCTGCTGACGTGATTATGCTTTCTGTTCCAGACATGAAACAGGCATCAATCTACTATAAGGATGTTGAGCCAAATCTTGAAAAGGGCAAAACTTTGATTTTCTTGCATGGTTTGTCGATTCATGGTGGTCTTATCAAGCCACGTGAAGACATCAATGTAATCATGGTTGCACCAAAGGGTCCGGGTCATACAGTACGTTCGCAGTACCTCGAAGGTAAGGGTGTTCCAGCACTCATCGCAGTTGCACAAGAAGGTGCAGGTTGCAAGAAGGGTTCGGCAAAGGCAATAGCATTGGCATGGGCTGATGGTATTGGTGCTACACGTGCAGGGGTTATCCAAACAACATTCAAAGAAGAAATGGAAACAGACCTCTTTGGCGAACAAGCAGTTCTTTGCGGTGGCGTAAGCGCACTTATCAAGTGTGGTTTCGAAACATTGGTTGAAGCTGGTTATGCACCAGAAATGGCATATTTTGAATGCTGTCATGAATTGAAATTGATTGTTGACCTCATTACACAAAGTGGTATTTCGGGTATGAGATTCTCGATTTCTGAAACAGCTAAGTATGGCGATATTACACGTGGTCCACGCGTAGTAAATGCTAAGACAAAGCAAGAAATGAAGAAAATCCTCAAGGAAATCCAAACTGGTAAATTTACTAAGGAATGGGTTAAGGAGTACGATGGTGGCTTGAAGAATTATAACAAGCTCCTTGCTGACGGTGAAAAACACCTCATTGAAAAAACAGGTCAACGTTTGCGTTCGCTCATGCCATGGGCAGCTAAGCAGAATATCAAGGGTGCACAAGCATCGTATTCGGCAGTTGTAAACAAGAAGTAATTTTTGTTTGATTAAGTCGGCTTCAAGGTTGTACTTGAAGCCGATTTTTGTTTTTAAGAAATAGTATTGTATGAAGAAAATAAGACTTGCAAGCAGAGGGAGTCCGTTGGCGATGGCACAGGCTAAAATGGCTGTGGATTTCCTGTCGGCACGCATAGAGGCAGAGTTCGAGATTGTTGAAATCAAGACAAAGGGCGATAAAAATCTGGGTTTGAGCTTGTCGGCAGATGGTGGCAGTGGTTTGTTTACAAAAGAAATCGAATTAGCCTTGCTCAATAATGAAGCCGATTTGGCAGTGCATAGTGCGAAAGATTTGCCAACAGCAATACCCGAAAATCTGCGTTTGGCAGGGTGTCTGCCTCGTGATGTGTATAGAGATGTTTTGGCGATTAGGGCAGATGTTTCGGTGCCGTCGTTGATTGCAAGTTCGAGCCCTCGTAGAAGAAGCCAGTTGAAGAAGATTTTCCCGAATGCAGTGTGGAGCGAGTTGCGAGGGAATGTGCATACAAGGTTGTCGAAGATTGCGTCGGGATATGCCGATGCCACAGTGTTGTCGGAAGCTGGGCTTGTTCGCTTGGGGATAAGCGAGTTTGAAAATATAGTCTTTAAGCCTGTTAAGACCGAAATTTGTGTGCCAGCAGTTGGGCAAGGGATAATAGCGTTGGAGTGCAGAGCAGAAGATTTCGAGTTTTTCTGTAAGTTGGGCGATGAAGTATCGATGCAGGCGTTGGAGCTTGAGCGTGCGTTTTTGATAGCCTTAGGTGGAGGGTGTCAGAGTGCATGTGCAGGGTTGTATGTTGATGATACGTTTAGTTTCTTCCATGAAAATACGGGGAATCAAAAAATTGATATGCACGGAAAAACGTTTGAAGAAAAGTTGCAGATAGTTCGCGAGCTTGCCTCAGGGGTTGCGTAAGTTTTAGATTTTTTTAGAGATTTTTAGAGTGCAGATTTTTTTCTGTACTCTTTTTTTGTGCTTCCTGTTAAAAAAAACTTGACAAATATTGCTAGGGGGGTATAAATTGCCTTTTTATTATTGAGGAAATTTATTAAATTATCATAAAACTACAAAATATAGAATCATTAAAAAGGATTAAATAAAATGAGAAAATTATTAAGAGTGATTTTTACAACAGTGGTAATAATGCTTTTTTATTTTGAATTTGTTACTTATTCTTTTGGATATTCTGAAAAAGAGTATGGAGTAAGATGGAAAATCATATCAGACAATGTTTCTCCCGATAAAGAAATGCAAGAGTATGAAAATTCTATTTGTGAGAGAGTCGGAGATTCTGTTGGATTTTCTGTGTGTCCTGCGTCTCCTCAAAATGAAGGTATGTCTGATTTTGATAAAGTATATCCATGGTCAGATATCAAATTATGCGTACTAGAAATTAAAAATAATGTTGTTAAGAAGTCATATTTGTCCGCAGATGATACAATTCCTCTTAATAAAGATATTTTTGTTGAAATTCCAAAGCATTATATAAAAAGGGAAATAAAAGATGGATATGAATATAGATGGATATCAGCTGAAAAAAAGGATGGTTATGAAATTGATCCATCTTTTGTCGAGAATGGGAAAGAATTACCATTTATATATGTATCAGCTTATGAAGGTAGTGTTAAAAATGGAATATTAAATTCTTATAGTGGAGTATACCCTACTACAGAGTTTAACAGATCTGAATTTCGCCAAATGGCAAGAAAGAAAGCTCGAGGATTTGCTATTTTTGACATTAGAACATTAATGACAATTCAAAATTTATTTCTTGTAGAGTTTGCAAATAAAAATTCACAAGCAGCATTAGGTAATGGATGGAGTTGGGCAATGCAACCTTATGAGGTTAAAACAGAGGTTTCTGAAAAAAATACAAATAGAATAATCATATCTGGAGAAATTCCTTCTAGATTATTTATCGGATGTCCTATAATGATTTGTAAGGATAATGAAAGTCGTGTTAGAGAACGAGTTTTGGTAGATATTGTAACGAATTTTCCTGAAACAGGAAAGCATTCTTTATACTTTTCAGGGGATCCTGTAGATATTGAGAGTGGAATGGTTATTGGGAATGGTCCTCAATATGCTGGATATAGCAACATAATTAAGTATCATTCTGGACGCACTGAAAATATATCTACCAATACTGGAATACATTCACCATATTTATGTGTTGTAAAATATAGGGGTATGGAAAATTTGTATGGCAATGTGTGGCATTATATAGATGGTATAAATATAAGAAATGGAGAAACTTTTTTTTGTAAGGACATAGAAAACTATGTCGATGGTATAGATGAAAATTATATTAAAGTAGAATATACACAAGCTATACAAAATAGTAATGCAGGGGTTGGTACATCAACTGAGATTAATTTTGTTAAAAACCTAGGATATTCTTCTTCTCATCCTTGGTTGGCATTACCAAGTTCTTATGCTTTTTCTTCAATAAAAAGTTCAAGTGAAATTAAAGGCTATGAAAATTGGCCATATGCATCAGGTAGGTTGAGGGATATACATTTTGGTGATTATTACTATTATAGCAAGTCGGCTGATATTTATGTGCATGGTGGAGGATGGGATCACTATTGGAGATGTGGACTTTTTACAATGCGAGGATGGAGAAATTATAAATCTTTTTGGTATCTTGAAGGTACTCGCTTAATTTATAAACCAGTGGATTATGATCCTGTATCAATAGTAGAGCAACCTCAAGATATTATAAGTTATACAGGAATACAGGCTATATTGAAAGTTTCAACTAAAGGGGATAATGTAAGTTATCAGTGGCAGAAGTTGGTAAATGATGAATGGGTAGACATAGCAAATGCTACTTCATCAACCTATGAAATATCATCAACAATGCTTTCAGATAATGGAGAATATCGTTGTGTTGTATCGAATGGTGGTGCTACTGTAATATCTAAAACAGCAACATTAACTGTACGTGAAAGTGCTTCAATAACCATTCCACCACAAAAAACAGAAAGCTACACGGGATATTATACAACGTTGAGCGTATCAGCGAATGGGTATGAAGTAAAGTACCAGTGGCAAAAGTTAGAAGATGGCGAATGGGTAGATATAGAAGGTGCTACGATGTCTACCTTGAACATCTCTAATCTAAAGTTGACAGACAACGGAGAATATCGTTGTGTAGTGTCGAATGGTGGTGGATCGGTTGTTTCTGAAACAAGCAAGCTAACAGTACTAAAGACATCAAAAATCAAGATAACACAGCAACCAGTACCAATACCAACAGCAGTTGATGAAGATACCGAACTTTCAGTATCGGCAAGTGGTGGTGGCATATACTATCAGTGGCAAGTTAAGAATGGCAAGGTATGGGAAGATGTAAGTGGGGCAACATCATCAACGCTTGCGTTTAAAAACCTACAAGCCGAAGACAACAACAAAGAATACAGATGTATCCTTAAAAATGATATTTCAACAGCAACTTCAAAAACTGCAAAGCTTGTTGT
>SUVO01000013.1 GCA_015061955.1 Verrucomicrobiaceae bacterium
GTGCTTGTAGCTAAAAGAGCGTCTGCTCGGGTGGGCAGTGCGTAGCACAGCTCCACCAACTCGCAAACATCTCTTTTAGCAGACACCACACACGTTTTTTATTTCCGTTCCTATGTTGGTCCTAATCTGAGGGCAATATTTTTTATTATAATGATGAAAGGCAATTCTTTGGAATTGCCTTTTTTTTTATTTAAATTCGCAAAGTGGTGCTTGTAGCTAAAAGAGCGTCTGCTCGGGTGGGCAGTGCGTAGCACAGCTCCACCAACTCGCAAACATCTCTTTTAACTCACACCACACACGTTTTTTTATTTCTGTTTCCTATGTTGGTCCTAATCCGATTGCGAATTTTTTATATAATAATGAAGAAAGGCAATTTTTCGGAATTGCCTTTTTTTGTATTTAAATTCGCAAAGTGGTGCTTGTAGCTAAAATCGCACTTTTATAGAGCAAGCTTATTTAGTTTAGTTAGTCAAAGGAGCATTGCAAAGCAATCTCCTTCGGTGCCCAACAGGTAAAAAACTTGAAAAAGCACGTTTTTAGCAGACACCACACACGTTTTACTTCTTGCAACCCAAGTTTGTTCTAATGCGTATGCGAATTTTTTTTATATTTTCTACATAAAAAACTACTTCAAAACTGGAGAGTTCGCGCTGGTTTCTATATGGTAGAATTTATCAACTTTCTTCCAATTTGCCGATATTTTATTTTCATCAACAAATCGTTCGGGCACAACAAGAGTTTGTATTGTTCCTTTTTTGCCATGTCCTTTAGCATAGAGTTGAATATCAACAAGCTTGCCATTTTTTATTTCAGCTTTTACCCACAAGCCCTTATAAGATGGCAGATTAAAGGATATGTTATTCCACGATTCTGGAACAGATGTACATATCATTATTTCATCATTTTCGGTTGGGCGCAATAGCATTTGATTTACTGCGTATATGTAATTTCCCGATCCGGTCGAAAACCATGGGCAACTTTGTACATTATTGTATGGTTCGTTAATTTCAAACGTATCATAAAATGCGCCAGTTTCTTTTGCTGCTCCATCTAACAGCTTAGCTGGCTTTTCGGTATCGTTGAAATTTACGAGGGCAGACGCCATCCAACCTGCGTACCATGCGTTTACGCCCTTGCCAGTATCGTACATATTTCCACCTTTATCTATATTTTTTAGAAATTCGTAAACTGCATTTTTACCGAGCTTATCGGTTGGTGAGATTGTCTGATACGGATAAAAACCACCAACACTTCCTATTGAATAATCTTTGCTATTGGGGTAAGGAACGTACTTTTGATTATCGTGTGGAAGTGTTTTGCGTAGCGATTTTGCTATGGTGCGAAAATCTTTGGTTATATCTTGATCTATCTCCAAAATATCAGAGGCTTCTGCTGTTTTTTCAAGTGTATAGATAACACCACAAGAGGTCATATATGGATTTTCTTTAGCTGATCCCATACGTTCAAGGTCGGTACATTTGCCAACTATATAGTTGCCGTCTTTTTCATAAATTTGATGTTTTATATAATACAATGCCGATTCTATCATAACATCAAAATTGCGTTTTAGGAATTGTCTATCATTTGTGTACAAGTAATGTCGCCATGTTGCCATTGTCATATTCGACATATGGAAAATATGATCAATCCAAAATCCCGAAGGGGCACCTTCGCCACCATCTTCAAGGGCTTCCCACATATACAAGGCTCCATTTTTACGTTTCATATTTTTATGTGGTTTGTTGGCTCTAAACAAAGCTTTTGTGATTATATTTTGACGATAATCGGAAGGTTTTCTTGATTGCTCAAACTTACCACTTGATGCTAATGCCATTGCGTTGAAAGCTTCGTCCCAACCGAAAAATCTGCCATGCCAATGCGAATCGCTAAATATACCAACAGGCAGAGACCATTGTGTAGCATTGCAACGCTGATGATACAAACCCGTATAATAGGTTTTTTGAATTTCTTTATTTGGGATATCAATGTACGAATCTTCCCAATATTTAGCCCATGCTAATTTGTGTTGGGTAAAGATTTTTTCAAAGCCATTTTCGGCTATGATTTTTTTGAGAGCTTCGTTCTTTTTTACTTGATTTTTATTTTTGCCAAAATTGTCGGCAAAGGTTATGAAGTAAGAAATTTCAAGAGGTTGATTAGCTTTAAGCGTTGCCTTTGTTAAAATAGTTGCATTCTTTTTTTGTTGGTCGAATGTTGTGTTTGAGTTAGTGTTTACCAAAAGTGAAACTATGCCTTTATAATCGTGATAACCAAAAGCTGTGTAGCAGATAGATATTTCGTTTTGTTGCGATTTAATGTCATTAATAAAAACTCTATTTGAATTTTTTACTCGTGAATGAGTATCGAAATTATATACAAAGTTAAATTCTGTTTCGGCATTTTCTTTAGGTGTTATTATCTTTTTTACAACAAGCATATCGTGTTGCATTGGTACAAATGCAAATGTTTCTACAAATGCGTTTTTATACTCAACTTTGTTGTATGAGAATGCTTCTTTGTTGTTGAGCGATTGTATCCATTTTAATGGCTGTTGTTGTTTGCCATTTATTGTTAATGAAGTGTCGAAGTTGCCAAACGGAATTAGGGCGTCGCGAGGAGGTCCGTAGCGTCTGCCAGCCCAAGTAATTCTTGGGGAAAACGAAACGTAGCGTTTTTGTTTCTGAACGCCCAAGTTATCAATTTGTGTAGAAATACTACCATTTGATATCAACGCACACGCATATTTTGTTTTATCGGTTTTTTCTTCTTCGCCTTGTGTTGTGTTTACCCAGTGTGCAAATAGTTGCGATGTTAATACGCTTACAAATAAAAATGTTATTGTTTTTTTCATATACTATCTAATTAAATAAAAATCTGTGTTCTACTAAGTAATGTTAATAAAACATTTATTTTTTATCAATAGTAAAAATATACCTTATTTGAAAAAAAAGACTTTCGCTTTTTGGGTCTAAAAAACTTGCTTTTTGTTTTTAAAAGAACAATCATTTTACCATGGACAATTTCTCTGAATTTGAAAGTATGCAAAATTTTTTATTCGAGCTACGCAATGCAGGCTCGAAATTTTCGCTTCAACGTATAGAGAAACTGTGCAAATTATTGGGAAATCCACAACAGAAATATTCAAAAATTCATATTGCAGGTACAAATGGCAAGGGATCAACCTGTGCTGTTGTTGAAAGTATTTTGCGTGCATCTGGGTTGAAAACTGGTATGTTTACATCGCCACATCTCCTTTATTTAGGAGAGCGTGTGCAAGTTGATAGAATACCAATTTCAAAGTTCGATTTGTTGAGATTAGTTGCTAAAATTCGTTCTGTTGCAGATGAGGTTTTTTCTGGTGAAGACAAGTCTGAATATCCATCGTTTTTTGAATTTATGACAGCTTTAGCATTTATTTATTTTGCTGAGCAGAACGTTGATGTTGCAATAATTGAAGTAGGTTTAGGTGGGCGTTTAGATTCAACAAATATAATAACTGCCGATGTGTGTGCCATAACGTCGATAGCACTCGACCACACCGAATTTTTGGGTAATACTATAACCGACATTGCTACCGAAAAAGCTGGTATTATAAAGAATAATATTCCGGTAGTAGTAGGTAATTTACCTTTCGAAGCATTACAAGTTATTGAAAAAATTTCAGAAGAAAAGAATGCTCCTTTGTACAAGATAACCGATATTTATCCTTCAAAAAATGAAATGCCAAGGTCGTCGCTCAAGGGTGATTTTCAACGCATTAATGCTGGTGTAGCAGTAGAATGTGCGCGTGCATTACAAAAGGTGTCAGATAAATTTTCGTGCATAAATGAAGCATCTATTTCAAAAGGTTTGGCAACTGTTATTTGGGAAGCTCGATGGCAGAAGATAAATCTTTCAAATGGGGCAACTTTGATATTAGATGCTTCGCATAATCCAGAGGGCGCGTCAGCCTTAGAGAGTAATTTGCAATCTCTAAAAAATGCTGGAATAAAACCTGTAATAGCTGTTGGTGTTTTGGGGCAAGAACGTGCAAAAGCTCTCTTAAAAGTAATATCTAAATATGCTCGTAAGATTGTATTGCTTGTGCCAAATCAACCTCGAGCTTTGCAATTTGATGTTCTCGAAAGTTTTATTGATGCAGATGTTGAAATACTTCGGGCAAATGTAAACGATATTTTTTTCAACAATATATGCTCGTTAGTTAGTGAAGGCGAAACTATTGTTTCAACTGGATCGATATATCTTGCAGGCGAGGTACTTGGTGCGTTGAAATCGCAGAAAGCCGATGGGCTTTCAGATATTTTTAAAGCCTAAAATATTTTTTACAATGTCGAAAAAACTTGACCAAGTATCTGTATTTTCGTAGGATTTCTACAGATGAAACAGATTATTCAGTTTTTATTATTAGTTTTTATATTAGGAGGCTTGGCGACTAATTCTTATTGTGATGTTAACGCAGAAAATGAAATCCAAAAGAGTGTAGAAAAAAAATCAAAAAAGACTTCTAAAAACCACAAATCAAAAAAATCGTCAAAAAAACAAGTTTCAGCATTTGAAATAGCAAATAGTGGTTTTGTTATCGAAAATAAAATTGATGAAATTGTGCTAAAAAATTTGTGTTCAAAAAAAATCGTGCCAGCTTTTAAAGCTTCAGAAGCTGTAATGTTGCGCCGAGTTTACTTAGATTTAACAGGTACAATTCCTAATTCAAAGCAGGCTGATGAATATCTTACCGATAAATCAAAAGATAAATACGAACGCTTGGTAGATGCGTTGTTGGCAAGTGATGATTTTAATATTTATACAACAATGCGAATTGGCGATTTCTTGCGTATAAAATCGGAATTTCCAATAAACTTGTGGCCAAATGCCGCACAGGCTTATACTCGATATGTGTATTCAAGCGTTGCTCAAAATAAATCTTGGGCAGATATGGTATATGAAATGCTAACGTCAAGTGGCAGTAATTTCCGAGTAGGACAAGTTAATTTTTATAGAGCAATGCAGGCGAAAAATCCTACTAATTACGCTTCGGCTGTAGCGTTGTCTTTCATGGGGTTAGATTTTGAATCTTTAACAAAACCACATAAAAATTCATTAGTAAATATCTTCAAATCTATCAAGATGAAAGAAACTAAGGAATGGAAAGAAGAAATTGTTTTTGACGATCCATTAAAAACATTTTCTTTCATTGCTAAAATGCCAAATGGCGATAAACTAATTATAGAAAATTCGTCGTCGCCCCGTGTTGAATTTGCTCGTTGGTTGACATCTAAAAAAAATCCTTACTTAGCAAAAGTATTTGTAAATCGAGTTTGGAATTGGCTTATAGGAACACCTATAATATCGCCAGCCGACAACATAAATGGCTCAAATGTAAATCCTGAATTGATTGAATATTTAACCAATTATTTTGTAGAAAATAATTTCGACATTCGCAAATTATTTAGATTGATTGTTCTTTCGCGCACTTATGCAGGTTCGCCAATTCCACGCGATGATATAGAAAAGTCGGTTGAGAATTTTGCTTCATACAAAGTGCGTCAGGCTGAAGCCGAAGTTGTAAACGATTTGCTTTGTAAAGTGACAGAAATTGGCGAAGTTTTTGAAAGTACAACTCCAGAACCTTATACGTTGATGCCCAAAGATACAAGGGCTATAGCCTTGTATGACGCTGGCATTACAACATCGTTTTTAGAGCTTTTTGGTAAAACTCCACGCGATACAGGAAAAGCTCAAGAACGTGTAAATGCACCTTCGGCATCGCAGAGACTTCACGTTTTAAATTCTACGCATGTTCGTCGTAAAATAGAGCGTTCGCCAGTTTTAAGCAGAATTCTAAATCGAAAAGATTTTATAAGGGTTGTATATTTGCATTTGTTGTCGAGGTATCCAACACAAAGCGAAGTTAAGTTCTTTAAAAGTGTTAAAACCAATAAACAATATAAAAATTGGCAAAAACATTACGATTTAATGTGGGCGTTGATAAACTCTGAAGAATTTATAAATAAACACTAAGAGGGGGCAAAATTATGAAACGTAGAGATTTTTTGAAAATATCGGCAAGTGCTGTTGCGTCGGTGTCGGTTCCATCTATATGGGCAAGTGATAGAGTTGTTCCCAAGTCGAAGATTGAGGGCAAAGGTTCGTTTGGCAAAGCTAAATCAGTAATCCAAATTTGGTTGTGGGGGGGACCTTCGCAAATAGATACATGGGATCCAAAACCAGATGCAGGCTACGATTATTGTGGTCCGTTAAATAAACCAATTGAAACTAATGTATCGGGTATTCGCATATCTCAAACAATGCCAATGCTGGCAAAGTGTGCCGATAAATATTCAATAGTTCGCAGTGTAACGCATGGAATTTTTGCACACGAAACAGGTTCGTATTTGGTGCAAACTGGTAGAGAGCCTGGGCGTTATGTGTATCCGTGCGTTGGAGCAGTGGTCTCGAAGTTTAAAGGGTACGATGGTGGTTATAAGGGTGTTATTCCTCCGTATATAGTTTTGACAACTCCACAAGGTAGATTTTCAGAATCAGGTTTTTTGGGCGATAAATACAAGCCATTTGCAACAGGTGGCGATCCTTCAAAAATACCATTTGAAGTTGAAGGTATTGTTGCTAAGGGTATGTCGCGTTCTCGTCAACAAATTCGCCGAGAAATATTAAATGGCGAAAACACTCTATTTAATGCAATGATGAAATCTGGTGGATTGTCGAAGCAGTCGTCGGCAAGAGAACAAGCTTACAATTTGATTTTAGGCGATGCTGCAAAAGCTTTCGATATTTCGAACGAACCAAAGTCGATTCGAGATTTATATGGTTATGGGCGTTTTGCAAATTCGTGTTTGATTGCACGCAAACTTGTTGAAGAGGGTGTGCCTTACATAACTATAAACTATGGTGGTTGGGATACTCACAAGGGGCATTTCCAAGAAATGTCGAGGCTTATGCCACAAACCGATAGAGCTATATCGGGCTTGATTACCGATTTACATTCGCGAGGCTTGCTCGATAGCACAATAGTTTGGTGGAGTGGTGAGTTTGGTAGAACTCCGAAAATCGATTGGGAAGCTCCGTATTTTGGTGGACGTGGACACTGGGGTAGTGCGTTTTCAACTATGCTGGCTGGTGGTGGTTTTAAAGGTGGTCAAGTTGTGGGTAAAACCGATTCTAAGGCAGAAAAGGTTGTAGAGCGTCCGGTTTCGCCTGCTGATGTTATTGGTAGTATTTATTGGAATTTAGGTATTGCCCCCGATGCTACCTTGACAACGCCACAAGGCGATGTAGTTTCGCTTACCGATCCGAACGAGTCTAAAATAAAAACCAAGGGTGTTCTCAAGGAGATTATGTATGCGTAAAATATTTGTTGCTGTAATTTTTTTGTGGACTTCGTTTGTGTGCTTTGGACAAGATTCATATCGTCCAAGTGTTGCGTATGTGTATCCAGCAGGCGCTCAAGTGGGATCGACTGTTCGTGTTATCTTTGGTGGTATAAGATTAGATAATGCCGAAGAAGTTATAGTTTCGGGTGGTGGTGTTTCTGCAAAAATTATAGAATATATAAAGCCTTTGCGTCAGGGCGAAGTTGCTAAAACGCGTTTAAATTTAGAAAAGAAGTTTGTAGAAGATAATCCAGAAGTTAAAGAAAAAATAAAGGAACTCGGTTTAGAAGGTCAGCGTTATCTGCGACATGAAACTATGAAACTTCCTGAAAATAAAAAGATAATGGCTGATGCCGACAAAAGCTATTATTTGCGTTTGGTTTCTACCGATGCACTTGCAGAAACGCTTGAAGTTGAATTGCAGGTATCGCCAAATGCCGATTTGGGTGAAAGGCAAATTCTCGTACGCACAACAACAGGGTTGTCTAAACCAAAGAAATTTATAATTTCTGATATGCCCGAAGTTGCAAAACCTTCTTTGCGTAAAACAGCTATTGAGCGTTCTAATTCTCCTATATACAAGTATGGTGCTTATTCAATGGCGTCAAAAAAACACGTTGCACAACCTTTCCCTGAAATAGAAATAAAGCCTCCTGTGATTGCAAATGGTCAAATTACAGAAGGCGCAGTTGATGTGTATAAATTTAACGCAACTAAAGGAGAAACTTTTCATTTATCTGTTGAAGCTCAAAAGTTAATTCCGTATATATCAGATGCTGTTCCTGGGTGGTTTCAAACTGTAATTAGAGTGTTTGATTGCGATGGTAAAGAAGTTGCGTATAACGACGACTTTCACTTCTTTCCAGATTCTCGTTTAAGTTTTACTGCTAAAAAAGACGGCTTTTATAAAGTGGAAATACACGATGCCATTTACAGAAGTAGAGAGGATTTTGTGTACAGACTTATTGTTTCTAAAAGTCCGTTGCACGATGTAGTTGCAAATTTTATAATGCCAGAAAAACCTGAAAATTCACTGTTATTCGAGAATGGCATAATATCAAAAAAGGGTCAGCAAAATGCTTACGAGTTGGTGCTTAAGAAAAATCAGCGTGTAATCGCCGAGGTTTTTGCTCGCCGACAAAATTCGCCCTTAGATAGCTTTTTGTACATAACCGATCCATCTGGCAAACGCATAAAACGAAACGATGATTATTACGATGAAACAAGTGGTTTAACTACTCATCATGCTGATTCTCGAATTGATTTTGTTCCGAAAGAGAATGGTAAATATACGTTTTATGTAAGCGATACAATCGGCAATGCATCGTTAAATCATAGTTATGTTTTCAATGTTCGCGAGCCATCAATCGATTTTAAGATATTCTCGTACAATAGTACAGCAAGTGTACGCAGAAGTGGTATATTGTCGTTCAAGTTGAAAGTTTTTCGCGATTATGGCAAAAAATATCCGATAACGTTATCGGCAAATTTGCCTGATGGTTGGGAATTGTTAAATCCGACAATAAATTCTAAAGATACTGAACACGAGTTGTTAATTAAACCTAACGATAATTTTGCAACCGTTCCAATTTCAATATTTGCTTCTGTAAAAACAAAAGATAAGATTATAAAACGCGAAGTAATACCAGCCGATTATCTAATGCAAGCATTTTATTATCGACACTTTGTGCCTGCAAACTCGTTCTTCTGTGCAGTAAGTAATAATATTAAAAACTTTAGAGCTCAAAAGCACATGAAGTTTTTGTTCCCATCTAACGATTATATTGCATACGTTCCTTTAGAAAATTCCCTACGATTGCCAATTGCTATAACGCCCAAACACCAGTATTGGCAAATTGTACCAACCATTAAAAGCGATATTCTTGAGGTCGGTAAAGTTTATTGGGGCAAAAAGCTTTTGTATGTAGAAATAAAACCTAAAAAGAACGCAAAAGAAAAAGATAGCGATTTTGTTCATATAAATTTGTTCTATAAAGCTGGTAGTAAGTTAATGGAATTCGATAGAACTCCTCCATATCGTTTTGTTGTTTGCAAGAAGATAGATAAAAAAATCAGCCAAAGAACAAAAATAAAGTAGTAAAACCAAATAAAAAGGTTGTCGTAAAATAGATTAGTAAACGTTTTCGTAATGACGAATGTCAGGGTGTGCTTTGTTGTTTGGATCGTAGTTTACTTCAACAGCATCAAAGCGCCATGTTTTAGGTTTGCGTTTTAAGGTTGCTATGTAATCTTTGGCACAAGTGCGTACTGCAATCTTTTTGCGTTTGCCAACTGCCGAAAAATATCCACTTACTTTTGCTGTGTTAGTGCGAGTTTTTACTTCTACAAATACTAATACGTTTTGGTGTTGGCTGATTATATCGATTTCGTTGTTTTTGCTCCTGAAATTGCGTTTTAGAATTTTGTAGCCTTTTTGTTTCAAGAATTTTGTTGCTAAATCTTCCCCCATATTACCAATCTTTTTTGTTTCAGGTATTGGTTTTGCAAATATAGATACGAAGAAATTTACAATTTTTTTAAACATAAGTGTTTGTATAAACTACTATTTAAATGCGTCAAATTTTTTTTACGTTTGACAGTTTAAAAATTTTGCAAAAACTTTTGGGTATTGTGAATAAATTTCCTCATAGATCTTGGATTGAAGTAGATTTTGAACGCTTAGAAGCTAACGTACGCAACATAAAAGCATCGTTGCCTGAAGGCGTAAAATATGTGTGTGTTGTGAAAGCCGATGCCTATGGACACTGTATGCCTCAGGCATTAGTGCGTTTCTTGAAAGGTGGTGCCGATATTTTTGCAGTTGCTAATCTTTACGAGGCATCGCGTGTTCGAGAGATTGTATCCGATAAACCAGTGTTGGTGCTTAGTCCAATTCTCCGGCAAGAGCGTAATTTAGTTTTTGAATATGGTGCCACGCCAGCAGTGTCGTCGTATAACGAGGCAAAAGCGTTTTCTGAAATGGCTCGAGAACGTGGAAAAGTTTTGGGTATTCACATTAAGTTAGATACTGGTATGGGACGCGTTGGTATTTGGCACGCTAATGCTGACGAAGTAATAATGCAGATTAAAAAACTGCCAAACGTAAAAATAACTGGTATATTTTCGCATCTTTCAAGTGCAGATAGCGATATTGAATACACAAAACAACAAGTTGAAATCTTTAAAAGTGTTGTTCAAAAGCATGCCGATAACGATATGTTAATTCATTTGCATAATAGTGCTGGATTACGCTATATATCGGTAGAAAAACCATTCAATGCTGTAAGAATGGGACTTTTGCAGTATGGTATAAATCCACATGACGATTGTGGTGGATACGAAAATTTAAATCTTAAGCCAGTGTTGGCATTTAAGTCTCGTATAATATCTATTGCCGAGGCAGATGGTAGAAAAATTGCAAGTGTGTGTGCTGGATACGCCGATGGCGTGCCTTCGGGATTTACTTCTGAAGCGTGCGTTCTTGTTGGTGGTAAACGTTGTCAGATTGTTGGAAACGTAAGTTTAGACGAGTGCATCATAAATATCGAAAATGCCCCAGATGCTGAAGTTGGCGATGAAGTTGTATTTATTGGAGAGCAGGGCGATGGCGAAATTTCACTTGCTGATTACAGTAGATGGACACGTCGTATTCCTTGGGAGACTATGGTTGCTATACCTCGTAGGGTTGACAGAATTTTAAAGTAAATATAATGCTTGACTATAATTTTGGTATTTCATAAAAGGTGCCTATGAAATACTTATCTTACTTAATGATGGTGGTAGTGTTTGTAGTTGCAGGTTGTTGCGATAACAAATGTACCGATAATAAAACAGCAAATACTCTAAAAGGAAATAATTGCACTAAAAATGTTTGTGCTGAAACGGTAAAAACACTTCCAAAGGTTGTAGCCCCAAAACAAGCCGATATGTTTGCTAAGGCGAAGGTCGTTTTTGAATATATAGATGGCAAGCAGCAGCAACAAGAACGCAATCTTACTTGGACTAACGATGGTGCATGGCGAATAGTCTTGAAAAAAGATGAGCTTAACGCAATGAAGAATTTGAAGACTGTCGATATTCTTCTTCCAGCATGTTACGCAAAGAAAGGCGAAAAAGGTTATTTTATAAATACTCGCAATATGATTGCAACGTATAAACTTGACAATGGCGAGTACTCAACAAAAGCTCGTAATCCAGTAGCGTTCTTTGGTATGAAAAATCCAAGAGCCACATGGGCTGTAATTGTCAAGGGTTTGCGTTTAGAGTACAGTATGGTTGCCATTGCAAAAAAGGGAGAATACAAAGTTTTCCCACGTTTTGAAATAGAAATGATGGAAGGTTTTCCAGTATATGAAGATGCAGTTGTAGATTTTTATCCATTGTGCAAAAAAGCAACATATGTCGATATGGCAAAAGTCTATCGCAAATGGCAATTAGATAGAGGCGAAGTAAAGCCGTTGAAAGAACGCATCAAGACAAATCCTAAGCTTGAACGTATGGCAAAATCGATTGTTTGTCGTGTTCAGCATGGTGGTAAACCTGCACCAAGAGATAAAAAAGGTAGAAAAATTCCAACTGACTTTACTCCTGAAACCGAGTTGCCAATGCGTGTTTCAACAACTTGCGAACAGGCTACCGAGGCTATTAAAAACCTCAAAAAGTTTGGTTGCGAATATGTCGATTTACAAGAAGTAGGTTGGAATATTCGTGGTCATGATGGTCGTTATCCTCAGTTGTTGCCAGTTGAACCAGCTATCGGTGGCGAAGAAAAACTTAAAGAAACAGTCGAAACTGCAAAGAAGCTTGGCTATAATATTTCTGCTCACGTCAATCATACTGATGTTTATAAAATTGCAAATAGTTGGGATGAATCGTATGTTGCAAAACGTAAAGACGGCAGTTTAATGTATGTTGGTGCATGGGCAGGGGGCAAGGCATATACACCATGTCCGCAGGCAATTTTTGAGCTTTTCCCAAAGAAAGATTATTTGATGATTAGAGATAGGTTGGGCTTTAATGGTATGCAACATGTCGATGTTATTTCGGCTATTGCTCCAAAGATGTGCCACGATCCAAAACATAGACTAAATCGCAAAGAGTGGACAGAAGCTTATTTGCGTATTATGAAATATGGACATGAAGTTTCTGGTGGCTTTACATCTGAATGTGGCTACGACCACGTTGTAAAATATCTCGATTGGGCATTTTATAATAATCATGGTATGCGTTTGCCTAAGATGTTTGATAGACACGTTCCGACATGGCAAATTGTCTATCATGGTATAGTTCCATCTGCTCAATTCTTCAGCGATACAAATAATAATATCAAAAAAGATTGGCAAGAAATTCGCTTGCATCATGCCGAGTTTGGTGGTCGTCCAGTGTATTATGGTCCGTGGACAAAGAAAGGGTATGTTGAAAAATATGTAAAACCACTCTACGATGAATATCAAAAGGTTTCACACTTGCAACTTGAGTTCATGGAAGACCATAAAAAAATTGGTGATGACGTTTATCTTACAGTTTACAGTAATGGTCAAGAAGTTGTAACAAATTATTCTGATATAACAATAGAATATAAGGGTAAACCGGTTTTCCCTAAAGATTACAGATTGTATTAAATTTTATGATGAAGGGCGTGAAATCACGCCCTGTTTTTTTTTATTGTAAATTAGAAAAAGAGTGCCGATGTTTTCTCTAACGCATCCAGCCTTCTATTTTAAAGTTTTTTTCAAGTAATTTTTCTTCTAGAGAGCCATCATCGGGAACAAACCATACTTCAAATCTGGCTAAATAGTGCTTGTCCCAATCGCCTTCGTATATGGTAAAATGGGAGAACGATGAATAAACTTCATTAGAATTTTCAGACCATCCAATGTATTCGGTTGTTGCCATTTTCAACCTGTTTTTCGATAATTGTGTGTTTTTTGTAATTTCAAAGGCTTTCAGATATATGTAGCCCGAACGTTTTGGATTTACCCAAATTTCTGCATTGTAAATACCTCCTTGTACTGATTTTCTAAGCAATATATCAGGTTTTCCTATTTTTACAGAGTATGGTGGTAGTAGTTTTTTTACTTCATCAAAATTATTGAAAGATAATATTTTTTTAAATTCTTCTTCTAATAATTCAAATGTTTTTGCAGTTAAACGAGGTTGATTAACTTTGTTTTGTTCAAATATTTCTATAGTGTAATTTTTTGTTGGAATTAAAGTATATAAGTTGAAAAAATCATTTTCAATTCGTGGCTTGTTTGCTTTTGGCGAATTGTAAGAACTAAAATTTCCTAAATTGAGATAGCATCGGTATTGAAAATTATCTTCTTTAAAAGAAGAACGCCATACAACTAAGTTTTCATGAAGGATTGGATATGGATATTTGTTTATTTGCCAACGATGTCGGGCTTGTAGTACTTTGTTGCTTATTGTCAAGTTCCATTCAGAACTTGACGCTAAGTAGCGCTTTAGTAGATTTAGATTTTTGATTGAAAGATTTTCGAGCGATGGAATTTGTTTTTTGTAATCTTTGGTATTTAAAGATTTATCTTTAAATGCACTCATTAACTTGTTTTGAAAACTGTTTTTTTCTGCAACCGAAAAATCATCTTCTTCTATGATATATTCTAATGGGGATTGGAATGGTACATTTTCCGGAATTTTTAAATCGTTAGCAAAGTTATCCTCCGAAGGACCTAAAAAACCACTAAATAATATAAATAGCAAAGATATGTAAATGAATGGCAATATAAAAATAATTCCTAATATTTCAAGAAATCCTCGTTTAAACCTCTTGTTAATAAATGATATTACTATATGAGTTAAATATAAAAAACAAATTATTAAAACTAAAATAAATATACATCCTACAACATATTCTTGAAGAAAACGTCTGAAATCGTAATTATTGATCAATAACGTTAAATAATATGTGCAAGTAAATATAGGACATATGAAAAGCGTTGATAAAAATGGAATCCAATTTGAGTTTTTCCACCAATTATAAGTCTTTTTTATCAAGTCGATTATAGATTTCATAACACCTTAAATTTTAAAGTTGATTGTAAGAAGTTGTCAAATTAATTTTAATGAGTCTAAAATTTTAAGATATAAAACTTCTCAAACGTTAGAGAACGTAATTTTTTTTAAAAAAAAAGTAAAAAAATAGTCGAAAATTGTTGCAAAAATTAAATAGATTTAAGAAAATTCCTCACAAATAGTTTTATAATAACACAAACATGGAAGAAATAAAAAATTTTAATACTTGGGATTTCTCTAAATACGAGCCAAAACGTGAAAATTTAGTTCCCGCTTTGCAAGATGTTCAAGAGAAAGACGGATACATTTCTGAAGACGCAGTTTCTGCTCTATCTGAATACTTTTCTATCAGCCGAAGCGACATTTTTTCTGTTTGCAGTTTTTATGCACAGTTTAAATTCAAAAAACCTGGTAAGCATATAATAAAGGTTTGCAAAGGTACTGCTTGCCACGTTCGTGGTTCGGGGTCATTGTTAGCTGCGTTAGAAGAACGCTTGGGCATAAAAGAAGGCGAAACTACTGCAGATGGTTTGATTAGCTTGGAACGTGTAGCATGTTTAGGTGCGTGCGCGTTGGCTCCAGCTATCGTTGTCGACGATAAAGTTTATGGCAGAGTAACTCTTGCTCAACTCAAAAAAATTTTAGAAGGGCTCAAATAATATGGCAAATTTAGAAACTTTGAGAAAATCCGCAGAACTTCAATGGGCGGATTTTACTTCTAATAAGAAGGCTCGTGTTATGGTTGGTGCTGCTACTTGTGGTTTGGCTGCAGGTGCAGGTGCTGTTATTGAAGAATTTAAAAAACAGTTAGCCGAAGCTGGTATCGCTGATAAAGTTGAGCTTGTTGAAACTGGTTGTATTGGGCTTTGTTATGCAGAGCCATTGGTAGAAGTTCGCAGTGAAGGTAAGCCATCGGTGTTGTATTCAAAAGTATCGCCAAGCGATGTTGCAAAGATTGTTTCGGAGCATCTCATTGGTGGTAGTCCAGTTAAGGCAAAGGCTGAAGCTGTAATGGCTGATGAAGAATTTGAAGGTATTGCTCCTTTCAAAAATCATCCAATGATTTCTTTGCAAAAGCGAATTGTTTTGCGAAATTGTGGTGTTATAGATCCAACAAGTTTAAATCATTATTTGGCTCGTGGTGGCTATAAAGGTTTGGAAAGAGCTATAGCATTGGGTTCTGATGGTATCATTGAAGATATGAAGCTCAGTGGTATTCGAGGTCGTGGTGGTGCAGGTTTCCCAACTGGTGTTAAGTGGAGCTTTGCAAAGGCATCGCAAAACGATACTAAATACCTAATTTGTAATGCCGACGAAGGTGATCCAGGTGCGTTTATGGATAGAGCCGTTTTAGAAGGTGATCCACATTCAGTTATCGAGGGTATGATTATTGCAGGGTTGGCGATAGGTGCAAATTATGGTTATATTTACGTAAGAAGCGAGTATCCTTTGGCAATAGAGCGTTTACGCAATGCTATAAAGCAAGCTGAAGATGTTGGTATTTTGAAAAATAAAGATGGTTTTTACTTTGAAATAAAAATCAAGAAAGGTGCTGGTGCTTTCGTATGTGGCGAAGAAACTTCGCTTATGGCATCTATTGAAGGTGTGCGTGCAATGCCACGTCCAAAGCCACCATTCCCAGCAAATAGTGGTTTGTTCAAGAAGCCAACTAACATAAACAATGTTGAAACTTTAGCAGCTGTATCAAGTATCTTGCGTGAAGGTGGTGCCGAGTACGCAAAGTTAGGTACTGAAAAAAGTAAGGGTACAAAAACATTCTCGTTGGCTGGTAAAATTTCAAGAACAGGTCTTATTGAAGTTGAAATTGGAACTCCATTACGCGATATAATCGAGAAAATCGGTGGAGGTTGTCCAGATGGTAAGCAGTTTAAAGCAGTTCAAGCTGGAGGTCCATCGGGTGGTTGCTTAAAAGCAGAACATTTAGATACACCAGTTGACTATGAATCGTTGATGGCATTAGGTGCAATTATCGGTTCAGGTGGTATGGTTGTGATGAACGAAGATTCTTGTATGGTAGAAGTTGCTAAGTTCTTCTTGGGCTTTACTGGTAATGAATCTTGTGGTAAGTGTGTGCCTTGTAGAATGGGTACTCAACATGCTTTGGCTATTCTTGAAAAAATTACATCAGGTAAGGGCGAGCTTGCCGATATAGAACGTTTGGAAAAAATTTGTATGACAATGAAGCAGTCGTCGTTGTGTGGTTTGGGGCAGACAGCACCTAATCCAATTTTATCGACATTGCAACATTTCAAAGATGAGTACTTAGCACATATAAACGATAAAAAGTGTCCGGCTAAGGTTTGTCCAGATTTGGTGATTTATTCTATCGATGCAGAAAAATGTACGGGTTGTACAATGTGTGCTCGTGCGTGTCCAACAGGGGCAGCTCATGGCGATTTGAAAAAACCTCATAGTATTGACACCGAAAAATGTATTTCTTGTTCGGCATGTTTCCAAGCTTGTCGTTTTGGAGCAGTAAGTCGTGATTAACATCTAAATTTTACACATATGGAAAAAATAACTTTAACAATTGACGGCGTAAAAGTTGAGGCTCAAAAGGGTATGACCG
This sequence comes from Verrucomicrobiaceae bacterium, assembly GCA_015061955.1. Classification (GTDB taxonomy): domain Bacteria; phylum Verrucomicrobiota; class Verrucomicrobiia; order Opitutales; family Intestinicryptomonadaceae; genus Merdousia. Next base: position 17,014 of record SUVO01000013.1, read on the forward strand.
TTTTGCAGGCTGCCAGAAATGCTGGTATTTATATTCCATCGCTTTGCGCTCATAAAGATTTAAGTCCGTACGGTGCGTGCCGACTTTGTGTTGTTGAAATTGATGGAGTGCGTGGTACACCTACATCGTGTACAACTCCTGCAAGCGATGGTATGGTTGTGCGTACAAATACTGAACAACTCAATGTTCAACGCAGAAGAACGTTGGAACTTTTGATGAGTGGTCATACATCGGCATGCTTTAGTTGCGATTCTCGTGAAGATTGCGAACAGGTAAAGCCAGAACCAGCAAAAGCAGGCGTTTCGACACGCTGTGGTACATGTTCAAATCGTCCAGATTGTACAATGCGTAGTATAACATCTGGTATTACTCGCGAAATGAATTTGCCTCATTTGTATAGCTTAGATAAAATTGAGCGCGATGATCCATTTATTGATAGAGACCATAACTTGTGCGTGTTGTGTGGTATTTGCTTTAGAACATGCGAAAAAGTTCATAATGGTAAAGGTGCAATCTCTATTATAAATAGAGGTAAAAATGCAAAGATTGCATCGGCATTCGATAAGGATTGGAATTTTGAAGAATGTACATTCTGTGGTGCTTGTGTTGATGAATGTCCGACAGGTTCGCTTACAGATAGATTTTCAAAGTGGTATGGCAAAGCTAATAAATTGATAAAAACCAATTGTGAACTTTGTCCAGAAAAGTGTAGTTTGAATTTACGTGTAAAAAATACTCGTTTTATCGGAACGGAAAAGCTTTCGTTAAATCCAGAAGATGCAATTTGTGCCGCAGGTAGATTTGCAATGGTTCAGATTGCCTCAACTGCTGGTAGATTGGCATTCCCATACATTAAAAACGAAGAAGCCGAAATGATTCCATCAACATTTGCAGAAGCGTCTGCAAAGTTTGCTGAAGTGGTAAAAGCAGAAAATGAAAATATCTTGGTTGCAGTTCCTGAAACAGCAAGCAACGATGCAATAGCTAATGCTAAGGCCATTGCTAAAGGTGGTGATTTTGTTCTGCTTAAATTCGATGCTATTGATTTACCTGAAGAAATCAAAAATAATATAAATGCAGGTAAATATAAGATTGCTTTTGTAGGTGGTAATTATGTGTCGGCTGAATTGGCATCAAAAATAGAACATCTTGCAATTTTTGATTTCCTCAAGAGCGATGCACAAAATAATGCTGAATTTGTGTTTGCTGCAGCTCTCTTTGGTGAAGATGGCGAAGCTATAAAAAAATTACCAAATCAACAATCGTTGCAAGCAACATTATCAGAAATTTGTGCTTTGGCAGAATTAAAACCTGTAAGTGTTGATGTAGCATATGCCGAATATAAGTCGCCCAAATTGGCTAAGGCTAATTTGCCTGTTGCTTATATGGGACATTATATCGCCGATTTAGTTGAAGATATGAAAGCAATCGGCTTGCCTTTCACAAAGAAAGAAGAACAATCTTCGGCAAAGGGCAATTTTGAAGTTCTTGAAAATAAATTGTTGGCACCAAACTTCCACGCATTGAAAATAAAAGCTCCAGAAATGGCTAAATATGCAAAGGCTGGTCAGTTTGCAATTCTAATGGCTAACGAAAAAAGCGAGCGCTCGCCATTTACAATTTGCGATTGGAATGCTGATGAAGGTTGGGTGCAGTTTGTACTTGAAGAAGTAGGGCGTTCAAGTGCTGAATTAGGCAGATTAAAAGCTGGCGAGTTTTTAGCAAATGCAAGTGGTCCACTTGGTACTCCGTTCGATTTTGAAAAATTCAAGGCTGGCGATAAAGTGTTGTTGTTGGGTGGTTGCTATGGTATTGCTGCAATTTATCCAGTGGCACGCAAATTGAAAGAAATTGGCGCATTTGTGAGTGTTGCAATCGAAGCTTCGACAGATAACTTGTTGTTCTTTGAAGATAAACTAAGTTCTATTGCCGATGAATTTGTTGTAAAAACAAGAGATGGCTCTAAAGGTACAAAGGGAGGTTGCTCCGATGTATACGCGTTGCGTGGCTCCGAATTTGACGCATGCGTGGCTATCGGTTGCGTGTTCATGATGAAACAATGCTCTAAGTATGCCGAAAGTACAAAGCTCTCGTTGTGTGCGTTGAATCCAATTATGGTTGATGGTACAGGTATGTGTGGTGCGTGTCGTGTGAGCGTTGGTAGTGAAACTAAATTCGCATGTGTAGATGGTCCTTTCTTCGATTTAGGGAAAGTAGATTTTGTAGAACTTTCTAAGCGTAGAACGGCGTATTCGTTGCTTGAAATAGACGCAATTCCTCGTCATTTAGGTTCGTCTTGCCATAAGTAATTTTAAGGAGAAGGTATTTGAAATGTCAGAAAATACTGAAAGAAAATTGAAAGCATCGGGCTTGCCAAGACACGCAATGCCTGAACAAAATCCTAAAAAACGTGCAACAAACTTTGAAGAAGTTCCAAAGGGGTTTCCTTTAGAAGTTGCAATGGCAGAAGCTACACGTTGTTTGCGTTGTCCTAAGCCACGTTGTGTTGCAGCGTGTCCGGTAAATATAAATATTCCAGATTTTATCGATTCAATTGCAAAAGGTGAAATTCAAGAGGCTGCAAGTAAATTGAAAAAACAAAGTGCGTTGTCGGCAGTGTGTGGTCGTGTGTGTCCACAAGAGTTGCAGTGCGAGGGGTCGTGTATTTTGGGTATTCGCTCTAAGCCTGTTGCAATAGGTGCGTTGGAACGTTTTGCAGCCGATTATGTTCGTGAAAATAATCTTGAAAAAGTTCCAGAAAAAGCAGAGTCAACAGGTAAGAAAGTTGCAATTATTGGTTGTGGCCCAGCAGGTATTACAGCCGCGTTGGAAATGGCTTTGGCTGGTCATGATGTTGAGATTTTTGAAGGGTTGCATTATCCTGGTGGCGTGTTGATGTATGGTATTCCTCAGTTCCGTTTGCCTAAAGAAATAGTTGTACACGAAATCGAAACATTAAAAAGTTTGGGTGTAAAAATTCATCTAAATCATTTGATAGGTCAAATGGAGTCGGTCGACGAGCTTAAGGCGAATGGTTTCGATGCAATCTTTATTGGTTCGGGTGCAGGGCTTCCAAATTTTATGGGTATTGAAGGCGAAAATAGTGTTGGTGTGTTCTCGGCAAACGAGTTTTTAACACGCTTCAATTTAATGAAAGCCTATCAGTTTCCAGTTTATGGAACAACTCCAATAAAGGCAAAGCATATAATAACTATTGGTGGTGGTAATGTTGCTATGGACTCAGCAAGAACTGCTCTCCGTGCTGGAGCTAAATCGACACTTGTGTATCGTCGTGCAAGAGAACAAATGCCAGCTCGTGCAGAAGAAGTACATCATGCTGAACAAGAAGGTGTGAACTTCCAACTTTTGACTGCACCAAAGCGTGTTATAGCCGATGAAAACGGAAAGGTTGTGGGGTTGGAATGCTCGAAAATGCAACTTGGTGAAGCTGATGCCTCGGGTAGACAAAGTGTTGTGGAAATTCCAGATAGCAACTTTGTAATTGAGTGCGATGCTATTGTTGTATCGATTGGTAACCGACCAAATCCGTTGATTCCTATGACATGTAAAAACTTGAAGACTACTAAAAAGGGTACTCTTGAAGTAAATCCAGAAACGTTGCAAACTTCAATGGAAGGTGTCTTTGCAGGTGGCGACGTTGTCAGTGGTGCTGCAACTGTAATTAGTGCTATGGGACAAGCCAAAAAGGCTGCAGCATCTATGAACAAATATTTGCGTGGCGAACCATTAGAATAAGCAAATAAAAATTCTTAGATGCGTAAAAAAAGCCACTCGTACGAGTGGCTTTTTTGTTTTATGTAAAATGTATGTTAAAATTAATTTGTTTTGAGTTTTCGTATGCGAACGTTTTTGAAATCGGTTGTAGCACCACCATGCTTACCTTGAAGTCCAATTTTCCCTTTAGTTGGCATTTCACATTTTTTGTTTTTTGCAAGCCATGGTAAAATCTTTTCACCATTAGGTGAAAATTTGTTGTCTTTCCATTCAGCCATATTCATTTTACTTACATGCTTGCCATTCAAATAAACGTCGATTTGTTGACCATTTGCACGAATTAACATTTTATGCCATTGGGCGAATGGAAGCGATGTGTCGAATTCCGAATTTACGTGTCCGAAGATGCAACCACAGTTCCAAAATGGTTTACTAAATCTCTTTGACGAGCTATCGGCAATTTGTATTTCAAGAGAATTTGGGATCCATTTTTTTATATCAGTGCAATATATAATAACGCCACTGTTAGATTCTTTTTCAATTCTAAATTCAAGTTCTAACTCGAAATTTTCGTAATCGTCTGAAGTGAAAATTACTTCGTCTTTTGTCGCGCGCAAAACTTTGTCGCTTTTAAACGACCAAACTTCTTTGTTGTAAATGGCGTTTGATAAGTCGTCTTTGAAAAGTGGTTGCCATTGATTTTCTTCACAGTTCTTTTGTGGTTGTTGTGCTGTATTGCATGCGTTTAATAAAAAGCATACAAGTAAAAATGGTATATAAAATAGTTTTTTCATAGAATATTTTAGTCAATAATTTAGTTATAAAATGTCAATATTTAATGTTATTTCAAAAATTACCAAAGTTAGTTTGCTAGTGTTCTATGGCGTTGATATAAGTAGTATTCTATGAATATGAATAATCCTGAAATAATAGGTACTTGCTTAATGTCGATAACATCTCTGTTAGGTGCTTACTATTTACTTTTAAAAATTAGAGAAAATTTGCGTGAAAAACCTGATCCGAAAATAACTTATGTAACGCATGCACAAATGCAACAAATGCGTGAAGAATTTACAGAGATGAATGCTTCACATTTACAAGACTTGCGATCGTTGCGTGTGGAAATTCGCGATGAGTATAAAACTATGCAAAAATATTACCAACGCAGTTTGGCTGAAACGCGCGATTTAATCAGTAAGAACGCTCAAAATATAAGTTCGTTGATTGCACAATGTACATCGGCAAATCAGCGTATATCTGAATTGTCATTAAAAACCGATAGAATAATTTTGAAATCAAAGGAGGGATAAATGAACGAATTATACATATACAGGCATACAATTCTAGCGCAATTAGAGGCCTCGTTCCCAATGTCATTACCTTTAAAGACTCTCGTTATGGGGCTGAATATTGCTGGTTTTAATTGTGAAAATATAGAGAAACAATTAGAGTATTTAGAGCAGAAAAAATTTATTGAAATAATTTCTTGCGAAATTTGTCCGTCGTTTAAACGATACAAAATAACAGCGTACGGAATAGATTTTCTAAATGGAGGTGTATTCTGATGTGTTCTAAAAAATCTAAAAATATTAAATTACCACCAGATACAACTACCGTAAATAAAAAGCTAAAAACACATATTAAACAGATAAAAAAAGCAAAACTTCAAACAGAAAAATTATTGCCAAAATCGCAGTTAGATGTTGCAGAGGCGTCAATAGAAATTCTGTGGGAGATTGTTTTTGATTATTTGTGTTCGGGTAGTGTTATTGATACTGCTGAAATGACATCGCTTTCAAGTGTTATTCAACGTTTAGCTTCATCACGCGTACAGCTTGCAAATTTTGTAAATAAACGAGGCAATATAAATTCAACAACATCGCCTCAAGGCGAGATGTCTGAAGAGGTAATTGAAAAAATAGAAACAGCTTTAAAATTGTTATGAACGAAGATACGTTTTTTTTACCTTATCAGAAAAAATGGATACTTGATAATTCTCGTATAAAGATAATGGAAAAATCGCGTCAGATAGGTATGAGTTGGTCTACTGCTTACAGACTTGTTCGCAATCACGCATTTGCAAATACTAGACGCGATTCATGGGTGAGTTCGCGCGATGAATTGCAGGCAAAATTGTTCATTGAAGATTGTAAAAAATTTGCAAACATTTTAAATGTTGCATTTGTGGAATCGGGCAGAAGTTCTGTTGTAAATTCGTCGGATAGTAGTTCTATTGAATTTGCAAATGGTTCGCGAATATGGTCGTTGTCATCAAATCCAGATGCTCAAGCAGGAAAACGAGGAGCACGTGTTCTCGATGAATTTGCGTTGCATCCTGATTCAGAAAAACTTTATGCAATATCTCTACCTGGTATAACTTGGGGTGGTAATATTGAGATTATATCTACGCACAGAGGCAAAGATTCGTTCTTTAATAAGTTGATTGAAGAAGTGCGTTTTGGTGGTAATCCAAAGAATATATCGTATCATAGGGCAACTTTGCAAGATGCCTTAGAGCAGGGGCTTTTGAAGAAAATAAAAAAATCGCTACCATCAGAGTGTGAAATTGCACAGATGGACGAAGCAATGTATTTTGATTACATAAAAAAATCGTGTGCCGATGAAGCTATGTTTATGCAAGAATATATGTGTGAACCCGCGTGCGATGGTGATAGATTTTTACCTTACAATCTAATTGAAAAATGTTTATATAATAGTAGCAATTTGCATTGGCAAAAAATATCGTCGAAGGCAAATCCATTGTACTTAGGCGTAGATATTGGCAGAACTTGCGATTTGAGCGTTTTTTGGCTGTTGGAAAAATCGGCTGATGTTTTGTATACTCGAGATGTGAAAACTTTGAAAAACGCAAGTTTTGCAGAACAAGAAATTGTTCTTGAAAGTTATTTGCAAAATTCTTCAGTTAGGCGTGTATGTATAGATAATACAGGTATCGGCAGACAATTTGCAGAACGTGCTATGTCGAGATACGGTTCTTCAAGAATTGAGCCAATAACTTTTACACAAACTACAAAAGAGTTGATGGCATATCCATTAAAAAATATGTTTGAAGAAGTTCTATTACGCATTCCAAACAACACCGAAATAATTGCCGATTTACATAAAGTTCGCAAAATGTATTCTGTTAGGGGAAATATTGTGTTTGATTCTAATAGAGATTCTACTGGGCATTCAGATAGATTTTGGGCATTAGCATTAGCAAACTATGCTTGTAAAAATAGTAATATACAAGGTAATATAACCGTAGAAAGTGTTATAAAATCAGATTTTATATGGTGATTTTACTCTAATATGGCTATTTTTCTACAAAAAAACTAAAAAAACGCTTAAAAACCCTTAAAAATTAAGGTTTTTTTATTGACAGTACATATTCAAATTATAATCTTTAATCTAAATAAAAAGCAAGCCAGTCTGTATTTGGTTTGTTGAATACACCAAGGGGTATCTCTGATGCACTTCAGCTATCGAATTAGATTGCACATTGCAGTAATCTTTGCATTGTTCCTTTATAAAAAATGTTATCTATCAAGTATTTTTTGCTTGAATACATATTTTTTTTGTAAAGCATATTCTTTAGAACATAGAAGAAATTTTGCAAATATTGCTATTTTATTTAACCCCTATGGAAGTAATTTTCCTAAACAGTAACAATAAAAAAAGAAAGTAAAAAAATGGCTAGTAAAAAGAAACCAATGAACAAAGTTCAACTCGTTGAAGAAATTCAAAAATTGCTCGGTAAAGATGCAAGCAAAGCTTGTGCTGAAAGAGCATTGAACGCTGTTCTCGACGCTGTTAAAGCTGGTACAAAAAAATATGAAAAGCTCCAACTCGTAGGTTTTGGTTCGTTCTCAGTTGTAAAGCGCAAGAAGAGAACATGCAAGAACCCACGCACTGGTGAAAAAGTTGAAGTTCCAGCTTGCAAGGTTGTTAAGTTCAAGGCTGGTGCAGCTTTCAAAGCATAATTTTATTGCTAAATTTTAAAAGGGTTCGTTGCTTAGGCAACGAACTTTTTTTTATGGATTTTTATTCAAATAAAAAAAGACGATTTTTTATAATCGTCTTTTTTATGTTATTTAGAATTAGTTTTTAAAACTCTAAGTAAGCTTCGAGTGGCAAGTGGTCTGAAGGATACGCACCACCAATGTTATCGGCAATAACTGCACATTTTTTTACTTTTACGTTTTTTGAGACAAATATGTAGTCTATCTTTTTATTTGGATCAGAACAATTTCTTACAACGCCATTTATTGGACGATTATACAACATATTCACAAACGATCCACCAGGACCATATGGCTTTGTTTCTGATATCTTCCACGAGTCAACTAACACACCACTTTCAAGCAGTGCATTTACGGTTGCTTGTTCTGTTGGTTTTGTATTGTAGTCGCCTGCTGTAAAGAATGGAGCTCCTTTGGTTATTTGTTTTATTCTTTCAACAAACAATTTAGCACTATTTAAACGTACTGTTGAATTTAAGCCAAAGTGTGTATTAAAGAAATAAAATTCTTTTCCCGATGCCTTGTCTTTAAATTTAGCCCAGTTGCAATTGCGAAATTGCTTTTCTTTCCAGTAGGTAGCCATTGAATGCTTGTCTGGAGTTTTTGTTAAGAAAAATGCACCTTTATCGAGTAATTCGTATTTATCTTTTTTATAGAAAATAGCGTTTGTCCAACGTTTTTTTGGTGCAGGTTCAAAACCTTCAACATTAACGCCAACCATATTGTAAATGCCACTTTTTAAGAAGCCTTGTATTTGCCAATATTGTGTTTCTTGCGTACCAAAAACATCGAAGTCGTGATACTCTACTAAACTTACAGCCAAGCGCAAACGTTCATCGCTGAACTCATGAGTTTCGCGATATGTTCCCAATACGTTGAACGAACCAGCTATAAGGCTTGTTGCATGTGCTGAAATTACAGACAATATTAACGATGCTACTAAAAATATTTTCTTTTTCATAATGCAATTTCTTTTGAAATTAAAATTCGATATATGCTTCAACAGGCAAGTGTTTAGATGGATATGCGTTGTTGATGTTATCCGACAAATGTGCACATTTTAAAACCTTTACATTTTTTGAAACAAAGATGTAGTCGTGCTTCATACGAGGGTCCATATAGTTCTTTGTATTTTCGATAGGCTCGTTGTAGTTGAGATTAGTAAATGTACCTTTTGGTCCATACGTTTTTTTTGCTACTTTAAAAGTATCAATCAAGAATCTTGGAGAAAGTGCTTTCATTGTATCTAATTCGCGTTCTCTTGTATATAGAGAGCCTGCAACTATGAATGTAGAATTTTTTGCAATTTCTTTAACTTTTTTTACTAACAATTTTGATGCTAAAATTCTAGTTTTAAGTGGATAACTAAAGCGTGTATTAAATACAAAAAACTCCTTTCCCGATGCGTTATCTTTGAACTTTGCCCAGTTGCAATTTAACGGAAATTTGTTTTCCCAAGTATTAGATTTTTTATTTGGAGTATCTGACAACCAGAACGAACCTTTGTCGAGAAGCAAGTATTTTTCGGGTTTATAAAATATATTATTTGTTGCAAAATTATCGTTGGCTGGTTGTTTTCCTTCAACATTTACACCAACAGTTTTGTAATTTACAACTTTTAAAATTTCTGTTGTTTGCCAATTTAGATTATCTTGTGTGGCAAGTATATCAAAATCGTGATATTTTATAAGAGACGTAGCCAATGCTATACGCTCTTTTGAATACTTAGCTTCTTGTGGAAGTCCATATAAATTAAAAGATCCAGTTATCATCGACACTGCATGTGCTAAATATGCAAGTGTTGAAACCAACAATGTTAATATATATTTTTTCATACAAGATTATAGTATTTAACCCATAATCTATTTGCAAGATTTTTATGCTTTATATCTGAGACTATTACATTAAAAAATATGAGCGTTTTAGTAGAGCGTTTTATAGAAACGTGCAACTCTTTTTGTTATCGATGTTAAAGCTTGCGCTGGTGTTATACCCAAACGCTGACAATATTGTTCGATTGTTATTTCTAAACCATCTGATTGACCAACAATAATAGCTTCGTCGCCGAGTTCTATTTCATCAAAGTCGGTTACATCTATTACAGCTTGGTCCATAGAAACTCTGCCTATAACATCGGCTTTCTTGCCACGAATAATTACCGAAATTTTCTTGCTCGATTCTCGTGGAATACCATCGCCATATCCAACCGATAGTAGCGCAATACGCGAGTCGCGTTCAAGAGTGTATGTTTTGGAATAGCCAACGGTTGCTCCTTTTGGAAGATATTTTATTTGGCTTACAGAGGTACGGAATGTCAAAACGTGTTCGGGTTCAAATCCTCGTAAAATAGAGTTTTCGGCTGGTCGCATACCAAACAAAACAAGTCCTGCTCGCAACGATTTTTCAAACTCGTTTGGCAATGCCGATGTATTACAAATGTCGCTATGATGTATATAAACGCCTGAATTTTTGCCGAGAGTTTTTGCTGCGAAATCGAGAAAATTTGTATCGGCAATTGCACCTTCTGATGGTGCGCCTGTTCCTGTTCCAGAAAGACAAAATGCTTCTAAGCTTAAGTATTCTGATTGCAAAATTCTTTCAAGCATTTGTTTCGCTTGCGAATTTGAAGGAATTGAGTCTTTTTCAACAGGAAGTTTTAGATGTACTTTTAATTTTTTGTTGAGTTGTTTTGCAGTGTTTTCAAAGCGTTCTAATTCTTCTAAACCAGCAATTACTGGGGTAATATCATTCTGAAAATAGAAGTGTTCTTCACTTGGAATAGATGCACTAAGAACTATTATTTTCCAACCTGAACCAACTTCGCGAACTTTTATAGCTTCTGAAATATTAGTAACAGCAAATGCATCGGCACCACTTAACATAAGACGCACAACTGCGGCCTCAACACCATATCCAAATGCATCGGCTGAAACCAATGCTATGTAGCCTCGCGATTTTGGCATAAAGAAACGCAGTTTTCCCAAGTTGCGTTCAAGTGCGCAAAGATCTATGCGTACAGAACATCTTAGATGTGTGCTTGAGCCTTCCATTTTACATATTCTCTTTCTGTTAAAGGTTTTGCATCGGGGGTATCGTGGCAGATTGTTGCAAGTTGTGGATATTGTTTTAAGACATCTGCTGTTGTGCTTTCATCAAGATTATAAATTTCAAAGTCGGTAAAGGTTAAATCTATTTTATTACGTTGCTTTAGCAGGATTTTTTTATCAAAAGCCAATGTTTGAATTTCATCAATTTTTATCTCTTTTAAAAGCTCTATTTTTGTGTTGAAATTTAAAATATTTACAAAGCCTTTACGCGATGGTGTAAATAGTGAAAATTTTTCTTTTTGCATTAACGCTATTGCGTGCGAAGCAACTTCCATACAATTGTATTCAAAGATTTTTGCCTTTGAAAATTTTGCTATGGTTGCAATACCTACCGATGCTGTTCTTGTTCCCAAAATTGAGCCTGTGCCTGTACATAAGGCGATTGCTTCTATATCGGTAAGATTGCAATTTGCACAAACTTCGCTCAGTGCCTGAAAAAAGCATTCCATCGCTTGTCCGTTAGTTGTGGAAGTTGCTATTACTTTGCAATCTTGACAGAGTGCAATCTTTAAGACCGATGCAGTTGCATCTACTATCAGAGTTTTTGAAAAATCAGTAAAAAGCATATTTATTAAAATCTCTTTCGCATTGTTTTTGATGGTATGCCGAGTTCATCACGATATTTTGCTACAGTTCTGCGTGCAATTGTAATGCCTTCGGTTTCGAGCATTTTTGCAATTTTGTCATCACTGAGTGGTTTTTGTGGATTTTCATTACTTACGATATCGCTTATTTTCTCTTTTATTGTATTAGATGATACTTCGTTGCCTTGTTCAGTTTCAAGACTGTTAGTAAAAAAGTTTTTTAGTTCTATTACACCAAATGGTGTTTGTGCATTTTTGCCCGATATAGCTCTGCCTATGGTTGTTGGATGTAGCTGTATATCGTCGGCAATTTGCTGACGAGTCATGGGTTGCAGAATTGCATTTTCAAAGTAATTTTGTTGTCGTTTTAGAATTGCGTTTGCTATTTTTAGCAATGTTGTTTGACGTTGTTTTATGGCATCAATTATATTTTTTGCATCGCGCATTTTTTCTTTTAGATACGATAGTGCGTCTTTGTTTAAAGAGCCTTCTGCTATCATAAATCGATATTCTGAATTTATACGCAATTGTGGTATGTAGTTATTTGTTAATTCGGCACACCATATGCCATCTTGCTTATAGTAATTGATGTCGGGGATTAAAATATTTTCTTCGTTTACTGTGTATTCGTGTGCAGGCGAAGAATTTAGTTTTGCAATTGTTTCTAAAGCTTTTTCTACTGCATCAATACTTCTACCTTCAGCTTGAGCAATATCGTTAACTTTGCGTTTTATGAATAGTTGAAAATAATCTTCTATAATTCTGTATGCTAATGATTCCGACAATCCATTAGCACGCAACTGAATTAAAAAGCATTCTTGTAAACTTCTGGCACCAATGCCGTATGGTTCGCATGTCTGCAACATTTCAAGTGCTTTTAGTACATCATCTCTTTTGAACCCTTGTTCAATAGAAACATCGATTGCTTCAACGGGCAGAAAGCCACGACTATCTAATTGTTCTACAAGGCTTTCAAAGGCGTCGGCAACTGACTTAGTTGGCGCATCTATTCTGGCTTCGTTTATTAGTTTTTCACCAAGGTGGATTGAATCTGGTTCCGAATTTAAAATGAAGTCGTGCTTTTGTTGAAAGTTATCAGTATCTGATTGAGATAATTCTGAGGTGTCGGAATTATCATCGTAATCATCTATATCATCTGGATTTTCACCAATACTTTGAGGTTTTTGTTGTTGCTGAAATTCCTCTATTTCAAGCATTGGATTTTGTGCTAACTGTTCTTCAAGAAATTTTTGCAATTCAATAACGGGCTTCTGCAGAATTTCTAAACTGCGTTGTTGCGCAGGTGTAAGCGAAAGTCCGTGTTCGAGTTTTTGCGATTGTTGAAGATTAGTATCCATAAAATATAATAATACGTTATATTCTTTGTATCAAATTCTCAAACAAAAATGTTGCAAAAAATCAAAATAAATTGAGAATTGCCACCTATGGAATGTAAGATAGCTGAAAATAAGAAACGTTGCACATGTTCTTACGAGTGTTTTAGAGCTGGTATTTGTTGCGAATGTGTAAAACATCACTTGGCAAAACGTCAAGTGCCTGCATGCTTTTTTCCACCTGAAGAAGAAAAAACGTACGATCGCTCTTTCGAGCATTTTGCACGTTTAGTAAATGAAAAGAAAATTTAATATGAAAAGAATTCCTGAATTAATGGCACCTGCGGGTGATTTTATTTGTTTATCAGCGGCATTACAGGCTGGCGCCGATGCTGTTTACTTTGGTTTGAAGGGCAGTAATATGCGTGCGGGAGCAAAGAATTTTGAAGTTTCAGAGCTCCCACGATTAGTACGCGAATGTAGAAAAGCAAAGGCTAAATGTTATTTAACACTCAATACAATTTATTTCGATAACGAACATAAAAATTTGTTGAAACAACTTAAAGCTGCTAAAAAAGCTGGAGTAGATGCTGTTATTGCATGGGATTTTTCGGTTTTAGAGCTTGCTAAAGAGGTTGGCATTGAAGTTTTCTTGTCAACGCAAGCAAGTGTTGCCAACGCAAAAGCAATTGCATCTATCTACAAAAATTACGCAGTAAAGCGCTTTGTATTGGCGCGCGAGTGTAGTTTAGAGAGCATAAAAACTATGCGTAAAGAGCTTAAGAAAATGTTGGGCAAGTCGGCTGATGAAATTAGCATTGAGGCTTTTGCACATGGGGCTATGTGTGTTTCGGTAAGTGGTAGATGTTTCTTGTCGCAATTCTATTGTGGTAAAAGTGCAAATCGTGGCGAATGTTTGCAACCTTGTCGACGAGAATATTTAATTACCGATACTGCTCAAGGTTCGCCAGAATTTAATTTAGGTACAAATTATGTGCTTAGTCCAAAAGATTTAATGACTTTACCATTTATCGAAAAACTCATTGATGCAGGGGTGAATTCGTTGAAAATAGAGGGACGTAATCGCAATGCTTCTTATGTGTCGGCAACTGTTTCTGCGTACAGAAAAGCTTTAGATTTTTATAGAGATTATGCTGGTAAAAAAGATTTTGCAGAAATTTTCGATGTCCTCAAAAAACAACTTTGTAAAAACCTCGAACAAACTTTCAACAGAGGTTTTTCTGACGGATTTTTTATGGGTAAACCTATCGGAGATTGGACTTCCGAAGGCAATAAAGCTGTTGCAAAAAAACGCATTTTAGGGCATATTTTAAACTATTTTTCAAAAATAGGTGTTGCTGAAATTTCAATCGATGATGCAACCTTGAAACAGGGCGATACTATTCAGCTTGAGGGCGATACTACTGGTTTTATGACTTTCGTTGCCGAAAGTATTCAGTGTGCTGGTATGCCTATTACATCGGCTAAAAAAGGTATGCGTGTTGCTGTAAAAGTTCCACAAAAAGTACGCAAAAATGATAGACTTTTTATCTTAAAATAACCTCCGATTTTTTATTGTTATGAAAAAATGTATTATATTATTAAGTTGTGTTATTTGTGCGTGTTCGTTGCAAGCTAAGAAAATTTTTAATGTGCCTGAAAGTTGTTATCAGCAGGTAAAAGATTTGGGCGATCCAAAGCTTGAAAACGAAAAATCATCTACTGTAATTCTTCTTGGCGATACTCAGAATTACACTCATTTTTCACCAAACATAGGTATTTTAAACATTATGCTCAACTGGATTGCTTTTGAGCGAAATGCATTAAATATAAGTGCAGTGTTTGGTGTGGGCGATATTGTGCAAATTTCAAATATGCTTGAGGTTCCAGAACAGATTTCTACAAAGGAATTAGTAAAAGGAACTAAAAAAGACGGTTTGTATCGTCAGCGTTCTTGTTATGATAGAAATTCAACACAACAGTGGCAAGCTATTTCAGATGCGTTTAAAGTGTTAGATAATAAAGTTCCATACTTCATTACAACTGGAAATCACGATCACGGAGAGAAATGGGGCGATGCTCGTCCTACGAGATTTAACGAATTCTTTAAGCCAGAGCGTAATATAAAAAATCTCGAAGCTCTAATGCACGTTGGAAAAGATAAAAACAACAAACCATGCTTAGAAAACGCCATATACAAACTTAATGTAGGTGATACTTGGGGGGAAATGTATGTGTTATGTTTAGAGTTTAAACCACGTCAAGAAGTTCTCGATTGGGCAAAAAAAGTAATTGAACAACGGTACAAAGACAAGCGCTTTATTATGCTTACGCATTCATTTTTAAATAAAAAAGGTGAATTACCAAAAGAGCCTTGGTATAAACTTGATGGTGTTGAAGCTGCTGATGTATACGAAACTTTTGTAAAGAAAATACCTCAAATAAAAGCTGTTTTTTGTGGACATAGTTGCGATAACAACAATGGCTTTGAACAATCGACATGTTTTAGAATTTTAAAAAATGAAAAAGGTGGAAATATACCTACAATGATGTTTAATCCTCAGACTGTCGGTGGTGGTTTTGCTGGAAATGGAGGCGATGGTTGGTTGCGAATTTTAGAATTTAAGCCCGATGGCGAAACTATCAAAGTAAAAACATACTCGCCTTTTTTTGGAATATCGCCTATGACAAAACATTTTGCATGGCGTGTTGCAAACTTTGATATGTTTGAATTCAAATTAGACAAATAATATATTAGTAAAATATCTATGAAACATATTTTATTTTTGCTCTTTAGTAGTGTAGTTGTTTTTGCAGATTCATGTAAAAATTTTGAAAATACTACAATAATTGAAAATAATGGAGTTGCTGTTGCCGTTTCATTAAATGGCGAAATTTCAATTGTTGATAAATTATCAAATACTATATTTGAACATGAAAAGTCGGCTTATAAAATATCTAATATAACAAAAACAAACAACGAGATTTCTTTTGATGTTCAAGCCGAAATTCCTCTTAAAGCAAATATTAAATTGATTTCAGATAAATCTATTGAATTGTCGGTAGATGCTAAAGGAAAAATCTCGAAGCCTGTAAATTTTCCATCGGCATGGAAAACGCAACAAGGCGATATTTTAATATATCCAATCGGCAATGGGTATGCTTTCCCTGTTGAAAAAGAATTGCCTTTTTTGAATAAGCGTGTGCCTGCTGTTCGCGGTTGGGCAAATTCAATGGGCTTGATTGCCATGGAGCGAAAAAGTTGTTTTCTTGTTTGTGGTTTTGAAAAACCATTTGATATGTTTATATTAAACAAACGTAAAAATGGATTAAATGCTGTTGCTCCATCTATCGATTCTCAAATGGGCGAGTTTGGGTATGCTCG
Source organism: Verrucomicrobiaceae bacterium (assembly GCA_015061955.1). GTDB lineage: Bacteria > Verrucomicrobiota > Verrucomicrobiia > Opitutales > Intestinicryptomonadaceae > Merdousia. The sequence continues at coordinate 33,181 of SUVO01000013.1, forward strand.
TGTATTCAGATATTTTATAGACAATAAACTTTCACAAGTTATGGGGCAATATCGTAATTGGCGTGCGTCTATGGGCTACATAAAAACTCTCGAAGAAAAATCAAAAGTAGTTCCAGAAATTGCAAAATTGCGTGGTGCAGCTAACGTTTGGATGTGGTGTGAAAATAGTATAGCAAAACTTTATGGGCGTCCAGATAATCCTAATGCTCCAAAGCGTGAAGCAAAAAAAATTGCTGACGAAATGAAAAGCTTGGGTATGACGCGTGTTCTTTGGAATAATTTTGAAGGCGAAACTTCCGAAGATTGCGAGTACATAAAAAGTTTAGGATTTCTTGTTGGTAAGTATGATATTTATCGCGATGTTCTGCCTGCAGATATTGCTCATAAAATAATACCTTATCGTGTTCAGCGAAGTGTAAATACAAAATATTGGCCTGGTATTGTTCGTATAGATAAAAATGGCGAGCGTGTAAAAGCATGGCAAGTTCATGGTTTAGATGGAAAAATGTATCATCAACATGCTGTTTGCGAAATTCCAGCGCTATGGCTTACAAAGAAAAACGTTTCGGCAGATTTGCAAAAAGTAAAGTATACGTCGCGTTTAATTGATGTTCAAGCAGGTACAGACTTGCGTGAATGCTATTCTAAAGAACATCCAGCAACGCGTACTGAAAGTGCCAAGTATATAAATATGCAACATGAATATTTGTCGTCGTTAGGTATTGTAAAAGGTGTTGAGGTTGGTCATGAAATTTTTGCATCAACATACGATTTTGCTGAAGGTCTTACAAGCCCTGCGTACTTCAGAATTAAACAAGCAGGCAGACGCATGACCGATGTTGTACCTCTTTCAGAGATGCCCGAAAAAACTTTCGAGTACATGTTAAATCCTCAATATCGCATTCCTCTTTGGGAATTGGTGTATCATGATTGTGTTGTCAATTATTGGTATTGGGGTAGTAGTACAAGTCAGTGTCCGGAACTTATGCACAAGTTTGATGCGTTCTGTGGATTATATGGGTATCCTCCAATTTATAGTGTCGATGTAGCTCATTGGAATGTTCTCAAAGATAAAATTGCGCAATCTTACAAACGTTGCGTTGCAATTGCCGAACAAGTAGGATTCTCGCAAATGATAGATTTTGATTACCTGAGTACCGATAAAAAAGTTCAGAAAACTACCTTTGCAAATGGGAAATCAGTAATTGCTAACTTTTCTGAAAAGCCCTTTATGTTGCCTAATGGTGTTGAAGTAGCACCTTGGTCGGCTAAATTACAATAGTACTCAAAAAAAAATAACTAATTTTACAAACTTGCATTTTACACTACTAAAAAGGTAGTGTATTTTTTCTTCGTTTTGATAGATGTAAGCTTTTATGTTTGTTTATATCCTTGATAAAATAAATTCCTTTTCTTTTACTGAGTATACGATAAATAAAGATTGTGTGTTTGGTTTTAGGAGTGTGGCTTTTGGGAAAATGTTGGATTTTTTTGTGAAATTGTGAATTTTTTTTAAAATTTTTCTTGAAAAACATCAATTTTAGGTATTTTATTGTATTAAATTTATCATAAGTTTTTTGTTCTTTTTTGGTTTTTAGCATACTATTAGATTACAAAAATAATTTAAAAAGTACTTTTTTCCTTAAAAATACAGCAATTGCAAATACTCAACTAAAACAGTAATGAATTTATCAAAAGATACTCCATATAGTAAGATAGAGCAGTTAGTTAGAGAAACTGTATATAAACAAATGGGTCTTCCAGTGCCAGTTCAAAAGATTGGTCCAAATCCATTAGTAGTAAATATTAGTGCGCGTCACGTTCACCTCACACAAGAAGCTGTTGAGGCATTGTTTGGTAAAGGCTATAAGCTTACAGTGCATAAATGGTTGTATCAAGAAGGCTTCTTTGCTGCAAAAGAATCAGTAACATTGATTGGTCCACGCAGTCGCATAATATCGAACTTGCGTATACTTGGTCCGTGTCGTAGCGATAATCAGGTTGAGTTGGCGCTTACAGATGCTCGTGCTTTGGGTTTCGATGTTCCACTTCGTCATAGTGGCGATGTAGCAAATACTCCTGGTTGTATGTTGATGGGCCCAGCAGGTTTCTTTGAAATGCCACATGGGGTAATTCGTGCAGCTCGCCATGTTCATATGAGTCCAGAAGATGCTGCTTTCTATGGCGTGAAAGACAAAGACGTTATGAATTTGAAAGTTTATGGCGAAAATTCAATGATTTTTGAAAATCTTCTCTGCAGAATTGGTAAGGGCTTGCGTTTAGAAGTTCATTTAGATACCGACGAAGGTAACGCTTGCAATATTGGACCAAATACATTGTGCGAGTTGGTAAAGTAATTTCACAAATATTATAAATCTAAAAAAAATACGAAAGGTAAAATATGAGTCAATCATTAGGTATGATAGAAACACGCGGTTTCACAGGCTGTGTGGAAGCAACCGACGCAATGGCTAAAGCCGCTGATGTCGAAATTGTAAAACAAGTACAAATCGGCGGTGGTTATATCTCTGTCGTTGTTCGTGGTGATGTAGGTAGCGTTAAGGCAGCTGTTGAAGCTGGTAAGAATGCTGCAGCAGCAGTTGGTGAATTGGTAAGTGCTAACATTATTGCACGTCCACATCCAATGCTCTTGTCGAAGATGGGTTTCTAATTTAATTGAGAAAGGATTTTTTTATATGAAACAAGCATTAGCTATGATTGAAACTAAAGGTTTTGTTCCAGCTATGGAAGCTGCAGATGCTGCTATGAAGGCAGCAAATGTTGAGCTTTTGGGTTGGAAAAAAGTAGGCTCGGGTATGGTTGCTGTATTCTTTGAAGGCGACGTTGCTTCGGCTAAGGCTGCAGTAGAAGCTGCTTCAGAAGCTGCTTCAAAAATTGGTGAAGTTTGCTCGGTTGACGTAATTGCACGTCCACACGACGAGCTCGCAAAACTCGGCTGTTTCTCGTTCTAATTTTAAGTAGTATCCATGAAGAGAATTTTAATAGCAAACGTAGGTTCAACAAGCTACAAATACACCTTGTTCGATGCATCGGCTGATGGTACTTGCAATGAACTTGTGCGTGGTGGCATGGACAGAGTTTCCGACTACGAAACAGCTATTAAGCAGTCTTTGGAAGACTTGCAGGCAAAGGGGTATTCGCAAGATGGTATTGATGCAGTTGCATTTAAGACCGTTTTGGGCAAAGATGTATCGGGCTTGAGAGAAGGCGACGAAGTTGTATTGAAAGCACTTGAAGATATGAGCTTTGTTGCTCCTGCACATAATCCACCATACGCTGCCGCAATTAGAGCATTCGGTAAAGTTCTGCCAACGGCAAAGAAAGTTGTTTTGTTTGAAACTTCGTTCTATCAGTGGGCAGATAAGGCTTGGAAGCGTTATGCAGTGCCTCAGAGTTGGGACAAAATCGGTATTCGCCGAAATGGTTTCCATGGTGCATCGCATAAATTTGCAGCTGAACGTGCCGCAGAATTGTGTGGTAGAGCCGATGCAGCCGAAAGTGCTAAAATGCTCTATGTAAATAATGCTCCAGCAAAGTTGGAAAAACCATTTCGCTTGATAAACTGCCATTTGGGTGGTTCAAGCTCAATTTGTGGTATTCTAAATGGTGCAGCAGTTGGTGCAAGTATGGGCTTTTCGCCTCAGAGTGGGCTTCCACAAAATAATCGTGTTGGTGATTTAGATTCAACTGCAATCCCATATGCAATGGCAACTTTGGGTATATCTGCCGAAGAAGCAATGCGTCAGCTTTCAAAAGAAGGTGGTTTGTTGGGTATAAGTGGAGTATCAAACGATATGCGCGATTTGGTTGCAGCATCAAACGAAGGCAATGAAAATGCAAAGCTTGCAATAGATGTGTTAATCTATAATGCACAAGCATACATTGGTCAGTTTATGGTGTTGCTCGGTGGAGTCGATGCTATCTGCTTTAGTGGTGGTATAGCCGAAAACAATCCATGGCTCAGAAAAGCAATTCTTGAACCACTCAAGGCATTCGGCTTAGAACTCGACGACGAAGCTAATAACAAAGCAGTTAAAAAAGATGCTGTTATCTCTTCAGAAAATTCAAAAATAAAGGCAGTTACCGCAGTAGCAAACGAAGAACTCGTTATAGTACGCGAAGCCGCCAAATATCTCGAAAAATAAATTTAAAACAAAAACATAAACAAAGGTAAAAAAATGGCAAAAGCAATTGGAGTTTTAGAAACTAAAGGTTTGGTAGCACTCGTTAAGGGTGTTGACGCTATGCTCAAGGCTGCAGACGTAAGTTTGGTAGCACAGTATAAAGATGTAGGCAGTGCATACGTTAGTGTAACTGTAACTGGCGACGTAGCTTCAGTAAAATCTGCAGTAGAAGCAGGTGCAAATGCAGCTGGCGAAGTTGGTACTGTTTATAGCGTACATGTAATTGCTCGTCCACACGAAGGTTTGACCGACGTTTTGGCAGCAAAAGCACCAGCTAAGAAATAATCGGAGTAAGCTATGTTTTTGGCGAAAGTAATTGGACAGGTTGTTGCTACCCAAAAAGACGAACGTTTGGTTGGTAGCAAGCTTGCCGTTCTGCGCCCATTGCAGGTTGGCGACGAGAAATCGCCTGAGTTGGTCGAAACTAAAAATACAGTTGTTGCAGTAGATGCTTGTGGTGCAGCAGTAGGACAGATTGTTTTATTCTGTCAAGGCTCGAGTGCACGTCAGGCAGAAGGTATGAAACAGTTGCCAATAGATGCAGCAGTTATAGGTTTGGTCGATAACGTAGAGGCGTTCTCAAAGTCGGTTTATAAGTCCGAAAAATAAGAACTATAGCTCAAGATAGGAGTTTAAAATGAGTTTAAATTTAGACGAAGAATCGTTGCGTAATATAGTTAGAAATGTTCTTGCTCAAATGGGTAATGAGCCTAAGCAGACATGTTCTTGCAAAAATAAAGCATCGGCTCCAAACGTTTACGTTGCATCGTCGTCGAGCTCAAGCAATAACGGCATATTTACAGATGTAAAGCAAGCTGCAGAAGCCGCATTTGAAGGTTATAAGCAGTTGTGTAAAGGTGGTTTTGCAGCTCGTCAGAAGGTCATTGATATCGTTAAGAGCATGACTGTTGCAAATGCGAAAGAGTGGGGTACATTCGAGTTTAACGAAACAAAGATTGGTCGATTGGCTGATAAAATCGGAAAGCTTGAAATTGTAAAGCTCGTTCCAGGAATTGAGTGGATTCGTCCAGATTCGTATAGTGGCGACTTCGGTATAATGCACGAAGAATATTGCCCATACGGAGTAATTGGTTCAATTACACCAGTAACGCACTCGGTTCCAACAATAGCAGGTAATATCATAAATATGGTAGCTGCCGGAAATGCAATTGTGTTCAATCCACACCCTGGTGGTGTTAAGAGTGCAGTTATGGCAATTTCTGCTTATAATCAGGCTATTGAAAAAGAATTGGGCATTAAAAATCTCATCTGCTGTATTGCAAATCCAACATTGGAATCGTTCGATGCTATTTGTAAGAATGATTTGATTTCAATTATGTGCATCACAGGTGGTCCTGGTGTAGTAAATGCTGCAATGAAGTCGGGTAAGAAGTCAATTTGTGCTGGTCCGGGTAATCCACCAGTTATTGTTGATGATACCGTAGACATCAATAAGGCTGCAGCCGATATTATCGCAGGTGGTGCGTTTGATAACAATCTTTTGTGCATTGGCGAAAAAGAAGTTTTTGTACTCGAAAGTGTGCTTGATAAGTTTATGGCAGCTCTTTCGGCAAATGGTGCAGTTAAGATTAGCTCGAATGCAGTTGATAAACTTTCAAAAACTGTTTTCGATAATAAGAATGGTCATTATGTGCTAAAGCGTGATTTGGTTGGTAAAGATCCACAAGAACTCGCAATGGCGGCAGGAACATCGGTTGGTTCGGCAGCAAAGATGCTCTTTGCTCAAACCGATGCAAATCATCCATTTGTAATTGAAGAGCAAATGATGCCTATGTTGCCAATAGTTGCAGTGCGGTCATTTGAAGAAGCTATCGATGCTGCTATGAAGGCTGAACATAATTATCGCCATAGTGCAATTATTCATTCGCTCGATGTTACAAGAATGACTGCAATGGCTCGTGCGTTGAATACAACATTGTTCGTAAAGAATGGTCCATCGACAGCAGGCTTGGGCTTGGGTGGCGAAGGTTATTTGTCGTATTCAATTGCAACAACAACAGGTGAAGGTATATCAAATCCAAAGACATTTACACGTCGTCGTAGATGTGTTATGGTTGATAATCTCAACATCTTTTAATTGAAATTTGTACGGCGTTGTAGAAACAGCGTCGTACAAAAAAGGAAAAAATATGCAGTTGGCAAAAGTAGTCGGAAACATAGTTATGAGTTGCGCACACGAAAGTGTAGAGGGCAACGCTATGTTCTTGTGTCAGCCAATAGACGAAAACGGAAATGAAGTTGGCGAAATAGTGGCAGCTATAAGTCCGTTTGGTGGTGGAATTGGCTCGAAAGTGGTCATTGCCGCAGATGGTAGTGAGGCTCGCAAGTATGTCGGCAACGATTACAGTCCATTGCGTAATTGTATAGTGTGCGTTTTAGATGACTAATTAAATATGAAATTAGCAAGAGTTATAGGTAGGGTTGTGCTTTCAAAAAAAGATACTGCACTTAAGGGTGGTTTCTTGGTGATAGCATCGCCACTTGATAAAACGCAGTACAAAAATAAAGCCGATACATCAATTTCAAAAACACAATTCAATTTGATTATATACGATAACCTCGGGGCTTCGATGGGCGATATTATTGGATATGTTGAAGGTGCTGAAGCAACAGCAGCCTTTAAAGAACCAATTCCAATCGATGCTTATAACGTTGGTATAGTGGAAAAATTTAATTACTTAGGTTAAATTTAAATAGAAAAATCAAAAGCAATGAAAAGAGTATATACAATAAAAGATATTGAACAACTCGCAGCAACAGGTGGTACACTTCCAGCTGATGCAATTCTTACGCCACAGGCAAAAGAAGCTATGGCTTCTATGGGAATAGCAAAGGGTAGTGCAAGTGCGCCAAAAAATGTAGGCGTTGTTGGTGCAAAGGAATATAAAGTTCCAGAAAAAGAATATAAGTGGGTTTCGGGAAAAGATCCAAAAACTCCAGCAGAGATTGAAAAATTCTTTTTCTCGCCTGAAATTACAAGACTCAAGCATTTGATAGTAGATTTGGGTCGCCGTTCGTACGGTAAAAATTATAACGATGGTAATGGTGGTAATTTCTCGGTGCGTGTTGGTGATAACATTGTTTTGTGTACTCCAACAATGATTTCAAAAGGGTCAATGAGTATCGATGATATGTGCTTTGTCGATATGGATGGCAATCAGCTTGCTGGTAATAGAAAGCGTACAAGCGAAGTTCTTGCACACTTGGCTATTATGAAGCGTCAGCCATTGGCTAAGGCTTGTTGCCATGCTCACCCACCACATGCAACAGCTTTTGCATTGGCAGGAAAAACACCTCCACGTTGCGTAAATCCAGAAACAGAAATCTTTATTGGTCAGGTAGGTTTGGCTGATTATGGTACACCTGGAACACAACATATGGCTAACGCAGTTGGCGAATGTGGTGTAAAACACGACTGTGTGTTTATGGTAAATCATGGTGTTATGACATGGGCAAACGATATCGAAACAGCATTCTGGAAAATGGAAAATGTTGAAGCGCACTGCTATACATCAATGCTTGCATTCCAGATTGGTGGTCCACGCAAGTTCTCGGAAAAAGATGCTAAGGAATTGGTAAAAATCCGTAGCTCTATGGGTATGGTTGACCAAACATCACTTCGCGAATGCAGTTTGTGCGATAGCAATGATGATTATCGTCCATCGTGTGTATGTAATGCACAGGCAAAGCCTCAGCAAGATGCAGGTTATAATTGCGACGCTGAAAAGGTTGTTGAAAAAGTAACACAGATGATCATCAACGAACTTAAAAAGTAGTTTTTGTAATCTGAATAAAAAAAGGCTTTCTGATAGAGAGCCTTTTTTTTATTTTTTAATTGAATAAAACTCCTTATTTTTGCAACATAAATAAGATAATGAAAAAAGAATGTACCATAGCCCTTTGTTACGATTTTGATGGCACTTTGTCGCCAGCAAATATGCAAGAGTATTCTTTCATCCCACAACTCCAGAAAGAACCTAAAACTTTTTGGAACGAAACTTGCAAAATTGCTCGCAAACAAGATGCCGATGAAATCTTGGCGTATATGTATTTGATGTGCGACCAAGCAAAGAAATTAGATATAAAAATACGACGTGATGACTTTGTACGTTTTGGCAAAAGCGTGAAATTTTATAAAGGGTTGGTTTCTAAAAATGGCAACGATTGGTTTTCGCGTATAAATGCTTATGCTTCTGAACAAGGAGCTGTTGTAAAGCATTATATTATTTCTTCTGGCATAAAGGAAATGATTGAAGGCACTGCAATTGCTGGAAATTTTGATAAAATTTATGCATCGAGCTTTATGTACGACCTCTATGGTGTTGCTATGTGGCCAGCTCAAGCTGTAAATTATACAACAAAAATGAATTTTTTGTTTCGTATAAATAAGGGTATATTCGATGTTCAAAAGTCTATAAATAATTATATGCCTGAACATTTGCGACCAGTGCCATTTAAGCGTATGATTTATTTTGGCGACGGTTCAACAGATATACCTGCAATGAAACTTGTAAAAACTCAAGGTGGCTATTCTGTTGCAGTTCACGATGGAACTACTGAAAAACGTAAACAGTCTGAAAAGCTTTTGAATGAAAATCGTGTCGACTTTACTGCAACTGCAGATTATCGCAAAAATTCCGAGCTTACAGCTCAAGTATGCAGGGTGATTGATAAAATTGTTGCAGAATACAAAATAGAACACGCATAATTTAACAAAAACGGGCGAGATGAAAATCTCGCCCTTGTTTGTGTTTTAGGATAATTATGAAATGAAGCCGTCTCTGTATTCGTAGAGCGATTTTACATAACGAGTTGCATCGGCATTGCCAAGGCACGACATTGTTGTTGGGTCGTACTTGATTTTCTTGCCGTTTTGTGTCATTGCAATCAAGCCAAGTAAACACATTTCTGTGAAAGGCGCAGCGTAATCGAAATTTCCATTAGGCATTTTACCTTCTTTAGCCATTTTTACGAATTCCAAATGAGCGTTTAAAGGCGATACGGAACGTTCAATTGTAGCTTCTGGGAATACATTTGCTTTCTTAAGTTCAACCATACGCTTGCGTGGATATACTGTCAAACGTGTGCCGTATTCGCTAACAGTGAGCGTTTCTTTTTCGCAAACAATTACAGTCATATCGCCATGTTTTTTGATGAAGTCTTCGTCAATTCTGCGAATGCTCTTAGGCTTGCGATAACCATCGTACCAGTGATAGTAAATCTTGCCATTTTTACCACACGGATTGTCGAATTCAAATTCAATTGTTGAACCATATGGCCATGTGAAATCGTCTTGTGGATCGCACTGAGCAGAAACAGCAGTAGGGAAGCCCAAGTCGAATGCTGAGTATGGAACGTCCATAAAATGACAAGCCATATCGCCAATAGCACCACAACCAAAATCTTTTACACCACGCCAATCGTGAGGAATGAAAACCGAGCTATATGGTTGGTCAGGAGCTACGCCAAGCCAGAGTTTATAGTCGAGCGTATCAGGAATTTTTTCTGCTTTCTTCGGACGTACCATTGTCCCAACACCTTGTTTCCAGAAGCGTGCAGGGCGTGATGTCCAAGTATAGATTTCTTCTACCTTGCCCAAAATACCAGCTTGGTACCATTCCTTGATTGTACGCCAACCATCTGATGTGTGACCTTGGTTGCCCATTTGGGTAAATACTCCATACTTGTTTGCCAAACGTCGCATTTCTTTACATTCCCAAATTGTGCGTGCAAGAGGCTTTTGGCAGAATACGTGTTTACCTCGAGCCATTGCAAAAGCCGAAATTGGATAGTGCATATGGTCGGCAGTGCTTACAATAACGCCATCAATATCTTTGCCCATTTTATCGAGCATTACACGATAATCTTTAAAACGTGCTACTCCACGATAATTTGGTGTTTCTGAAAGCATTTTATAGCGAGGTGCAGCGCGCAAATCGTCTACATCACAGCCAGCAATTATTTCAGAATCATTAGTCTTTGAAAGATTATTTATGGCTTGTCCACCAATACCACCAACACCAACTAAAGCTACATTAAAACGTTCGTTTGCACCTTTAACTCGCTGAGTTGCACACGAAGGTAAAAACATTATTCCCCCAAGAAGCGATGCACTTTTTATGAAATCGCGACGCGTAATGTTCTGTTTTGTATTTTTCTTTTTCATATTAATAAGTATTAGTTTTTTTTTTATTTTATAAAATAACCTTAAGTAAATACTTGTCTCCTTAAGAAAACGTAGATTTATCCTATAAAAAATTTCAGAAATTGGCAATAGATATTTTGGATATGTTTTTTTATATAGATATGTTTTAGAAATGATAAAAAATGTGTTGTTATAAAATTAACATAGCATCGCCATACGAATAAAAATTGTATTTATGTTCTATTGCTTGGCGATAAATATCTTTAAGTAGCTCAATTCCATTTTCGCTTTCGGGGGTTAAAAATGTAGCAATTAAACACATCAAAGTTGAACGAGGTAAGTGGAAATTTGTTATCATTGCATCAGCTGAAATAACACGTTGTGGTGGATAAACAAACAACGATGCTGTATCGATAACAGGCTTTGAAGTGTCGATTTGTTTGCCGATATTTTTTCGAGAAAAATCTTCAATAGCTCGCAACGATGTTGTACCAACAGCCAAGCGTGGAAGCAATTTGTTGTTGAGGGCTTCGAGTGTTGATGTTGGTATTTCGTACAATTCTCCGTGCATTTTGTGGTCTTCAATAACATCGGTTTTTAGTGGCTGAAAAGTTCCAATACCAACATGCAAAGTTAAGTTATTGAAAATATGCCCTTGAGCTTTTAAGTTTGTTATAAGTTCATCGGTGAAGTGAAGTCCGGCAGTTGGTGCAGCGGCAGCTACACGTTTTTGCGAATTTGCATAAATGGTCTCGTAGCGAGTGTTGTCGAAAGTTCTGTCGTAGTCGGGCGAATTTTGGTTGCGTCGGATATATGGTGGTAAAGGCACTACACCAATTTCTTCTGCCATTTCAACTGCATTGTTAAAGCGCGATGCTAATTTAAAATCAACAATGCAGTTTCCATTTTCAAGATGTTCTAAAACGGTTGCCGAAAACACATTTTCTACTCCAAATACTGCTCCGTTTTTTAAGCGTTTAGCAGGGCGTAGCATACAGTTCCATTTATTGTCTTCAATGGGCGTAAGCAATAGGCATTCAACGTTTGCACCAGTGTCTTTTTTTGCAAAAATTCTCGCCTTTAAAACAGACGCATCATTGCGAAAAAAATTGAATTTATGTGGTAAAAAAGTTGGTAATTCTTTGAAAATAGAATGTGTTATTTTGTGTGTTTTTCTATCGAAAACTAATAATTTAGATTCGTCTCGTTTCTGAGCAGGAAATCGAGCTATGCGTTCTTCGGGAAGAATGTAATCTAAAACAGAACAGTCCATAATTTAAGAAATTTGTTTTAAAAGTTTTTTTGCACGCATTTCCGACCAATCGGAAGTTGCCGAAATTTCTGCACTGGCAGAGGCTCGGGCAATAGAAATTTTCAAAGCATTTTCGAGCGAAGATTTTTGAGTAATTTCGTATATAAGGCTTGCAAACATAGCATCGCCACAACCTGTTGCTGAAACTTCGCGTTCAATCTTTGGTGCGTTAACCGATACTATTTTGCCATTAAGCGATGCAAATATTTTCCCACTTGAATTGCTAACAATTATGTTTTTTACTTTAGATTTGTTAGCTACATTTGATAATGTTTTTTCGGTTAAAGCTTTTTGTGTAAAGGTAGTTAAAAATTCTTTTTTATTTATTTTTAGCAAAAATAAATCTTCTTGAGCAAAATCGAGTAATGGTTGTGCGTAGGTATCAACACACAATAACAAATCTTTTTGTTTTGCTAATTTTACAATCTTACTTGTATTCGATTTTTTCCAGTTTGGAAAACTTCCACAGAAGGCAATTACATCGCCTTTTTTTGCGAGTTTTAAAATCTTGTTTATGGCTTGGTCGAAAGCGCTTGTTGGAACAGGAATATCTGATCCTAAAAATGTTGTTTGTTTTTTGCTTTTTTGATTTTCGCAGACTAAACCAATTCGAGTTTCGCCTTCTATCTGAACAGCAATTGGGGTAGCGAATTTTTTTTCTTTCATCCAGTGTAAGCAACGCTCGCCAGTAAATCCGGCTGGAAATACTATGGCATAGGGCTTTTGTTTTGAAAGTTTGAAAAATGCCTTTGCTACATTTATACCTTTTCCACCTACCTGAAACAACTCTTTTCCCTTAGCTCGAACAGTTTGAGCTTCTTTAGGGAAATCGAATGTTGCAGTAGTTTCGGCAAGTAAATTACCTGTTATTGTAAAGATGTTTAGCATATTTAAAATCGTGTCTTTTATGGTGTTGTTTTCAAGCTTAAAAATTGGCGATTTCTCTTGACTTGCAGTTTTATCAAGATAGCATATTGCTAAATTTATACACAGATATTACCCCTTTTATTAGATATATGAAAAAGAAAATATTGATGGTTTCGCCAGAGTGCGCACCTTTTTCTAAGGTAGGTGGACTGGCTGATATGGTTTCGTCGATTTCTAAGCAGTTTGCTGAAGATGGTTGCGAAGTTAAAATTTTTACACCTCTGTATTCGTCGATAAAGCGTCCAGATAACATGACAAAATATATGGACAATTTGTCGGTGCATATGGGGTTAGGTATAGAAGAATTTGCAGCAGTTTGGAATGCTCCATTAGGCAAGGCTGAGGTTTATTTCTTAGAATTTAATCGCTATTACGATAGACCTGGAATTTATAATTTTAATTCTATTTCGTATGATGATAATGGTGGACGCTTTGCTTTTATGGCTCGTGCAGCGTTGGAATTTTGTTTGGCAACAGGTTGGTATCCAGATGTAATACATTGTCATGATTGGACAGCAGGTTTGATTCCAGTGTATCTGAATACTACATTGCGTCAGTCTCCATTAGGTAGAACAGCCACAGTGTTTACTATTCACAATTTGCAACATCAGGGCGTTTTCGATAGAGGCGTTTTAGAGTACGCAGGGCTACCTCAGAGCGAGTTCCGTAGCGATTCGTGTGAATCGTATGGAGCGTTAAATATGATGAAAGGTGGTTTGTATAATTGTACAAAGATTACAACTGTAAGCCCCACATACGCAAAAGAAATACAAACGCAAGAGTTCGGTTGTGGTCTTGATGGGTTGTTGCGTTTTAGAGCTGGTGATTTAATCGGTATTCTAAATGGCGTTGATACTCAAGAATGGAATCCAGCTACCGACAAACGCATTCCAGCAAATTATAGTGTCAAGAAAATGGCAGGTAAGGCCGAGTGTAAAAAAGCTCTGCAAGAAAAAGTAGGGTTAAATGTCGATGATAAAGTTCCATTGTTTGGTGTGGTTTCGCGCTTGTTCGACCAAAAAGGTCTTGATTTGCTTGCTCGTATTGTTCAGCCATTGGTTGATAATATGAATATTCAGTTGATGATTTTAGGCAATGGTGAAACTTGGCTTGAAGATTCTTTCAAAAATTTAACATCTGCAAATCCAGGCAAAGTGGCTTCGTTTATCGGCTTTAATGCTGATTTATCGCATTTGGTTGAAGCTGGTAGCGATTTCTTCTTGATGCCAAGTCGTTTTGAGCCTTGTGGTTTGAATCAGATGTATTCAATGATTTATGGTACTTTACCAATCGTTCGTAGAACAGGTGGGTTGTCGGATACTGTTGAACAATACGTTGAAGGTAAGGGCGTTGGTACTGGCTTTGTATTTGATAACGCTACAGCCGATGCTCTCTATAATACAATAGGTTGGGCATGCTCAACATGGTACGACAGACCTAACGATATCACAAAAATGCGTAAAAATGCAATGTCTGCCGACTTTACTTGGAGCAATTCGGCTTTGCAGTACGATCAAGTTTACGATTGGGCAATAGCTTCGCGTTCACTCGGTATGTAGTAATCCCTTATGTCAGAACGTTCAGCAAAACGAAAATATCGCGAAAGCGAATTGCCTTTGTGGTTTCGCCGAGTCTCTAAAGACTGGGAAAAACACTTTCGCCAAGAAGAACTCGATTATGGAAGAGCTCTTTATAAAGCAGGGTGTATTCGCGAAGTCGAGCTGAACAAAACCGAAGCTTTTATTTCTGCACGCTTAGAAGATGGCTCGGAGCCATTCTGTATTATAGATTTTGAAGGCGACGAATTTATATATATTCCAACAACTTCAGATGACTTTCTGTATGGTGCTTTAAAAGTTGCAGGCTTTTACGAAATTGAAGAATTTGTAATCGATAGAGTTGCCGAAACTGGAGCCGATTGCGATATTGAAGAACGGGTAGAAGTTGCGCAAGTAGATAATAATAGTACTGAAGATTTTGTTAGTGAATCTGAATTGCCTCAAGCAAGCTTAGATGCAACACGGGTGTTAGCTTTGAATTTTTCGTCGCGTCGTAAAGGGCTTGTTTTTGAAGCTTTCTGGAAAGATAAACAGATAGATAAACGAATCAGAGCCTTTGGCGATAAAGCTTTGCCCATAGAAGAGCTTTCTGAATCAGAAAGTGAACTTCTAATGCGTATGATAACTATGGCGCGCAAGGCTGGTTTTAAATTTGAAGATAATGTTTTTGTTCTTGATGAAATTCCCAAAATATCGGCTTTTTTGAAGTTGTCGTTAGGCAAGTGGAAAGAACTTTTTGTAATTCGCAAAGATAAACGTGTTGATTTGTTGATGCTTGGTGAACGCAAAATAATGCTTTCGGCTCGTGCAAAATCGATTGATTCAGATACTGGAGATTTCGATATTGAATGGTTGCCAACTGTTGACGGTAAAGCTGTTAATAGCGAAGATATTTCAAAAATTTTCAACGGCAAAAGCTCTGTTCAAATTATTCCAGACTATGGTATTATAAGCATTTCAAACAAAGATTCTGCATTTGTTAAAAATGTTGAACGTGCCAGAAGTTATGGTTTTGCCGATGGTAAAATTCCTAAGTATATGCTTTTGGCTTTGTCTGCTTTTGGCGAAAATTTAATGCTTTCCGATGAGCTTCAAGGGTGGGTTGATACTTTACTTAAAAAGCCCGAAACTACCGATTTTTCGGCTATGGATTTTTTGCGTAATTATCAAAAGAAAGCAATTCTTTGGGCTGTTAATTTATTTAAGCATGGTTGTAACGCAATGATTGCCGATGAAATGGGCTTGGGTAAAACTATTCAGACTTTAGGCATTTTTAGTTTGTTGAATGCTCAAAAAGATAGTGCTAAAAAGTTTTTAGTGGTGTGTCCTGCATCGGTTATTCCAGTGTGGGTTGCCGAGTGTAATAAATTTTTTCCACATTTTAAAACTCAGGTTTTAAGCTCGAAAACAAAATCTATAAATAAAGATATTTTAATAGCCAGTTATACGCAGTTGCGTAGAAATAAGGCTATGTTGGATAGCGTAAATTTTGAAGTAGCAGTTTTAGATGAAGCTCAGTTTATAAAAAATCCCGATTCAAAAACAACTGTTGCATGTTCGTCAATTAAGGCAAAATATAAGTTGGCTTTAACTGGTACGCCAGTTGAAAATCGCCTGTTAGATATGTGGACATCGTTCCGTTGGTTAATGCCAGGGTTGATGGGTACAAGAAAGCGTTTTGAAGATATTGCGCAAAATTCTTCAAGCTCAATTAGTCTTATCAGAAAACAAATATCTCCATTTGTTTTGCGTAGATTAAAATCGGAAGTGGCTCGCGAATTGCCCGAAAAAATCTATATTGATTTGTTGTGTCCGATGTCGGATTTTCAGAAGTCGGAATACAATTCGTTGCTTGAAAAAACTCGTATGGAGTTGGAAGATTCGCAAGAAGATGAATCTACACGCAGATTTACAGTGTTGTCGTTGTTGACTCGTTTGCGTCAGGCGTGTTGCGATGCACGTTTGTTGCCTTGGGTTGATTCTGATAATTGCGTTGAAGATGGTGGTAAGATTTCTGTGTTGGCAGACAGAGTTCAAGAATTGCTTTTAAGTGGTAAAAAAGTTTTAATTTTTAGTCAATTTACAAAGTTTCTTACTTTAATCGAAAATAGTTTGCTCAAGTTTGTTGATGCCGAAAAAATATTCCGTTTAACAGGTAGTACTCGGGATAGATCTAAACCTGTTGATATGTTCCAAAATGCTAAAGAGGGCGTTGTAATGCTTGTAAGTTTGCGTGCTGGTGGAACGGGTATTACACTTACAAATGCAGATTATGTGTTTCTTGCCGATCCGTGGTGGAATCCTGCTGTTGAAGACCAAGCTATCGACCGAGTACATCGCATTGGTCGAAGAGGTGATGTTTTTGTGTATAGATTGGTTTCGGAAGGTAGTGTTGAAGACCGTGTACGTCAGTTGCAAGTCCAGAAAAAAGGTATGTTTAATCAGCTATTGGGCGAGTTAAAAGACGTATCTAACGAAGGTAAGTTTATCGAGACTGTAAAAGATATCTTATCAAAATAGTATCTTTTTAAGCTTTTTGTTTTTGTGTAGCATAATTTCTGGCTTTTTTTAATAAAAAAGTGGTTAAAATGTCAGAAAAATGTTGATTGATTTATTTTTGTTGGCAATATTGTCCAAGATTAGATTTTTATTATGAATAGATTATCTTCTTGGGCAAATAATATTTCAGAATCGCCAACGCTTATAGTTGATGCAAAGGCAAAAAAACTTAAGGCTGAAGGCAAAGACGTTTGTGGCTTCGGTGCAGGTGAACCTGACTTCGATACTCCTGATTTTATCAAACGTGCATGTAAAGAAGCTATCGATGCAGGCAGAACAAAATACATAGCGTCTTCGGGCTTGCCAGAATTGCGCGAAGCTTTGGCAGATATGTATATGAATCGCAAAGGGCTTAAAAATTTGAAAGCCTCGAATATCGTAGTAAGCCCTGGTGGTAAATACAGTTGCTATTTGGCAATTATGGCTGTTGTAAGCCCTGGCGACGAAGTAATTATTCCAGCTCCATATTGGGTAAGTTATCCAGAAATGGTTAAGCTTGCTGGTGGTAAACCTGTGATTGTAAAAGCTGGAGATGATACCGATTTTAAAATTAGCGTTGAGCAATTAAAAGAAGCTTGTACCGAAAAAACAAAACTCATTATTTTGAATTCGCCATCAAATCCAACTGGCTCGGTTTATTCTAAAGAAGAGCTCGAAGAAATAATGAAGTTTGTTGTGGAAAAGAATTTGTTGGTTATGAGCGATGAAATATATTCGTTCTTAACTTACGATGGTTTTGTTTCGTGCAGTCCGGCATCAATATCGGAAGAGGCATGGCAACACTCAATAGTGGTATCGGGGTTCAGTAAGGCTTATTCTATGACAGGCTGGCGCTTGGGTACGCTCACTGCACCTGACGATATAGCAAAAGCTGTTGCAAATCTTCAAAGCCAGACAACAAGTAATGCAACAAGCTTTGCACAATTTGGAGCATTGGCTGCGTTGCAAAATCCTGTTGAGGCAAAAGCTGCGTTAGATGCAATGCTCAAGGTTTTCGACAAACGTCGATTGATGTTGTGGGAAGGTTTGAATGCTATCGATGGCGTAAGTTGTCGCAGAGCAAAAGGGGCGTTTTATTTGTTCCCAAATATTTCAAAGTTTGGTATGTCGAGTTCAGATTTTTGTGCAAAGCTTTTGGAAGAAGAATTGGTTGCGATTGTTCCTGGTGTTGCATTTGGTGCCGATGAAAACATACGCTTTAGCTATGCTGTTGCCGATTCTACAATTGAAAAAGGTTTAGAGCGTATGGCTCGCTTTTGTTCAAAATTATAATGGCAGACATTTTTGAAAAATTACGCAATGGCGTTGTTTGTCAAGATTTAGAGCAAACCTACGCAGTTGCAAAAGAACTTGCAAGCACAATCGGTAATGATTGTGCTTTGGCGCTTTCAGGCGACTTAGGTACAGGTAAAACTGCATTTGTAAAAGGCTTGGCGTTGGCTTTGGGTATAGAACAAACAGTAAAAAGTCCGTCGTTTAATATTTGTTGTGTTTATAATATCCCCGATGGTAGAACGTTGGTGCATATAGATGCTTATCGTTTTAATGATGGTTCGCAGTTTGAAGATTTGCTAATTGAAGAAATTGCACCAGAGCCCCGAGTTGTGTGCGTAGAATGGGCTGAAATTGTAAAAGATTATTTTGAGCCAGATTATTGGTTGCACTTCGATATTGTAGATGGTGCCCATACAATAAAACTTGCTTAATTACATTAATACAAAAACGCCCACTCAAAAAATTGAATGGGCGTTTTATTTTGATGATATTATCAGTTGCGAGCATCAAGTTCTGTCCAGCGTTCAAATAAGCGTTCATCTTCTGCTTCAATTTCGGCAAGGCGTGCTTCTAATTCTGGAATTAAACTTGCGTTATTTATTATGAATTCAGAAGACTGCAACTTTTCTGAAATATCTTTTTGTTCGGCTTCGTGT
Organism: Verrucomicrobiaceae bacterium; assembly: GCA_015061955.1. Lineage (GTDB taxonomy): Bacteria > Verrucomicrobiota > Verrucomicrobiia > Opitutales > Intestinicryptomonadaceae > Merdousia. The sequence continues at coordinate 51,840 of SUVO01000013.1, forward strand.
TGAGCTATAATTTTAGGAATATCTTCAAGTTCCTGACGCTCTTTATTCGACAATTTTTGACGTTGAGTTTTTTGCTTTTGCTGAATAACAGTTGTTGTTTTGGCTTGTTGTTGATTGCGTTTGCAATGCGTATTCCATTCGTCGTAACCACCAACAATTTCTGATATTTCGCCATTTTCTTCAAATCCAAAAACTGCAGTAACAATGTTGTTTAGGAAAGCTCTGTCGTGCGAGACCAACAAAATTGTGCCTTTGAACGAAACTAACGTAGCCTCTAAAACTTCGATAGTTTCCATATCTAAGTCGTTTGTAGGTTCGTCTAATACAATTACGTTTGCAGGCGATGAAAATAGTTTTGCAAGCATTAGGCGATTGCGTTCGCCACCAGAGAGTAGGGCAATTTCACCGCGAATTTGTTCGGGAGTAAAAAGGAAATTTTGCAGATAACCTTGAACGTTTAGTTTTTGTCCGTTGGTGAAAACAAAATCGCCACCACCACCTATGAAGTCAAATGGAGTTTGTTTTGGATTTAACTCGCCACGTAGTTGATCAAAGTACGCAATTTGTAAGTTTGTACCGTATTTTATTTCGCCCGATGTAAGTTTCAATTTACCTAAAAGTGCATTCAACAAAGTAGTTTTACCTGCACCATTTTTGCCGATAACACCAATTTTATCGCCCGAGTAAATTACAGTTGAAAAATCTTTGATTATATTTTTTGCGCCATAAGAAACCGATATATTTTGAGCAGTCATTACTTTTTGCCCAGTACGTTCAGCTTCTTGCAAGTTTATGCCAACGCTTCCAGCCTTGTCTCTGCGCGCTGCACGAATTTGACGCAAACGCATAAGTTCTTTTACTCTGCCTTCGTTGCGAGTACGTCGGGCTTTGATGCCTTGACGCAACCATGCTTCTTCTTTGGCAAGTTTTTTATCGAAAGCTATATCGCGTTTATCCCAAGCTTCTAAAAGTTCGTCTCGCTTACGAAGAAAATCTTTAAAACCACAATCAAAAGCAATAAGTTCGCCTCTATCGACGCCAACAACTCTGTTTGCCAAATTTTCTAAAAATGTTCTGTCGTGCGAAACGAATGCTAAAGTTTTACCACAAGTTTTTAAGAATTTTTCAAGCCATAAAACCGAGTCGATATCTAAGTGGTTTGTTGGTTCGTCAAGAAGTAGAATGTCGGGGTCGCCCGCGAGTTCTCTACCTAAAAGAACTCTACGCTTTAAACCTGCCGATAAATCTTGTGCAAGAGCTTCTGGATTCAGCTCAAGACGATCGGCAATTTCGTTTATTTTTGCTTCTATTGCAAATCCACCTTCATCATTTGCAAAGTGTAAAAGTTTGTCTAATTCGTTGTGTTCGTTTGGCGATAGAGTATCTATTTCAGACATCAGTTTGCGATACTTCGATATTTTTCTGCCTTCATCGCTCATACCTTCGGCAATAATATCAAAAACTTTTCCGTTAAGATGTGTTGGTACTTCTTGTTGTAGATATGCTGTTTTTATGCCATTTACAGTTTCAATCAAGCCGGAGTCTTGTTTTATAATTCCAGCCATAAGTTTCAATAACGATGTTTTGCCACAACCATTTCTACCCACAATAGCCAGACGATCGCCTTCAGATATTGCCAGGTCAGCGTTATGTAGTAAAACGTGTGTATCGTATCGCAACGATACTTGACTGAAAGAAATTAAACTCATAAGAAAAACATTCTTGCACAAAAAAACAAAAGGTCGAGTTTTTTTGACAAGCAATTATTCTAAAACAGGATTTTATTTGAAAAAATTTCGCAGAGATTTTCCACAAGTGCTTTTAAATGCTTTAGACAACGATGATACATTTGAATATCCAACTTTTTTGGCAATTTTTAAATAATCCTTTTCACCATTCTCAAGATACTTCATTGCTATTTTCATACGAATGTCTTGAACTATTTTTGAAAATGTCATACCAAATCTATTTTGGCAAATTTTGTCGAAATAGTTTGGTGGGCAACCAAAATGTTTCGATGTTTCAATTCTGTTCCAATTTTTTGCTGGTGATTTTTTTATTTTGTTTAAGTACTGGTCGAGTTCGTTCAATGTTAAACGCTTTAGTTCTTTGCCAAACGTTCTACGCAAAAGCTCCATTAGGATGTCGGCAATATTTTCAAGCATTACAACAGAACGTTTAGTGTTGTAAACTTCTTCTAAATACATTGAAAGTATTGATACTATTTTTTCAAAATTTTTTGATGTTACAATTTGAGGTTTAGTAGGGAAGTCCCAATCAATTGTATTTTTTATATGTAGCCAGAAAACTGTTGCCTTGCCAGCTTTTACAGATTCATCGCAACACGTTCCTGCAGGAATAACAAGTATGTTGCCTGCTGTAAATTGTTTTTTTGTATTATCAATTTTTAGTGATATTTTTCCATCGAGAAGGAACATTAAAACATTGTAGTTTTTCTTTTCTCGGCTATGGTAATAGCCAGCTTGATGGATTGTATGACCTGCGTCTTTAATGGAGCGTTCGCCCAAAATATCGTAGGGCAGTGGCTGTGGAGCTATTATATTATTGTTAGAATCTATAAACTCTTTTGGCATACTTGTTGTCGGCGCCGACAAATAATGTTGAACACCACCAATTGCCCAGAACTGAGCCATATCGTCATTGTTTATATGCCATAAGTATTCTATTTTCTTGCTCATTGGTTTATGTAAAATAATATTAAATATGAGTTTCTATATTTTTTTATATAATATTATGTTGAAATATTCAAGGCTTATTTTTACATTTTAAGTCTAATTTTACGATTGTAAAAAAATCTATAAAAATATAGAATATTATTAAAATAAAAAATGGAAAAGAGCAGAACAGATAATAGACTACACGAAACCCACAAATCATTCTATAAATGGGAAGTATTAGGTTTGCTTTGGTTTGCGTTTTTTATAAATCAAGCCGATCGTCAAATTTATAACACTCTTTTGGGGCCAATTTCACAATCGTTAAATCTGACAACAGCCGATGCTGGTTTAATTTCAACATTATTCAGTTTGGTATTTGCAACGTTAGGGCCAATCTCAGGTGTATTAGCCGATAGATATAGCAAAAAATGGATTATTGTGGGCAGTATTATTTTGTGGAGTGCTGCAACTATAATATCGGGTTCGTGCGTTGGATTGATAGGGTTTATTATTTTTAGAAGTATTGCAACAGGTGCAGGTGAAGCATTTTTTGCACCAGCTAATTACGCAACTATTGCAGAGTATCACGACAACAAAACTCGAGCTCGGGCAATGAGTATTCATCAAACTTCGTATTATTTTGGTGTAATTGTAAGTGGTGCGTTGGCTGGGTGGATAGCCGATAAATATGGTTGGCGAAATGCTTTTTATGTATTTGGGTCGGTTGGAGTTTTCTTTGGGCTGTACATGATATGGCGTTTGAAAGATAAGTCCAAGATAGCAGAAGAAGATACAAAGAATTATCAAAGACCATCATTTTGGGAATCGTTGAAAATGCTTTTCAAAGTTAAGACTGCTCTTTGTATGACATTGTCGTTTGCAAGCTTGATATTTGTATTACAAGGATATTTAACGTGGTCGACAATGTATCTGCAAGAAAAGTTCCCAGAAATGAGTTTGGCTGAAGCTGGATTTAGTGCTACTTTTTATACGCATGTTTTTGCGTTTATAGGTGTTTTAGTGGCAGGGTGGTTGTCGGATTTTCTCGCCCGAAAAAAAGCACAATACAGAATTTTATTACAATGTTTGGGGTTGTTGTTGGCATCGCCATTTATAGTGCTAATGGGAATGTCGTCGACAATGGTAATGGTGTATGTTGGGTTTGCAGGTTTTGGTTTCTTTAGAGCGTTTTTCGATGCAAACACATACTCGGTGTTGTACGATGTAATTCCACAAAAATTTCACGCATCGGCTGCAGGTGTGATGTTATCGTTAGGTTTCAGTATTGGTTCGTTTTCGCCTTGGATTTTAGGCAAACTTGAGCCTCTATTGGGATTATCTAAAGGGTTGGCTATGTTGTCGGTTGTGTGGTTTGTTTTTTCAATAGTGTTATTTATTACATTTAAATTTTTCTACGCTTCAGATAGAGAACGGGCAATTCAGGCAAACTTAAACAATAAAAATTAGATATATGAAAATTACAGAAATTAAAACATTTTTGTGTCATGCATACAGAACAAACTGGGTGTTTGTTAAAGTTATTACCGATGAAGGTATATATGGTGTAGGCGAGGCAACTCTCGAATACAAAGAACACGCTGTTATATCGGCTATTCATGAGCTTGATAGAGTGTTGATAGGTAAGGATCCACATAATATCGAAGCTATTTGGCACGATTGTTATCGCGATGCTTATTGGCGTGGTGGTCCAGTTTTGATGAGTGCATTGGCAAGCATTGAAATGGCTTTATGGGATATCAAAGGTAAAGCTTTGGGTGTACCAGTTTATCAGCTTTTAGGTGGAAAAATCAGAGATAGTGTTCCTTGTTATGCAAATGGTTGGTTTGCTGGTTCAAAAACTCCAGAAGATTTTGCACGTTGTGCTAAAGAAGCTGTAAAAATGGGCTTTAGTGGTCTTAAATGGGATCCATTTGGCAGTGCATATATGAATATAGATCCACAAGGATTAAAAACAGCACTCGATTGCATTTCAGCTGTAAAAGATGCAGTTGGCGATAAAGTTCACTTGATTATAGAAGGTCATGGACGTTTTAATGTTCCAACTGCTGTAAGAATTGGTAATGCCTTGAGCGATTTCGATATATTATGGTTTGAAGAACCAATTCCACCAGACGATAAAAAAGGTTTAGCGTGGGTTCGCAGTAAAATATCTACGCCAGTTTCGGGTGGAGAACGTCTGTATAGCCGTTATGAATATGCCGATTTTTTGCGTATGGAGTGTGCTGATTTTTGGCAACCAGACGTATCGCACGCTGGTGGTATAATGGAAATCAAAAAAATTGCTTCTATGGCTGAAGCACATCATATTCCAGTATGTCCACATAATCCGAGTGGGCCAGTTGCAAACGCTGCCACACTTCAGTTAGCAGCTTGTGTGCAGAATTTCTACTTGTTAGAAACTATGGCAACCGATATTCCATGGCGTGCCGAAATTAGCAACGAAAAAGTACGTTTTGAAAATAGTCAAATGTTCATTCCTACATCGGCAGGTTTGGGCATAGATATAAACGAAGAAGCTATTGCACGTTATCCGTATCAGCCACATGATCTTCGTCATTACGTTGGAACGCTAACAGATATTCGTCCAGAAGGATCAACAGGTTATTTTAAAAAATAATTAAACCTATGAAACGATTTGAAAATAAAGTAGTAATAGTAACAGGAGCCAGCCGAAATACTGGTGTTGAAATTGCCGACTTGTTTATTCGAGAAGGTGCAAAAGTTTGCACAAGTGGTTCTACGCTTGAATCTACTCAGAATGGAGCAAACGAACTTCGCTTGCGTGGTCTTGACGGCTTTATTTCAGTTCCTTGCGATATCGGGAACGAAGCCGATGTAAAAGCATTGTTCGCAAAGGTAATGGAAACTTATGGACGCGTTGATGTGTTGGTAAATAACGCTTGCGACCAAGGTATTGGTGGAACATTTGAAGAATTGACAAGCGATGATTTCTTCAAGGTTATAAAAACAAATTTGTTGGGTTGTTTCCAGATGTGTCAGAATGCAGTCAAGATAATGCTTAAGCAAGAAAGCAAAGGTGTTATAGTAAATCTTGGTTCAAATGTTTCGATGCGTGCTATAAAAAATCGTACAGCGTATGTTGCAAGTAAAGGTGGTATAGATGCTCTTACTCGCTCAATGGCAGTAGATTTAGCACCAAAGGGAATTCGCATAAACGAAGTAGCCCCTGGGTATATTTATACTCAACGTTGGGACGTGTTGCCTGAAGATGTAAAGACCCGACGTCGCAATAATATTCCACTTCGCAAAGAAGCCTCTGGTAAAGATATAGCTGATGTTGTTGCATTTTTGGCGTCTGACTCATCAAAGAATATCTGTGGTGAACGTATTGTTGTAGACGGAGGTTGTTCTGCACAACATATGCCAACCGACATAGATTTTTAATCTTTATACAGATAGTTATCTTAAAAAAAAGAGTTCCTTTTTAGGAACTCTTTTTTTATTGATTTGGAATATCTTCAGGTAAAATTACATACATTAAAATACAAAGTATAAATTGAAAATATTGTTGAAGAGTAGATAGCATTTTTGTTATCTATATTTGTATGTCAGAAAATTATCCATTGTATATAATGTTTGCACTGTATTTGCTTATGATGATTATCATAGGCTTCTTAAGTATCGAAAAGAAAGGTTCGGTAGGTGGATACGTTTTAGGAGGGCGATCTATGGGCAGTTTGATTACTGCACTTTCTGCTCAAGCAAGCGATATGAGTGGTTGGCTTTTGATGGGGCTTCCAGGGGTAGTTTACATATCGGGTTTATGCAACGTATGGGTTGCTATTGGCTTATTTGTTGGAACTGCTTTGAATTGGTTATTAGTTTCAAAACGTCTTAGAATTTACACAGAGCTAACTTCGAGCCTTACTATATCATCGTATTTTTCAAATCGGTTTGGCGATAAATCGGGCGTTTTGCGAATTATAGCGACATTCATTACTTTGACGTTTTTTACAATCTATGCTGGGTCTGGTTTGGTTGCCGCAGGAAAGCTTTTTGACTCGATGTTTAATATCGACTACACTGTTGCTGTTTTGTTAGGTGCTGGGGTAATTCTTGTGTACACATTGTTGGGTGGGTATCAAGCTGTTTGCAAAACCGATTTAATACAAGGTTGGTTTATGTTTTTTGCTCTTTTAATAGTTCCAGCAGTTGCATATTTTTATATTCCAGACGATGCAATAACTCAGATTTGTGCAAAGCGAGAAGTGTCGCTTTCTATATTTCCTAAAGAGTGTGGATTTATGGGGGTAATTTCAATTTTATCGATGAGTGCTTGGGGCTTTGGATATTTTGGACAACCTCATATTTTGACACGTTTTATGAGCATTTCATCGCATCGCGAACTCACAAAATCTACCCAAGTGGCTCTCGTATGGGTTGCGATATCGCTTGGTATGGCAATATTGATTGGTGTGTTGTCGATTCCTCTTTACAACGATCCTGTATTGTCGGCTCAGAATAGCGAAAAAGTATTCATAAAAATGACCATGGATCTATTTAATCCATGGTTGAGTGGATTGATTTTAGCGGCGGTATTAGCCGCAATAATGTCGACTATCGATTCTCAATTATTGGCATCATCTTCTACCTTGGCGCAAGATTTTTACGCGTTTATAATCAGAAAAAATGCTACCGAAAAAGAATTGCTTTTGGTAAATCGTCTATTTGTAGCGAGTATAACTATTGTTGCTTGTGTGCTGGCGTTAAATCCGAATGAAACAATATTTTCGTTAGTTACTTTTGCATGGGGTGGTTTTGGTGCTGCGTTTGGTCCGGTTGTGTTGATGTCGTTGTATTATAGAAAAATGACATTCCAAGGGGCTTTATGGGGAATGGTAGCTGGTACTGTTGTAATGCTTTTCTGGTATTTTATTGGCTGGGGAAAGTATTTGTACGAAATTATGCCAGCATTTATTGTTGGAGTTATAACAATTTATTTGGTGTCGAAAGCATTTCCTCAAAAGAACGAAAAAATATTGCAACAATTCGACACCATGAAAGAAATTTTAAATCAAAAATAACGAGTATTTAGAACACAAAAAAGATACTTAAATAAAGTATCTTTTTTTTGTATTAGCTTTCTTTTTTTATAAATTATTTTTAATATTTTCAATCGATGTTTCCCAATCTTTTTTATTAAAGATAATTTCGCATGGTATTTTTAACTCGTCGCATTTTTCTTTGAATTTTATGCAGAATGCCGATGCGTGCGTAGGGTCTTTTACTTTCTGATTTACTTCAGGTTTGTATCGGTTTACAAGATAAAGCTTAATCTTATTCTTTTCTGGCGACAACAACGCATAAGGCGAATATTGATTTATTGTTTCTAAAATAGAATCACGTTTTTGCAAGAACTCATTGAAATTCTTTAGATTGAAAGCGTGTGCGCCGTAGTGTGAATTTGGAATCCAATCACGCATCTGAACTGGGTCGAGCGATGTCTGTGGAACAACAACCGATATCATTTTAACTTGTGGAATTATTCTACCACTATCTAATTTTTTACCAGTATTAAGTGCGATCCAAAGCGATGAACATGCACCTGCTGAACCACCTGTTAATGATATTCTCGATGTATCAACACCAAGTTCTTTTGCTTTTTCAACAATTAATGCTAAGGCGTTTGCACAATCTTGCATTGGTGCTTTAACTGGTGGATATATTTTGTGATTTACTTCGTGAGTAAAGCGATATGAAACAGCGGCAATATTGAAGCCCATATCGCGTAATTTAAATAGTTTTATTAAGCGCAAGTCTAAATTGCAATTGTTTGCCCAACCACCACCATGATAATAAATAACGGTTGGAGCAGGGGATTTACCATTTTTAGCTTTCCAGAAATCGATAGCATTTTTTCCATATTTTGCATAGTTTAAACGTGCATCGGGTTGTGGTAGTTGGCAAATTTTATCTTTAATATATATAGATGCGAATGTAAGTGTTTTTGAGTCGGGATTGAACACTCTGCCAATTGCACGCAAGAAATTCATACCTTCGATTTTTTCTGGGAAAATTGCATTGCCTTCGTTCCAGTTATTCCACGAACTAACAAAGACAACAGGTATTGCATTTTGAGTTTTTTCTATATGATTTTTTGCCGATTTTACAAGCTCTTCAAATTTATCGGAAGTGTTATTTTGAACGATTGGCAAGTACGGATATTCTGCGTTTGAAAATGGATATTTTGCTTTTTGTTTACACAGTGGCGATGTATCGAAGCCTTGTGTTATTGTTGGTATATTTGGCAGTGCAGATGTTGCCATATTACACCAAATATTTTTTGATGTAGTAATTAACTCTGAGTAATCAAAAGAGTAGTTTGCCTTTGAAACTCTTTCTTTGTAATTTTCGAAATAGCATGGCGATACACTTTTGATAAATGTGCTTGAAAATCCTGCTATAGCTAATATTTTTGCATCTTCTTTCGATGCGCAATTTCCAGCCCAATGTATTTTGGGCAGATTTGCTTTTTGCAAAGTTGCATCGATTTTTTCAAAAAGCTTTTTCGTTTTTTCTATTCCACCGATTTTATTTATGAAATCGATTGGAGATGTTAACGATACATAAAATTTTCCATTAACTTTCCAGTAATTTGGTTTGTTGAAATAGTTTTTTATGCAGTAGTTTATTACATTTAGTGTGTCGGTTTCTGAATGTTCGGCTTTAAAGATTGGTTTTGGTTGTTTTTTGTTTTTTATTTGCCAGATAGGTTTTAAGTCTTGGTTATCCCACATTATTGCAAATTTCATTTTTTCGTTGTTTGGGGCTTTTAAAAAACCTTGCTCCAAGCCTTCTTGCATAATTTGAGAACCATTGTACCAATGCCAGTTGTAAATGAAAATATCAACACCATTGTCTTTTGCTAAATCAATTTCCATTGAAACGTGTTTAGGATTTGCACTGTTTAAGTAATTTAAATATGGGTGCTTTGGCTGATGATGTCCTTTGTAGAAAGGTTTTGCATTTTTTACGATTTGCCATTGAGTCCAATTCTGAGGTTTTTTGCTTTTTGTAAATTCGTTTGCATGCCAGTTCGGATAATAGAATGAGGCAACTTCGATAGATTTTGCAAAAGTAAATTCTACAATAAATAACAACGATAATATTAGTAGTTTTTTCATGATATGTTTCATAATAAGTAAATATGATGTTTGTTTTCTCAAAAAAATAAAGTACTTTTTTGAAGGATATTTAGTTGTTCTAATAAAAAAGGCGTGAAAAAATCACACCTTTTTTTATTTATATTAACAAAAACCAAGTCGCTTTGTATTTGTTGATATTTTCTTATAAGCAAGTTCTGTTTTTAAGGCTTGAAGTATTAATGAATCGGTTTTATTGGGTAAGAAATGTATTTTTTGCCATACAGCTTTAAAATCGCCAGGGCATAGTCCTTCCATAGAATAAAGGGCATCTTTTACATCAACACTTGCTGTTGTATTGTCTAAGAAAAACTTAGAGTATAACTTAACTCTGCCTTCGTATGTAGGTTCTGAAAATTTTACTTTCCAATTAAATCTACGCATTGCAGCTAAATCCATATTATCTGCCAAGTTAGTTGTGCAAATTAACACTCCACTGAAGTTTTCCATTTGTGCAAGAATTTCGTTTGTTTGTGTAATTTCCCAACTTTGACGCGCATTGCTACGATTATAGAAAAGCGAATCGGCTTCGTCTATCATCAAAACTGCATTATTGTTAGTTGCGTCGAGGAACATTCTACGAATATTTTTTTCGGTTTCGCCTACATACGCACTTGAAATTTCACTCATTTTTTTAAGCATTAACTCTTTGCCCAAACTTTCAGCTATATATCTGCCAAGTTGTGTTTTACCTGTACCAGCAACACCAGAGAACAAAAAGCTCAATGGAAATTTAGAACCATTATTTGTTGCTATTTTGTAATTTGATAATGTTTCTGACAACAAATCGATAGGGAAGTCGATGTTCAAAATCGACAGATCGAAGCGTTCATCGATTTTTATTTCATCTCTAACTGTTTTTTTATTTGATAACAATTCAAAATGAGCTTTAGCTATCTTTTCAATATTATTTTTAAGTTCGTCGTTTGTAGCCGATATGCTATTTGCCTTATCTAAAACCAAAGCAATACCAGCAGTAGTCAATCCGTAGCGTTTAGCCAACGTTTTCATTTGAGGTAGAAATTTTTTGCTTATTTTGTTTTTAGATATTGTATTTTTTATTATGGTTTCTTTTTGGATATCGGATATTCCATCGAAACGCAACGAGTATGCAAATCTACGGCGTGTTGAGGCATCAATACTATCAATACTATTTGATATCCATACAACAGAGCCTGCTGCTTTATCTAAAAGCAAGTTTACTGCACCTTTACGTTCGTTATTACCTTTTCCAGCAAATAAGGAAAACAATCCAGAAGGCATTGTTTCAAGGAATTCATCGGCTTCATCAATTAAAGCAATTGCATTATATTGTTTAGCAACATACAAAGTTGCGTTTATATTTGTATGAGTTAGTTGTGCGTCATTTTTATTTTCTCTATTAGGTATGTAGATGTCTTTTTTTAATTCTTTTGCCAAGGCTTTTACAAATTCTGTTTTTCCACTTCCTGGTTCGCCATACAATAAGATGTGTCGAGTTTCAGACGAACTTAACATCTTTTTTATTATGGTTATATCGGCTTCTTGAATTGGGAACGACGAAAGTTTAAAAGTTTTTTTGAATTTTAAACGTTTGCTAAATTTTTCACCAATGCTTGAACCATCAAATTCTGTTATGTAATCTTGTATGTCTTTAACGATTTTTGGAAAAAAACAATTTGTGGTTTCTAATATATTTTTTTGACGAAGATTTTTTATAGATTTTAAAACATTGTCTGCTCGCGAATTTATTGCATTTGCCAAAAAAGTATATGTTTTGCTTTTCGATGCGTTTCTACAAATATCGCAACATAAGCGTTCAAATTCACCAATTTCATCCCATGAATATAAGAAAGCTATAATACGTTTATCTACTTCACTTAAATCAAAGAATGTTCCTATTTTTTCAAGTACCGAACAATATGTATCATGGCTGAAAATCATTTTGTTCTTCTTTATGAGCAAAAGAAGTTGATTAGATATAGAATTTTGAATTTTTTTATAAGTAGTAGATGATTCTATACATCTGCGCAATGCACGTTGGATATCATCACCATCGCAAGCATCTTCTATATATTCTGTTAGTTTGTTTTTTTCGCTTATACTTAATTGCATTGTTTTTCTTTTAGCTGTATCATCAACTACTGAACAAGCGTTTATTTCTTCTTCAACAATAGATTTTACTTTTTGATAATCAAATATTTCAAATATAGTATTTGCGAATTTATGATTATTTATATACTTTTTCGACAAGTTTACCAATGCCGACTTGATTATATTGTTTATCGAAAATTCAATTCTTGTTTTTTGCATACTTATATATTCGTTCATATCTTAAAAAAATCTTTCAACTTTATATTACTATGTGTTTATATTTGCATTTTATCAAAAAATAATGCGATTGCATTATGTAAAATAGTAAGTATCTTTACTTTTTAGTAAGGGTATTTTTATTTTCATAACACGATAATATCAAACAGGTGCGACAAAATATGTCGCACCTGTTTTTAAGCACAAAAAAACCTACACATATGTGTAGGTTTTTTACAATAAATTATATTACAGGATTTCTTTTATATTTGTAATAGTTTTTTCGGTAGCACCAGCATTCGATTTGTGCCAAACAAGTTCGTTTTTGCTGATATTCTGACGCATATTTTCATCTAGAGCAAGTTCTACCAAGGTTGATATTGCTTGTTCTGGTGTGAATACTCTACGAGATGCGTTTGCTTCTTCAAGGCTTTTACATATATGCTTAAAGTTTGTCATATTATTGCCATAAACAACAGGCACACCAGCTGCGGCAGCATCGATAGGCGATTGACCTCCATCATGATTGAACAAGCTTTTACCTACAAAAGCCAAGTTTGCAACTGCTGTAAATGTACGCAATTCGCCAGTTGTATCGGCTAAATACACTATATTGTTGGGCGATGCTTGTTTTTGTTCGGTACGCACACAATTAGGTAAATCTGCAATAACAGGTTTTATTTCGTCTCGACGTTCTGCATGACGTGGAACAAGTAATAATCGGCAATCTACACCTTTTTCACGCAACAATTTTGTGGTATCTACAAGCATTTTTTCTTCGCCACTCCATGTTGATGAGCCAAGCAACACAAAGGATTTTTCATCGAAGCCCATTTCTGCTCGAATATCATTTTTTTGTTGTTGTGATATTACTGAAGCTGGGGTATCGAATTTTATATTTCCAGTTAGTATAAGTTTTTGGGAATTTATACCGAGGCGTTCAAAGCGTTTTAAGTCGGCTTCATTCGAGACGCATATTTTAACAAATTTATTGAACAATCTGCGTGCTAATGCCGATATTTTTGAATATCTGCCAAAGCTCTTATCCGACAATCTTGCATTTATGAGCATAGCCGGAATGCCACGTTTTTTTGCCTGATGTAGATGCTCGGGCCAAACTTCACCTTCCATTAAAATAATGGCATCGGGCGATATTGCATTCCATGTTTTTGTGCTAAATGGCAAGAAATCGATTGGGAATATACCAACGGCAGAACAAGCCCCTTTATACTTTTTATTGAGTAAGTCGTAGCCTGTGCTTGTGGTAGTTGTTAGCACAATTTCGTACTGACCAGTAGCTTCGAGTTGTTTTACCAACGGCATTACTGCATCAACTTCGCCAACACTTACAGCTTGTATCCAAAGACGTTTTTTAGCTGGATTTTTTTGTGAAAGTTTTGGAAACAATCCTAATCTATGCGAAAAGTCTTTAGCGTATCCACCACGCTTTAGCATACGCAAAGCGTAGTACGGAAACATTAGCACAAACGCTGGCACGAACAGTATTCTGTATAGCCAAATCATTTTTTAGATATATTAATCTACTTTTTCAAAGACAATAGCTGTATTAGCTCCACCAAAACCACTACTCATTGAAATTGCAATTTTAGGTGCAACCATTTTAGTTTCGGTAAGAATATTTAGCGATTGAGCTTCTTCTTCAAGTTCTGTTATATGAGCTGAACCAGGGGTGAAATTTTCTTTGATAGCCATCGCACAAAATGCTGCTTCCATAACGCCAGCCAACGATAACCCATGACCTGTTATAGCTTTTGTACTACTAATTGCTGTTTTTGCATTTTCGCCAAAAAGCTTTTTGATAGCTTTTAATTCAGCTTTGTCGCCAATTGGAGTTGATGTTGCATGTGCGTTTATGTAATCGACTTCGTCAGGCGAAACTTTTGCTGATTCAAATGCTTTTGAAACTGCGTTTACAACGCCATCGCCTTGTGGATGTGGAATAGCAACATTGTAGCCATCGCTTGCTTGACCCCAACCACGAATACGTGCATAAATTTTTGCTCCTCGTGCAAGTGCAGTTTCTTCGTCTTCAACAACCATGACAACACTGCCACCACAACCAACGAAACCATTTCTATTTTTATCGAATGGGCGCGATGCTGTTTCTGGATCAGGATTTGTACTTAATGCGCGCATACCAGCAAATGGCAATAATGTTCTGTAATCGCCATCTTCGCCACCAACAACGAATATACGTTTTTGTCTGCCGAGTGCTATTTCATCAAAAGCATAACCGAGAGCGTGCGAACTACTTGCACATGCCGAAACAAAACCACAACTTGAGCCTTTAATTTTAAAAGCCGAAACCAAATTAAACGACAACGTTCCAGCAATCGAACTTACAATACCAAATGGATTAGCTCTGCTTACGCTACTTGCATCTAATTTTTTCATACCTTCATAGAGCATCATAGTTGAGCCAGCAGAAGCTGTGTACATACCTGTATCGACATTCGATATTTCTTCTTCTGTCAAATTAGCATCGGCAATAGCTTGTTTCATTGCACAATAAGCATACAAGCAGTGTGGGGCAAATCCACGAATTACATCGCGACGTACTCTGTAAGCATCTGGATACACCCAGTCTTCTTGGTCGGTGCTTGATGTATCGAAGTCTTTTACAGTACCAACACATTTTACTGGAATGTTATCGGGAGCAAATGGTGGGTAAACTTCAATACCATTTTTCAAATTTATCAGAGAATCTTTTACACTCTGATAATCATTACCTATACTTGTTATAAAACCTAAACCTGTAATAACTACGTTTTTCATTTTATTTTAAATAATCGAATGTTAAAGTCATTTCTTCAGCCGATGCAGCTTTTTGTCCGTTAACAAGAAGTTTTCCTGCAAAACGAGCTATTGGGTGGCGCAATTTTTTTACTTTTACATGATATTCAAATAATTCGCCAGGTTTACATATACGCTGACATCTGCAACCTTCTGCCGATATAAAGAATATTTTAGAAGAATCTACCTTACCTTCAAATTCTGGATTTTTACTTGTTAGCAAGTATAACACGCCAAGCTGACCAAGTGCTTCTAACATCAATGTTCCAGGGAAAACTGGATTGTTCTTGAAGTGTCCTTCGAAAAAAACTTCATCTTCTTTTATTCTATACGAAGCCTTAATTGTATCGCCATCAATTTCTGCTTCATCGATGAACAAAAATGGTGGTTGTTGTGGCATTACTGCCAAGATTTCTTCTTTTGTAATTTTTAATACTTCACTCATGATTTTCCTATATATTTCACATTTTTACTAAAATTTCAAACGCATTTTTTACATTAACGAATTACGTTTACTTGCAAATATAAGTTGTTGTGCAAAACCAGCATAATTTGGAAATTTTTTAGATGCAAATTCGCGTATTTTTTTAGGGTTTGAATCGGTATTATACATTTGACACATTGCTTGTTTTATCCAGGTATCGACAGGGAATGCTTCAAAACGCGAGCACCCGAACAACAATATACAATCTGCTACTTTATCGCCAATACCTGTAAGCGAACAAAGATAGTTCTTGGCATCGGTATATGGCATTTGTCGTAAAGATAGTGGATTGAATTTATCTTCAACTATTTTTTGAGCTGTCTTTTTAAGATACATAGCCCTAAAGCCCAATTTACATTCGAGTATATCTTCTAATTTTGCATTTGCTAAAGTTTTGAAATCGGGCAGTGAATAAAAACCACAGCCAATATGTTTGCCAAATTTTTCCGACAACAATTTTACACATTGTTTTATTTGTACTATGCGTTTACTTGATGAACATATAAAACAAATTATAGCTTCAGATGGGTTTTGACGCAATATTCGCAATGTCGGATAAATTTCTAAAGCCTTCAACATATGAGTGTCGGCTGTTTTATGTAGGGCAGAGCGAATTTTGGAATAATCGGTATTTGCATCGAGATAATCTGAAAACTTCTTTAGCGCAACAGATTCGTTTGTTCCTTTTAAAAAAGATGCTTCAATAGTACCATTGTTTAAACGAGCCTTTACTGCTACATCTGTAAATACACCTTCAAATTCATTTTCAAGGCGTTCGTACCAAGTAAAAGCTTGTCCACCATCGATAGTTTCACGCCAATCGTTTGGGGTAAATTGTAAATCTTTAATTCTATGGAACTTTCCCCACACGATGTTATCAACTATTGACGTTCTGGTTTACTTGGATTTTCGATACTCCATAACCACGATTGATTTTGTGTGATTATTTTGCCTTCTGGATTTTTTACTTCAATTTTCCATGCCAAAATTGAAGTATCAACTAATTCAGCATCATTGCCTGTCATACCCAATACAAGTTCTCTAAACAGCGATGAATTTTCTGGTACAACAAACGAAAATTTCCGAACCTTTGGGCTTTTCTTTGTTTGCAAGTATAAATCAATTTGCGTACCTTTTAAGATGTTATTTTGATATGTTTTAAACATTATAAACATATACACACCCGTTCTATTTTCGTTATCTGTACGCAATATCAATCTGCCATGACCAAATTCTTTACCTGTAAAAACTTCGTATATGGTATAAGTTTCGGGCGTAGTCATAAAACGAGTATTTACATCAGATATAATCTGTGTGTTTTCTGGATTAGATATAGAATTTACATATTCTTGCTTATCTAATTCAGCTTTATTTACTTCTTGCGACGAACACCCACACAAGCAAAAAAGTGCTACTGATAAAAATATTTTGTTCAAATTTTTCATAATTTATTTTCTATTTTGAAATACCCCATTTTTTGCGTAAACGTGCCTCTAATGGCGAGAATAACGCTTTATCTACAAGCAATCCAATCAATATAACGGTAAACATTATACCAATAACCTGATTCATATCTAAAAGTTCTCTACCGTAGTGCAGAAGTTGTCCCAAACCAAAACCTGTTAGAATTGTTACATATATTTCTGCTGCCATTAACGAACGCCATGCAAATGCCCAACCTTGTTTCATACCACCCAATATACTTGGGAACGATGCAGGCAACACAACATACAACCATGTATGCATTCCTTTTGACCCCATTGTACTTGCTGCTCTTAGATATATAGGTGGAATATTTTTTACCCCATGTACTGTTGCTAAAATCATCGACCACACAGTACCCATTACAACAACAAATAACATTGCAAACTCTGTTTGCCCAAACCACATTATTGCCAATGGAACCCAACATACACTAGGTAGAGCCTGCAAGCCCAATGCCAATATGCCGATAGTGTCGTTAAACACTCTAAATCTGGCGCACAACATACCAGTTGGAATTCCTACGCACAAACCTATTGCATATCCTAACAACAAACGCTTTATTGTTACCCATATTGCTTTGGGTAAGGTTGCATCGAAAATTGCATTCCAAAGATAAACTGCTACATCGCTTGGGGCTGGTAATGTATGTTTAAAGAACCCTAATTCTTTTACGCATATTTGCCACAAAATAATAACAACTGCAAATGCGCCAATAGAGCTTGATATTCTTATAAAGTTTTCTTTTTTCATTCAGCAACCTCCTTGCCAATGCTTTGCTTTAATGATGCTGTTATTTTACTTGCATAAGAAGTTAGAGCCGGATCGTTTATATCTCTCAATCGAGGTAAATCGATATTGAATGTTTCAACAATTCGCCCAGGGTGTGGTGAAAACAAAATAACTCTGTCGCCCAAGCAAACGGCTTCTCGTATATTGTGTGTAACAAATAGAATTGTTTTTTTACGTTTTTGCCAAATCTGTTGGATTTCGCCATATAGCTGTTCACGAGTGAGTGCGT
This sequence comes from Verrucomicrobiaceae bacterium, assembly GCA_015061955.1. GTDB lineage: Bacteria > Verrucomicrobiota > Verrucomicrobiia > Opitutales > Intestinicryptomonadaceae > Merdousia. The sequence continues at coordinate 69,792 of SUVO01000013.1, forward strand.
CTAATGCTCCAAAGGTTTCGTCCATTAGCAAAATTCTTGGATTAGGTGCCAAGGAACGTGCAAGAGCTACGCGTTGACGCATTCCTCCAGAAAGTTCGTGGATAGATGCTTTTGCAAATTTTTCAAGACCTACTAAATACAAATAAAACTTTGCAACTTCTCTACGTTCTGGATCAGTCAAGTTTGGTTTTAATTTCAAGCCAAACATAACGTTGTCGAATACGTTTAACCATGGAAAAAGTGCATGTTCTTGGAACATTACCATTCGGTCTCTACCAGGACCTTCCACTGTATCTGAATCAACTAAAATTTCTCCAGAATCTGGTTTATCTAAGCCAGCAACTAAGTTTAAAAGGGTAGATTTTCCACAACCACTCGGTCCAACTAAACAGACAAATTCGCCTTCGTTTATGCTTAAACTAACATTCTCAAGGGCTTGAACTTTGCCTTGAGCAGAATCAAACACTTTCGATACATTTTTTATCGAAAGTTTTGCTGTAATATTTTCAAGTTCTTTGTGTAAACTCATTTGTAAAGTAGTTTTGTTATATCGACGCGCTTTTTAAGAAGTTTGCATTTGTAGGCATCGTCGACAAATTCCTGCAAGCTCTTTTCGTTAACCGACGATGTGAATATAAGTCTGTTCCACGATTTACGCACTAAGTCGATTGATATTTTGCCTCCTGTTAACGCTTGTAATTCAGCATGAACAAGTTTTTGTGCTTCTTGAGGATTTTTATTTATCCAGTCTGTAAGTTCGTTATGAGCATCTATAATCTTCTTTAGCAAATCTGGGTGTTTGTTTATCAGATTTATGTTTGCAACTAAAACTGTTGTAACGGTGTTGGTTTGTTCTAAATATACTTTTGCACCAACTTCGTCTATTAGACGTGTTACCCAAGGTTCGACAGTCCAAACTGCATCGAGAACTCCTTTTCGCATAAGTGGCATTTGTTCTGGATTTGGTGTTGCTATAACGTGTGCATCTCCACCTATGAGGGTTATATTTATACCATTTTTTACAAGCCAAGCTCTACAAGCAACATCTTGAGTATTACCAAGTTGTGGAGTTCCAATGCGTTTGCCTTTAAAATCGGCTGGTTTTATTATATTCTTTTTAGGATTAACTACTAATGCAGCACCACCGTCAGCAGAACCTGCAATAATTCTTACATCATCGCCACCTGTTCTTGAGAATGCGTTTATTGCTGGGCTTGGTCCAACATAAGTAATATCTACAGCCCCCGATAAAAGCGACTCCATTGCACTTGGACCTGCATTAAATAATGCCCACTGAAAATCTACTTTATCGCCCAAACGAGCCTCGAACCAACCTTTACCTTGACGCGATAGTTGATGTGCTACTAAGGCTTGTGCATGGGAAATGTTTGGGAAGTGTCCCATACGGATAACTGTTTTATCTGATTTTGGGGCACAGGCTGTGAGAAACATTCCTGCAATGGCAATACTACACAGCAGGAACTTATGGAAATTAATTTTCATATCCCTTATATACAAAACATTTCTGTTAAAAATTCAACATATTTTTTGAAAATGAGCCACAATCAGAAAATATACTATGTGTAAGATTAGGCTTGACGTATATTTGTATTTAGACAAAATCTTGCACTTAATTTCTCAAAAATTTAAGACTTTTTAATATTATGAATACAAACATCGAAAACATTAACGATACAAGAAAGAAAATTGTTGTAACATTCTCAGCAGAAGAAGTTGCTCAACAGACAGCTAAGATTACCGACGAATTTGTTCGTGGTGCAAAAATTTCGGGTTTCCGTCCTGGAAAAGCTCCTAAGGCTATGGTTGAAAAATCTTATGCCGATGCAATTAAGTCGCAAACAGAACGCGCTCTTACAAGTCAGGCTATCGATGCTATGAACAAGATTGAAGAGTTCGATTTGTATGCAGTTGTAAATATCGAAAACAAGAACGAAAATGGTTGCGAATTGACATTTACTGCCGATGTTTATCCTGCAATTGATATGCCAAAGTCGTACGAAACAAAAGTTGAACTTCAATCTACAGACGCTACTGATGAAGAAGTAAATAACGCAGTAGAATATTATCGTAATCAGCGTGCTAAGTATGACGAAGTTGATCGTGAAATCAAGAAGGGCGACTTTGTACGTCTTTCGTACACAGGCAAAATTGATGGCGAACCTGTTGCTGAAATTGCTAAAGATATGCCAATTTTTGCTGATCAAAAGTCAACTTGGGAAGAAGCAGGTAATGAAAATGCTCCTGGCGTACAAGGTATCGTACAAGGTATCATTGGTATGAAGAAGGGCGAAAAGAAAGTTATTTCGCACGAATTCCCTAAGGAAATGCCAATCGAAAAGCTCGCAGGTAAAAAAGCTGAGTACGAAGTTGAAATTTTTGAAATCCGCGAAAAAATCCTCCCAGAAATCGATGAAGAATTCTTGAAAGCTTTTGAAGCTAAGGATTTAGACGATCTCAAAGCTAAGATTAAGCAAAATATTGAAGCTGATAAGAAAAATAATAACGAAGTTATGAAGCGCCAAATGGCTGTTGAACAATTGTTGGAAAAGGTTACTTTCGCAATTCCAGAAACAGCATTGGAAGATGAACGCGATTCAATCCTCGAAGAAATGATGATGCGTTTTATGTCGTCGGGTGCGTCAAAGGCTGATATTGAAAAGAATAAAGATGCTCTCTTAGAAGGTTCAACTAAGGAAGCAGAAGGCAGAGCTAAAATGCGTATTTTCTTAAATAGAGTTGCTAAAGTAAACGGTTTGAAAGTCGATAATGATGATATGAGCCGTGTCCTCTGGCAGGAAGCTATGCGTACACGCACAAAGCCAGAAGATTTAATAAAGCAACTTAAAAAAGATCCAGCTCGTGCAAATCGCATGCGTTCAGATGCTCTCTTGCAAAAAGCAATTAATTTTATTGCTGAAAAGTGTGAAGCAACTGTAAAGTAAAATTATACTTTTACAAAATAATATATACGCACGAGCTTTTTATATTGCTTCGTGCGTATTTTTTCTAAAAATTTAGTGCATAAATTCGAATAATATATTATATGGGTGAATATTATATACCAACAGTAGTTGAACGCGATGGACGTGGCGAACGTTCGTGGGACGTTTATTCAAGACTCTTACGCGACCGTATTGTATTTATCGGTACGCCAATCAGCGACGGTGTTGCTAATTCAGTAATAGCGCAGTTGCTTTTTTTACAAATGGAAGATCCTCGAAAAGATGTTCATATCTATATAAATAGCCCTGGTGGTTCGTTGACTGCTGGTATGGCCATCTTCGACACTATGAATTTCCTCAGTTGCGATGTTGTAACTTATTGCGTTGGTCAGGCAGCAAGTATGGCTACAATCTTGTTGGCAGCTGGTACAAAAGGTAAACGTTATTCGTTGCCAAATTCTCGTGTTATGATTCATCAGCCATATGGTGGAGCAACTGGACAAGCTCGTGATGTATCTATTGCAGCTAATGAAATTTTGCGTTGGCGTACAAAGGTAAATGAAATTTTGTCGAATTTAACTGGCAATTCTGTTGATAAGATTGCTAAAGATTCAGACAGAGACTTCTTTATGACAGCAGAAGAAGCTGTAAAATACGGCATTGTAGATAAAGTTATTGAGAATAAGAAAGACGCTTAATAAATGAGCGCAAAAGATAACAGATGTAGTTTTTGTGGACGTTCTGCTAAAGAAGTCGGCGAACTGATTGCAGGTTCTGATGGTGCAGTAGTATGTAGGGAATGTGCAAGTGCTTTGCATAACTTCTTTGCACTTCAACAGGTGGAAGCAAAGCAAAAAAAAGTCGAAAATATGCTCGACTTTAATTTGCGTACACCTGCCGAAATGAAAGCAGAACTCGATAAATACGTAATTGGTCAAGACAACGCAAAGAAAGTATTGTCGGTTGCTGTTTATAATCATTATAAACGATTGCGTTCCGAAATGCTCAAGAAAACGGAACTTATCGAAGATAAATCTCTTGCTGATGTAGAAATTGAAAAAAGCAATATTTTACTAATAGGTCCAACTGGCTCGGGTAAAACTTACTTAGCGAGAACTTTGGCAAAAATGTTGAATGTACCATTTGCCATTGGCGATGCTACTAATGTAACTGAGGCAGGTTATGTTGGCGAAGACGTTGAAAATTTAGTTTTGAATTTGTTGCGTGCTGCCGATTTTAACGTAGAAAAAGCTCAGTGTGGTATTATATATGTTGATGAAATAGATAAAATCTGTCGAAAGATGGAAAATGTTTCTATTACTCGAGATGTTGGTGGCGAAGGTGTACAACAAGCTTTGTTAAAAATTCTCGAAGGTACAGTTTGTAATATTCCACCCAAAGGTGGTAGAAAACATCCCGATCAAGAGTATATACGTTTAGACACACGCAATATTTTGTTTATTTGTGGTGGTGCGTTCGTAGGTTTAGATAAAATTGTAGAACGCAGAAAAGAAGGGAAATCGTTAGGGTTTAATGCTAAGAACGAAAAGCCTTCCGAAGCTGAGTTGATGGCAGATGTTCAACCAGAAGACCTTGTTAAATTTGGTTTTATTCCTGAATTTATTGGTCGTTTGCCTGTTGTATCGAGTTTGGCAGAGCTTTCGCGCGATGACTTAGTTAATATTTTAAAGAATACTAAAAATTCGTTAATAAAACAGTACCAAAAGTTGCTTGCTCTTGATGGGGCAGAGCTTGTCTTTACCGATGGAGCTATTGAAGAAATAGCTCAGCGTGCTATCGATATGGGGACAGGTGCAAGAGCGTTGCGATCGATAATGGAAAAAATAATGCTCGATATTATGTATAATTTACCAACCTCTAAAGATAAAAAAATTAAGATTGATAAAAATTGCGTAATATCAACTTTTCAATAAAAAATAAAACTTTTAATAAAAAAAACTGCAATATAGATATTGCAGTTTTTTTGTTTTGTAATGAGTTATTTTATTAGTAAATAATCGCGAGGCTTTATTGTTTTGCCTTCGTATTCAAAGGGCGATTGCGTGTAGTTTGTTATAACTTTACTACCGTTGCTGTATGCTGTTAAGTAAACATCGGGAGCAAGTTGTTTGTGGTCTTCCATAAATTCTAATTGTAAGTGTGCAACCTTTTGGTATTCATCGTAAACTTCTTTTACTTTTGGAAGATTTTTAATGTTTGTCCAACCTCCATAGTAAACTGGACGTCCACCAAATTCTGCATGATGTAAACGAATTTCTTCCCAATTTCTCGTTAAATTGTTGTTTGTATCGGAGAAAAATGCCGACGAAGGTACTATGCCATGATACACCAATTGCCAAATTGGAATATAACGATCGAGTATTTCTGAATGATGATTTTGGTGATTAATGTAGAAAGCCCAGTCTAAATATTTTATAACGTGATCGAAACCACATTCCGAAGTAAAGCCACCAGTAAGTTCGTGAGCGTATTTCATTATACGCAAGTAGGCTTTTGTCCATTCTTTGCGATTTAGTGGGTGTTTAGGGTCGTAGCAGACTCGAGGAGTTATTGCTGAAATAACATCAACGTGATGCAGACCATTGAAGCCTAATCTATCACGCAACATGGGGTAATCGTCTTTGATGAATAAATCGAAGATTGCATGAGGGCAAGGGGTATAGGCTTTGCCACCAGCCCAACAACCAACGTACATTAAATCGCCATTTTTTAGTTTAGCAATGTAATCTTCGCTCCATCTATCAGCAATACGATAAGCATCGGTATGGTTGACGTGAGGCGAAATGTAATAGCCTAAGCTTTTTGCTGTCTCGATAGTACGTTTTAAGGCTTTTTCGCCTCCAATAGCTGGTTCTACCGGAAGAAGTTGTGGGTATCTACCATCGTGACCTCTGATATTCCAACCTACTTCATGAAATACAATGTTGTCGCATCCTAATTTTTTAAGAGCTTTTATGCACTCAGTAACTTGATCACATGTAGCATGTACGTGCATTGGTGGTTCGGTTTCGAGAGTTTGGTCTTTGGGAATCCACTTGCCAGTTGCTTTATCTATTAACATCGGCTTTGCACCATGTTGCGCGCGCAGGAGGATAGACTTAGCCATCATCTCGAGTTTTGGATTATTTTTTATACGTTCCTTTAAAGGCTTTACTTCGCCACGTTTAAGCTGATATTGACGATATTTCTTAGCCATACCAACGTAGTTTGCGTTTTCGCCCTTTAGTTCGTAGAAATCAACAACAATATCTTCGTAAGGTTTAAAGCCGATATTTTTTATATTAAAACGTGGAAAAACTTGATAATTACCATTTCTGATTTCAATGCGTTGTTCCCATTCAAGCTTGAGCTTTTTTACGATTGCAACCCACGTTGTGCGAGGGTTTTTCATACCAAAAAATGTGTAATAGTTGCGTGTTGTAGCCCAAGTGCCTTCGTCTAAACGAAAAGTACCTATTGCACTTGTTGTAGTTATAAAATAACCATCTTCGCCTTTTTTGGCATTGCAAGCTGGTATTTTTATATCTACGCCTATGATAGTTTCTTCAAGCAAATCTTCTTTGGGGATTTTTACACGCCAGCCTCCATCTTTACGCTTTTTTATAGGGTAATTCATCGATACTTTAGCATCGTCGGTACCAACAAAATCAACTTGAACTGTGTTGTAATATTTTTCGGTATCGCTATCTGTCTGTGCTAAAGCCGATATTGCAATGGTTAATACTGTTACAAGAAGTAGAAATTTTTTCATTTTATTTATTTTTAATTAAAAGATAGTCTTTAGATTTTACCACTTTGTCTTCGTATTTAAAAGAATATTTTGAGTAGTTTGTTACAACTTTACTGCCATCACCATAAACAGTTAGATAAACATCAGGGGCGAGTTTTTTATGGTCTTGCATAAGTTCTAATTGTAGATAGGCTATTTTTTGATATTCATCGTAAAGTTCTTTGATTTTTGGAAGATATTGTTTGTGTGTCCAATCAACATAGTAAACGGGTAGTCCACCAAATTCGGCATGATGCAAACGTATTTCTTGCCAATTATTATTTAAATTGTTGTTGGTATCGTAGTAGTATGCTGATGAAGGTACATAACCATGATATATAATTTGCCAAATTGGCAGATAACGATCAATTTCTGGTGGAACTTTCCAATCCCAATTTATGTAGTAAGCCCAATCGAGATATTTTATAACATGGTCAAAACCACTTTCTGATGAGAAACCTCCAGTTATTTTATGTCCGTATTTCATTATACGCAGGTATGCTTCTGCCCATTGCTTACGATTTAATGGGTGGTTGGGATCGTGACATACACGTGGTTGTATTGCTGAAATGACATCGACATGTTGAATACCGTTAAAGCCGAGTCTATCACGCATCATTACATAGTCATTTTTTATAATTTTTTCAAAGAGTGGAGCAGGACAGGGGGTGTACGATTTCCCACCAGCCCAACAGCCGATATCTAACAATGTGCCATCTTTTCGTTTTGCGATGTAGTCTTCATTCCAACAATCTGCAATTTTATAGGCATCGGTATGATTTGCATGTGCAGAAACGTAATAGCCAAGATTCTTTGCTGTTTCGATTGTACGTTTTAAACCGTCTTCACCTCCAATAGCTGGTTCAACTGGTAGAAGTTGTGGGTATCGACCATCGTGACCTCTGATATTCCAACCTACCAAGTGGAAATAGAGGTTATCGCAACCCATTGCTTTAAGGGTTTTCATATATTCTGTTATTTCATCGAATGTGACGATAACGTTCATTTTAGGTTCTGTTTCCGGAGTATAATCGGCTATGATACGCTTGCCTGTTTTGTCGCGAGGTATTGGTTTGGCGCCGTGTTTTGCGCGCATCATTATAGACTTTGCGAGCATTTCTAATTTTGGATTATTCTTGATGCGCTCTTTAAGCGGTTTTATTTCACCTCTATCTATTTGATACTGGCGATACTTCTTAGCCATACCAACGTAGGTTGCGTTTTCGCCCTTAAGTTCGTAGAAATCAACAACAATATCTTCATAAGGTTTAAAGCCGATATCTTTTATGTTGAAACGTGGATATACTTGATAATTACCATCTTTGATTTCTGTAAAAAATCTCCATTCAAGCTTTAACTTTTTTATGATAGCTACAAATGTTGTACGAGGGGTTTTCATACCAAAGAACGAATAACAAATTCTGCCTGTTGAGAATGCTCCATTGTCTCTGTTGAAATAGCCAATCGCATTAGAGGGAGATATAAAATAGCCTTCTTCGCCTTTCTTAGCAAAAGAGGCTGGAATTTTTATGTCAACTGCAATAATCGTTTCGGCAACGAGGTCTTCTTTGGGAATTCTAACACGCCAAGCGCCGTCTTTGCGTTTTTTTATGGGGTATTGCATGGGTACTTTTGTGTTGTTTGTACCTACAAAATCAACTTGAACAGTGTTGTAATATTTGTCGGTTTCTGATTCCGAAGCCCATAGCGATAGTGCGCTAATTAAAACAGTTGAAAATATAAGCAATAATTTTTTCATAAATAATATTCCCTTTAAATAAACAATAGTTATGCTTTATTATTGCAGTACATAATTAGTAGTGCAAGTTTATTATTTACGTTATTTCTTTATAGTTTAGAAACCTATAATTTTTTATGATTTTTTTTTATTGACACTGCTTTTTATTACATAAGAATATTAACAACTTTTAAAAGTGTCATTGATGATTTTAAAGAAAGATAAATTATGAAGAAGTTTATTACCCCCCCCTCATATGTAAGCAAAATTAGTATGTTGTTTTTTGCTTCTGTTTTGTCTTCGACAGCTTTAGCTACAGATATTACAGGTGTACAACAAGTAACGTCAATTGCAAAAGATTGGAATATGATCGGTAATGACGAAGGCGTTGCATATATTTATGTTTCGTCTGATAAAAATTCAGCAGACTTCCGTTATACAACCACACCCAGAACTACTACAATTTCTGTTGCTTCAGAAATCGATGCTGTAATAAATTTTTCTGCATCAAGTGTAGATGGAAATCCAGCATCACAGAAAACGAATGGAACTCCAGCATCGTTTAGATATCATATAGGTGGATCTAATAATCTTAATTCATCAACACCTCAGAGCATTACAATTTCAGGTGGTTCAGGGGCAACATCGCAAAATACTTCTTTATCGTTTTATGGTAACGAGTTCGAGACAGGAGGTGTAGTTGCTGGTGGGACTAATCGTACTTATGTAGGTGATATAATTTCTGTAAGTGATATTACATTCGATTTTTATGGAACCGTTTTTGGTTCAAATAAACTTGAATTCACCAATGCGGTTTTCAATTTGAACAGAGGGCGTTTACAAAATAGTACGACTCAAACTGTCAATGGTGTGAAAGATACTCAGATAATACTCTCTACAAAATTAGATAATTCTACATATAATTTGAATCCTGAGAATGCAACAAGTTCTACTAATTTAGGTTATATGGGGGCTGTAACTCTTTTGAATAATTCAAAACTGAATGTTCTAAAAGGAACTGTTTCTGCAAGCACATTATCAATATCTGATTCTGTTGTAAATATAGCAAGTGGGGCAAAACTCAATCTTACAAGTTCAAACACATTATATGCTACAGATATTACAAATATTAACGTAGCTAAAGGTGGTACATTCCAAGCTACTAAATCAAATTTTTATTTTACAAATGGTGTTGATAGTACATTGTCGGGTGGGTCGTACTATATTCAGTCTCTCTCAGGTGCTAATTCAGGGAAATCAAACGTATATATTTCTGCTGAATCTTTAACTACTTCTGGTACCGATGCTGGTGGTTCATACAGAACATATTTTGTAGGTTTTGATAAAAATGGTAATACAAGTTCAGTTGAGTTGATTTCTAATGGTTTTCAGCTTAATAGTGGTGGAAAGATGGTATTGGTAAATGGTTCTTCAATTACTTCTACTGGTAAGGTTAATTTTTCTGATATGACAGCTTTTGACTCATCAGTAGATGTAAAAAGTGGAAAATTTAATTATGTAGAAGAAGGTACTAGTATAACATCGGCTGCAACTCGTTTCAATGGTGGTTTGTTTGATGGCAAAATTACTGTAAATAAAGGTTATGAAGCTAATTCTGACTGGAATTACACATTTGCATTGGGTGTAAGATCGCAGTTGGCTAATGTAGTATTGGGCGAAAATGCTGAAATTACAGTCAACGGGGCAACATCGATTAGTGATGGAAGTGGAACTAAAGGTAATATTGGTCAGTTGTTTACAATAGCTGGTAATATTACATCGAACGCCGGAACGGGCAAGATTGTTTCCGACGCAAACGCAGGCTTCTTTATCAAAAGTAAAGATGCTAATACTAAAACTGTATTGACGCTCAATACAACTGACGCTTTTGCAGTTGGTGGTGCAGAAAATCAAGCATCTTCGACATTTGAATTAGAAGCTGGTGCAAATGTTGAGTTTGTTATAAATGCAGATAATAACATTGGTTCGGTTGCCTTTGGTGATGCTACATCAAAACTATTGCTCTCTATTGCAGAAGGTAAGGTTTTGACAGTTGGTTCGTTTGTAAACTTAGCTGATAGTGATGCAATTTCTATTATATTGGGCGAAACTGCATACGGAAGTTTCCGCATTGTTGATATGGATGAATCTCTTTCAAATTATATCGAAAATACAACAATTAAGTTTGTTGATGAAAATGGTGTAGATAGAATTTTGAACGATAACTTGTTCATCAAAGAAATCGAAAGCGGTGTGTTCTCGGTTTCTACAGTTGTTCCAGAACCATCCCAGTGGGCAATGATTTTGGGTGCTATTGCATTGGCATTGGTTGCATATCGCAGAAGAAAGTAAAAAATTTCAAATAATATAAAGGGGCAACTTCGGTTGCCTTTTTTTATTGATAAAATAATACAAATTATTTACTCTGCTTTGAATAAAATTTTATAGATACATTAGTGTGTCCGATAAACTAATTTAAAAAATTACAATGAAAAAATATATCATATTACCATTATTAGCTACTGTTTTATTTTGTGGTTGTAAAAAGAAAGAACAACCAAAACAAACATCGTTTCCACCAACGCCGGCAGAATTTGTAAGTGCCAAAAAAGCTGATTTGCACGCTTATATATCAACAATGGGTACAATAGCATCGGAGCATAGTGTAAATATTGTGCCACAGGTATCGGGGCAAATTGTTGCCATTAATTTTAAACAAGGACAAAACGTAAAGAAGGGGGAAATTCTTGCAGTTATAGATAAACGTCCGTTTGTGGCATTGGTAAAACAAGCCGAAGGTAATTTGCGTCAGGCTCAAGCTCAGTTGAAAATTGATCAATTATCGGTTGAACGCAATAAGAAACTCGCTAAAGACGGCTATGTTGATAAACAAACTTTCGATTCTTTAGTTGCTAAAGTTGAGGTAGATAAAGGTGTTGTAGAAACTGCTCAGGCAAACTTAGAAACTGCTAAGATAAACCTCGATTGGTGCGATATTAAAGCTCCTGCCGATGGTAAAGTTGGTTTGTATAATATAAACGTTGGTAATTTTGTATTGGCTGGAAGCTCGGTAATTACAACTATTGAAAACGTAGAAAAGTTGTTTGTTGATTTTGTTGTGCCTTCGCAACGCTTACACGATGTTATGAATTTTATGAAAGCGCGTGGTGGTAAGCTTGTTGTTGAAGTTTCGTATATAGAAGATGATTTTTCTTCAAGAGCTCGCAAAGCAGAAGTTGAAATTGTGTTGAATAAAATTAGATACGAATCAGGAACAGCAGTGTTGCGTGGTAAACTTGAAAATTCCGATTATCTGTTTTGGCCAAATCAACCTGTTCGTGTAAAGGTGGATTTAGATAAGCTCGAAAACGCAGTACTTATTCCAGATATGTGTATTCAGTTGAATGCAAAAGGTCCGTATGTTTATGTGGGAACTCCTATAAAAGACGGTGTATATTCTGTTGCTATGCGCCAAATTCAAAAAGGACAACTATACGGTTATGATAGGGCAGTGTTTGGCTTGAAAGATGGCGACAAGGTTGTTCTTCGTGTAAGTCAGTTGCGTTTGCAAGCAGGTCCGTTTGTGTATTCGGCGTCGGCTGATGGCGCTATTATTGGAGCCGATGGAAAAGTTATAAAAGATAAAAACGCAATGTTTATGTTTATGAAAACTGCAACGCAAGTTGCCGATTCTCTTCGTGCCGAAGCTATGAAAAAACTTCAAAATGCTCCTAAAAAAGCAAGTATAAAAGATGAAGTTAAAGAGGCTACCGAAGCGTCAATTCAAAATACTTCTAAAGAAGTTAAAAAATAATTTAATGGAATTTTTTTATGGCTGAAGAAAACTCAACCAACGAAAATACGCAAGGCTACGGGTCGTTGTCCGACATATTTATAAATCGTCCAGTTATGACGGTGCTGTTGGCAGTGGCATCGGCTTTCTTTGGTATTTTTGCATATTTACAAATGCCAGTTAACGACCTTCCGGGCGTTGACTATCCTGTAATTCAAGTAAGTGTTTCTTATCCAGGAGCTGATCCAACTGTTATGGCAAGTAATGTTGCATCGCCATTGGAACAGCAGTTTATGCAAATTCCAGGGATAGAAATGATTACCAGTAGAAACTCGTTCGGGGCAAGCTCGTTAGTGTTGCAGTTTTCGCTATCTAAAGATATTGATGCAGCCGCTACCGACGTGCAAAGTGCTATTCAACGTGCTATGGGTAATTTGCCTGCCGACTTGCCTTCGCCACCATCGTTTACTAAAGATAATCCAAATGATATGCCAATTTACATTGTTTCGGCAGTATCAAATGGTATGACTGTTGGCGAATTGTACGACTACGCATTCTCGCAAGTTGCACAACAGTTGAATATGGCTGATGGGGTATCTAAAGTTGATATTTACGCTTCGCCACGAGCTCTTCGTATAGAAGTTGATACAAAAAAGTTGTACAATTTAGGTTATACAATGTCGCAGTTGAAAAGTGCATTGGCTGTTTCAACTAATATGACTGGTGCTGGTAATTTGCAAGGGCCATCATCAACTTTTGTGCTTTTTCCTAAAACTCAAATTTCAACTGCCGAAGAATACGAAAATTTGGTTATAGGTTTTAAAGATGGTTCGCCAATATTCCTTCGCGATATTGCTAAAGCTTTAAATTCGGTACAAATGGATACCCTAAATTTCTCTATATATTCTAAAAGTGCAAATTTAGACGATAGCTATTCGGCAATTGCTATGGGTATTCGCAAACGCGCCGATAGTAATGCTGTTGCAACCGTTGAAGCTATCAGAAAAATGATGAAAAAATTCGAGCATGAATTGCCCGAATCTATTAAAATTTTGGAATTCTACGATCGCTCTGAGCTTATTGTATCAAACATTGAAGACGTAAAAGAAACTTTATATATAGCCTTTATTTTGGTTGTGTTTGTTATATTTATGTTCTTGGGCAGATTTAAAGATACGCTCATTCCAACAGTGGCATTGCCATTCTCTATTTTATTGACGTTCATATTTATGTATGCGTTCGGATTTTCGTTGAACAATTTGTCGCTTATGGGGTTAACAATGGCGATAGGTTTTTTGGTCGACGACGCAATTGTGTTCCTTGAAAATACAGTGCGCAGAATGGAAGACTTTGGCGAAACACCTCGCATTGCTACATATAAATCGGCTAAAGAAATTTCGTTTACAATTTTAAGTATGACATTGTCGCTTGCGGCTGTGTTTATTCCACTTGTTTTTATGAGTGGTATTACTGGTCGTGTTTTCAAAGAATTTTCAATAACAATTATTGTGGCAACTTTGATGTCGGGGGTTGTAAGTCTTACGTTAACTCCGTTGATGTGTGCCAGAGTTATAGGTAAACGCACCAAAAATTTCGACGAAAAAACTACAATCGAAAAATTTGCGTTCCGTTTAGAAAGTGCGTTCTTAAAATTTTATAATCCCACTTTAAAATGGATGTTGCATCGCCATATTTTGACAGCTATTGTCATTGCAGTTTGTGGATATGGTATTTGGTTTTTCTTCTCGCAATTACCTCAAATTTTCTTCCCGATAGGCGATAGTGGTTTTATTCAAGGTGTGTTTATTACAAATACAAAATCTTCGCCCAAAGAAGTGGGTTTTGTTCAGAAAGAAGTTGAAGAAATTATCAAGAATACCGATGGTGTTAGAAATTTTGTTTTGGTTTCGGGGGTGTCTTCGTTTATCAATCAAAATATGGGTTTTGGTTTTGTGGTTCTCGAAGATAAAAAAGAACGTAAACCTATTGCAGATGTTGCCAACGCTATAAATCAACGTGTTGCTATGATGCCTGGTGTTATATCGGCATTTTCGCCACAGCCAACTTTAAAAATATCGACAGGCGCTACAAGTACACAACAAGGTAAGTATGCTTATGCAATGAGTTCTATGAATCAAGACGATTTGTATAAAACTGCTTCTGAAATGATGGCTTTGTTGGCGTCGCGTAGAGGCGATTTCTTCTCAAATATTCAAAGCGATTTGTATCTGGATAATCCACAAATTACATTAGCTCCGTATCGTGATAAAGCTGCTATGATGGGTTTGTCGGTAAACAACTATTCAAACGTTTTTAAAGATTCTTTTGCAAAGTTGTATTACTATCTTATAAAAACTCCGTTCCAACAGTACTGGTCTATAATGGAAGCCGATTTCAAAAGTAGTTCGTTTGAAGAAAACCTAAAGAATTTGAATTTTCAACAAGATTCAATTCTTACAGGTGGTACAACTGTACGCACTCTTTCTGGTGGTGGTTTAGAGCCAAATGCTCCGTACTCGCTTTCAAACCTGATACCATTTGCTTCTATATCTACAACAAAGCAAGAGCTTGCACCTGTTGCGATAAATCATATCGATAATTTCCCATCGGTAACTATTTATTTCGACCTCAAAGACGGTGTTGCTATTGGCGATGTTGTAAATTGGGTAAATTCGGTTGCACCATCGGTATTACCATCAAGTGTTAATGGTAGATTTATCGGTGAAGCTGTAACTTTCCAAGAAACAATGAACTCGCTGATAATGTTGATTGGTGTGGCTGTGTTTGTAATGTATGTAATTTTAGGCGTGCTTTACGAAAGTTATGTTCATCCACTTACGGTGTTGTCGGCATTGCCAATTGCTGTTGTTGGTGGCTTGGGCAGTTTGTGGTTGTTCGATATGGAACTTTCGATATACTCGGCTATTGGTATATTTATGTTGATGGGTATTGTAAAGAAGAACGGTATTATGATGATTGACTTTGCTATTATGCGAGAACAATCGGGTATGAAACCTATCGACGCTGTTCACGAAGCTTGCTTAGAACGTTTTCGTCCAATTATAATGACAACTTTTGCAGCACTTATGGGTATGTTACCTATTGCTTTAGGTTGGGGTGAAGCCGATGCAGAAAGTAGAATTCCGTTAGGGGTTGTTGTAGTTGGTGGTTTGATGTTCTCGCAAGTTATTACGCTGTACATTACACCTGTAATTTACTTGTGGTTTGATTGGTTGCAACGCCATATTCTCGACAAAATTCCATTCTTTGCTCGAGGCGAAATGTATAATCCAAGTCAAAAATAAATTTTATGAAACACAAATTTTTATTAGCTTTAATTTGTTCATCTGCATTTTTAGGTGCATGTGTGAATGTTGACGAAGAAACATCGCAAAAGCCTTTCGTATATTGGAAGGCACCTCAAGATGCCTCGGTTGAACACATCGCAACAAATCAGATAAAAACTAACAAAATTTTATCTGAAACCGATGCAAAAAATCCCAAGAAAAATAATTCGGAAGAACCTCGTTTTGTGCGTGCTACTGAAAAAATTTCAGCTGGCGAAAAATTGGGAATTACCGATTTAATAGATATTGCATTAGAAAACAATCCAACCACTCGTATTTATTGGTTCAAAGCAAAATCGTATGCGGCTGAAGTTGGCAAAGCAAACTCGACATATTATCCACAAGTTTCGTTCTCTGCCGATGTGTATCGTTCACGCATAAAGCCAAGTTTAGCGTATGGTGGTGCATTTGCTCAAGTAGGGAAGTATTACGAAACTGGTTTTGGTCCTTCTGCTCAAATAAACTGGCTCTTATGCGACTTTGGCAAACGTAGTGCTAATGTCGATGCTACTCGCCAAGCCTTATATGCTGCAAATTTCGAGTTCAATCGCTCTATACAAGATGTAGTTCTTCAAGTAAACTTAGCGTACTATCAATTCTTTGAAGCTCTCGGAAATGTTAAGGCTTCTAAATTAAACATACAAGATGCTCAAACTGCTTACGAATCAGCAAACGAACGTTTGAATTCGGGTGTTGGCAACAAACCAGATATGCTAAACGCATTAGCTAACTTACGCAATGCTGAATTTTCGTTGCAACAAGCCGAAGCTAATGTTGAAACTGCTCGAGCCAATTTGGCATCGGCTTTAGGTGTTGAAGTTAGTGCAAAGTTGAATATTACTGACGATATTTCGATTCCTAAATCAAAGCAAACTCAAGATAAAATTGAAAATTTGATTGCCGAAGCTATGCGTTGTCGACAAGACCTATTGGCTTCGTATTCACAACTTAAAAAATCTCAACTCGATATAAAAGTTGCAAAACGCAATTTTCTACCACAAATTTCTGCAGGCGCATCGGCATCTTATGTAGATTATTCTAAGTCTTCTCGTGGTGAACAAGAAAATTTGCAAATAGGTGTGTCTTTGACTTGGAGTGTTTTTGAAGGTTTTACTCGAAAATACGATTTGATTTCTGCAAAAATGCAAGAAAAGATTGCCTTGCAAACTATTAAACAAAATCAAATTCAGATAGTTTCTGATGTTTGGAACGCATTCTATCTTTATCAAAGTGCTGTAAAACAACTTAAAAGTGCCGAAGCTGCTGTTGATGCAAACGACGAAGCATACAAGGCAACAAAGCTTGGTTATGAAAATGGTGTAAACTCCATAACAGATTTTCTTAATGCTCAAAATCGATTAGCATCGGCACGTCAGCAACAAGTTATGGCATTATCAACATTATCTTCATCTATTGCACGTTTAGGGCATGCAGTTGGTGCCATAATGACCGAGTAAAAACGTGCGAGGACGGTGCCTCGATTGCTATTTTTTTATAGAGATTATAATCAGCTTAGAACTAACTTGGGAACGGAAACAAAAAACGTGTGTGGTGTCTGCTAAAAACGTGCTTTTGCGAGCGTGAGCGACCTGTGGTCGTGAGTCGAAGCAAAAGTGCGTTTTTAGCTACAAGCACCACGAGGGCAATCTAATACAAAAAAGGCAATTCCAAAGAATTGCCTTTTATCATTATAATAAAAAATATCGCCCTCGTGGTGCGTCCACACACGTTTTTATAAAAAAAGCTTTACTTTTGCACATTAAAACACACTATTTATTTACGATGTAGAAAGGGCGTTTTGTGGTCGCCGTCAATTCCATTATGTTTTGAGTCCGACCCCACGACGCAAAACATAGAATATGGAAGAACAATTACATAAAATCAGACACAGCGCATCTCACGTTTTAGCACAAGCAGTTTTGCGTATTTTCCCAGAAGCTAAGCTCGATATTGGTCCATCGACTGATTCGGGATTCTATTACGACTTTGATCTCCCTCACAAGTTTACAGCAGATGATCTTGTAAAGATTGAGGCAGAAATGAAAAAAATCATTTCTGAAAATCAGAAATTTGAACGTTTTACTTTGTCGAGAGCAGAGGCTGAAGCAAAAATCAAAGAATTAGGGCAAGAGCAGTTTAAACTTGGTCGTCTTGCTGATGTTCCAGATGGCGATGAAATTTCGTTTTATCAGAATGGTGAATTTTGCGATCTTTGTGCAGGTCCACACGTTGATTACACAAAACGTATCAAAGCATTTAAACTTTTAAGTATTGCTGGTGCGTATCATCGTGGAGACGAAAAAAACCAGCAACTTCAACGCATTTATGGTACTGCCTTTGAATCGAAAGAAGATTTGGCAAAGTATCTTGAGCAAATGGAACAAGCTAAACTTCGCGACCATCGCAAGCTTGGTAAGGAACTCGGCTTATTTACAATTGTCGATAGAGTGGGTCAGGGGTTGATTCTCTGGAAGCCTAAGGGTGCTATATTGCGTCAGAGTTTACAAGATTTTATTCTTGAGCTTTTGCGTAAACAGGGATATCAGCAAGTATTTACTCCACACATTGGTAAGCTTGGTTTATTCCGTACAAGTGGGCACTTCCCATATTATAAAGAATCGCAATTTGTTCCAATTGTTGAACGCGATGATATGGCTCGTATGGCTTCCGAAAAGCTCGATGTTGCAAGTTTTGAAGAAAAGGTAGAAAATGGCGATGTTCAAGGTTTCCTTCTGAAACCTATGAATTGCCCATTCCACGTTGAGATTTTCAAGAGCGATCCTCACTCGTATCGCGAACTTCCTGTTCGTTTGGCTGAGTTTGGTAACGTTTATCGTTGGGAGCAATCGGGCGAACTCAATGGTATGACTCGCGTACGTGGTTTTACTCAAGACGATGCTCACATCTTCTGCACACCAGAACAACTCGACGATGAAATTCAAGGTTGTCTTGACTTGGTTAAAGCTGTGTTTGAAACAATCGGTATGCGCGATTATCGTGTTCGTATTTCTCTGCGCGACCCTGCCAGCGACAAGTATGTTGGCGATGAATCTAACTGGGAAAAGAGCGAAGCTGCTATTCGCAAGGCCGCAAAATCACTCGGCGTTCCATTTACTGAAGAAATTGGCGAAGCTGCTTTCTATGGTCCAAAAATCGACTTCGTTGTAAAAGACGTAATTGGTCGTGAATGGCAACTCGGTACAGTTCAAGTTGACTACAACCTTCCAGAACGTTTCGATTTATCGTACATCGGGCAAGACAACAAACCTCATCGCCCAATCATGATTCATCGTGCGCCATTCGGTTCTCTCGAACGTTTTACTGGCGTTTTAATCGAGCACTTTGGTGGAAACTTCCCAACATGGTTGGCTCCAGAACAAGTGCGCATTCTAACTCTTAACGACGAAGTTATTCCTTATGCTGACTCAGTATTCAAGAAACTTCGTGATGCTGGAGTTCGTGTTGCTATGGACGACACTGCTGAAAAGCTCGGTGCTAAAATTCGCAAGGCAGAAACCGACAAAATTCCTCACATGTTTGTTATTGGTAAAAAGGAAGCTGAAGCTGGCTTACTTTCTATAAGATCACGCATTAAGAAGGGGTTTGAAGGTCAACATTCTGTTGACGAAGCTATATCGTTAATAACATCGGATATATCTTCACGTTCACTCCCTGACGGCTTCTAAAAAACGTGCGAGGTCGGTGTCTCGATTGCGAATTTTTTATATAATAATGATAAAGGCAATTCTTTGGAATTGCCTTTTTTGTATATAGAGAATCGCAATCGAGGCACCTCACAGCTTATGACGCACTTTTTTTAATCTGATTTAGTTAGGCAAAGGTACATTGCAAAGCAATTACCTTCGGTGCCCAACAGGTAAAAAACTCGCA
>SUVO01000031.1 GCA_015061955.1 Verrucomicrobiaceae bacterium
TTCGGTTTTCATCGGCTTTGTTTTTTTCCATGTTTTCCAGCTGATGAGTTTTGAAGGTTGAAGTTGCTCAACTCTTATCATGTCGCTTTCTGCATGCGAGTTTATTACACTCGCACACAAGATAGAATGCACAATTACTGTCTTAAAGAAGTTTTTCATTTTTATTTTAGTTTGGTTGTTATTATCTTGCCATCCAGCCACCGTCTACAACAAGCACTTCACCATTTACATAGTTAGAAGCTGCGCTTGCCAAGAATACTGCGGCACCTTTCATATCTTCAGGCGTTCCCCAACGTGCAGCAGGAATACGTTCTAAAATTTGCTTACTGCGAACTTCATCGGCACGCAATGCCGATGTGTTGTCGGTTGCTATGTAGCCAGGAGCAATAGCGTTAACATTTACGCCTTTGCTTGCCCACTCATTAGCAAGAGCTTTTGTAAGCTGACCAATACCACCTTTGCTTGCCGCATACCCAGGAACAGTTATTCCACCTTGGAATGTCAACAACGATGCCGTGAAAACAATCTTTCCACTACCACGCTCAACCATTTTTGCACCAATTTCACGCGACAACAAAAACTGCGAGTTTAAGTTTACATTTATCACATTAAACCAAAAATCGTCAGGATGTTCAGCTGCTGGTTTACGCATAATTGTACCAGCATTGTTGAAGAGAATGTCTGGTGTGCCACATTCCGACAAAACTTTTTGAGCAAAATCTTTTACAGCTTCGCAATTAGAAAAATCGCACTGATACGCATAGAATTTGCGACCAAGTTTACGAACAGTCTCACCAATTTTTCCACCATCAGCTTCAAGACTTGCCGATACTCCGATTATATCTGCACCTGCCTCAGCCAAAGCTTCAGCAAACGCAAAACCGATACCACGCTTGCAACCACTTACGAGTGCAAGTTTTCCGTTAAGTGAAAATTTATCTAAAATACTCATTATTTTAATTCTCCTGTTGGTGCTGGATCCATATCGTCGAACTGTTGGTTTTCGCCACCCATACCCCAACAGAATGTGTAATTTTTTGTACCTACGCCTGAGTGGATTGACCATGATGGCGATATAACTACTTGCTTGTTGCGTACAATTAAATGACGTGTTTCTTGAGGTGTACCCATCATGTGGATTACGCATTCATTTGGTTGAATATCGTAATACATGTAAACTTCGCTTCTGCGTTCGTGTGTGTGCGATGGCATTGTGTTCCATACGCTACCATCTTCAAGCTTTGTGTAGCCCATTACTAACTGACAACTTGGTATTCTTGCCTGACAAATTGCCTGATTTATTGTGCGAATATTACATTCACTTTGATTGCCTAAGTCGATTTTATTTGCATCACCCAACCCTGATTTTGTCGTTGGATATTCTTTGTGAGCCGGATACGACAACAAATAAAATTCTGCGTAATCAGATGCATTTTCAGATGTGAACACAATTTCTTTTGAGCCTCTCGAAATGTAAAGTACTTCGCCTTTTACTAAATCGTATGAAGTACCGTCAACAGACACACTTCCCTTACCACCAATATTTAAAACACCGAGTTCTCTGCGTTGACAAAAATATTCTGCACGCAACTCATCACCTGCGTCTAATTTCAATGGTGCGTTTGTCGGACAAGCAGAGCCAACAACAGCTCTGTCGCAATCAGTGTAGTAAAGTTGAAGTTTGCCCTTTTCAAACAAATCTTCAATTAGGAAACTTTCGCGCAAGGCGTCGGTATCCATTTGTTTATATGCTTTAAAACATGGAGTGTATAATTTTTTCATAAATTTTATATTCCCTTTCTCGATGAAAAAATCTGACACACAAAAATATTTTGTAAAACTAAAAAAATAATTTATGTTCAAATGTGAATATCTTGAAAAAAATCTTCTTTTAAAAATTTTTTAAATTAAAATAATACAAATTTATCAGCTATGAATTATTTTATTCCAAATTTAAAGAATGCCTGTAAAGTTATAAGCTATCTTGCTAAAGATGGGAGGGCTTTAACATATTTAGAAGTAGCTCGCGATTTAAATTTGCCACGAACTACTACATTGCGAATTATGGAAACCTTAGCTAATGAGGGCTTTTTTATAAAAACAAATCGCCATTATAAACTTGGGCAAAAACTTGCCGACATTGCCGAGTGTTCATTGTCGCGTTTAAAATTGATGGATATTGTAGAGCCTGCTTTGGCTCGTTTGACAAATATCACGGGCGAAACATCACACTTTGGTGTTCAAAGTGACAATAAAGTATGGATTGCCCGTGTTTGCGAGAGCCCATTACCCTTGCATGCAGCAAGTAGGGCTGGTACAATTGTCGATGCTTATTGTTCAGGAACGGGTAAAATTATATTGGCTGATATTTTAAGAAAATCGCCCGATGTTATAAAGAAAATAAAATTTGTAAAACGTACAAAAAAAACAATAACAACTTTTACAGCTCTTCAAAAAAATCTAAAGCAAATACAAAAACAGGGTTATGCTATAGATGATGAAGAATATCATGAAGGAGTCCGTTGCTTGGCTGTTCCTGTGTACGATAAACTTGATGTTATAGTTGGTGCTCTTGGCATAACTGCCCCTGCAAATAGATTTACAAAACATCTGGAAGCTAAAATGTATGAAATTGTACGCGAAGTTGGTAACGAAATTTCAAAAAAATTAGGAGCAAATATTAAATAAATTATGAAAGAGAAAACATCGTTTTTTACACTCGGAATTTTAACCGGAATTTTTGTTGCATCGATTATTTTTGCATATGTGCAACACTCGAAAACATCAATCAGTACAAATGTAAAGGTTTTGAAATTAGCTCATAATTTAGAGTCGACACATCCCGTCCATTTGGGCTTAGAATATATGAAAAATCATGTGGAAAAACTTTCAAAAGGAAAAATGTCGATAGATATATATAGTGGAGGTGCTTTAGGTTCTGAACCAAAATGTATAGAGCAATTAAAAAATGGCTCTTTAGATATGACCAAAGCCTCAAGCGCACAATTGGGAATGTTTGAACAACGTTTACACGCATTAACTTTACCATATATATTTCGCAATCACGAACATTATTGGAAAGTTTTAAACTCAAATTTGGGTGAAAAATTTTTAGGATTTCTATCAGAACAAAAAATGATTGGCTTATGCTTTTTCGATGCTGGTTCACGCTCGTTTTATACATCGAAAAAACCAATTAGAACTCCAGATGATATCAAAGGATTAAAAATTCGAGTAATGAATTCGCAAGTTGACATGGAAACCATAAAAGCATTTGGAGGGTCGCCAACACCAGTTTCTTCGGGAGAAACCTATACAGCAATATCGCAAGGTGTTGTTGATGGAGCAGAAAATAATCCACCTACATACTTGTTAGGTGGACATTGCGAAGTTGCAAAATTCTTTACATTAGATGAACATACAAGTATTCCCGATGTTCTCGTAATTGGCGAACGTACATGGAGATCGCTCTCGAAAGATGAACGTGAAATTTTACAAAAAGCATCAAAGTTAGCTTCGGTATATCAACGCAAACTTTGGAAAGAGCGTGAACTTGACGCAATAAAAACGCTCAAGAAAAAAGGTGTTGAAATAATAATTCCCGACAAATCAAAATTTGCTCAAAAAGCTAACGAAGTTTACAAGCTTTATAAAGGTACAGAAATAGAAAAACTCGCTAACGAAATAAAATCTGTAAAATAGAATGAAATTCTTATTGTATTTTTTTTCAAAGATAAATTCAAAACTAAAGGTTTTGCTTAAAGTAATATGTGCTTTTTTTATGGCAAGTATTACTATTATAGTTTTATGGGGCGTTGTTGCCCGATATTTTTTTGGATCGCAACCAGCATTCACCGAAGAAATAGCCAGAATGTTTCTAATAGAGCTTACTTTTTTTGGAGCAGCATTAGCATTTGCTGAAAAATCACATATCGGTTTGGATTACCTTTCTGAAAAATTTTCTATATCGGCAAAGAAATTATGTTCAATTATAGCAAGTTGCATAACCATTTTTTTTGTTATGGCATTTTTGGTATATGGAGGAATCGAGTTGGTGTTAACTTCGCTAAAATCTTCAAATAACTTAGTGTCGGTAAATGTTGGCGTATGGACTGTTTATGTTTGCGTTCCAATGGCTGGCGTATTTGCAATAATGTTTTTAATAGAAGCCTTTTTGAAAACTTTAATCACTAACGAAAGAAAGTAAAAAATGAGTGCTGAGTTTATAATTATATTTTTGGCGTTTGTGTCGCTTTTATTTTTGTCGGTTCCAATTGCTGTTGTAATTGGCATTTCGGCAGCGTTAGCAATATGGGCAACAGGTGGAGAGTGTTTTGAAGTTGTAGCTACGTCAATGGCACAAGGGGTAGATAGCTTTGCATTGTTGGCTATACCTTTCTTTATACTCTCAGGCGCAATAATGGGACGTGGAGCAATGGCTATTAAGCTTATAAATTTGGCTACGGCTTTAGTAAGTCCTTTCCCTGGGGGATTGGCATATGTTAATACTTTGACATGTATGTTTTTTGGTGCAATTTCTGGAAGCTCAGTAGCTGCGGTAAGTTCTGTTGGTTCTTTTATGATTCCACAAATGGAGAAAAAAGGCTATGGTAAAGAAATGCCTATTGCTCTTACAGTTTGTTCGTCGACAACAGGAATGTTAATTCCACCGAGCAATACAATGATAGTTTATTCGGTTGCAGTTGGAGGCGTATCGATAGGAGCATTGTTTATAGCTGGAATAATACCAGGAATTCTTTTAGGAATAGCGATTTTGTGCGTAAGTATTGTCTATGCAAAACGAAATAAAATAAAAGCTGAGGGAAAATTCGAGCCAAAAAAAATTTTAAAGGCGTTCAAAGAAGCTTTTTTGAGTTTGATGTTAATAGTTATAGTCTTGGGTGGTATTTTAGGAGGTATATTCACTGCTACCGAAGCTGCTGTCATAGCTGTTGTATACGCATTTGTATTGGAAGTGTTTGTATATCGAGATATTTCAATGCGTCAGATGTATGAAATTCTGTACGATAGTGCTCGTGTTACAGGTGTTGTAATGCTCATAGTTGGAGCATCTACTGCTATGAGTTGGATTATGACCATGACAAACATTCCACAACAGATAGCAGAAGCTATGTCTATTTTGGGAGATAGTAAAATCGCAATACTGATTACTATAAATATAATATTACTGTTTGTAGGTATGTTTATGGATATGACTCCAGCTATATTGATTTTCACTCCTATATTCTTGCCAATAGTATCACAACTTGGAATATCGGCTATTCATTTTGGAATAATTATGATAACAAATTTGTCGATAGGTTTATGTACACCACCAGTTGGCACTTGTTTGTTTGTAGGTTGCGGAGTTGGTAAGAGCGATATTGGTTCAGTTTCGCCGAAATTGATACCATATGTGATTGGTATGATAGCTGCGTTGTTGTTTATAACGTTTATACCCGCACTTTCTGAATGGTTACCAAAAGTTTGCAAATTGTAAAGTACATAGCTAAATTTACACACAGAAATAGGAGTAATATTGATTACCCCTATTTTATTATAAATTTTACAAAAATTATTTGTTCACAAAAAAAGCTGGAACATATCCAGCTTGATAAATTTTCAAAATCTAAAGCACTACGGTAAGCATACCGCAAACTTCTCTTCAGAAGCGCCTTAGCACGACCATGTACGCTTCTTATGACGATTAGCCTTCGAACGCTTCGAACGCTTATGTTTGTTCATCTTTAATCTGCGCTTCTTTTTGAGATTTGCCATTGTGATGTTCCTTTATATGTTATTTTGTAATTTGAGTGTTTAAATTAAAATAAATACTTTTGTATTTTATATAACAGATTAATGTAGCACTCTGAGATTTTTTTACAACACTTTTTTAACAACTTTTTGTATTTTTTTACTCAGATTTGCCTTTACGTCCACGAAAACGCATAAAAATCAATGCAAACAAACCAACAACAACTGCAGTTTCTGCCGATTCTGGAACTGGCGTTGCGATAATTTCATTGATTTTTTCGGCAAAGGCATCTAAGCGAATTCCAAACGTTCTTGATGTTTCAGAAAAATCATTACTATAATCTAACGATGCAAACGTTGTTGTTGCATTAGCATTGGCTGGACTTACGTTTGTTATTATGCCCACCAAGCACCAATCTCCTTCATACTCGAAAAACATTCCACCACCAGAATCGCCAGTTAGGGCATTTGTACGTCCGTCTTTAGCTTCAGCTATTGTATGCAAAAATGGATACGCAATGGTCTCGGTTTCCGATTTATTCAAATACTGCTCATTATTCATCAAAGGTGCTGTTCCAGAACGAACTACATTCCGCGTTGATGAAGCATAACCAACTGTACTATCGGTTAACGACGAAGATTCTGTTCTGCCATACCCTGCTCCGACCAATGTAATTTCACTTCCATAAACTAAGTTGTAAGTGCCATACCAAGTGCGATTCCAACCAGTATTTTTTAAACTATTGATTGCCTCTGTCGATATTTTTACCGACTGCAACGACAGCAAATTTTCAGCATCTGCAACATGGAACATTTTTAAATCGGCATTCCACGAATTCAACGCATTAAGTTCGTTATTGATTGCATCGATAGTTGTAGATTGCCCATTTTGCGATACTTCAGAACCAATGTCAGTTGGAACATGGTTGGCAGTTATAAACCAACCATTTCCCAAATAAACTGCTGAACAATTGCCCACATTTACAACTGACAATTCCGCAGTTGTTGCAGTACCATTGTATTTTACTTGAGCATCTGAATTAGACTTATTATAGACAATAAGTGCGTTTGCCGACTGCAAAAAAGCAAACAAAAACAAAAAAAAGATATATTAAATTCTTCATAAGCTTATTTAGAATTTACGCCTTAACATCTATATTTTCAACAAAAAAACCTGCTAAATTGCAGGTTTTTTGTTTCTATTTTATCGAAACTTTTAATAACACTGGAAAATGGTCTGAAAGCCAAATGCCATTGATACATTCCGACATCACTCCACATTTGAAAACATCAACAGACTTTGACACAAACACCCAATCAATCCATTGCATTGGAACGTTATCTCTTATTGATGTAGGATAACTAACAGTACTCAAGCCTGTATACCCATAATTGTTTGTAAAATTTGGTCCATATAATTTTGTTTTACAAACCTTACGAGCATCTACCATAAAATCGCAATCCCATATAGGTTTCATTCCATAATGTTCTTCAGCCATATTGAAGTCGCCAACTAAAAAGAATGGTTTATCGCCTGCTATTTCACGAATTTTTTTAATAATCAATTCTGCCGATTTAGCTTTTGTTTCATCACCTATATGATGAATGTGTGTACTGAAAAAGTAGAACTCTTTGCCTGATTTTTTATCTTTAAACAATCCCCAATTACAGTTGCGTGGATACGCTGCGCCAAAGCCCTTCATTGCCTTTTCTGGAGTTTCCGACAACCAGAATGCTCCACTTTTCAAGAGCTCTAAACGTGCTTTTCTATAAATAATAATGTTATTTGCACTTGAATGAAGTGTATCGTATTTTTCAGGCTCTGTGGGAATTCCAAAATATGAAAATTCATCACTCATTTTATTGAAATATTCAACTTGCGTTTTTTTCAACTCTTGAGTTCCACAAATATCAACATCGTTAAATTCCAAGAATGCCTGAATTAAAGGAGCACGTTTTTCCCATGTTTGCGAACCGTCTAAAACTGTTTTCTTAATACCACGTTTTAAATCTTTACGCTGAATAAATTTACCATCGTTTTCCAATTTATAACGCATATTAAACTGACACATAACAAACGAAGAGTCGCTACATATCGAATTATCTTTTGCACCACCAAAGCACAAAAACGCACTCAACAAAACAAAACTTGATAATAAATATTTTTTCATTCTTTTACCTATTTTACAGAAACTTTTAATATTACTGGGAAGTGGTCAGAATGCCAAACGCCATTTATACATTCCGACATCACAGCGTACTTGTAAACGTCAATCGATTTAGAGATAAACACCCAGTCAATCCATCTCATAGGGCTTGTTTTTGATGTAGTTGGATACTTAATTGTACTTAACCCAGTATAACCAAAGTTATTTGTAAAGTTTGGTCCATACAATTTGCTTTTACAAACCTTTCGAGCATCAACCATAAAATCGCTATTCCAAATAGGCTTCATGCCGTAGTGGTCTTCAGCCATATTGAAGTCGCCAACGACAAAAAATGGAGCATCGCCTGCAATTTCACGAATTTTTTTGATAATCAATTCTGCCGACTTTGCTTTTGTTTCATCTCCTATATGATGAATATGCGTATTGAAGAAATAAAATTCTTTGCCCGTTTGTTTATCTTTAAACTTACCCCAGTTGCAGTTGCGTGGTTTGTTGGCACCAAAGCCATTAGAAACTTTTTCGGGCGTTTCCGACAACCAGAAATCACCCTTTTTCAATACTTCAAAACGCGATGTTTTATAAATAATTATGTTGTTTGCACCTGGAATTTTCTTTGCGTATTTTTCAGGTTGAGTTGGCGTGCCAAAGTAGTCGTATTCTGGCTTCATTTTGTCGAAGTCTTCTACTTGAAACCAACTCAACTCTTGAGTCCCACAAATATCTACATCTCTATACACCAAGAAATCCTGAATTAATGGCATTCGTTTTTGCCATGTTTGAGTGCCATCATAAACAACCTTTTTACCTTTACGCTGGAGAATTTTGCCGTCGTTTTCTACACCATAACGCATATTAAATTGGCAAACTACGAATTTTGTGTTTTCACACGTTTTTACTTGCGTAACGGTTGTATTACAAGCACATAAAAACGAGCTTACAGATACTCCCAATATTGTAATAATCTTTTTCATAACCTTATCAATTATCTAAAAACTTTTTCAATTTTTCAATAGAATTTTCACCAATAACAATGCCTTCTTGATAAAATTTTTCTAAATCATCTGGGTTAGCATTCAAACGTCCAGCTAATTGAGTTTTTGGGCGAATTACAAAAATTTTACCTTCGTCTTCAAGCTGTTCAATTAGTTCGATAGTTGAATTATATTTTTGCGATTTTTCTATCAAGGCTTTTCGCAATTTTGGATACTTCCAATACATCCACGAAAGCATTTTCCAATTCTCATTTTTGCGATACCCTTTTTGACGTGTTAGAATTACTACGCATTTTTCAAAACCATCGGCAAACGCTTTTTTTATAGGGATAGCATCGGCTATACCACCATCTAAATATGGTTTGCCTTCAACGTATGCAATCGGACAAAACAACGGCATACTACACGATGCCTTAGAAACATCTAATAACAAATCTTCCGTTTGTGGTGTATCGAAATACACTGCTTGGCCTGTTTCACATGATGTTGTTGTTAATATAAAACGTCCAGATTTTAAGTATGTTTGAAAGTCGAATGGATTTTCGATCAAAGGCAAATATCCGTACAGGTATTTATAATCCATTATGCAACGTTGCGTAAAAAGAAATTTAAGCCCTATATAATTGTAGTTGCGTAAAGTTTCTATATTACAATAACGAGCTCTACCAAATTGTCGCGACGCATACGACAACCCATTTGATGTCCCAGCCGAAGTTGCCACAACATATTCAAAAAAAACATTGTGCTTTAAAAAGGAGTCTAACACACCTGCGGTAAAAACACCACGCATGCCACCACCTTCTAAAACTAAAGCAGTATTTTGCATTTTATTTTATAACCTGAATTGCACAAACGCTCACTGGCGACAACGCTGGCAACTTCAATATATAACCATCTCCATTAGACGCTTTGGTACTTTCTATAACCACATCGTCTTGCATTGGGCGAATAAGCTTATATTTCTTTGCAACACTTGAACGAATACGCAATACCAACTCTTGAGTGTTGCCCTTTGTAAAGTTATAAATCAACCCATTTGAAAACTCGCCATTACTATCTACACGAGGAATAAAAACCATTGAATGCGATGTTTCCAAACGTACTGGCATTGGAGATAGAGAATCTAAAGCATCTAAAAATGCACTTCTACGAAAAGCTGAATGATATTTCAAAATACCATTACCACCAACAACAAAAACTTTACCACCAAATTTTGTATCAGCAACTACAAACGCTGAACCAATTTTCTTATTTGGTTGTTCTATTACATCAGATACAATTTTTGCATTTTTATTGCTAACTTCTAAGTTGTAAAAAGTTATGTACGGAGCCATTGCAAAAACTACACCTTTATGACTTTCAATACATCTGCCACCAAAAATTTCACCTGCATCTAATGTTTTTGCTTTTACGCCAAAATCAAAACCTCTTTGATTTAATAAAATTAAGGTGTCGGATTCTATAATACAATTTTTCGACAACACTTTTTCTATTTCTTTATTTGAAAGTTTTGCAACAACGTCTTTTGTAAGTAAAACAATATCGGCATAAGAGTTATTAGATATTACTGGCACACCCGAATTCATAATATCTAATTCTTTTGTATCAACATATGCACCGATGTATTTGTATTTCTTTTCACCTCTTTCAACAATCTGGGCATACATAGTCTCACCAATATATTTACCAACGCCCCACAAACGAGTATCTTTATAGAAATCACCAACCTTCTCCAAGAACGGACGATATTCTTTTACAACTTTTGCGAATTGTTCGTACGAACTCCAAGGTTCAAAATATTGATCGCAATCCCAATATAGAGCAAGACTATCGCAACCCGATGCCAACATTAAAGCACATTCTAACATCATTGCACGAGGAGTTTTTTGCATTGCTATATGTGGATAATTTTCCAACTCGTAGCAAATTTGATAAAAATTATTTGCTTTTAAACATCTATCGGTTTCGTACATAACACCGAGCATTTTTGAAAATAATGCAACATCGTTAAATTCATTGTAAGCACCACTACCAATACGAAGACCAGCCTTTTTACCCTTTGCAAATGCTGAAATCAAACTTGGATAATCATGACAATTATATCCACGTGGATTTACCGATTGTAAACCCAACACGCAATTTCTTGAAGCATCATCACGAGCTTTTGCTACAATTTCAGCCAATTCACACAACGATTTTTCATGTGATTTTATCCATGCTTTTCGCAACGATGCGTATTTATAATTCTTTGCAAATACTGCTTTCGACAAATCCTCGACCGACCAATTTGATTTCTGCTCGGCATTAAACCTATCTAAACAAAGCTTACAAAAGCATATATCGTCAAACTTATTGCTTATACGAAAATCATCATCGAGCCATATACTTTCTAACGGAGTATTGTTTATTAAAGCCAACGTACGCTTGTAAAAATAATCACGAACTTCAAGCGAATTTGTGCATAACGAATTTATTCGTTCGCCTTTAAAATTTAAGCGGAAAGCTTCTTTTGAAAAACCATGCTCGTTTAAATTTTTATTGCCATGCCCTAACGTAGTGCCAATTTGATATGATGGGCGAATACCAATATTACTCCATAATTTACTTACTTTTGTTATATAATTTTTAGTATCATCATCTGTTGCTTTTAAAGATGGAAAATACGCCTTTGTACATAGCCAAACTTCATTGAATGTATTAGGATACTTTTCGAGAAGATTGGTTAAATCTTTCATATAAGCGAAATTTTCGCTCGAGGTATTCATCATTCTAAGAATAATAAATGGTGCGTTATCATCACGTGTATGGGTTGCATTTGCAATGACAGAAACAATCAATAAAAATGCTAAAAATAAAAGTTTTTTCATATGTTAAAAAGTATTTTTTTTAACAGTAAAATCAAACAAAAAAAGTGCGACATCTCAAAATGTCGCACTTTATAAAACGAAATATTTATGCTTTAAAATTAGCTATCAGTTTTTCTATTTCTGCTAATTTTGCGATATTTTCTTCAAGCTGTTTTTTAGCACCATCAATCACATTTTGTGGAGCTTTCGATGTAAACGCTTCGTTTGCCAAGCGAGCTTGTGCCGATTTTATTGCACCTTCAAGCTTTGCTTTGTCTTTTTCTAAGCGTTTA
Source organism: Verrucomicrobiaceae bacterium (assembly GCA_015061955.1). Classification (GTDB taxonomy): domain Bacteria; phylum Verrucomicrobiota; class Verrucomicrobiia; order Opitutales; family Intestinicryptomonadaceae; genus Merdousia. Next base: position 12,054 of record SUVO01000031.1, read on the forward strand.
ATTTCAGCTTCTGCGTCAACAGCGCCTTTCATATCAACATAAATAGAACCAAGCTCCGACAACATTGCAGGTGCATCTGGTTGTTGTGCAACAACTGTAATTTCAGAAGCACCAACAAGCTTTTTAAGTTTGCCAGTATTTGCTTCAAACAAAGTTTTTGCAGTATCGTCAGATGGCAACAACATCAAGATAGAATCGCGTTTTGTAGCCAAATTGCATTGTGCCTTTAAAGCGCGTGCTTTCGATACAAAATCTTTTAGCTTTTCAGTTTCTGCTACTGCTGTTGAATTGATATTCAAACCAAGTGCAACCAATTTTTCGGCAAATTCAGGACATTCATTTTGAATGAACGAACCTTCTTTACCAAAGCTCATACTATGCCACAATTCTTCTGTAATAAATGGAGTAAATGGATGCAACATTAACAGCATTTGGCGAATACACAAATCTTGAACAGCCAAAACCGTACCCTTAGCCGTTTCATCTGCCATACGAGACTTTGAAACTTCCAAATACCAACCACAGAAATCGTTCCAGAAGAACGAGTACAAGCTTTGTGTAATGCTATTGAATTGATAATTCAGATAGTCTTTACTTATTTGTTTTGAAACGTTTATCAAGCTTGCAATAATTGCGTGGTCGTCGGCATCAAGCTTAGAAGCATCTATACGCGAAACAATTTCTTCAAGTGAACCATTCTGCGACATTTCTGACGACATCTGACGGAAACGACAAGCATTCCACAACTTATTGCAGAAGTTTCTACCAATTTCAACACGCTCTTCACTAAAGAGAATATCCTGACCTTGTGGCGCACAATTCATAACACCAAAACGTAAACCATCGGCACCATAACGCGCAATAATATCAAGAGGGTCTGGCGAATTACCTAAGCTCTTCGACATTTTTCTGCCGAGCATATCGCGAATAATACCAGTAAAATATACGTTGCGAAATGGTATTTTTTCAGGCATATCTTCTGGCAAGAATTCTAACCCTGCCATAATCATACGAGCCACCCAGAAGAATATAATATCTGGACCGGTTACCAAGTCGCTTGTTGGATAAAAATACGACATTGCCTTTTGCTTTTCGGCATCGCTATTTGGCCACCCCATTGTACCAAATGGCCAAATCCACGAACTTGCCCATGTATCGAGCGAATCTTCGTCTTGAACCCAATTTTCTGGATCAGCAGGACCTTCAACACTTACATGTACATGCTCTGGATTGTTGATATCGTGATTTTCGATACCTTTTTTGTACCAAACTGGAATGCGATGTCCCCACCAAATTTGACGACTTATACACCAGTCGCGAATATTTTCGAGCCAGTGAGTGTAAGTTTTTTCCCAACGCTTTGGCCAAAATTTAATTGCTCCCGATTCTACTGCAGCTTTAGCTTCGGCTACTTTGGGATAACGCATAAACCATTGGTCCGACAAACGTGGTTCGATTGGTTGACCACCACGTTCAGAGAAACCAACGTTATTATCGTAATCTTCAACTGCAATCAATTGTCCCATTTCACGAAGCTTTTCAACAGCTTTTTCACGAGCAACAAAACGATCAAGCCCACAGAAGTCTTCACCAGCAAGCTCATTCATTGTTGCATCGGCATTCATAACTTCGATGATTGGCAAGTTATGACGTTGCGCTAATTCAAAGTCGGCTGGGTCGTGAGCTGGAGTTACTTTCAATACCCCAGTACCAAACTTCATATCAACATATTCATCGCCAATAATTGTAATTTCTGCCTTAGGGAACGGACGCCAAATCTTTTTACCTACTAAGTGAGCATATCGTGGATCTTTTGGATTTACTGCAACTGCAGTGTCGCCCATAATTGTTTCTGGACGTGTTGTTGCAATTTCAAGAAAAGTTCCTGGCTCGTCAACAAGCTCGTATTTCATTTTAAAGAGCTTGCTTTTCTGTGGTTTCATAATCACTTCTTCGTCAGAAAGAGCTGTAAGATTTACTGGGCACCAGTTTACCATTCTTTTGCCACGATAAATATAGCCTTTTTTGAAGAGATGAACAAATGCAGTAAGAACACCTTTAGAGTAGTCATCGTCGAGAGTGTGAACAAGGCGATCCCAATCGCATGATGCACCAAGTTTCTTGAGCTGTTCAATAATTATACCACCGTGTTTATCGCGCCATTGCTTAGCAGTTTCTAAAAACTTTTCACGCCCAAGATCTCTTGCGCAAGTATTGTGTTCTTTGCGAAGATAAGCGTCAACTTTTGTCTGAGTAGCAACACCTGCGTGGTCTGTGCCCGGAATCCAAATAGCACTCTTGCCCATCTGACGAGCTCTGCGAATGAGAATGTCTTGGATTGTGTTGTTAAGAACGTGTCCCATTGTAAGAACACCTGTTACATTTGGAGGTGGAATTACAATAGAATATGCTTCTTTTGATGGGTCTGGATTGCCTTTAAAACAACCTGATTCTACCCAAGTTTTGTACCACTTGTCTTCAACTTCTGAAGGATTGTAAGCTTTTGATATTTCACTCATTTTTACTAAAAATTATTAGTATAGATAATGCTTTAGGCACAAAAAAGTGTCAAGTTTTTTATATTTTTACATTTTGTACTTTTGGAGTACTAAAGGTATGTACTAAAAAGAACAATATAATAAAAAATCTGCAGTCAGTTTAGAACAAACATGTGTTGAAAGAAGTAAAACGTACGAGGCATCTGCTTAGGACGTCGCTTTTGCGAGTTTTTTACCTGTTGGGTATTTTTTACATGTTGGGCACCGTCGCCAATGCTTCGCATCTGGCTCTGCTTTTTTACCTGTTGGGAGATTGCTTTGCAATGTACATTTGCCTAACTAAATCAGATTAGAAAAAGTGCGTTTTTAGCTGTGAGGTACCTCTGTCGCATTTCTGTATACAAAAAGAGCATTCCTAGGAATGCTCTTATCATTATAAAATAAAAAATTCACATACGCATTAGAACAAACATTGGAACGGGAAATAAAAAAACGTGCGAGGCACGTGCTTAGGACGTCGCTTTTGCGAGTTTTTTACCTGTTGGGCACCGAAGGTAATTGCTTTGCAATGTACCTTTGCCTAACTAAATCAGATTAAAAAAAGTGCGTCATAAGC
>SUVO01000032.1 GCA_015061955.1 Verrucomicrobiaceae bacterium
AATATCTTCAATATATCCACGTTGCACACAGGATTTGTCGTTTACCGCAAGCTGTATTGAAGGGTTGTAATCTATCGCATTTTGATCCTGTTTTGTAAGAAGCGTTACATTGTCATTAAAATCTTCCACTAAATTTTTCTCATTTGCACATGCAAACGATACGACAAAAATAGCGCAAGTAAACTGTATTATCGCTCTTTTCATTTTTCAACCCCCTGTAATGTGAATGATGAATACGCCGATTTGCTTAAGATACTTGTGTTTGTCCTCCCATTGTTTTGATAAATGGTTATACTGTCCAAAAATGTTTTAATTCCATCTGCACTTCCATCGGCGGGAAATGAAAATGGATAATCCAAGCCTAATGTCCAAGTTTGAGTTAATGAATTCCCGAAACTTAACTGATTGCTATCCATTGAATGGCCACTTCCCATTATTAGATCTCTCCTATAAGAAAAAACATTTCCTCTTTCCGATTCGGATATTGTTCCCGTTATAGTGACGGTGCCCCCGGATGGAGTCAACACTCTTGGCGTTGTCGTATTTATAACTGCGGGACTTTAACGACTTCGTCTTTGCCGATAGCTTACTTTCGGGCAAGACAATCTGTTGAATCTCGGATTTTGCTTCGGTATTCACCGCTTCCCGCGCGTTCTGCGCCCGTCTCTCCGCCATCGTTTCCGAAATAAACTGCTCTATTTCGTCCACAGCAGCAGCGGAGGCTGCGAGTGCAATTGTAAGGATATCCAATGTATTTTTATGTATTGTTTCATAATGTACTCCTTGCCGTATAATCGCCGAACTGGTCATCATATTCTATGTTTGTACAAAAGTGTCAAGAATTTTCTTGATAATATAAAATATAATTGTAGTATGTCGCATATGAGAGCGATTTGTTGCATACTGTAGGCAATTGTAATATGTTTTAATCTATTTGCGACTCCCTCTTGCAAATAACAAACTTCACCGTTCTTTGTCCTAATCTTCATACAATAAAAAGGAATGTCAAAAAATATTGACTTCTTTTATAATAACTTTAAATCTTATCTGTATGAAAGTTAAACTTTTATCTCTTATAACGTTAGCCACTTGTTCAATTTGTTTTTCTGCACATATAATGTCGGATGGTAATGGTGGATTCTATCTTCCAAATGGAAAAGGACACGTTATGTCGGATGGTAATGGTGGATATTATCTTCCAAATGGAGGTGGGCACGTTATGTCTGACGGGAATGGCGGTCATTACTTACCTAATGGAGGTGGGCACGTTATGTCTGACGGTAATGGTGGATATTATCTTCCCAAAGGAGGTGGGCACGTTATGTCTGACGGTAATGGTGGTCATTACTTACCTAATGGAGGTGGACACGTTATGTCGGATGGTAGAGGTGGATTCTATACGCCAAATTGATAATATATATTTTATAACCTCTCTCAACATTACTTCATAAGAAGTTCGATTTTGTTTTTGTTAGGTTCTGTATTTTTTGCAATCTGTTTTAAAATTTTAGATTGTTTCTTAGTCTCTGAAAGTTGCTTTTCTGAAACATCGTATCTTGCAGCGGTCAAACCACCTCCACCGATTTTTGCATGCAAGCAACTTTTGTGGTCGAACCCAAGGATTCTCGTCCCTATCAAAATACAAAAAAACGCCCACATTGGGCGCTTTTTTGACCAGTAGGGATTGAACTCGCAATTTGGTTTTTGCTTCGCAAAAATCCGCATTGTCTCGGCTCTCGCTTCGCTCGGCTCTTTGCTTCGCAAAGCTTCCCCCAAAAGCTTGCAAGCAACTTTTGTGGTCGAACCCAAGGGTTCTCGTCTCTGTCAAAATACAAAAAAGCGCCCAATTAGGCGCTTTTTTGACCAGTAGGGACTCGAACCCCAACAAAAGGTGCCAGAAACCTTTGTGCTACCATTACACCACTGGTCAGTATTTAAAATTCAAGCAAAGAATATCGTTATTTATATGCTATTTGTCAAGGCTTATTTTTAGCTATTTTTCACCCGTTAAAAAGTCCCATTTGCACAACGCAACAACTCTTCACCATTCTTAAAAAACTCTGTTCCTGCTACTATTGTATCGGCTCCACGCATTATCACATCGCCAACATTTTTTGCAGTTATACCTCCATCGACTTCTATTCTAAAGTTCAATTTCATTTCATCTCGAATTTTTTTCAAAAACTCAATTTTTTCCAAAGCCACTGGATTAAAACTTTGACCTCCAAAACCAGGTTGCACACTCATTACCAAAACCAAATCAACCTGTGGTAAATACTCAACAACTTCTCCTATTGGCGTTTTAGGATTTATCACTATCCCATTCTGCTTCCCCAACAAATGTATTTCAGCTAACGTTGCCGATATTGGATACTCAGGCTCAACATGTATTGATATTAAATCTGCTCCAGCTTTTGCAAAAGCTTCTATATATTCATGAGGATTATCCAACATCAAGTGCGTATCTAAAAAAAGATTCGGGAACTTACCCTTCAACGATTTCACCACACCAGGACCAAACGACAAATTAGGCACAAAATGTCCGTCCATAACATCTACATGCACCCACTTCAATCCTGCACTTTCAATCTGCTTTACGCTATCAGCAAGAGCTGTATGATCACCACCCAAAATCGATGGTGCTATTTCAAGTGAATTTACCATATGCCTATTATTGTATCTTTTATTTTTCCTCCCAACTCGCGCATCAAAATTGGCATATTTTGATACTCGCTATTGAGAAAATCATTATTTGATGGGTATATTATAATGCTTGCACTTACCTTTCGTTTATCGAAAAGCACCTTACCCCCCATAGTTAGCGTACACTCAACTGTAGCTGTTACTTTATATGCTGCAGCCAATGCAGTATCTAATTCGCCCATAGCATTACGCGTTGACTTCGACGCATACTTCAACTTTGAATAATCTACTAGAACAACATCTAACACTGCATCGGCATCACCTACATTTGCAGTTTTGAGTTCAGGAGTCTGCGATATTGCATCGGATATTGCATTAGTAAGCAAATTTGTAGCCTGAGGTGCATAAGAAAAATTCTTAACTGGCTGAACATACACCGAACGAAACGGCAATTTTATAGGAGTTCCTGCCAATCTATAATTTGAACATCCACACATCAACGCAACAGATGCTATCAATAAAAAATTTATAAAGTATTTCATATTTATTTAAGTTCTTGTTCTGTCCACTCAAAGAAACCATCATCAAAAAGATAATCGCCTAAGCCCTCGCCATAAACTGGAGTCAATGGCTTATACACATCGGTACCAAAACCACCACCACTTTCTATGAATGCCTCTGCCGACATTGCATCAAATGCTTCATTATTTAGCAAACGCACTTTCGATTCATCTTCAAACTGATCTATTGAAGGTTTTTCATATCTGCCAAAGAACCAATCGTATGGAGTCATTGGAGGAAGTTCGCCTCTATCTATTTTCTTCAATTGAGAGCGCGCTTCTTCAGCAGCCGAGCTTTTAGGGGCAATAGTTATAGTTTCGTTATAAAATATAGAAGCAGCAGCCCCATTATTGCGATAATAATAGAAGAAGTTTCCAATTATCAATCGGCTTCTGGCATAAGTATCTTGCATTTTTTCAAGACCTTCTTCTGCATCTGCAACCTCTGCTTGTTTTGGGTAAAGTATTGTGTAATCTTGAAAGAAACTAATTGCATTTTTTGTTGGATTTTGGTCGTACTCAGGACCATTAACCAATTTTTTATAAACTTTTGCCATTTGCAAATAAGCATCTGAAGTAAAAATGCTATCTGGATACGAATTTATAATGCGTTCGAGTGCATCGAAAGCAGAATCATATTCTTTTTCATCTTCCGATATCAAAGCAATATTCATAAGTGCAATTGGTGCATAATCGCTATACGGCGCATTATTTACAACGCTTTCGTAATACTTTATTATATCCTTATAACTTGAAAACCAAGGAAACCAACCCCACAAATAATAGGTTTTACCTGCCTGCATATCAGATGCCACTTTATACTCTAACCCTATTACTTTATTAAAATGTGGGTAATCTGGATATTGTTTTACAATTTTTTCTACGCATTCATACGCATCAGAAAACTGCCCTCTTTTTAGATACAACTGCCCCGACTGATACAATGCTTCTGGCGCAAATATAGACTCAGGATACTCCGATATCACTACCTTATAATACGACAACGCATTGCGTAATCTACCTTCTTCCTGAGCTTCTCGAGCTTTATTCATTGCCTCGATTGCATTCGAAACCGTAGAAGCATCGCCAATAACATTAGCCAACACTCCACCTTGAATCTGCCAACCTTTATCAGCTGTCCACACTAAATCGGCATGAGTTGCACAGTATGCAAACACTACCGAAACAAAAAAAACAATTTTCTTACTTATCTTAAACATTATCTTAATATCGGAACAATAACACATTCTTACGCAAGATAGCAAATAAAAATAACAAATTTATACAATATTTACATCAAATATTCTATGCAAATAAAACCACACACTAACAAAACAAAGAACGCAGTTGCTATCAAATTAAAATATTTATCTATAAATAATTTTGCCTTATCGCCAACCAAATAGATTATCAAAGCAACAGCAAAAAATCTGGCACCTCTACCCACTATAGAACCAAAAATAAGAACGGGAATTGAAACATTACATACCCCTGCAACTATTGTAAAAACCTTATAAGGAATAGGTGTTAATGCTGCACCAAATATTGCTAAAAAAGCATTGTCTTGATACAACTTACTAACAAAATCAAAACGTTCCTGAGTGAAACCTGGGATATACGTAAAAAAAACATCTTTCAATGCCGACCAACCAAAATATCCAATTGCCCAACCAAGCAAACCTCCAGCTACCGACGCTATTGTACACATACATGCAATTCGCCACCAATTACGTGGCTTTGCTAATACCATTGGTATCAACAGCACATCAGGTGGAATTGGAAAGAATGAAGATTCTGTAAATGAAAGCACACAAAGCGCAATCATACTATACTTGCTCTCTGCCCAAGATATTGTCCAATTGTACAATCTTTTTAAGAAATTTTCTTTTTTGTTTACCATAGAAAAAAATAAGATTACTCACCCCCGCCGAGGGTCGAACTCGGATTAATGGTACCGGAAACCATGGTTCTATCCATTGAACTACGAGGGCATTTTAAAGTTTTTTAAGTTAATATAACGCTCGTATACTGTCAATCAGATTATAACCTAATATAGACTTTTAAAAAACAAAAAAGGCACTCTTTTGAGTGCCTTTTTATTTGTAAGATTATCTTACTTAGTTTCTGCTGGCAAAGTATCGTCAGACAAACGCTGAACAGCACCACCAGGCGAAACAATTGTTGGGTTTTGGTAAACGCTACCTGGACGCATATCTGCGAACTGTTCACGATGTACACTACCTCCTGGAGAAATTCTGTTAGCTGTTACGAAGATCATCAAGTTCTTCTTCTGACGCGATTCACCCTTCGATTGGAATAATCTACCCAAGAGAGGAATATCACCCAAGATTGGAACACGGTCATTAATTGTTACAACTTCTTCACGTGTCAAACCACCTAATACTACTGTTGCACCATCGAAGATTGTAACTGTTGTTGATACTTCACGTACCGAGAATACTGGCATGATAAAGCCTGCTGGTACTGTTACTGTATAACCACCTGCAATACCAACTGCTGTACCACCGTAAGCCATAAAGCCTTCGAAGTCTGATACGCGTGGAGCAAGTGTAAGGTTAATTGAACCGTCTTCTTCAACATTTGGCGAAACTGTCATTACAACACCAACGTCGTATGTTTTGAAGTCTTGTGGAGTACCTGGAGTAATTGTGATAGCTGCATCACCTGACGAACCACCCGATACAACTGTACTTGATGATGACGATGACGATACTTGCGACTGCATATCACCCCATGATTCAGCATAGTACATCTGTTGCGATACTGTAATACGTGCTTCTGTACCAGAGAGAACTGTTACCTTTGGTGCACAGAGCAAGTCTGAACCAGTTTTTTGTTCGAGAGCATTTACCAACAACTCAACAGTATAGCCACTGATTACGCCCAAGATTGCGCTTGAAGTTGGCACCGAATTTGAACCTACGTTCATATTTGAATTCAACGATGGATATACTTGTGGAACATACGATGTTCTTGATACACCTTCTTCCAACCAGTATGTTTGACCATCTGGCAACCACCATGGTTCACCCTTATCATTCAACTTGTAATCAGTACCTGTTGTTGAAATACCGATTGCATTTGAATCTGCTACACGACCAAAACCGTCTGCAACAGTTCTGAGGTTACGTTGCGAACCATTTGTTGTTTGGAAGAGCATTTCGTCAACAGGCAAGTCCATACCGAATGGTTTTGTAAGAGTCTTTGCTGTTTGCAATGTTCTACCTGCGCGCCAGTTGAATGCCAATTCTTTCAAGTCGCCTTGTTGTACTTCCAAGAATTTTGCTTCAATTTCAACTTGCTTTACTTCTGTATATTTCAAGAGAATGTTACGAACCTTATCCAAGTTTCTTGAAGTATTTGTAATCCAGAGCTTTGTACCGTCGAACGCTACGCTAGCACCCTGACCAAATTCAACACCTGCTTTAATGAGGAATTCTTGAATCTTCTTACCTTGTTCTTCTGTCGACATTTCACCGCCGCCATCGCCACCACCGAATGGGCTATCGCCACCAGCTGCTGCTGGCTTGAGACCTACCATACGTGTAACTGTTGCTTGTGTAACTGCGAAGTCGAGAGTATCCAACGACTGTGTCGACTGGTCTGAACCCTTACGAACAATAATCTTTTCAGATTCGATATCATATGTATAACCATACTTTCTCGAGAGAATATCGAGAATTTCACCCAACGATTCACCGCGGAGCGAGAGGTTTACATTTTCTGGCTGTGAAGCTTCGTCGAAGAGAATAATATTTACACCCTTCTTTGCACTTGTCGACTTATCATTTTCTTCTGAGAGCATCGACAATGTTTTCAAAGCTTGCGAAAGTGTAATACCTGGTTCTGGAATATCGAAGTTCGAAATTACGATATCCTTGAGCTTACCTTCAGTTTCTGAATCGCTCTTCTTTTCAACAGCATTTGTATTTTTACCACTGAATACTTGTGGACGTGCCCATGCAACATCAACTTCTTGCAACAATGCATCGCGTGTTGCCAAATATGTGAGCTTACCACTTGTCTTGAGCTTTTCAGCTATCAAACGCTGATATGCTTTTGCTTCAACATTTGTTGCGTCTAAAGTTTCAATATTGCGGAATGTGTTTCTTGCACCCTGATAATCACCATGTAAGTACTGCAAACGACCCTTGCGCAATTCCGATTCTACACGCTTCTTACGTTCTGCAAACGATGGGCTTGCATCTTCGATATTGTGATTATATGGATTTGCATCAAACTGTTCAACTTCAGCTACAAATTCTGCAGCCAAATTCTTATCAGCTTCAAACTTTTGATATTCTGCGGCAAACTGCTTTGCTTCGGCTGGATTACGCTTTGCCATTGCAATTTCAGCACGTTCCTTAGCTATAGCTGCCATTACTCTATTCCATTCAGAACGAACAGCACCTACATTAGCCGAATATTCTTTACCATCTACAGTTTCCAAAGTTCTGAGCTTTGAATCTGCATCAGCCATAAGCGAGTTAGCTTTATCCCAATCACCATTTTCGATTGCTGTATTAGCTTCTGCTATAATCTTAGATGCACCACTTGCAACCTTATCTTGTTTATCAGTTGCAACCTTAATTTTTGCATCAATAGCTGCTTGTTTTGCTGCTTTTTCCTTTGCAATTTTTTCAGCTTCTGCCTTCTTTGCTGCTGCTACTGCTGCTGCCTTCTTTTCGGCTTCTGCTTTCTTTGCTGCTGCAATCTTTTCAGCTTCTGCTTTCTTCTTTGCTGCTATTTCAGCCTTCTTTTGTTCTTCCTTTTGCTTCTTTGCAGCAGCTAACGATTCAACCTTCTGACTTGGAGCCAAAACTGTTTTTTCGCCCTTTTGCTGACGTGCGATATCATTATTGATATCAGCAAGGAAACGTTGTACGCCTTGATCCTGTGGAGCAATCTTTATCAACGCTTCTAATTGGCTCTTTGCTTTTTGCAAATCGCCAGCTTCTCTTGCCTGTACTGCTGCCAACATGAGGTCTATTTTCTTTTGCATATTGTCTTCAGCAGCGAATGCCGAGCAAACAAATGCCAAACCTGCACAGATAGCTGCAACAAAGGCATATCTGGTTTTATTTCTATATTTTTTCATAGTGGTTGTTATATTGTTTGTTTATGAATTTTAAATTAGGGGATTATTTTTCTTCAACGCCAGAGGCCGAAACCTTCATAACGCGAACTTCGCCCTTATCTTTTTGGGGAATCATTTTTACAAGGGCAAATTGGTTATCGAGATCGATTTTTTCGATCACATATTCTGCTTCGCCTTTTTCGATTTTTTCGCCAGCACTCTTAAAGTGCCACAACGAACCATCGTTTGCCTTCAACGTCATTCTACGTTGATCTTGCAAAACAGTAGGCTTATACGAGAATATTTCTACATCTCTTCCAAGAGCTTTATCATACAAAGTTATACTTACCTGCTGATCAATCATACCATTAGGTTTTTTAACACGTTTCACATCGAAACTTTTAATAGTAATTCCTGTATTCACTGCTTTTGTTGTAAGAGTTGCAGGTTCTACTATTTCAACATTAAGTCTGCCTGTCAATGTTTTTCCACTCTTTTTATTAACTAATTGAACGAATGGATCTTTCTTTGCACCATAAAAGCCTCTATACTCAATATGATATGGCTCATTTGAAACGCTTTCAAACACATAAGCAAACTTCTGACGAGCTTGTTCCTTATAATATGGCGATTCCGTTACAAATTTACCATTTTTATCTATCCAAATCTGTGGAGGCGTAAACACTTGGAAGAACCATTTACCTTCTTCGTCTTGTGCTCGCAATTCTGGCCACTCTTTAGAAGATATATTGAGTTCTGGAACTGGAATATTTTTCCACGCTTCGCCTTCAACTTCTTGATTTAATACTGCATTATTTTGAGCTTTTTGTTTTTCTAAATCAGGCATCGATGCCGAATAAAAATACAACGATGCACCTAAAACTGCTAATGCTACAACTAAAAATAATTTTTCGGAGTGTTTCATATACTATTGCTCCTTATTCTTTGTCTTTTTTACTTCAGGTTCTTTTACAACCTCGACATACTCAATAACAACAGAGAATTCTGAAAGATTATCTGTTACAACAGGTGTTTTTATCTTTTGTTCTTCTTCAGATGGAGCCTGTTGTTCTGCATTATCTTTCTTCTTTGATGTTCCAAAAATATCATCTAAACCTTCCAACTCAACGTCGTCAACCTTACGCTTTAAGATATCATTCACATTGCTATCGGCTGGTTTTACATCAATACTACGAACAACTAACATAGCATCAAAATCCTTAAGTTTATTCAAGAATCTACGCAATATGTCGGTATGACCAGCAAATGTAAAACGGAATGCAATAGTATCTAAGCTTCCTGGTTTACGAGCTGTTATATTTGGATCTATTACAAAATTATCACCTTTATTATCGTTCTTCGATGCCTGACGTGCCAAAGCCATACGTTCTCTACGCGAAAGCTTTTTGTTATTATTGGCAGTCTTTTTTGCACCTTCAGCCTGCAACACTTCGCGCTGAACACTAACTATTGCCATTGGCGACTGTTCCGTTTTGCAATCAAAAAGCTTCTTATTTATATAATCTAAAACACAAGCTTGTTTCCAAATTGGCGATACTGCTGCTTCTACTGGAGGCTCTGCACTTGGTTCTACATAACGCTTATAACCAAAGTCCATACCACTTGCAATCGATATGCCCTTCTTTATAGCTGTACGCTTCCACGACTGAACTTTACCTCTGAGATGTTCAACCAACTGATATGGCTCTGCTGGTGCAGGTGTAAAAATATCACCATGAGCACGTGTTAAGTCTTTTTCAAGGAAAGCCAAACGCTCTTCAAGCTGTTTTATGTTTGCCTTTGCACTATCAATTGATTTCTGACTTGGATCTTGTGCTATAGCATCTTCAAAGCCAAGACGCGCATTCTTTAATTTCTTTTCCGACTTTTTACACTCTGAAAAGAAAATTGTTGCGTCGTATACTGCTCCTGCTACAAACGCTAACAAAAGCAGAGTTATTATTGATACGAATATAGGAAATTTTTTAAAGTACTGCATGTGTAAATCTCCAAAAATTATATAGGCTTTTTAGGATCGACAACCAACGTAAAGTCGAACTTCAATATACGTGGATCCGATGGGTCAGTTCTTACGTTATCAAACTTTTGAATAAATTCCGACTTTACAAACGAATTTAACAGATCTCTAACACGAGCACTACCTTTATTATGGTCGTACGCAGTTGGATCATCTGGGTTATAATCTCTGATCAGTAAGCGACCAGTCAATTCAAGATTATATTTCTGAACCTTACCATCGTTTACACGAACAACGCGCAAGTTTTCAAGCCATACGTCTTTTTGTTCCATCAAACGATTTTCAAGATCTATAAACAACTCTATCCAATTCGACTTTGATCTAGCCAAGCCTTCCAAACCATTTATCTTACCCAACAATTTTTCAGCCTGAGCTTTTTCTTTCTTATAAATTTCGGCACGCTCAACATATTCAGGAGCTTTATCGTCGAACATTCTGGTGAACTTTTTATTCAACTCAACCGACTTTGTCAAATACAAGAATGGTGGTACTACCGATGCCGCCAACAATGCTGCTGCTAAAACAAATACCGGACGTTTTTTTGCAAATGCACGCTCATTTATGATGTGCTGAGGCAACAAGTTTACGCCCATAGCATCAGGCGAAAGCATACGAGCTGCTTCACCTACAACTTCGCTCATACGCGAAACGTTATCCGAAAGCAATGTTTGATTTACCTTGCGCGATACCGACAACATTGCTGTTGGATCAACATACTCGATATTCATCTTAAGGTTTTCCATCAAATATTCTGCCAAACCATTCAAACGACTACCTGCGCCAGTCAAATATATTTTTGTAGGTGGATTTACTCTGCTTTGGCGACGATAATTTACTATAGAACGACGCAATTCATCGCATATACGTTTTTTCAGGAGATCAGCACCAACTTCAAAACGCTCTGGTTCAACAACACCAACTGATTCACTTGCAATAAATCTGCGTTTTAATTCTTCAGCACCTACGAAGCCCTGACCGAGAGAATCGGCAATACTTTGTGTAACAACATTTCCACCTGCTGGAATGCTACGAACAAACATACCATCATCTCTTACGATGATCATATTTGAGAATTTTGCACCAACGTTAAGTACGATAGAATCGGCATCTAAGCCACAATACTTCCAAGCATTGTAATCGAGAACCGACGAAGCATCGATACTATCAACAGTAATACCGATTGACGCAAGTGTATTGCACAAATCGTCAGCTTCCGACAAACGCATAGAGGCCAAGAAAATTTCAGTTTCGATACCATCATCAGCAACTACCTGATAATCCCAAACTACTTCATCTAAAGCGTATGGAATATTCTTTGCAACTTCAAACGATACCACCTCACGCTGACTAGCTTTAGCCACATGAGGTACTTTTATTGTCTTAGTCAACAATAACATTGAAGGTGCAACAATTGTTGCATGGCCCTTCACTTTCATCGAGCTTAAAGCAGCCTTTAAAGCGTACAACCACTCGTCTTGTGCAGAATAATCGTACGACAATTCCTGAACTGAAAAGCTTTCCAAAACCAAGCGCCCCGCCGACACACTAAAATCGGCAACCGATACGTGAGATGTGGCGCAATTTATTATTAGTTTATTTTTAGAACTCATTTGAATAACTAAGGGTGTAAAATAAAGAGGGTATTTCGAGGAAACACGAAAACGCCCCTGTTGTAAAGTCTTTTTTTATTTTTTAAGGATTTATTTTCAAAAAACACAAGAAATGCAGACAATTTATTAGAATAAACTGTCTACATTCATCAAAAACTATTTTTCAGTTTTATACGAAGGTATTACGATCGAATTTCCCGATGGCTTATTCTTGCCGAAATATTCTTCGTTCTGAATATGGAACGGAGCCTTTGGAAGAGGTATTAGCCAGCCTTCGTTTACACTACCTGCTGTTGCCAAGTCGCTCTTAAGCTTTGTGTATTGGTCCATATTTTTGATTTTTGATGCCAATGAATTTGAAATAAATTTCTTTAAATTCTGCTTTGTAAGTTTTACAGAATTACCCGCTACAGAAAGGTCGATTATGTAGAACAAGCGTTGTGAATCCTGCAAGCGATACAAATCGCGAATTTCTGGAGGCATAAAGAATACAACTCTAGTATTTTTGCCTTTTTCGATTGCAACTAAATCTGATTTAGCCTTTAAAACGATCCAATTTTTTGGGTTCCATTTTTCTGCACCAGGCTTTGTATATACCAAAGTTAGCTCTAAAGAAACATCGCGAATCCACGATTTTTCTTCTGGCGAAGATGCAGTTTGATCAGGATTTGCTATACCTTTGATTATAATTTCGGCTCTGCGCCATTCTTTAGAATTATTTACGGGGTCCTTCAAAGGTTTTATATCTACGATACCCTTACCCGAACCATAAATTTCAACTGGATCTTTATTTTGAGCCGACAAACTCGACACAAATGCAAAAACGATAGATAAACAAAGTAAATATTTCAAGGCTTTCATAAGAATAAAAAAACATTATCTGTGCAAATTTTCAAGCCTTTTTTAGTGCATATTTAAAAATTAGCGTATAAAAACAAAAAAGTGGAGTATTTCTACGCCACTTTTTGCAATTTG
The DNA here is from genome assembly GCA_015061955.1 of Verrucomicrobiaceae bacterium. Lineage (GTDB taxonomy): Bacteria > Verrucomicrobiota > Verrucomicrobiia > Opitutales > Intestinicryptomonadaceae > Merdousia. The sequence goes on from SUVO01000032.1 coordinate 12,925, forward strand.
TTTTTGATGAAATCGAGATTTTTTACTTCAAGATTATCATAATAGCGTCGGAAAAATCTTCTGTGCCGATGTAGGTAGATGTTCCAATTTTTCCAGTGCCATTATAGACTTTACAACGGAACATTTTGCCATTTTCGGCAATCAAGTTTGTTTTCTTGATTGTATATGTTTTCTTTGTTCCACCTTTGATAGGTGTCCAGTTAGCGCCATTGTCTGAAACTTGCCATTCGTACTTTGGCGAATCGCCCGTTGCCGACACGCTCAAGACTACATCAGCTGTTGAAACTACCTTAGCTGAATAATTATTCACTTCAACTGGAAGTTTGTTTTGCAATACTTCCAAGCCCTGCACTTCTACTTTCGCTTTAACTGTTACTTTTGCAGATTTTGATTCCACTACTTCATTTTCATCGTTGTAGGCTACAAAGCGATAGAAGAATGTTGATTCGATATCCTCGAGCAAGAACAAGAAGTCGTCTTCTGAGAGGGTTTCCCAATCGGTTTTGCCATTGGCACTTACCTGCCACTGATATGTGAGGTCGTAGCCCGATACAAGCGCCATTAGTTCTAAGTCTAAGCCCTCGTATGTTGTAATTGCCTTTGGTTGAGTTTTGATTATTGGTGTTCCCTTGACTTCTAACTTTGCGTATGTTGAAGTATCGGGAGTTTTCTTATTGAGGTCGTTGTACACTTGGCAACGATAGAGATTGCCCGAAAGCTTTACTGTTGCTTTCTTGATCGTAAGAGTTTTACCTTTGCCTGCGTTCTTCCAGTTCTTTAGGTTTGTTGGGTCGGAGCCGAACGCACAAACTTGCCACTGGTACACAGCCTTTACGCCTGATGTCTTTGTAGCTTCTGCTGTAAAGATTGCATCTTCTTTATCCGAAACTAAAACATCTACTGGATTTACCAAAATCTTGGCTGGATCAAGCTTCATTACTTTAAAGTTTTCGGTTTTCTTTGAAGTAATGATTTGCTTTTTTACATCTACCGAGATTACACAATAGTACACGTCTTTTGAATAATAGATGTTGTCGTCTGGATTTAGCTCGAAGTCGGCTTCGGTTAAGACATCTGTTGTGTACGTTGCCTTAGTTGCCTTTGCGATAGGCTCGCCATTCTTGTACCACTGATACTTGTATGTGCCTGTTTCGCCCTTTGGCTTGGTCGATTTTATCGCAAACGTTGCCTTATTCTTCTTGCCCTCGATTATCG
>SUVO01000014.1 GCA_015061955.1 Verrucomicrobiaceae bacterium
TCTTTCTGAAACTAAACGGCAAAGAAAAAGAAATAGAATTTTTAATGCGACAAGGCTTTTCTAAACGTGAAATCAGAGAAAAATTCGGAGTTAGCCGTTCGACTCTTTATAATTTTATAAAACGAAAGAAACTCTTAATATAAAATCATTTATAATAAAGCAGAAAACAAGCACCAAAATGGTTGTCACCATTGAAATCATCTATGGTAGCATGTCTCGACAAAAATTTTTACACTTATTCCACATTATAAAATACATTAAAAGAAATTAGCTTGTAAAGAGTAATTGAATGAAGATTTTATTTTGCGTATTTATCCACTTAGCACGCGTACCAGTTAACGACACAGATTCCATCTTTTCAAAAAATCATCGCTAACTTGTGTAATTGTAAATTTAGTGGAAGGGCTTTCGTAAATAGAATTTTTTAAATTTTTGATTTCCTTTATATCTAAGATTCTTAAAAATTGTTCTCTTAATAGATGGCTTTCAGAATTCATCATCAATTCTATACACGCCAATGTAAGTTTTAGCAAATGTATTGAGATAATATCATTTTTAAAATAGATTTCGTATTCAAGCAAGATTCGATAAGCCGACGCTGTGTATATTTCTATGATTTCTTCCTTTATATGGGAATTTTGTGATATTCCGATTTCCTTAAGAAATTCTAAACCATAAGAAAACCCCAATGTTATAAAAAGATCTCGCATACATTTAATAGTATCTTCTTTTAACCAATATGCATATTTTACATAATCAAGAAACAATGCTGGTAAATTTATCGTGTTGAATAATGTCTTTTTATATTTAATTCTTTTGACGAATTTTTCTTGAATTGACGTTGTCTGTACAAATCTTATTGTACAATTATCATTGTAAACTATTGGTCGAATGAGTTTATTTTTACCTTCTATTACAACGATATAAGTCTTATTTACTTGAAGTGGCCACATGTAGTATCTTTTCCCTAAAGCACTCATTAACACATCGATGTATTCATAAATAGTTTTTGGATATGTTGTTTTTAAATATACTCCTTTCATTAATTTTGTAAAAGTATCTTTCTTATATTTCTTAAGATAATATTGAAATTCTGCAAGAGGTATTCCATTCAAATGCGTCTTTACACGGTCTATACACAATATTTGCTTGCGATATATTGATTTCTGTATAATCGACTCGCAATTTTTAGTTATGCTATCTGATCTTTTACGTGCCATATATACCTCTCTTTCTGACATAATATAATAATTATTTTAATATCGCAAACGCAAATGTAAAATTTTTAATTTTTTATTTATATATTTTACAACAAGTTACAAATATTAACAATTCTTTTTTTAGCTTTATAATAAGAGATTAAAAAAAGAATGACAAGACTATATGGCATGGATAATAATATCATACCATATAATCACGACGGCAAAAAAGCAGTAACGTCATCAATTAATAACGCAGGTGATTCAAATCAATTTGAATTACCCCTTTACCATGTCACAAAGAATCCAATCGAGATTTGCGATGCGATTATTCATAAATCTATCGCTGATGTTGGAATACGCGCAACAATAGTGTGTTTTCAAGCTAAAGCTCAATTAATAAAAAGTAGAATTCTTTTGGCATATTTTAGAAATGACCCAAAAAATCTGGAAATAAAATATGATATATTTATTTCTGATTTTTGTTCTGGACAACTTTTTTGTACACGACGAACCTATGAGCAAACTCGTAATGTTGTTTGTTTCATAGATCACATAGATGACAATAACCTAAAAAACAAACTGATGTTGTCATCAGTTTCTTGTGTCCGTCATTTAGTCCAGCTCCAGGAATTACCTGAATTTGAAGTTAAATTATCTCAATTTTTTGAAGATAAACAACCGACAGAACTAGAAATTAAGGATTTTGTTTTCACCGCAAAAAATAAAGATCATGGCACGCGTGCCATGAGCAAAAAGAAAGTTAAGTCAAAAACAGTAATTCGGACATTAACTTGGAATGCGTCAAAACAATCTAAAGGACATCAAAGATCTAATCTTAAGATTATTTTGGAATATTTAAAAACTATTTCAGAAATCAAAACTGAAACTCTTGCCAACATTGAAGATTTGATTTCCTCTTTAGTACAAAAGAAGGAGGCTAAATAATGCACTCTTCAATTGCTAATAACTCTAGGGCGAGCTCAGGCGTGTGGCCACAAAGTGACAACACGCCAGCTCGTGAGGAGGGGCAAACGCCCCTCCTTCAAACCACCCCTTGTGCTACGCAAAAAAAGGTAAAAAACAAAAGGGAATCATTCTTAAAAATCCGTTGTACTGATGCCGAGAAAAAGACTATCAAAAAGAAAGCAAAAGAAGCTGGGTATAATGTATCAGATTTTATGCGATTCCTTGTTTTTGATAAGTCTCATAGGTTCCCCAAGGCAACTAAAGTTATTGTGAGTGATCCTTGCTTAATTCGTTCAATTAATGCTATTGGCATAAATGTAAATCAAATTGCAAAAGATGTAAATAGAGCTCTCCTATTTGGAATGTATGTGGATTGGGATAAAATATACTCCGTTTTAATTAGCATTCTTTACGATCTAAATATTATAGCAGAAGGAGGTTCAAATGCTCGCTAAACATATTACTCCTCGCAATGATTTGGTATATCTACTTGGTAATGTCGATAGTAAAAAGCAAGAGCGTCCTTCTGAAATTGTTGGAGGTAGTTTTTTGCCGGTTGTAATTGCTGCACGCAAAGACGCTGCCAAGTTCAAAGAACCCTCTTTTGTTTATGTTTATCGCGACCCCAATCCCTTAAGCGAACTCGGCGGAAAAGAATTTGAAGAGTATTTGCAAGAATGTATTTTGGATACATTTTTCCCTGGGTTAGATCGCAAGCAATTTAATTATTTATTCATTCGGCACCACAACAAAGACAACTCTTATGAGCTTAATTTTTATTGTGTTTGTATGGCAAATGGGAAGCAATTTACACCATATTTAGATTGGCGTGACCGTAAGGCACATGAATACATGGGTAGGATGCTGCACTGCCAAAATAAAGAGCTTATAGATCCTTTTTCTGACATGTCATTTAGACTTTTGACGACAAAATCTAAAAGTCAAAAAACTAAAGTTTTTGCAACGGAAGTTAATAAAATCCTAGATGATGGAATCGCGAATAAAACCATAAACAATCGTAATGATTTTTTAGACAAATTAGAATCTAAAGGTTATGCAATTTGTCGTAAAGGGTTGGAATATTTTACGGTCAAAAAAAATGATACCAAAGTACGATTTTATGGTAGAGCTGCAGACCGATCTTTTGATGTAAATAATATTGCTAAAACAAAACTACTTATGTCAAGCGAAACAGATTGGCACGCATTATGGCAAGAGGAAAACCAAAAAAGGAAAAAGAAGTTAATCGCTAAATATAATCATTTAAAGGAATTAAATTATGGAAATAGAATCTCAGAACAAAATAAGCATGGTACATTTGTTAGATCAAATATTGGCAGAAGTTCGCAAATCATCGGAGATGAATCACAAGCGATGTCTTCAAGAAATCAATCAACTTCGTACCGAAATAAAGAACCTCAAAATGATGAATCAAGAGACTCAAGAAACCACGTCGAACTTGAAGAATCAATTGGAGGATATGAAAAAAGATCTCAAAGAATTCCAGGATCATCTAAACCAAATTATACCGACAATAGAAGCAAGATTGAATTCGTTTTTTGCAGAGAAGGAAATGTCTGTAATGACGATTTTGCAAAGTCAGTTGCACCTTTTTTTAGAGGAGCAAAGAACGAATCTAAGCAAATATTTGGAGGCGCAACAGAACGAAATCAAAAAGCTCTCTTGCGAATTAGACAAATATGTCATGGCATTACGCAAACTGCAATAACGTTATACCAACGAGTTAAAAGTTTATTTAATCGTGATCGAGGAGGATTTGATTATGACCGATAATTCGCAACCTCCTGTAAATTTTATCCACTATAAACTATCAAATGTGGATAAAATAAAACAGATATATCTAAAAGCATTCTGCCGACATGTGAATAAGCTTCAAACGCTGGATGACAATGTACTTTTGCCTAAATTGGCAGGTTGTCGACGAACCAAACGCAATGCAATCAAACGCATGAAAGGAGGTTTCTTCTATGTCTGGTGGTGGAACTAAGATCAAGTGCGTTAGCTATGTTCGTGTGTCAACAGATATGCAGTCGAATAAAGAATTTTCCTCGATTGAGGTGCAAGAAAAAATCATTCATGACTACGTTGCTCAGCATCCTGAATATGAACTCGTAGAGAGTTTTGCAGATCGGGGGAAATCCGCTAAAAACATGAATCGTCCTGCAATTCGTCAACTCATTGAACGTATAAAGCAAAGTGATATTCGTGTAGTTCTGTCTTATCGGTTGGACCGCGTCTCAAGAGAAAAACTCAGCTTTTATGAGTTTGAAGCTCTACTGCAATCTTACGATGTTAAATTGATTTACACAAACGATATTAACTTTGAAGATAATCCGAGTGGCAATCTTGCAAAAGGCGTTGTGATCGCGACGGCCCAATATGAACGGGAAACAACGTCGATGCGGATAAAGGATAAGTATCGAGAATCGCTCAAGGCTGGTTATCATGCAGGTGGTTACGCTCCGCTAGGTTATAAAATAGGGGTAACAGCAAAATCTTTGGAAATTTCAGAACACGCACATTTGGCGAAGGAAATTTATCAAATGTATCTTGATGGACAAAAGCCTGCAGCCATCGCCAAACACATGTCCGCTGTACATGGTATGACGCCTGAATGGGTTTCTAAATCCGGGAAAACACATAGTGGTCGTTATTATACTGAAGGTTTGGTAAAGCGTATTCTTGAAAATCCCACGTATGCCGGGTATGTATTTCGAAATAATAATGGGAACAAAGAATTGTTTGAAGGTCGACATGTGGCGATAATTAGCCGAACGGATTGGGAAGAAGTTCAACGTCGATTAAATGAAAAGCCCGAAAAACCTGTCGATGCCCCTCCTGAAGTTCGAATGCGAAATCCTTATCTTCTCAAAAAGATTTTGTTTTGTTCGTGTGGAGCCAACATGACCGTTGGTGGTAGTGGTAAAAAACACAAAGATGGTTCGCCTTATTTATATTATACATGTACGCGAAAGCAACATGAGCGAAGTCAATGTGCTTGCGATACTGCAATCGCGAAAAAGATTGTTGAAGAAATTGTGTTTTCGGCAATCGGGTACATGGCGACAAAAGATGTATCGCTCAAAGAAGTCAAAGATTCCAACAGAGAATATAAAGAGTCGCTTGAAAAAGAACAACTAAAACTCCGCAATGAAATTACTATCTTAGACAAAGCCGTTCAATCTGCGATTGAGAAGTTCTTGGAGTTGTCGGAAGACCCCAGTTTGAAATCCTCGATAGAAAAACATCTAAAGGCGAAGTCGCAAAAGTTAACGACTTTGAGAAATAGACTTTCTGAAGTGAATTCAGAATTATCTTATTTTAAGAACAAGGTCAACTTGTCAGACTTTCAGATAAAAGCTTCGATTGATAATTTAGATTTCTGCAAGGATATGTTAACTCCTGAAGAAAAGAGCGAAATCATAAAAGAGACGATTTCGAAAATGGTTCTTTCTGTCAAAAAACGAAAAGGTTACATGCGAATTTGCCAACTTACGATATATCCACCCACTGAAAATCAAACTCCTATTGTAATTGAATTTTCAGTAAATAACTCATTAGGTCGTGGTATTTGGGAAATTCTTTCTCCATTTGAACTTTCGAGTGGCTATAAAAAGCCATTACCCAAAAGTACAAAAAGAAAACAACACTTCTTGCACGAAATTGTAAAGATGAAAAGGCTATTAGACGATGAGGGATTAAGTATTCGTGAGCTAGCCAAAAGAGAAAACCTCAAACACGGAATGATAGGTAGACAGCTTAAAATGCTTGATAGACTTTCAGCAAGTGCAATCGAATTGATTCTCAAACTTCGATATGAACGCCAAACAAAGCAATTGACGTTTCGTAAGCTTGAGGAGATTTCAAAACAACCCCAAGCCAACCACATAAAGCTCATCAAACAACTGGTAAATTTGAGATGATTCTAAATTGCGTAAGTTGTTGATAAGTGTCTAACACTTCTTCTTGAAAATTAGCCGATTTTCGACCAAATATCGACTTTTTGAGACTTTTAACAAGGCTCTTATCACGAACCTGCGTTAGACAGTGTAAAATCTGCAAACCTTGATAAATAAAGGGATTGATGATTATAAAACAAAAAAAATCTAACACGGTTCGTGTTAGATTTTTTTGGTGCTCAGAACGGGACTCGAACCCACACGACTTTCGTCATACGCCCCTCAAACGTACGTGTCTACCAATTCCACCACCTGAGCATTTGAGAAATTATTAAGCCTCTATATATGCACGCTTTATTCCATAAAGCAAGCAAAAAAATACATTTTTTTACTTTTTTACAAAACAACACAACCTCTTCTACTATTCTAAGCCTAACTATATAAAAATTAGCTTGCTTATTAACACACAAAACTTATTCTACACATCTAACTAATTCGATTATTTTTATATGAAAAAAAGAACACTTATATCCATAATTACATGCGTCGCTTTAACATCATCATATGCCGAAAATATGTATTTTAATGGTGTTTGGGAAAAAGGCAAAGTTCAAAAATTCTCTAACCCTAACGCTTGGACCACAACATCAGGTCCAGCAAACAGAGTTATCCAGAAAGACGATACCCTCAACATTATCGACACAACAGGGTACTCGGTCATAGACGGCAATGTTAAAGTTAAATCTCTCAATTTAGGTAGATATCTCGCAAGCAAATCAAGCATTGGTAAAATTGCATTCTCTATGTCGAAAAAAGCTCCCAACGGTAAGGACGGCTCTTTCACCATCGATACCAACGAAAAAGATGCAAAAACTTCAACTGCCATATACTCAGACTTTGCTGGCGTAAAAAACGATAAAAACAAAACTCCATTACCACAGCAAGTATTGACATTTTCAGGTGGTTTAGTCGAAATCAAAAATTCGGCTTCAGGTGGTTCCGTTGCTTTAGACTTAAACGCTCAACAAACTCCCAAAACACCATCTACATACAAAGCTGGTATTATCTTCGACTGCCCTGTTCACTTCTGGAACTCGGTAGTTGTACGCTCGAAAAACATCGCCTACTGCGAAGGCATTGGTCATCAAGTTTGTCAATTATCATTTTTAAATAAAACTTTAGTAGCATACAGAAGCAAGGGTAAAAATATGTATAGAATATTTAATGTATTCCCATTAGATACACACTATTTTACTCCTCTTATGATTATCAATGTTGGCGATGAAAACCATCGCAATGCGAGAATGCAAACTGGCTTATTCAAACTCAGCAGAGGCTCGGCTTTGAATGTATTCGGAACTCTCGATGTAAATGGCGATTTCATTATGGAATGGGCAGCAATGCTCAACATCAAAAAAGGTGGCAAACTTAACATTTCTTCAAAAGAAATAAACAACTTTGTTGAATTTAAATCGCAAAAACTTGCAAGAATTACTGTCGATGGAACATTGAGCATTACAAATCCAAAACTCCATAAAGGAAACACTATATTTAACGACGTACAAATGGTTGTAGGGCCTACTGGTAAAATTGTTGTTGATGGTACTGGTTTTCAAGGTATGAACGGCTTACACATTGAACGTTCGTTATTGAAGCTTGAAAATGGCGCTAAAGTTTATGCTCGCAACATGCTTCGCTTAGGCAACAGAAGCAGACTTCAGATGTTTGGCGAAAATCCAATCTCGGCACGCGAGCCTGCCAACAAGCTCTGCAAGATTTTAATACATGGTAGCGAAACTAAGGTAGAACTTTATGCAAATCAAAAATTCGACAGCTTTGCAGCAAACCGTTCATTCTTGCTCAAGCTTAGCGAAAATGTTTCAGACGTAAGTTTCCAAGAATTAATAAGTGGAAAATGGAACAAATCTATTTTTGTTGAAATAGATGGCTTCAAAAATGGTACAATTAAGATTGCAAAAGATTCCCCTATGATTGCTACAAATGTAAAAGCTAAAGGTTGGAAAAATTTCAGACTTGAAAACGGCGTTTTAACTGCCGATGCTGAATAAAAACTAAGCCATATTTCACTAAAAATGCATCGAAACACACATCGATGCATTTTTTATTATTTTTTTACAAAAAAAGTATTGACTAATCCTCTCAAATTGAATCTAATGATGTCTTACATTTTTGAAATGGCCAGATAGCTCAGTTGGTAGAGCGGAGGACTGAAAATCCTTGTGTCCCTGGTTCGATTCCTGGTCTGGCCACCATTTTAAAAGCGAGTTATACTTTGTATAGCTCGCTCTTTTTTGTTATATACAAATACCAATTAAATAATTTTATTATTAGTTTTTATTTTTGTTTTTATTGATTTATATTGAAATTTTATTGACTTAAAAATCCAAAATAACATAAAATTTACTATACTTTCTAACAGTAAAATAATTAAATCAAAAGGAATAATATATATGAATAGAAGAGACTTCTTAAAAACAGGAGCAGTATTGGGGGCAACTACTGCAATTCCGTCATTTTCTTTTGCACTAAGCAAAGGCAACGACAGAATTAAAGTAGGCTTAATTGGTTGTGGTAGTCGTGCAACAGGAGCAGCAATTAACATGATGAATGCCGACCCAAACGTAGAATTTGTGGCTTTTGCAGATCTATTTGAAGACAAAATTCAACCATCAATCGACAAAATTGCAACAGAAGTTCAATGGGTTATTAAGAAAAAAGGCTTACCTTCCGATACTGCCAAAAAGATTATCGATCCAAAGAAAGTTCAACGTTTTTCAGGGTGGAACTGTGTTGATCAATTATTATCAATAAAAGAAATCGACTTAGTTATCGAAGCCACACCACCAGTATTCCGTACACCTCACTACAAAAAGATTGTAGAAGCTGGCAAACACGCTTTCTTGGAAAAACCAGCATGTATCGACATCACTCAGGCTCGTGAAATGCTCGCACTCGCAGACGAAGCAAACAAAAAGGGCTTGAGCGTAGTTTGTGGTACTCAACGTCGCTACCACGATGGATATCAAGAAGTCATCAAGCGTGTTCAAGATGGTATGATTGGCGAACCTATTGCGGCTCAATGCTACTGGAATGGTGGTTATTACGTAGGTCAGGTCCCACACGACGACATGGAAAAAGCCGGTTTATTCAAAGGCTTGACTCCCGATGATATGGAATATCAAATCCGTAACTGGTTCTCATTCATCTGGACATCTGGCGACCACATCGTAGAACAGCACGTTCACAACCTCGACGTTATCATGTGGGCTTTAGGCGACAATCGTATGCCAATAGATGTTCGTGGTATGGGTGGCAGAGATACCGACTTACCTTCTCCAAAATATGGTGATCGCTTCAGCCACTTTGCTGTCGACTTCGATATGGGCGATGGGTTACGTCTTGAAAGCTATTGTCAACAAGTTCCAAGAGTTGCCGATGAAGTTGGCGAACGTATTGTTGGCACCAAGGGTATAATGCACACTGCCCTCTGGGGAAGTGCTTGCAAAATAACAGACCACAAAGGTAATATAATTTATGCTCCTAAGGTAACTACTCGCCACGACTTAGAAAATGAACACAAATTCTTACTCAGCCACATTCGTGCAGGCAAGCAAGTTAACACACTAAAAAAACTTGTAAACTCAACTCTCCTTGCTATTGCAGGTCGTATGAGTGCATTCAGTGGCAAGAAGTTCAAGTTTGAATGGATGATGCGTAAGTCGCAAGAAAATCTCGTTCCAGCTAAGATGGGCTTCTACAAAAATCCAATCGCTGGTGTTCCAGTTCCAGGCAAATATCGTCTCTACTAAAACGTGTATAGACGCATCATTTTGCAAAGGTAATTTAAATAATAAAAAAGTAGGCAAATTGCCTACTTTTTTTATTTCAGTTCTTATGTTAATCCTAATCTAAAGACAATTTTTTTATATTTAAATTACAACCTTGTAGCTAAAAGCACGCTTTATACATTTTGTTTTTTAGGTTTTAGAAGTACAGAAACAACAACAAGCACTATTGCCATAAATATTGCCAACGATGCAAACGCCATACCCAAATTTCCACCATCAGACAATCTTCCAAAAAGCACTGTAACAACGCCACCTGCCGACACACCAACTGTATTCATAATGCCATAAGCCCCTGCTCTACTACGGGAATTTACAAACTGACACAACACAGGCATATTACTTGCATCGAGAAATCCAAAGCCAACTCCAAAGCATAATCCTGCAACAACAACCCATACTGCCGACTGGCAAAACCCCATAAACACCAATCCAGGAATACACAAGAACAATCCAACCGATAACACAAAAATTCTGCCACGCAAAAATCTTGCCCCTAATTTATCCGACATTATTCCACCAACGACCACACCAACAAACGATGCCAATGCCAACGTTATAGTTGCCGTAGGACCTGCAATTTTCATATCTAAATTTAGATTTTGTGCAAACAATGTAGGCAACCAATTTTTACTTGCCCAGCTTGGCATAGATATTGCTGAAAAATAAAAAAGTATCACTACAAATTGAGGACTTTTCAGCAATTGCTTAAAGCTATCAATCACACCACCTAAACCTTGTTTTTCTATACTATTTGTTTGAATGTTTTTCGAGCTTCGCAAACAAACGCACAACAACAACGCATACGCAACACCAAACACACCCAACGCTATAAACGCCATTCGCCACGATGCAACATCTGCCAATACTGCACCAAAACCACCCAAAGCTTGACCTACATAAAGGCCTGTCATATGAATTCCAACAGCCAACGCTCGAGTTCTATCGGTATGTTCTGATGCAATCAAAGCAAGTGCAGCAGGCAGATACAAAGCTTCAGAAAGCCCCATACCTGCACGCAAAATATACAACTGTGTAAAATTCTGAGCAAATCCCATCAACAATGTTATCAAGCTCCAAATACCAAGCGAATACACAATAACACGTTTTTTATCGAATCTATCGCCAGCCATACCTGCAAATGGACCTATGATTGCATAAATCCAAAGAAACACTGCCATTAACTGACCGAAATTTTCTGCCAAACGCAATTGTGGAATATCGACTGCTATCGAGGTTTGCAATGTCGACAATATTTGTCGGTCCATATAGTTGAGCAATGCAACAACCCATAACAGACCAACCAATAACCAAGGATATGCTTTATCTTTACACATCTTAAACTATATTACATTTGTTGAAGAAATCGATAGCTTGCAAATCTTGTTTTAAAGCTATTTCTTCTTCGTCGGTAAGATTTTCAAATGGTAGACGATTTGGACCTAAATCTAAACCAATAAGCTTCATTATTCGCTTACCTCCCACTATATTTCCTCTATACTTACAGATAATATTTATCACTTCTTGCGAGTAATTTTGCATTTCGTTAGCTTTTTTCAAATCGCCATTTTTCCATGCATTCAAAATTTCATTCTGCACACGTCCATTATAATTTGTAGTACCACAAATGCACCCTGCTGCTCCACCTTGAACAAGACTGCAAAGTGCTGTTTCATCTTGACCATGCAAAATATCGTATTTGCCATTTGCAAAAAGTCGGCATTGATTGTACTCATACAAATGTTCGTCGGTAAATTTTATACCAGCAAAATTTTTGACATCTAATTTATCCATTTCGCGCAACAAATCTACCATAGACACAAATGTTTTGCTAAAGACTGGCATATGATAATAGTAGAATGGTATATCGCCACACCACTGACATATCTTTTGACAATATTTTGCCAAAGTCTTAGCCGATGCAATATTTGGAAAAGCCGATGGCATTGCCCCTACCCCCCACGCACCAATATCTTGAGCGTGCTTTGCAAGTATACAAGCCGATTCTAACGAACATGTTCCAACATGAATAATAACTTTAAAATCGGGAGGCGACACCTTAACCCATTCTTCTGCAATTTGCATTCTTTCTGCATCTGTCAAATTGCACCCTTCACCTGTTGAGCCATTTACAAATACGCCCTTCATTCCATTTTTAATGAGCATTTCGGCATACTTACCGATTATGTCCAAGTTAATTTCGCCATTGTCCTTAAATGGAGCATATGGAGCATCTATAAGTCCTGTAATTTTTTCCATAAATAAAATTAATTAAAAATACTGATATATCAGATGCCCTAAGCTACATTTTCTGATATATCTGTCAAGATTTTTATAAAAAAAGAAGTCTTTTCAGACTTCTAAAATTACAAAAGATTTACATATGCTCAAATAAGTTATAATCAAGCATCAACATTTACGCGTTTAGAAATATGCTCGCGCAACAATTTTTCTGCAACATCGGGCGACGCCGTTTTTAAAGATTTTAAAAGTTCAACGTGCGAAGCCTGTCTATCTTTTGGAAAAACACTACATACCGAGTAAAACAGATTGCGTTTCATAACACCATCAAATGTTTTACTAAGAGGTGGACACTTTGCCAAATCAACTAAAGCCGAGTGAAATTTTATTTCAGCCAACCAATTTATTTTTTCAGAATTTGCGCTATCGATTTTCTCTGCAAGCTTCATCAATTCATCAAAATCATCTTCTGGAATTTTTGAAGCATACATACGAGCAGCCTGAGTCTCTAACGCAATTCGCAACACACACAAATTTTTAACTGATGTTTCGTCTACACCAACAACAGTTGTTTCGCTTCGTGGTTTTGTAAGTAAAAAACCTTCGTTTTCCAAACGTTGCATAGCCTCTGCAACAGGAGCCAAGCTCATATTCAAAACTGTAGCAATATCTCTGCGTTTTATAGTTTCAGAGGGTTTTATTTTTTTTTGCACAAGCATTTCAAATATAGAATCATAAGCACGCTGTGCAAGTGTTGTATTTTTCGACTTCATTTATCATCAACAATACTTATATACTTCAAAAAAACAAGATTTTTATTGATAATAAAGAGCTATAATTTTCTAAAATCATAGTATTTTATCTTAACTGTTAAGCAAAAAATTACTTTACAACATACAGCAACAACATAAAATAACTTACAACTATAACCTAATTTGTAAATATGAAAAATTTAAATCAACGTTTAAATTCACTCGATATTCTCAGAGGTTTCGACCTTTTTGTTTTAGTATGTTTTGGTCCACTTTTAAAATGGGTATCTCAAAAGTATGGCTGTATTCCTACATGTATTGAAACACAATTCCATCATGTTCAATGGGAAGGCTTTGCATTTTGGGATATAATTATGCCCCTATTTATGTTTATGGCAGGTGTCGCAATGCCATTTTCTTTTGCTAAATATAACGGAAAAGGAACCTACATAAGAATATTACGCCGAGTACTTGTTTTATTTATTTTGGGAATGTTAGTTCAAGGCAATCTACTAACTGCAAAATTCTGGACAACCTTCGATATTTCAATACTTAAGCCATATTCAAACACACTTCAAGCAATAGCTGTTGGGTATTTAATTTCTTCAATACTTTTGTTAAACTTTAAAATTAGAGGTCAAATAATTGCAAGCGTTGTAATATTTGCAATCTACTGGGCGTTGATAACTTTCTGTGGCGATTTTACAAAAGATGGCAACTTTTCCAACTACGTCGACAATGCTGTTTTGGGTAAGTTCCGTGCAGGTCATAGTGGTTATACTTGGGTTTTGAGTTCGCTCAACTTCGGCGTAACAACAATGTTTGGTGTTTTCTGCGGACACATTATGCGTCGCAAAACTGAAAAGACTTCAAACGCTTTAGCATTATTTATTTTTGCAATAATACTATTAGCTTTGGGCTACTTGCTTAGTTTCCAAATGCCTATTATCAAAAAGATATGGAATAGTTCGTTCACACTTTGGAGTGGTGGTTTATGCGTTTTACTGATGGCAACATTCTACTACGTTGTTGATTGCTTAAATTTCAGCAAGGCTATAAGTTGGTTGAAAATCTACGGAATGAACGCAATTGCAGCATATATGTTGTATTCGCTCACAAAAATATTTGTATTTCCATCGGGTTTTGAAAAAAGCTTACCAACAATAATTGTAGAATTTTACACGCCTATACAATGTGTAGTAGTTTTTGCAATTTTGTATGCTATGTATAAAACAAAAACTTATTTAAAAGTATAATCTAAGATTTATTAAACCACACATAATTAAATTAATATGAAAAAACAAATCCTAAAAAATATAACTCGTTGTGCGTTGTTATTGTTGACCACAAAATAGGATATTGCCAAGTTTTTTATAGTTTTAATTTTTCAACAAGAGCTTCGGCTTTTTTATCTATAATCGATTTTGCTGTTGCTATTTCGCCCTTACGCATATTCATATTCGACGATGCAATATCGGATAGATTTTTCATATCGTACAAATACACGTCATCTAAATCGGCACAATTTTCATCTATGTTTTTTGGGACTGAAAGATCTATCAAGAACATTGGCGATACACGTTTTTTCATAGAGCTTTTTACCATATCGCAACTAATTAATTCGCCTGCTGAACTTGCACATACAACTATATCGAATAATCCAAGTTGATCTAAGCCATCGTTTAAATCTGCACTTCTTACGCCTATTTCTTTGGCGAGTTTATCGGAATTTTCACGAGTACGCGACACTATTGTTATGTTTTGAGCGCCTCGCACATAAAGAGCATCGGCAATCAATTTGCCTGCTTCACCCGAACCTACTAATAAAATATTAGCTTTTGAAATATCTTCAAATATGTGCAATGCCAACTCAGCACTTACACTACCTATACTAATTTTACCATGTCCAATTTCAGTATTTGTACGAATCCATTTACCAACTTGTGCCGACTTCTGAAAAACAGCATTCAAAATGCGTCCACAATGATTACTTTCGAATGAACGCAAATACGCAGTTTTCACCTGACCAAAAATCTCGGTCTCACCAGTCATCTGCGATTTCAACCCCGATGCAACTTCAAACAAATGCGAAACAACTTCTTTATTTTTTTTGAAGTAGCACAATTTATTAGCATCGCCAAAAAGCTCTAATTTAAAAGCTTCTACATCTATTTTATCGCCCACAAAATAATATTCAACTCTGTTGCAAGTACTAAGCAAAACAACTTCAGCTAAACCGTATTTTTCAAGAATTAACCGTTCTTTTGCAACGCAATTTTCTTTAGCAACACCACACACTCCAATTTGCTCTGCATTGGCGTTTTCGTGCGAAATTCCACAAAGATACAAAGCTTGCGAGCAATTCATAATTAAAAATTCACATTCAACGAACGCATAACCTTACAACATTTCAAGAGATTAGCGTTGTGCTTGTCGAAAGGCTTTAGAGCTTTTTCGGCTAAAGAAATTCTACGGAAATATTCTTTAGAACATTCATCTAAAACGCCATATTCAAGCATCATATTTCGTATACTATTAAAATCTGATGTTGGTAAATTTTTCACGAAAGACTTAACTTTCGACTTAGATAGCTTTTCGATTAGTAAAATCAAAGGATACGTTTGCTTGCCCGATATTAAATCTGTACCGAGTGTCTTACCAGCATCAGCCTCCGACATAAACCAATCGCAAATGTCGTCATAAATCTGATACGCAATTCCCAACTGCTTACCAACCTCAGAAGCCGATTTTATCCACTTTTCATCTGCACTACCCGACATTGCCCCAAGCAAGCAAGACAACTCAAACAATGCAGCTGTTTTGCCATAAACAATCTCGTAATACTTCTTGCGCGATACAATTTCAGCTTTATCCGACAATGTCTGACGTATTTCGCCTTCACAGATTGTTCTGATACACTTTGCTGTTTGTTTTGCAACATCTGAATTAGCATCTTCAAAAGCCAACAACATCATGTGCGAGAATATAACATCGCCCAATAAAATAGCAGTTCTAGCACCATATTTACTGTTAGGCGTAATACAATTTCTACGCATAGACGCATTATCTATAACGTCGTCGTGAACCAAAGTTGAAAGATGTGTAAGCTCAACAATTGTTGCCCTGCGTATAATATCGGTTTTATCGGCATCAGATACAGCCGATGAAAAAACTAACATTGGGCGAATATACTTACCCTTAGGTGCTATTACCTCGGTAGCTGCTTTTCTTATTTCTGGAACAAAATGTGATGCCTGCCCTATCAAATAACGCTCGAACGACTTAAACAATGGTCGTAAGTCTTGCATTACTTCTTCAAATGGATTTGAACTGTTGCTACCTTTTTTCAAAACAAATAATATTTTTAACTTTTGTTAACCAAGCGCAACAAAAAACGCTCAACAAAACAAAAAAACGAGAACACTTATATCTGAACTCGTTTTTAAATTATAATGACTGAAAAAACAAAAACCTTGGCTTATTCAGCTGGCTTTGTCTTTGGCAAACCTGTTACGCGTGTAACTGTCTTCAATGCGCCGCGTTTGCGGAGCAAATCGATGCGTTCAAAGCGCTTGAGAACACTGCGCTTCTTTGATGATGACGATCCGCCACTTTTAAAACTATTGTGCTGTGACATAAAATACTCCTTTTTGAAAATCAATAAAAGCCACTATTAAACTATTCTAAAAATCTTTTGCAACACTTTTTTTTATTTTTTTGCATCAAATATCATAATTTTCTCAATACCCGAGATTTTCAGCTATCAAAACTATATGTGTTTCGGCTGAAGTTGGGTACCCCAACACAGTTAACACCCTACAAATCTTATCCGGACTATTACATTTATAACATTTATCGGCTTTTATAGCACAAGGTGTTTTTAGATTTAATCTTTTTGCATTTTGAGGTGCTGCAACATTTTTGGCACGAAATATAGCATCTTCAAGAGTTGCTACAACTTTATTTGTGCTACTTACAATATACACTTTTTTGCGATTAGCCCCCCAAATTACCGATGACACTCTGTTACCACGGCCATCAATATTTACAATCTCGCCAGTTTCGGCAATAGCGTTTGCACCACTTATGTAAACTTCAGCCAACGATGCGTTTTCTAACACATTTGGCGATTTATCTACCGAATGACTATAAACCGTATTGCCCTCCGACAACATATCATAAAGTCCTAATTGCGAAATTGTTACAGAGCCACCAATACCTATGGTATTATTTTTCAATTCGGCTTTAAAAAATTCTTTAGCCTCGTTAGCTGTATTGAAAAAGTGAGGTACAAAACCACGCTTACGCAAATTTTCTAATAAAGTTTCCATGAGAAAAAGAGTGATTTATTTTAATGAAATGTCGAGTCTTTCTTAAAAAAAATATTGTAAACTAAAAAAAAATCTGATGTTATAGAAAGTTTATTTGATTTGCCTTTTACCCATCGCAATCAAAACGATATGTTATTGCGCATAAAAAGTTCTTTAAACTATAAAAAATGAGAGCGTTGAGCAAAAAAGAAGAACTAATTATAAAATATAATGGCAAATCCATCGCTCAAAAAACATAAAATAAAAAACATCATGGAACAAAATAATCAAAACGACGTCGAACAACCTGTCGATATTGCGGTTGAGCAACAACCAGTTCCTGCTCCGACAGCTGTAGAAGACGTTCCCCAAGCTGAAGTACCAGTAGTACCAGCAAAATCACAACCTCGTCGTAAGAACGGCAGAAATAGTCGTGCAGGCTCAAATGCCCAAGTAAAGTCAAAGCAAAACACACAAGTATGTGGCGAAGTATCTGACATATCCGTAGAATCCGAAAAACTCAGTGGTTCAAACGTAAATGGTTACCCAGAACGCAAAAAGGCTGAAGAAAAATCGGAAGAACTACAAAATAAAACCGACGAAGTAAAATCGGCAGAAGAACCAAAACAAGAATCTAAAGAATGCAAATGCGAAGCTCAAAAGAACCACGATGGTCCAGCTTTTGAACAAAAGAAATTCACACCACGTGCAATAGAAGTTCCGCTTGAAGATTTGCGTCCGAAGAGTGCTAATAGCGATAAAAAACAAGATGGCGTAGTTTCGTACAGTGCAGCTGACGAAGTGGCATGTCCTCCTGTATCAATATTTGCTCGAATTAAGTCGGCATTGAAATCTATTTTTGGTTCAAAAAAGAAAAAGAACAAAGACAACAAAAAGAAGTTCGATAAAAACTTCAAAAAAGATTTCAAAGGTAAAAAGAATTTCCATAACAAGAAATTCAATAAAGATGGCAAATATAATAATCGCCGTCATCAAAACAGAGGCAAACGTCAACACAACAATGCCTCAAAAGAACAGTAATTAAAAACAAGAAACGTCCGCACTTGCGGACGTTTTTTTAGCCAATTTAAAATTAACAAAAGCGTTTTACAAAGCCTATAATATCATTTTCAAGGGCTTCATAGCAACTGTGTTTGCCATTTTTGAACATAACAATTTCACCATTTTCTTTCATACGTTCTGCTGTTTTAAAAGCATCTAAAACTTCATCGTCTTCAGTTAAGACAACTACTTTTTTAACGTTTGGATTTTGCGAAATCATTATGTTATCGTACGAATTTACAAGTTCGGCTGGATATTCACGCACAACAGCAACTTCAAACGGATACGATGCAGGATTTACCAACACCACGCCCAGCTTATTTACATCGCAACCTCTACGCACATATTCATCGACCAACTTCGACGAGAAAAACCCACCCAACGATGATCCAACCACTACAATTTTATCGGGAACATCGCGCTCTAAAACCTCGAAAAACTTATTGCAAATAATATCGAGATTTTCGCCATACTTAGCACTTTCAGACGGATATTGCAAAATTTCGACATCATCAAAATGTTTGCACAATCCGATATATGTTGATGACATCACACCACCGCCAAGTCCATGAACATAGAAAATTTTTGTACTCATAATTTTTAGTAATTGCGATTAGTTATCATTAAGTAAAACGCTAACGACCAATCTTGATCATTGGCAAATTCATCGGCAATCTTGCCTGAAAAACCATCTACTTTATTCGGGAAAACGTATGCACACGTTGCTCTGCCATTGCCGTAAAACAAGCTTAAGCAAGAGCGAATTCCATTTTCGGCTTTCTTGCGATACGCAACATCGCCTGTAGCATCAGCATACATTGAATATGCCATAGACGACAAGCAAATCCAATAATGAGGGAATGTATCGCCCCATATTCTACGTTTCCCAAACCAGAAAGCGTCCCAGTGGCGAATTGCTACATCTTGCAAACGATAATGCGGTTGCTGACCATCAAAAGCCTCTAAATACTTCAACTGAATTTTTGCACCATCAAGCCATTTTTTATCTTTAGTTAGCAAGTACATATCCATTAAATGCATTGCCGCAGGTGCTACAATACTTTGTTCGTAATCGACTTCTTGTTTAGGATAATCGCCACCTCGTTCTATAAAAATATCGGCAGTTTTTTTGAAATGTACAAACATAGCATCGGCTTCTTTATTCATATTTGCATCACGCAAAGCGTTAACCATAACAAACACTGGAGTATCTAACGTATAGCGAGAATACCCGAACTGCTCGTAAAACGAATTCATTGTACCGACTGCGTGTATAAGATAATCTTTATTTTTAGTAAGTCTGTACATCTCACAATAAAAACGTGCAACCCAAGGATAATTAAAAAATCTATTACGAGTATTTTGAAAAGTAGTTGAATAAGTTATATACGTTGGTGTTTGCAACTTATTGCGAACAAAATCGGCATAACGAATCAAAGCCTTGTTCAAATTTGCGTCGGGCGATACTTGTGCCAAACGAGCCAAGAATATACCCATACCTAAGCGTTCAGCTCCTTCATCTACATCGTTAGCCTTGCGAGAATCGTTGTTCAGATAAATTTTATTTTCGATATTATCGTAAACCATAAACGCCCCATAACGTCTATCTTGAGGATTGTTCATCTGTTGATTTTTCAAGATAAAATCGGCACGTTGTTTCATTATTTTATCTGAATTTTCAACAACATTTGCAACAGCCTTCGTATATTTGTCGTTGTCATAATGCAAAACAATTTCAACTTCACCCAACGATGAAGGCTTTAAATAAATTTCAATATTATTTGAAAACAACGATGTACTAAAATCTACATCTTTACCATTTACACACACACGAGGATTTTTGATTTTCTTTTCGCTTTTAAACACAACTTTTATTTCCTCACCCAAAATTATCGTTGGCGATGTTTCAAACTCGGCAACAACAGCACCTAAAGATTGTGCTTTTTTGAAAAAATCGTTCCAACCTGAATGTGAAAATATTGTCCACGAAAACAATTTTTCTTCGTTTGGAGCTAATTCAAATGAAGAAAAATTCATCATAATAACACCCCTAAAATTCGACATTCCAAATTTTTTAGAACGTTTTCTAATTTCGTATCCCGACATAGCTCCGTCGTTAATAACCAATCCCAAATGAGGCGCATTTGCACCCATATTTATAGCACAAACGTATGCAGAATTTCCACCATCAGCCCAGATGTGAGCATGAGTTCTGCCATTCAAACAAATATCTGATTTATCGTAGTTATCGTTGAAAGGCGTATTTACAGCAACATCTGAAATTTTAAGCTTTGCAGGTGTTATATTTTTAAAACTATAAGTTTCAACCAAATTGCCATTTTCAATTTTTCGAGAAACTTTTATATTTACTCCTTCAGCCGAGTATATACTTGTATTACTATCGCCGATTATTGAAATTTTATCGGGCTTCGACCAACTTACCTTTTTTGAAAATCCATAAATATCGGTCTTTGTAAAATAGCCAAGCCCCCACAAATCTTCAGATTTAATAAAATGTTTCTGACCAGCATGCAACACCCAGTTCATATTGCGAGTATCGTTTTCTATCGATATACTACTCAATGCTCCCGATTGTGCATCTACATTATATTTTATGTTTTGCCCAAAACAAAACAAAGCATACATCAATGCAATACCCACCAATATTTTTTTCACAATGTTTCCTCTTTTTTAATAAAAGGTTACTTTTTACATCTGCGAACAATAGATGCATAACGTGCGACTCCACGAGCTATTGCATTTGCAACATTTTGGCGATACGATTTATTTATCAATTTTGAACATTCTGCCCTATTCGACAAAAAACCAACTTCAACCAAGCAAGACGGCATTGTAGCCGTACGCAAAACTGCAAATCTGGCTCTACGCGCCCCTCTATCATCAGAATCTGTGCTATCAACAAGACTACGCTGAATATTAAACGACAACAACTGACTCCAACCATCTACATTATTACCTGCAAAACTTTCCGTATCAGACTTGCGAAGTTTTGTTGATGAACTTGATGGCAACCACACTGGTGTTAACGCGTAAGTTTCAACCCCCGACACACTTCTATTTGTAGCGGCATTACTATGAATACTAATAAATAAATCAGCACCTCTTCTGTTAGCTATAACAGGGCGATGTTCTAACTCGATAAAGGTATCTTTTGTGCGTGTAAACGAAACCTTATAACCCATTTGTCGCAATGCATTCCCCAAACGCAACGCAATATCTAAGTTTACGTTTTTTTCTTTTACCCCAAAACTTTTATTTTCAGCACCATTATCGCGACCACCATGACCAGCATCAATTACAACATGAAAAGGTACTCGTGGATTTTTTAACTGCGACGGATACAACACTGGAAACAGCGTTTTGTAAACATCGCGTTTCGACAAATACAACATTCCTTTATTTGCCACAATCGGATGCCCTAAATTAAGTGCATATCCACCTACTCTGGCAACTCTACTATTTACTTCAAAACTTAAATTTTGGTACTGACTAAAGACCGACATTTTTTTACCACGCACCAAAGTTTTATACTTCATGCCAGTCATCTTAGCGTACTGCGAAAGGCTTATATAGTTTATACCATTTACATCAAGCGCCAAAAGCGAGGTTGCCCAAAACATAAACAACCCCGCAAATAACTTAAAAAATAGGCGTCTTGATAGCACTTTAATATTACTCCTGAGAGTCGTCGGCAGGAATTTCGTCGGACTCTTTTGAATATTTCAACTTGCGTTGATTTTGAGCTACTGGCGACAACGAAACACCAATATTTCTGCCCATCAATTTTGGCTCAGAATCAGCATGACCAATATGTTTCAAATCTTCAATAGCTCTATTTACAGCTTCAAAAGCTTTATCTTTAAATTCCATTTCACGACCACGCATCATCAAAGTAATCTTCAACTTATTGCCTTGGAAAAGGAATTTTTCGGCATTGCGAATTTTAGTCATAAAGTCGTTCATTTCAATCATCGGACGCAACTTAATTTCTTTCACTTTTACAGTTGCAACCTTATGCGACTTTTGTTTCTTAGATTCTTCGTACATATATTTACCGTAGTCGAGAATACGGCAAACAGGTGGTTCGGCATTAGGCGATACTTCAAGCAAATCCAAACCTGCACGGCGTGCAATTGCCAAAGCCTCTTGTGGAGACATAATCCCCAACTGTGCTCCATCGGCACCTATAACTCTTATACGTGGTGCTCTAATGCGTTCGTTACGTCTTGGGCCGAAGTTACGGCCTCCTTTATTATTCTGTGGGCGTTTTCCGCCTTTATTTGCTGGATTTGTGCTGAAGGGTCTATTGTTTGTCATTTAATGTTTATATTTTTAAGGAAGTGGATATCAATACAATATATTTTTTTTAAAACTTCAATATTTTTTATTAAAGATACTAACTAATTTTTTATTAAGTATTCTACATCGGCAAATATTTACACTTTTTTATTCTTTCACACGTTCTATTTTAGCACCTAACGATGCCAATTTAGTATCGATACCCTCATAACCTCTATCTAAGTGATAAATTCTGCTAATGTGGGTTTGCCCCTCTGCTGCCAAAGCTGCAATTACCAAAGCTGCCGATGCACGCAAATCACTCGCCATAACTGGAGCTCCCGATAATCTTGCACCACCACTAATTATAGCACTTGCGCCTTCTCTACTAATTTCTGCACCCATTCTGCAAAGTTCTGGAACATGCATAAAACGTTCAGGATAAATACGCTCGGTTATTATAGATATACCTTTTGCTTGAGTCATCAAAGCACACAACTGAGCTTGTAAGTCGGTAGGTAAACCAGGGTATGGCAATGTTGTAGCTTCTATCGGCATAATCTTTACCTTTGATGCATCAACATACATAGATGTTGCACTGCGAATTTCAATTTCGCAATTTGCCTTTTCAAGAACATCTAAAAGCGATCCCAAATGACGCTTCAACGCACCCTTTACTAAAACTTTACCCTTCGACGCCAACGCAGCAATTAGCCATGTACCTGCTTCAATTCTATCAGGCAATACCGAATGTTCAACACCACCTAAACGAGGTACACCAGTAATTGTGATTGTAGGCGAACCTGCACCATCAATTATTGCCCCCATTTTCACGAGCATTTTGCATAAATCAGTAATCTCTGGTTCGCAAGCTGCATTTTCAATGACAGTTGTCCCCACTGCTAAAACCGATGCCATTATTATATTTGCAGTTCCAGTAACAGTACTACCATAACGACCACCAAGATAAATATTAGCACCACGCATTCTGCGTGCATCTACACAAATGTAGCCCTTGTCTATTTCCACATTACAATTCAGAGCTTTCATACCCTTTATATGCAAATCTACAGGACGTGCACCAATAACACAACCACCTGGCATAGAAACCTGTGCTTTTTTGAGTCTTGCCGACAACGGACCTAACAAACAAATACTTGCACGCATCTTGCGAACAAGGTCGTAAGGGGCTATTGGTGAAACATTCTTGGCTTGAATTTCCCAAACACCTGATGCTGTATTAGAAATTTCTGCACCAAGAGCCGAAATTATCTCAGCCATAAAGCGTACATCGCTCAAATCAGGAACATTTTTAAGAACACATTTTTGATCTGTTAAAAGAGCAGCAGCAAACATTGGCAAACATGCGTTTTTTGCTCCCGACACTGAAACTTCGCCGTTGAGACGGCACCCACCATTTATTAAAAGACTATCCATAAATTTTGAAAATAATCTTATAATCACCAACAAACACGTCAACAGAAAAACATTGACACTGCTCTAATTAAAACAAATATTCTTTCTATGAAAACATTTGCATTTTCGATATTAACTTTGTGTTGCTCAATCTTATGCGCATGTAAAACGCAACAATTAAAACCACATACGCTCACCGTTGGCGAATTTTATGAAAACCCAGTTGGCTACAATCTTGAAGATTTAACGTTTTCGTGGCAATTACCCGAAGGCTACAACATAAAGCAAAGTGCGTATCAAATTATTGTTGGAACATCACCCGATTTATCAAAAGATATTCTTTGGGACTCTGGTAAAGTAAACTCATCGCAATCAGTAAAAATTCCATTTCCACAAGAGGTTAAAGCCCGTCAAAAGCTCTATTGGAAAGTTAAAGTATGGGACAATCATAACAACGAAAGCAAATTTTCCGACATCAACTTTTTTGAAGCAGGTATAAATAGCCAAGATTGGACTGCAAACTGGTTGTCATCGCCCGATAATCCAGAGCCTAAAGATACTGAAATTCCTTTTATGGGGGATCGTATGAAGTTGAAGTATAGAACAATACCACCTTCATATTTTAGAAAAGAATTTGAGCTTAAAAAAGAAGTAAAAAAAGCACGTCTTTATTTGACCTGCCGAGGCATTGCAAAATCTCATCTAAATGGCGAGATTATTGGCGATGATTATTGGAGCACAGGTTGGACTGAATACACAATTCGCGCCCAAGCCAACACTTACGACATCACAAAAAATCTCAAGAAAGGTAAGAATGCCATTGGCATAGAACTTGCAGATGGTTGGTATTGTGGAACTCAAGCGTGGTGTTATATTGTTCGTGCTAAAAATCCTCCATTGGAACGTTTTAAACCCGATGTTATGTTGCAAATTGAAGTTGAATACATCGACGGCACAAAAGAGACAATCGCAACAGATTCTTCTTGGAAATTTTCATACGGAGCAAGACTTTCAGCCGATATCTACGATGGCGAAATTTACGATTCTCGCAAAGAATTTGCTGGTTGGACATCTCCAAACTTCAACGATGTATCTTGGCAAACTCCACAACTTGAAAAATACAACAACAAAACGCCATTCATTGAACCACGTCGTTGCGAGCCTATCAAATGTACAAAAGTTCTTGAAGCTGTCAAAATAACAAAAACAGGTAATGGTACATTCTTATTAGACTTTGGTCAAAACTTTGCAGGAATTCCACAATTAGATATGCCAGTTCTACCAACAGGAACTGAAGTAAAAATAGAGTGTGCCGAAATACTCGTTGACGGAAAATTCTACAAAGAAAACTACTCAACTGCAAAATCGACAGACATCTACATTTCGAATGGTAATCCATTCAAATGGAAGCCAATGTTTACATATCATGGGTTCCGTTATCTGCAAGTTAGTGGTCTGCCAAACAACTTCAATCTTACAAAAGAAAATGTAAAAGGCTTGGTCTTGCGAACAGCCTCAAGAATGGCAGGCTCGTTTGAATGCTCCGACCCTCTCGTAAATAAACTTCAAAGTAATATTCAGTGGGGACAACGTAGCAACTTCTTCTCTACTCCAACTGACTGCCCACAACGTGCAGAACGTATGGGTTTTACTGGCGATGCTCAAGTATTTATGCCAACAGCCCTCTTCAATATGAATTTAAATGCCTTCTTTATGAAGTGGATGACAGACCTAAACGATGCACAAAGCAAAGATGGGGTTTATCCATATTACGCGCCAAACTTGCCAAAATATACTATACAGTGTGCAGGATGGTCAGACTGTGGGGTTATTTGCCCATGGGAAAACTACCTATTTTATGGCGACACCAAAATACTACGTCGCAATTATGAAGGAATGAAAAAGTGGATTATGTTCCAAAAGAAAAAATCTACAAAACTAATCGGCAAAAATACAGGAATTGGCGATTGGCTTCAACCAACACCAAGACCAAAGAAAAGAAAACATGGTAAACGTTTTGCTCCCGATGCTCCAAACGATTTAATCTCGACAGCGTACTTTATTCGTACATCTGCAATTATGGCAAAAGTTGCTAAAATATTGGGTAAACAAGCCGATGCAGATGAATTTACCAAACTAACAACCGATATCAAAAAAGCTTATCAAAAGCAATTTGTAAAGTCCGATGGTACTGTGCTTTCGGATTGTCAAACAGCTTATTTGATGACGCTTTCAAATAATGTTATATCCGACAAGCAATTAGAAAAGCTTTGCTTTGAAAAATTCCTAAAATGTTTGGAACGTGATAACTGGTACTTAAATACAGGCTTCTTGGGAACTCCGTTGCTCAATCCGACCTTGGCAAAATTTGGTCGCAACGATATAGCATTCAAGTTGTTGATGAATAAAAAATCGCCATCGTGGTTGTTTGCAGTAGCTCAAGGTGGAACTACAATTTGGGAAACTTGGGCTGGTGAAAGCGATATGTCGTTCAACCACTATGCGTATGGAGCAATCGGTGAATGGCTCTACAAAGATGTTGCAGGCCTTTGGTACGATGAAAAAAATGTCGGTTTTAAAAATATAATCTTTGCCCCAAAATTTAAGGGTATTGATTTTAAATACGCCAACGCAACTTACCAAACTCCATACGGACTTGCCGAAAGTAAGTGGCACAAAGACGGAACGAAAATTGTCTGGCATATAAAAATTCCGTCAAACTCGACAGGCTCAATTTGTCTGCCAAATAATGAATTGCAAAATGCAACTATAAATGGCAACCTTGCAAAAGATGTTGATGTAAAGAATATCCCAAGTGGCAACTACAAAATTGTATTAGAACTTTAATCAAAAAAAATGAAAAGACGCCAATTTATAAGAGGCTGTATATTGGCATTCAGTGGATTGATGCTGAGCAGAAATTTCACATACGCCGATGTAAAAAAAGAAACATCGAGATTATTTTCTATCGATGCAGAACGTGGATATGATGTCGTTATAAACTCGACAGGTCTTGCGGGAGCATTTGCAGCGCTTTCAGCATCTCAAAAGGGATTGCGTGTATTGCTTGTTGATCGTCGCACATGTACTGGCTGGGATATGGTTGAAAATTTCAATCTTTCTCTCGATAAAAATGGTTTTGAGAATTGGAGAGAAGACATGAAAAAAATCTTCTTCCCCGAAGATGAAAAACTCGATATTAACAATAAAAATCTCACAGGGGAATACAATTCTGAACTCGGTAATAAGGTCGTATTTTTGGGTGGTAGCATAAATAAAAGTCTGATGCGCTCGCTTGTGATGAACGGAGTTGACATTCTTTTTATGGCTGATGTTTTCGGAGTATTTAAAGATGATAACAACGCTGTATCGGGTGTTGCAATTTCTACAAAACAAGGTGCTATTGCCGTTAAATGTTCGTCATTTGTCGATTGTGGAAATGCAAATATTTTTACACGCAACATTACTAAATCAAGGTTTGAAATCGTAAAATCAACTTTTACATTGCGATGCTGGAAGGCAAAAAAATGCCCTGAAAATTTTGTAATAAATTTAAATTCAAAAAAAATAAATGCAAAGTTTGCTTTCGCAAAACCAAGAGAAGATTGTGCATACTTGACTTTTGAAGTACCTTGTAAATCGTCGGATTTTTCTGTGGTTGAAAGATGTGCTCGTTTGTGTGCCAACGAAATTTTGGAGAATAAAAAATCATTGCCAAAAGGGTTGCACAATATCTTGAACATATCGTTTGCACGCGAGTGTTCGCATTTTGTAAATGGGGAACTAAAAAATGTTAATATAAAGAACTATTTTATTTTTGAAAATTCTGCAGAGATAAACTCGTGTGATGATGTTTTCAAATTGTACACAAAAAGCGTGGAATTTGGAAAATCGTTGAAGGCGAGTACGGCAAAGAAATCAGTTAAATTTGTGTCGGTCAATGGTGATATTCTCGCACAAAATTTTGATGAAAGAATAGTTGAAGATGGCTTTACCACGCCTTTTTATAAGTTTGATTTATCTACTGTAAAGGCTGAAAAAATCTCGTGCGATGTTTTAGTAGCTGGTGTAGGTT
Source organism: Verrucomicrobiaceae bacterium (assembly GCA_015061955.1). Lineage (GTDB taxonomy): Bacteria > Verrucomicrobiota > Verrucomicrobiia > Opitutales > Intestinicryptomonadaceae > Merdousia. Next base: position 28,110 of record SUVO01000014.1, read on the forward strand.
CAGCTGGCGTGTACGCATTAAAATCTGCAACAGAACGTGGAACAAACGCAATAGGGATAGAGTGCTTCCACGACTATGGTGGAACAAAAGTCAATGGAGGCGTAGTCGGATACTATTGGAATATCAAGACTCATCCACTCTTGAGAGAATCCATAGCACAATCGAAAAAAACAAAAAAAATAGGCGTATCGGGAGGTACAATTTTTTCTGTAATAAATTCAAAATTGCTCAAAAATGCTAAAGTAATAACTGGTGCAATATTGTGTGGTGCATTGGTGGAAAATAGCAGACTTATCGGTGCATATTTCACAAAAGATTCAAAGTTGTATTTTGTGGAGTCCAAGGTATCTATTGATTGTACTGGCGATGCCGACCTTTCTGCATTTGCAGGTGTACCATTTGCACAAGGCGAAAAGCGTTCGGGAATTGCAATAAATTTCAGCAAGTGGCAAATACAATCTATGTCGGCACAAACACCTGACCGCCAATTAACATCAAAAGACTTGGGAATAGTCGATATAACGAAAATTACAGACTTTCAACGTGCGATGGTTTTAGCACATTATCAATCGTCGTATTTCGACTCTTATCCACAGTTGACACCACGCGACACACGTCGCCCACTCGGGCTGAAAACGCTGGAATTGGCTGAAGCTCTTGAAGGTAAGCCTTCTGCCGATATTATTGCACAAGCCTCAAGCGATTATGATCCACATAGCGTACCGATGAGTAAATTTGCACGCACTGCAATGATACCCCCACACTTTCCACACTACTATGCAGTAAACATTCCGTTTGGTTGTGTAGTGCCAAAAAATTTAAACGGACTTCTCTTTGGAGGACGCGCTATTTCTGTTTCGCACGATGTATTGCAATTTACGAGAATGTCAGGCGATGTAGCAACTTTGGGCGAAGTCGAAGGTAGAATTGCATCGGATTTTGTGAAATACGGTGGAAATCTTGCTGATTTCGACATCTCAAAAATTGTAAATGAATCGACAAAGTTAGGTTATTATACCGACGATTATTTGAAACGAACAAACCTTTCTACAACTGAAATTGTCGAGCGACTCGCACGCGGTGATTCTGGTATTCTTCTTTGGGCATGTCTAAAATCAAAAGATGAAATTTTGCCAAGGCTCAAAGAGTCTTTTTCAAAAATTCGCAATCTGCAAACGGCATACGCACTCTCATGGTTTGGTGATAATTCGGGCGAAAAAGTAATTCTTAACGAAATAAAAAAGAATTTAGCACAAGAGGAGAAAGAGCCTCAATCGGAAAATTATCTTGAATTGTATTGGCGTGGAAATTTGAAATCGCCATACTGGAATATCAATAGAGCTGTGGCATTTTTGGCAATGTCGGGGTCGGAAAAATCTGATAAGGTTATTGCTGAAATTTTGGAGAACACAACATCGGGTGGGCAAATGGTTCGTTCAAAAGACAACATTTATTACGCAAATAGAATCGACTTGGTGCTTTTGCCAAATCACAACCGAATTGTGAATTTATGCTTTTATGCAGAACGCAGGCCATCGATAAAATTTGCAAAGAGCTTTGGGAAATTGCTCACCGATTCAAATATAACAGGTAGTTCAACGCGCAAATATTCAGAAGGTCGTTTTAATATGAATACAGGTCTTTTGGAAATGCTTATTGCAAGTGCGTCGGCTCGATGTGGATTGCAAAAAGGTGCAAAAGTTTTAGTTCATTATTTGGGCGATTACCAAGCTAACTTCAGAGCATTCGCACATCAAGAATTATGTGATATATACAAAAAAGATTTTTCGTTTGATACTTCAAAGTGGTTGAGTATAGCAAAAGAAAAATTGGGTGTAATAGCAAATCCACTATCGGAAAAATTCCGATAGTAGATTTTGACAATAAATTTTAGCCAATTCATTTATTTATACAAAGATGGCTCAATATTTAGTTTTTTCATCTTATACAAAATTATCCGAGGTGTTGTTTTCAGATATTTCGCAGTTGCGGCAGCGTTGCCATTGTTGTTTTTCAATGCGTTTATTATAATTTCACGCTCAAAATTACCAACTAATGTTTCATAATCGGTAATTTCACTTTCGTCAAACTCTGGTGATGCTGTCGATTTTACTGTTTCCTCGGTTTGCAAAGACGGTGGCAAATTATAACTGCTAATAACATTATCCGATGTATTCAACAAAGCGTACTCAATACAATTTTCAAGCTCACGGACATTTCCAGGCCAGTAGTAAGAAGACAACATATTGATTGCTGCTGTAGAAATACGCACAATTTCTTTGCCATGTACTGTATTATATTTTTGCAAGAAGTGTTCAGCTAATGCAGTAATATCACTTTTGCGATTTCTCAACGCAGGTAAATAAATTGGAAATACATTTAAGCGATAATACAAGTCTTCGCGAAATGTTCCAGCACGCATTTTTTCTTCTAAATTCCTACTGGTTGCAGCAATTATACGAACATCAACTTTTCGTTCCTTATTACTGCCAATTCTATAAAAGGTATGTTCTTGAATGAAACGAAGCAATTTCATCTGCATCAAGATAGACAAATCGCCTATCTCATCGAGAAACAATGTTCCACCATTGGCAACTTCTACCAAGCCAATTTTTTGACTTATTGCACCAGTAAAAGAACCTTTTTCATGACCAAATAACTCACTCTCAATTAAACCTTCTGGCAGAGCTGCACAATTTATAGATACAAATGGTTTTTCTTTACGCAAGGAATTTTTCTGAATTGCTCGTGCAACAAGTTCTTTCCCCGTGCCTGATTCTCCCCTAATAAGAACAGTAGCATTAGATGTAGCAACTTTGAAAATCATAGAATATACGTTTTTCATATTACTACAATTACCTATAATTTCATCGGGACGAAATTTATTATCTAACTCTAACTGCAATCTGCGATTCTCTGAAATGAGTTTTTCTCGTTCTTCTACTTGAATAGAGGCTGCATATATAGCTTCAGCCATGATGTTCGCTATAACTTCAAGCAAATGCAACGACGCATCAAGATCGGTTTTTTCATCATTAATACAATCGATACTTATAGTACCAATGACATCGTCCATGTATACGACGGGCACACAAATAAACGCAATATTTTGTTCTGCACCACGAGCTCCCGTTTTATTCAAAAATTCTTTTTCCTTAGATAAATCGGGTATAACTCGAGCAACGCCTTCAAGAGCTACCTTGCCAGTTATTCCCTCCCCTATTTTGTACATGCCTCGTTCCGACTGGCTTTTACTTAAGCCCTCAGAAGCTTTTATCATTAAGTTTTTTCCTTCGCGTAAAGTTATTGTACCACGCAAAAAACCCATCTCAGAATGCAAAATATCAAGAGTTTCAGAAATCATTTTCGCCACAGATACTCTGCGTGCTACCAAATGACTTATTTTCTTCAATACAGATATATTCAATTTTAGTTTATCCATGCCACTTATAATATAATATTAAAGATTTTTCTAAGTCAAGAAAAACTAATTTTTATAATCATTTGAAAACTTTAGAAAAACTACAAAATTGTAGCAATTACCATAAAAACAAACTACAAATTTGTAGCACAACAAAAACAAAACAATGACGCCAAAATTGCATGAACGCTCGTTCACTACAAATCACACATACAACTTATTTGTTATCAAATAGTTAAAAACAAGAAAAAACAAGCTAAAATTTCATAAAAAACTGGCATAAAACTTGCTAAGTATTAGTCGAACTATTTACAACAATGAATCAATATTCTGAACAAACAACATTTTTTATATCACAAAAGCCACAACGCAAATACAAATTTAACATTCATAAAAGGGTAAAAACACCATATTTTGCTCTAAAAAACATTTTTACACCTAATTGGTATGCCAACAACCAACACTTAGTAAAAAAACAATATTACTCAAAGGCATACAATTAAGAATTTCGTATACATAAACTCTAATCATTCAGACCTACTCAAACGAGCAGGTCTTTTTTTTGAAAAAAAAAAATGAAAATCGGCATTGGTTACCCAATGCCGATGCCCTTATCAATAATAACCTATATATGATTAACTAACTAAACTAAACTTTTTTCGAAAATCTTTTAGTAAACCTAAAATTTTCTCTGATTTATTTAAAAATCTATTATCAACATTTCAAAAAATCCAACTTTTGTCAACATAAAAATAAAAAAATCCCACAAAAAACCAACAAATATTTTCTTTATAGCGTCTAAAAGTAAAAAAGCTTGCATAGGATACCCCAAAAATTAAACTAAAAATCCTATGAAAAAAATATTGTCTATATTATTAATGTCGATTGTATGTGTTGCATACGCAAAACCTGCGCTCAAAAATGCACCAAGTAATCAGGGAGAAAACAAAATTGGTAAAATTGAAACCATCTGTAAGCAAGAAGGTAAATATTTAGGTTGGCCTACAGTTTTGTGTAGAAAAAGTGGCGAACTAATAGCTGTATTTTCAGGCGATAGAGTCGCACACATCTGTCCATACGGAAAAGTCCAAGCAATACGCAGTTTCGATAATGGAAAAACATGGTCTGCCCCAGAAACATTTATAACATCACCCCTCGATGATAGAGATGCTGGCATAATAGAGCTTGAAAATGGTCATTTAGTGTTGTTCTGGTTCAATTCAATTGCATATCAAAATGAAAGAATTTTGAAAAATTATCCAGAGTACAAAAAGAGTATGCTTGAAGAATCAACAAAAGCTCAACGCGATAAATTCATTGGCAGTTATTCTGCAGTATCGGCTACCGATGGCAAAAAGTGGGGCTTTCCAGTACGAACATATGGTGTTGCACCACATGGTGGTATCCAGCTGAAGAATGGCAACTTGCTCTTTGTTGGTAAAGGTGGACGTGGCAACGATAAACTTTCAAGAAGCGAACCAATCAAAGTAAATTTGTCAACTGATGGTGCTAAAAGCTGGAAAATTATTGCAGGTATAAACATTCCAGAAGGCGACAAAATAACAGATTATTGGGAACCACACGTTGTAGAAGCAGAAAATGGCGACTTAATTGTTCAGTTGCGTTGCCACAAAGATAGTTTCATTCGCCAAAGTGTAAGTAAAGACGGTGGCAAAACTTGGACTGTTGCCGAAAAAATAAATGTAGTTGGTTTTCCAAGCCACTTGAAAAGATTAAAAGACAATCGCATTTTGATGACATATGCACGTCGCCAAGTAAATCCTAAAAAGGCAAAATACGAACCAGAACATCTCATTATGGGACAGTATGCCCGTTTCAGCTCAGATAATGGTAAAACATGGGGCAATGAAATTATGCTCTGCCATAGTTTCACTGGTGATATGGGTTATCCATCGTCGGCAGAACTTCCAGACGGTGACATTTACACAATCTTTTATCATAACGTAGATACTACCCCAGATAATCACAAACAAAAGGTTACTGCAATTTTCGGTGTAAGATGGACTCCTGAAAAGAAAAAATAAATCTTACAAAATCATACAAAAAAAGCTCTCCAAACGGAGAGCTTTTTTATTATATCAACATGAATATTGTAGATATAGTTGTAGATGCTATTACAAAAATTCTGTAAGCTTTGTCGGGCAAACGTTTTACAAACCATATTCCAATAACTGCTCCGATAAAAATAAAAGGAATACACATAGCATCAATCAATAAAGTTTGTTCCGATATGTTATCCCATGCAAAAATCTGCAATGGAATTTTCGAGTAATTTATAGCTAAAAAGAACCACGCATTAGTACCAACAAAAGCAAGCTTATTCAAACGCATTGAAAGCAAATATACAGCCATAACTCCACCAGCTGCATTGCCAATCATAGTAGTAAAGCCTCCCATAATTCCAAATAAGGCACTATACCACCACTGTTGCAAGAAATCGCTCGACTTATTTTTGCGAAACTCCGACCATATCATAGTTATAAGCCCCACAAAAATACATATTGCCATTAAGTGCTTGAAAGCCTGATGTGGTATAAATTTATCTACAACAATCGCAATACCTAAGCCGACAAACGCTGCTGGCAGAAGTTTAAAAACATATTTCCATTGAGCAGATTGTCGGTAGTATATAACTGCAATTAAATCGGCAAAACACAGTACTGGTAATATTACACCTGTAGATTCCTTTGCACCAAAAGCCATAGCCATCAACGGGATAGAAATCATGGCAATTCCTTGAACACCTGTTTTCGCCATTCCCAATAAGACAGCACTCAAAAAAAGTGCAAACATCTGAAACGGAGAAGATAAAAATACAGAAACTTCATTCATAAAAAAAACATTCTCTTATTAAAAAGAGAAATTGCGAGTTTTTTATAAAAAAACTTGAAAGAATTTTAACAATCAACCATACTTTTAACAGATAAAACAAAAACATAACGTTAAAACTGGAAAGAATAAACTATGCAAAGAAGACAGTTCCTAAAAACATCGGCTACAACAGCAATGGCTACAGCACTATTGCCAGAAAATGTTTTTGCCAATGCAACAAAAACGTCAAAAACACCAGATCTCGTAGCCATATACGGAGCAACTGCAGTTGAAATGTTCGAGCGTGGTATTGCTGAAATGGGAGGTATGAAACGCTTTGTGTCTAAGGGGCAAACTGTTATAGTGAAACCAAACATAGGTTGGGATAAGCCACCAGAATGGGGATCAAATACAAATCCTGAACTCGTGGGCAGAGTAGTAAAGCACTGTTACGAAGCTGGTGCAAAGAAAGTGATTTGTTTCGATCACACCTGTGGAAACGACTGGGACAACCGATACAATATAAGTGGAATAAAAAAAGCCGTTGAAGACAATGGTGGTGAAATGGTTGCAGGCAACAACGAAGCTATGTATGTAGAACAAGATATTCCTAAAGGAGTAATTTTGAAAAAGACAAAAGTTCATCAGCTTGCAATAAATCCAGATGTATTTATAAATATCCCTGTTCTAAAACATCATAGTGGTGCAAAAATTACATGTGCTATGAAAAACTATATGGGCTGTGTTTGGGATAGAAGATGGTATCATAAAAACAATATGCCTCAGTGCGTTGCCGACTACGCAACATATCAAAAAACAACGCTCACAATTGTCGATGCATACAGAGTAATGCTCGATTATGGTCCGATTGGTAAATCGCCAGATTACGCACCAGTTGCAAAATATCAGATTATATCTACCGATATCGTAGCAGCCGATGTTGCAGCAGTGCAAGTTTTTGCATCGGTAGCAAAGCAAGCTAAAGTGGGTACTCCATTTAAAATTAGCGATATTAAGTATATAGGAGCTGCCGAAAAATTGGGCGTTGGAGTTACCGACTTGTCAAAATTGTCGGTAAAGAGGATTTCAATGGCGTAAATCTAAATTTTCTATGTCAACTTTTCTAAAATATTTACGCAAGTTTCGCATTGCGATAGCTGTTGTTGTTTTCGCATTAATAACAGCACAGTTCCTTGATTTATACCATAGTTTGCCTCGTTCATACTATATGTATAATCCGATAAAAACGCAATTTACACCATCACTTTTAAAATGGCTGTCGACTGGTGCAATAGTTGCAGGATCAGCATTCTTGACGTTTTGCGTGTGTGCTTTAATTTTCGGACGAGCCTACTGTGCAAGTTTTTGTGCATTCGGAATATTTATGGATATGATACGTTGGTGCGTTAAAAAAGTATCATCGTGGAAAATCTTTAAAAATACAAAACTTGGAAAGTTTGTAAAAAAAGCTACAACAATGAAAAACAGACCTGCACACAATGTTGTAAGAGTCTCGTTCTTAACGCTTGCAGTAGTTTTGATTGTAGGTGGTTGGAGTACATTATTAGGGCTTTTTGAACCATATTCGCTCTATGGTAAAATAATGGGTTCGGCTGTACATCCAGTTATAGCTGAAATAACAAATCAGACAAGCGCCCTGCTCTATAAATTCGACATTTATGCAATAGAACCAATAAATGGTGATCCAACAATACCTCTTGCCTTGTTTGGATTGGCCCTTGCTATCTTATTTGCAATATCTGTTGTATCGGTATTACGAGGCAGAATTTTCTGCAATACGGTATGCCCTGTTGGCGCTTTACTTGGAATGTTATCTAAGTTATCTTTATTCACTTTAAAATTAGATAAGTCGAAATGCGTTTCTTGTGGAATATGCGAACGCAATTGTAAAAGTGAGTGTATAAACGCAAAAGATAAACAATTAGATTTTTCAAAATGTGTGTTGTGTTTAAATTGTGCAAATAATTGTCCTAAAAACGCAATAAAATTCGGCGTTAACGATTGCTACACAAGAAAACAAAGTAAGCAACAAACAGAAAACGCAAAAGTATCTGCCAAAAAGAATACAACAAATATGTCGCGACGGACTTTTCCACTTGCATTGAGTGCTTTGGCAACAGCAATGTTAACAGGTGCAAAAAAAGATTCATCGGCGAAAAAATGCGATGCAAAAAATGTATCTGCATATGGTATAGAAGGAGAACGTCCTGATAAACGCCTAACTGCACCACCAGGAGCTAAAAGCTTAGAAAATTTCTTGGAAAACTGTACAGCGTGTCAGTTGTGTACGGCAGCATGTAAGGCTCAGATTTTAAAGCCATCTATTAGCGAGTGGGGATTGTCGCACTTCATGCAACCATATATGGATTTCAACGAAGGCTTTTGTCTGTACGAATGTCATAATTGCTCGAAAGCATGCCCAACTGGCGCAATAAGTTTTGTATCGGGAAAGCAGAAACGTCAGATAAAAATTGGTACAGCAATATTTAAAGAAGACTTGTGTATTGTAAAAACCGATGGTACCGACTGTGCAGCTTGTGGAGAACATTGCCCAGTACAAGCCATTGAAATGATTCCTTATGGCGATAAAAAAGATAGCCTTTACATACCACATATTCATCCCGATGTATGTATTGGATGTGGAGCCTGCGAAAGCATTTGCCCAGTACGTCCACATAGAGCTATTGTTGTTGAAGGTTTGGCAGTACACGTTCAAGCTAAGAAGTTCGATGAATCTATGCGTAAGCACAAAGCAAACCAAACTAAACCTGTTGAAATAAAGAAGAACGATAATCCGTTCCCATTCTAAAAGAAATTTAATAAAAAAGTAAAAGGGTTGCTCTTAGAACAACCCTTTTTTAGTGAACTAAAATATTACTTAGCTTGTCGATAAACTAATTAACGACGACGCTTTGCATACTTTGCAGATAAATCTGCTATTGCTTTCTTTATAACTTCCAACTGTTTCTTATTCTTGGTTTCATTAGAAAGCTGTTTTAATGTTTCAAGCGAATTTGCATTCTTAAATTCTGCCAAAGCTTTTATTGCATCGGCTTGAAATCCTAAATAGTAAGCATCTTTGCACATTTCAACTGCTTCCTTAGTTGATGCAAGTGGTGCTAAACGTACCAACAAACGCTTTACACGTTTATCAGACTGCTTGTACAAAGCATTCACTTGAGCAAACATATTGTCTTTCCAACCATATTGAGCCGATACTACATAAGCTTTCAAAGCCGATGCCTTAAGAGCTTTATCGGTTTCTATTGGTAGAATTTTTGCTACTGCGTAGAACGAATCGGCATTGGCTGCAGCTGTTGCAAGTTTCAATACTAAAGCACGTTCTTCTGGAGTTTTTGATGAATAACCATCGAACAAATCTTTTGCGTATAATTCAAAATCTAAACGCTCTAAACATACCAATATGAGTGCTTCTTGTGGTTTATCGGCTGTTTTTATAAGTTTCAAGAACTCTTTTACAAGGTCTTTAGATTTTATAGAAATCAAATACGATGCTATATTTTTAATACCTGCAGTAGATAAATGCTTTGCACCCTTCAAGACTTTTGAAATATCGTTTTGTGTACCACACTTTGATACAGCATAAGCAATTGCAACAGTCAAAGCTTCGTTTGTAGGAGCAAGCTTCAAGGCATCACTCAAATCGCCACCACGAGCACCTATTGTATATATCAAGCGTGCCTTACCATTAGCATCGAGATTTTCATATTTCAAATAAGATGGAATTGCTACCTTGGGATTATCAGCCAAAAGCTTCATCATACGAGCTTGTTCAAGCCAATTAGTTGGCAATGTTTTCGATTTACAACAACCACACATATGCTCCATTGTGTACACAACCTGTGGATTATAAAAACGATCTATTGCATCAGCCAAACGCATTTTTACACCATGAGCATCGGAGGCAACGGTAGCTATTTGTTCAAATTCTTTGCAGTTTTTCTTTGAAGAAATTTGTACTATACGCAACAACTCTGCAAGCACAGATTTATAGAATGGAGTTCCAGCATTAGCCTTCAATTCTGCCATGATAAACGCTTCAACTTCAGCACAATATTGTTTGTCGAAATTATTTGAAGCAACGCCAAATAAAAGTTCATTTATAAGCTTATTATCTTTGCCATATGGAGTATTTCTGAGCAATTGAATTTGCTCAATAGTTGGAGCATCGCACATTGGTGCTTTAAATTCGCCCTTACGCATTGGAATAGATGTTGTGTCGGCATCTAAATCGCCACATACAAACTGAATCAAACGCATGCAAAGTTCTTGAAGTTGTGGATTTGAATAGTTGTTGTCGGCATGTCCAAAACCACTATATGCAACACGACCCTTTCCATAACTTTTAATCCATACCAACGCAAAATCTCCATCATCACGAACCTTAGGAGGTTCGATGCGTGCTTTTTCACTAGGGATATAGCTCAATTCAGGAACTAAACGCACCAACACCCTACATTTTGAACGATCAAACGAGTCGCCAACCATATACATTTCATCTTGAAGCATAAACGCATTGTACTTCCAAATACCTTTTACAATAGGAGATTTTGGATCTTCAACAGCAAGCATATATTTGGGACCTTTGTAATACCATGGATGACTTACAAAATTTCCACCAATCATCTTAGTGTAATCCAAATGCAACATATGTTCGTAATTGTAAGCATCAGGGGCTGCATGAATACCGAAAAGCCCACCACCATTCTTAACATACTCTATAACATAATCGCAATGCTTCTTCGATACATCTATAGCCTTTTTCTGTTCTTCTGGACTCATTTTTTTGTACTCGTGATTCCATGGACCAAAGCATGCACCAGTTGGGCTATTCAATACCAAAGCATCGTATTTCTTCAAGTTTTCTGGAGTAATATCGGCTGGATTATCGGTTATTACAGTTTCCCAAGCACCGAGTTTTTCGCCCATATACTTCAGCACTTCATTAGCAGCCGGAATACCAGCAATATGTCTGTATCCGTTTGTTCGAGAATACACAAGCAACTTGCGAGTTTTCTTTGGTACAACTACAAGCTTTGAAGGTGTTGCCTTATGAAAAGAATCTAATTGTTCTTGTGGAAAAACCAAGTCGCGTTTCTTTGCAATACCAAACAAAACACCAGTAGCAACTAATGTAAAACAGAACGAAATTAAAAATTTCTTCATATTATAAATCCTTTCAAATTAGAAAATTTTGCTCCATTGTCCGCGATTTTTACGCCACATCAATGCTTGTGCTTCAGTATCGTTTACAAAAGTTGAGTTCTTCCAATCCCATTGGAGAGTTCTACCCAAACGATGCGCAATTGTACCCATTATGCACATATTCGACGTACTTACACCAACTTCAACCGGACATATTGTCGGACGTCCCGATACAATACTATCGATAAAGTTGCGATGATGCCCCATAAAACCATTCACATATACCGATTCCTTGCCCGATGAAATTTTTGCCGACCTCAACGAAGGTTTACTTGCCCAAAAATAGCCTCTACGACTTGCACATGCAACACCTTCCGAACCTATAAAAGTAACCATTGGATCTAAACGAGGAGCCCCAAGTTTTTTCAAATATTCGGTAGGTATTCCATAATAAACTTTTACCCCATTTTCATATTCATAGAAAAGAGTGCGTTTGTCGTCTGGGAAATTTGGATTTTGCTCGGTATACGGACATATGTATTTTGGACCTTTTCCATCCATATCAAGCCCCCATTGAGCAATGTCGAAATGATGTGCGCCCCAGTCGCCCTGCATACCATTACCATAATCGTAGTGCCAACGCCATTCGCCCCATGGATACGCAAAAACGCCACGTTTTGGAGCTCTGACAAGTGGATGCAAAAAGTGATGTGTATAAGGACGCATTGGAGCCGGACCAATCCACATTTCCCAATCAAATGTCTTTGGTAATGCTTCTTCTTCCCAATTGTAGAAAGTTGGGAAACGCCATGGAACATTACAAAATACCGACTTTATCTCACCAAGCTTGCCACTTCGAGCAAGTTGAACAGCATTGCGAAATGAATCTTCACTGCGTTGTTGCGAACCTGTCTGGAAAATAATCCCCGAAGCCTGTACAGCTTTCTTAACTTGCTCGCCTTCTTGAATTGTGAAAGTCAATGGTTTCTCGCAATAAACGTGCTTACCTGCACGCGCTGCCATTATCGACATTGTTGCGTGCCAGTGGTCTGGAGTTACAATGCTTACGGCATCGATAGATTTATCGTTTATAATGTTGCGAAAATCTTGATAAACTTTGATATCCGATGAACCAATGGTCTTTTTATAAATACCATCAATCAAATTTTTTGCGTAATCTAAACGTTCGGTATCTACGTCTGAAACTGCGACAATTCTGCATTCGTTTATGCTTGAAAGAGGATTAACATGAGCCATTACCTGTTTACCAAAGCCGATAATTGCAACGTTTACTTTCTCGTTTGGAGAACCATTTGCAATCAAATCCTTTGTTATGAAAAACGATATCGAAGCTGCTAGCCCTGTTTTTTTGATAAAACTTCTTCTGGATAATTTGCTACTCATAATAAATAATTATACCATAACCTTTTAAGATTGTCTTCTACTATTTGACACTGAAGGATATTTTAATAAAAATGAATAAATTCCCACAAGTTAAATAGAATAAGACGTAATTAAAATTACTCAATAATTTGCTATATAAGCAGAGATTATCTTATGGCAATGGTTATGTCTTTCCCCGATACACTGCGAATACGCAAGAACGATAAAGGTAAAGGTGAAATCGTAGAGCTTATTTTTGATGATAACACAGAAACTTCTACTGGTGGAATTACTGGTGAAAGTATCGGTGAAATCACCAGTGAAAAAGAACTTTCACCACCCGATGATGACGAACCTCTCTTTTGAGAAATTAGATAATTAGATATAAGATAGAGCGTGAGAACATCGTTTCTTTCGCTCTATCTTTATGACTATTTTTGTTTAGAAAATTCCTTAAGTAGAGGTGTAAATACTTTCTTCATAAGTTGAAGTTTTGAAAGCAACCATTTAAACTCATTAGCTCTTTTTTCATTATCTTCTGACATTACTTCGTCTAAATTCAGAGAAACTAATACGCGAGAAGCAACAGAAGCATCTACCCAATTACATTCGCCTAATGATTTTTCTATTTCATCTTTATGCGTCTTTAAGAAATTGAAAAATGGCTTGTTTTTAGGAATATAAAGTTCACAAGCTAACAACTCTTTTTGACTGTTTACTATAGCAGAAACATGAGCAATAGAACTTCCTATTGAAAATGTGTACCAATGTTGAGGACGTGGGGTTTGACAAGAAAAAGAAGTTTTTTGAGCCTCGATATATTCTTTAAATTCAGTCCAAAATTTTAGTTGTTGTTGTTTCGTGTCTGTAAGCTCTTTTGATTCGTTATCAGCTTTTATTGCTTTTGCCCATTCATTTGGTTTTACAACTATATTAAATTGTGGTGCAGGTATTGAATCTCCAATTTGTAAAACTTGAATTTCTAACAAGAAAAATCCTACATTATCATCGCTATGCGCGTTGAGCCATTCTACTGCTTTTGCATGTTCTTCTTTTGCTTTACGGACAATCCATATTGCGAGAGATGCATCGTGTCCAGCAGCATATGTGATAAGTTTGCCTAAGTGATCGTGATTTGTATCTTCAATTTGATTTTCAATTACAACATTACTATTGGTATTTAAATCTTTTGCTAAAATATCTACATTGTAACGACCAACATTCGCTTCTGTTCTTATCAGTTCTAAATCAACACCAATAGTATCAGATAAGAGTTTTAGGTTTTCTTCTTCGGCAAGCCAACGTGTAAAATCACTGGCTTCTTTTGACCAAATTTCGCGTAGATTTTTTATTATTTTAATTCGTCCTAATTTTTTAGTCATAATAAAAACAATCTAAATATATTTGTTCTTAATGCAATATAAATCTAAATAAATGGGGGGCTATAAGGAATCTATTTAAACTGCAATAGACAGCAGGGACGTCCGACAGACCTCCTTGTTCGAGCAATCGCTATTTTTCAAATGTCCCACCTTGAAAAGCTTTTTAGATACACGCAAAACGGTTAAAAATGGAAGTTTTATAGTTTTTTATTTAAGGTGAAAAGGTGGATTTTTGTTGCTGTTTCGTTGCAGTTTTTAACAGATTTTAGAGCTTTTATCAATAACTTACGAAATTCATCTTGTTTTTAAATTCAAATAAGTAAAATGGCAACAAAATAACAATCAAAAACTTACCATCGCCCCCACTGGGAATCGAACCCAGAACCTCAGTTTAGGAAACCGATGTTATATCCGTTTAACTATAGGGACAGGTAAAAATACAATATACTCATAGTAAAAAGAACGTTGCAGAAAAAAGCAATTGAAAACGTACGTTTATGCTCATTTCGGTTCAATATTAAAATGCGATTGCTTCTTTTTCTCGTGCGAGACCATTGTAGTGTTGTTTTAAAACGTCAACAGCGTGTCCCATTTGTTCTGCGGTAAGATAGGCGTTTTTGGTTAGAGCAAGATAGTATGTGGCGGCAGAGTGTCGTAGTCCGTTGTTTACCCACTTTATATTATTGGCTTTTCTGAAATCATCAAAACGTTTATAGAAGTTTTTTTCTATAACAAGGTCGGTTGTTTTCAGATGTTCTTTGTATGGAGACAACCACTTGGCTGGTTTATTGCATTATCTATACCAGCCTCTAAAAAAATACTATTGCTTTTTAATAGCCAATTTTATTTCATTTGTATCAAAGTACGACAAGCATCAAAACAAGGTTAGGCACGCGTATGAAAAAATTACTAACAATTATCGTAACAATTTTATCGTTAACACAATTTTTAAATGGTTCTATAACCCGAACACTTTACAAATATGATTTTTCTGCTGTCGTAGCCGAAGACTTCAACAAATCTTCCGATTTATCAAAAGGTTTTGTTTTTGAATTTTCGTTAAAAGAAAAACCCATCAAGCATACCGTTTTAATCGATATGCCAAACTCGTTTAAATTATCGGTAGAAAACGCATTATCTACGTACTATTCAGCACCTGATAACAATCTTGCGATGGTTGCTCAAATCCATTTAGAACAACTAGATAAACAGTTTGTTCAAGCAGGAAATAAACGCGAAAAAATGCGCATAGAGCTTCCGGTTAACGCTATAAAGGGTAATATCAAAGACGCGCGCATTGCCCTTGTTTACGACGGTGTAAAATTTTATTTCACCCTAAATGGTAAGGAATTCGACAAAAATTATCCTTTTGGAAGCTTGAAAAGACCTACAAATGTAAATTTTACAAACTACAAACAAATGCTAAGCAATTTTAAATTTTCAACCGAAACTTCTAAAATTACACGTCAAAAAATTTCAGAAAAATCAGACGCTGAAATTCAATATTACACTCCTGCCGGCTTTAACTGTTTTGCTGGTGATGTCGCTCTATTTTATCACAACAAAACCTTCTACCTTTTGTATTTGGCCGACCGCAACCATCACGCAATGCGTTGGGGTGGAGGAGCACACGAATTTAATCTTTTGACAAGTAAAGACCTAATCAACTGGCAAGACCACGGCTCCGTTATTGAAGTCGATGAACCTTGGAAAAGCGTTGGAACAGGAACAATGTTTTTCCACAAAGGCAAATATTACATATCGTTTGGTTTTCATACTTCCCGTATGATTGACTACAATCACACAGTTTCAAGCAAATATACAGAAATTTTCAAAGAACAATCACGCCCAATCGCACGTAAAGAATTTGCACCTTTGTATCCATCAGGAACAAATATCGCAGTCAGCAATGATGGTATCAATTTCAAATGGACCGAAAAATTTTACAATATTTCAGAAAACCCGTCAATTTTTCAAACATCAAAAGGCTTAAAAATGTTCTCTGGCTACGGTGGATGTGGAACTTGGGCAATAGCCGACATTGAAGGTAATTGGAAAAAGGAAAGTTCTAATTTTCCCGTTGCTGGTATGAAAACCCTCATGCGAAACACAACAGAATGCCCTTGCTATTTTGAACATAACAACTGGCGTTATTTTATAATGGGAACAAATGGCTTTTGGGGTGCAAAAGGAGATGATAAGTGGATAGATATGGCTTCAAAAGGTTTTGATATCTACGATGGGCTTTGCGTGCCAATGGTAACAAATTACAAGGATAACCGATTGATAATAGGTGGTTGGTTCTGGCATGGCTGGGGTTCAGCAATTGTTTTACGCGAACTTTTTGCGTATCCTGATGGTGTGCTTGGAATGAAATGGGTAAAAGAACTTCAACCTCCAGAAAAAGTTGTTGTGCAGACATGCAAGCAAAACGATGGCTTTGCAGAAATGCTCATAGCCCCCGAGCAATCGTATTCTGCCAGAATGACAATAACTCCTAACACCATTGGGAAGTTCAAATTGCGTTTCCAACAAACAAATGCCCCTAAACACGATGTTGATTTTACAATAGATTTTGGCAATGCAACTGCTCAAATTCATGATTCATCAAAAAACATACTGCCCATGAGCAGAATTGTAAAAAATACAACAAAACGCGTTGGCTGGGCTCTAAACAACTGCCCTAACGACGTGCACTTTTTTTCAAGAGACTTTTGCATAGAAAATCTGCGTAATATCGACAAACCTTTTGAACTTCGTTTTATTCTACGTAGAAGTAAGAAATTAAATTCAAATATTATCGATATTGAAATTGCACACTCACGCACAATGATTACAAATCGCATAGGTGCAAAATTCGATAGAATTAAAATCGAGTATCCAAACGGCGATGTAAAAAACATCACCTTGTTTGAATACAAAAACGAAGAAAAATTCTAATTTAAAATTACTTCACTACAACGTAATTTACCTCGCCATTTAGTTTAAGCGTGATTTTCCCATTGCGCGCTTTAACTTTCATTGGCTTGACAAGATTTTCGGTAATCTTTACTACACGTCTTGAAGCAGTTTTTGTCATTTCGCTATTCATCACGATTTCTCGGTCGGCAAGTTTTATCTTAACAAAATAACAATAAAAGAGGACTGCATTATTGTTCAATACTATCTATTGAAATTCTAATGCAATCCTCAATAATCCGATATTTTTACAGATTTAGTTTATTGTTATTTTTACTTGCTTAAGCGTTCTATATTCTTGGCAATTTTATCTCGCAAGATTTGTATAATATCTGGATTTGGCAAGAATTCTGCCGATTTGCGTCCACCAGCGTTCGGATAAACTGCGAGCGATTTTACTTCATCTAACAATTTTAAAGCATCAGCATCATTATATTTCTTTGCTAGTTTTTCAAGAAGTATATAATACTCGTAATCTTCCTGACCATCTCGCATTGATTCGAGGCGAACAGACGAATACAACTCATTTTTACCTATATACTCGGCATCGTACAAGAAATATCCATCTCCGTTCGGATAGCGATTACGTCTGACATTTGTAGGGTCGGAATCACTAATACGATCTCTATGCATACCCCACTTGAACGGATTTTGCGTATTCCAAAGAAGTCCCCAATATTCATATGCAACAAATCCACCAGCGTAGCAATATAGCGATATTATACGTTCTTGTGCGTTGAATGGTGTATCTATGCAATAGTTGCCATCGGTCGTAAAAATCTTCATTTTATTTTTTTGATTATTTAGTGCTTCTATTTCCTTTGGTGTATTTGCCGCAGAAATATTTAATCCCCACGCATCGATACCATCTTTAAGCAAATCGGTATAACCCCATGTACTCGAATAGAGCTTTATTTCTGGAGCAACCTCACGAATTATTTTGCAATAACTATTAAGCATATCGGCAATCGGTTTACGCCAGTAATACGGTTCATCGGATATGAAATATATAAAGCGTTTTTGCCAACCTTTTTCTACAATATGGTCGTAAATTGGCTTAATGCGTGCTTGTATTGTTTCAACAAATTTTGGTGAAATTTTTGTCAAATCTTTACCATGATACGGCCATTCACCCTCTATTGCATTTATTTTTTCCCCTTTGTAGTTTACTATACTTTTTAGTGGGTGAGCAAAATTTAGCATTGGTATTGGCAATGGTAAGTACATCAATTTTATGTCTTGTTTATTGAAGGCTATTTCACAGAATTTATCGAAGTCTGTGAAATCGTATTTATAACCATCTTTGCTTTTTATTGAGCGTGGACGAAGTGGTGTATCTAAAGTGAGACGCTTCGACTTTAAATAATTTTGAAGATACATTCTGTCGTAAAAACGATCGGTCATTCCAGGCTCGAGCGATTCCTTACGCCAACGTCCGAAAACTCTGTATTGTTTCCAAAACGAGAACATTGCTGTAAGCGATGGACTTTCTGGAATTGCGAAATTACGGACTTCTATTTGGTATGGGAACTTTGCAACAACTTTGTCGTCTTTTTTGAATACTACAACACCTTCGTAAACGCCCGATTTTGTTTTCTCATCGGCCTTGAACGATAGATACACCGATTTTGTTTTATTCTTTTTTATTTTTATTGATGATGTCGGAATTATAGGGTCGGGATAAAATTCGAGCATAGATCCTAACGGAATACAACGTTCGTAAAACTTAAAATGCGTAAGCATATTATATCTACTTGGGCTATCAACTGCAACTAAGCCAACTTCGCCAATTTCTAAAACATCTAATGTTGCGTTGGCATCGTTTACGTGCTTAGGAGCTTGGGCTGAAATTTGCAACCGACCAAGATTTCTATTTGAGCGTATTGCAATTTGCAAATTTTCGTACTCGTTTTTTGCAAGCGATATTTTTGCATTTTGCGTTTTTTGTGGAGAAAAGAATGGGAAGACTTTTACAATTGTGTTTACTTGCCAAATGTTAGTGGTTTCTTCTTCTTTAATATCATCAGGTGTTGAGTATGAAAATTTTGTTGAGCTTACAGATTCACACAAAAAGGCATTATCAAATAAAAAGTCTTTTGGTTGGTCGGTAGAGATAATAAGCGAAGCATAAGCGTTGCTGTACGGATTTGTAAGTGTAGCAGCTTGTATTTCCCAATCGCCATTACTTACGAGTGTTGCACCTGAACGGATAATATTTTTTAAAGACTTACCTTGCGATATTCGCAAAATGGGAGCTCGTATATGTGAATTTTCTGTATTGCTTTTACCTAAGATTACTGCAGTGTACGTTGCTTTAGGTTTTATTTTTACTATTTGTTCAATTCCTGGATAACTTTTGTTTTCTTTACTTAAATTCAAGCGCATTGCTTTTTTTCCAAAAGTTTCATCAGGTACAATAGACGTTGATTTTTTACTTAAGTTACTTCGGAATTTCCAGTGAGCAAAATCTTCTTCAAAATCTCCATTTTTAAGAAGATTGTTCGATGGTTTGAAAATGCTTATCAGATCTTTTAGATTTAAAGAGTTTCTGACTTCAGCAACTTGGTCGCTTGGAATATAGCTTACCTGACGCGCTCCTGTTGTTTTTACATTCTGATTTTGTCGGTTTGCTTTTAAGTAAATGTTGTATTGTATTTCGGATAGAGGCGAGATTTTATCGATATTTAATAATAGATTGTCGCCAAAAATACCAAATTTAACAGGTTTGCCATCTTTGAAAATTTTAAAATCAGAGGCAGGGAAATTACCTTGTGTAAATCTTTTAATCGGCATACTGCCAAGTATGTTTTCTTTTACATCTTGGGTTAGATTGAAATACGATACCGTTATGCGAACATCGTATTGGCTCGATGAAACTTCCCATTTTGTAGGTGCTTTTTGTACGTTTAACTTTAGTTCTTCAACCGGCATTACTTCGTACGAAAAATCTTTACTTGGTGTGATTTCAGTAATTTTAACATCGTCAAAATATGTGTCGGCAAAGGCAAAGCTTTTTGTTTTAATTCTTAAGCGATTGTACCCTTCTGGGACTGTGAATGTGGTTGAAAGTTTTGTCCAATCGCAGTTTTTAGATATTTCTTTTACTGGAATTTGAATTCGTTTCTTGGGATTTTCTAATTTTCCTCCGAGTTTGTAAAAGCGTTCTTCTGTATCGTAAATGAGCGATAGATAATAACCGATGTGGTTGTCTGCACTTGTGAGATTTTCAATTTTTACCCAACCTTCAAATTGATATTTTGCACCCTCGTTTACTTGTACAGCTCGTGCAAACGATGCCCAATTTCGCTTACCTTTTACATAAGCAGATTGCTTCCCCGTTTTTGCAGATGCAGTAGAAAGGTTGCGTTCTTTGGGATTGCGAGGCATATCTCTTTCGTATCGAGATAATGTTTCAGAAGTTGATTGTTCAAAGTTTTCTTTAGTAGTGCCAAATAAATAGAAGTCGGGAAGTTCGTGCGCTTTAGGATTGTCGAAATACACGAAAATAGATTTTTGTTCGTTAGGATTGCAAGAGAATGGTACTGTTAGAATTGCATCTTTTGATACTTTTTTTCCATAAGGTGAAATCGCAAATAGAACTTCTCGGCTTTCTTTGTTGTTCTGAGCGATAACTCTAATTGAGTTAGCTTTTTGCCCTACAATACCAAGTTTTTCGGCAGATAAGAATAGAACTCGTTCTTTGAGCGTTTTATTGGTGTTGTTTGTAAGTTTTATTTCAATGCGTTTTTTTGCTGGTTCACCGTTGTCTAAATATAGAGGATAGTGCCATTGCGTTTGGGCAAATAAAGCTCCACAGATTGTAAAAATAAGTAGCGATATAATTTTTCTTCCCATAATAACTTTCTAAATTTAAAATAAATAGAACATAATGCTAACAAAATTATAATTTATATAGCAACAGTTATTTTTGTTTATAAACAAAAAATAAGGCTTATAATTTTAACAAAAAGAATAAAAATTGTATTGACTATTAGATTTATAATAAGATACATTATCAATCAATTACAAAAAAAAATATACTATGAAGAAAACAATTATAACAACATCGCTCTGCGTATTATTCGTAGGAGCTTCAATCGCAGCAGAAGATATAGTTTATAGAGGATATAGTTTATAGAGGATATAGTTTATAGAGGATATACTTCTACTGATCCTATAAATGAACAGAATACATTCTCTTCGGTAGAAGTTGGAACAAAAGTTTATGTTACAGATGGTTCCAACATGAAATTTGAAGGTAGAGGAAGTTCTGGGGTAAGTGGAGTAGAAAAGGTAGATGTATTTGTTCAGAATAACAGTACATTGAATATTTCTGGACACGATGCAAATCAGTGCTGGACCGCTAATTCGTATAGTATTGACAAAACATCGAAAGTAGTATTTTCCCAGACAAATGCTCAATCAAAAATTACAGGTAATAGTACATTTTATGTAAAAGGATTGCTCACAAAGGAAAACTCCGGAGCAAAGGCATCTATTGCAATGAACGAGGGTGCCCACATTATTGTTGATGGAGGAACAATATCTTCGGCATCGTACGCTGTTGGTGGTGTTATTGATGTTGTAAATGGTGGAAAATTTATTGCAAGCGATACAACAAGAGTAACAGATTTAGGTGGTGATTTTACTGGTGTGAATTACTACGGAACTCGAACAGAAGTTAATGTAAAAAATTCTACGTTCGATATTGCTGGAACTGTGAATGTTGGATTGCGTGCAAATGCTACCACAAATAAAGATGCTATTTTAACACTCGATGGTGCAACTGCTAAAGTTGGCAAAGATTTAAATATCGGGTGGAATACAGCTTCATATTCCGACGATAATCCAAATAGTGGCAAGGGTTTTGTGTATGTAAAAGGAAATACAAAACTTGAAGTTGCCGGTAATATAAATGTTAGCTATCAAGCAACAGCTGGTACAAGAAATACAAGTACAGGCGTATTGAATATTGATAGCAATGCATCTGTAAAAGCTACAAATATAAATATTGGTTCACAAGGTTCAATGTATATTACTTTGAATGGGAACGAAGAGCAAATCAATACATCAATCAACAATGCAGGTACATTATCTGTAGCAGCAAATGCTAGTCTAAGTGCAGGTGATTATAGTATTGCACTTAATGGCTTGACCAATTCAGCAGACGCAACAGTTAAAGCATATGGTGGCACTATTAATGGTAATATTTTTACCGCATTTGGTTTTCAAAATATAACATTAGATTCTGCAGAATCTGTTAGTGTAGTTGATAATGGTAGAGTTGCTGTAGATGGCGGTACAGTTACAATGGCATTTAATACAGATAGTGCATTAGTAAATGGCGTTTCTGATGTAACAAGTTCTTTATCACAAGCAGTGGGCTCAGATTTTGCAAAAATGAGTGCTTATGAATTCGATGTTGTAATCGATTCGGGTGATACAGTTGTATTAAGCTTCTATGTTGGCGATTCAACATTAACAACAGATAACTTTTCAATCTTCCATAAAGCAGATGGCGGACAATGGGGAAAAGCTAATGATATTTCAAACGTAAGCTACGATGGTGAATATCTATCGTTTGTAGTTTCGAGCTTCTCGTCATACGGATATGCAGCAGTTCCAGAGCCAAGTACATACGCAGTAATTTTGGGAGCATTGGCACTTGGTTTTGTAGTATATCGTAGAAGAAGGTAAAAATATAATTTAAAAGCAAAACATAAAAGCCATCTGAATCACAGATGGCTTTATCACTGCAAAACAAGTTATTCCGGAACCATCAACATACGCTATGATTTTTGGTTCAGTTGCGTTAGCAGTTGCCCTTTTACGCCGTCGTAAATAGAAGTCAATTAAGCTAGATTTAAAAATCAGCAAAATTTTGTTTTTTTGTTGATTTTTTTTTTGACAAAATTAACTTACTTTAAAAATATGTAGCAGAAGGAAAATTGGTTATGAAAAAGATACTGAAAACAATAATATTACTTTCAAGCATTCTAGTTGCATCTCATGTTTGGGCTATCGACTTCGTTGACTTAAAAATCACCAAAAAAAACAACGACATTGAAATTAAGCGCGTAGTTTTAGAGAAGATAAACGATACAACTTCTCGCTTGGTGATAAAAAAATCCGACATCACAGACGATGTACAACTCATTGACATATTTGCCGACAACGCAAAATCCAAAAAAGGCGATGATGGATTTTGGATTATGCAACGAGGCGAATTAGGATATTTCAACAGAGAAAATATGTCTTATTCCGCCGGCAGACGTTATGTCTATTTGCCTTATTACGCAATGAAAACTCCAACAGAAACGTTCATCGGTGTAATAGAAGGAATGCGTTTTGAATTTAATGTGAATGTTGAATCGAAAAACGGCAAATATGTTATGTATCCGCGTTGGTATATTGGCGATATAGGCGCAAAACCTTACGAGGACATTGTCATAACATACTACAAGTTGTCTAACAATGCAGATTACAACGATATGGCAAAGGCATATCGTAAGCACAAATTCGAACGTGAAACCGACATTCAACCTTTGAAAAAAAGATTCGCCAAACAACCATATTTAGAGCAAATGGCGAAATCGATTCCCGTAAGAATGTATTTTGGTTGGAAGAAATTTAATCCTGCTGTTGATTCAAGACATTTTTATCCCAAAGGTGGAAAACCATTTGAAGTTAAAGATTATGGATTATCGCAACCTCCGAATGTCCCATTTGAACTAGGATTCAAAGTAGATAAAGAAGAAAACAAAACAAGCGGAGTGAAGTTTTCCGAAGGCTCAAGATTGTTGCAAAAAGCAAAAGATATGGGTATTGATGATATAGCTGTATGCGTAGCCGGTTGGCAAACAGGTGGCTATGACTCGCGTTGCCCAACATCATTTCCCGTATGCGAAGAAGTCGGTGGCGAAGTGGAACTGAGAAAATTCATAAAGAAAGGTCAATCTCTCGGCTACATTATTGATGCGCATCACAACTACACTGACACGTTTACATGTTCGCCCGAATGGAGCACTGATATCGTTTGTAAAGCACCTGATACAAAAACGCTCACGCGCGTCAGCCACTGTTGCGGAGGAATCGCCTTTAATCTCTGCTTAGTTAATGCCAGAGATAAATTCATTTTTAGAGATTTGCCAAAAATTGCTGATTTGGGCTTTAGAGGCGCTCCATACATAGATGTATTTACAGCCGAAC
The DNA here is from genome assembly GCA_015061955.1 of Verrucomicrobiaceae bacterium. Classification (GTDB taxonomy): domain Bacteria; phylum Verrucomicrobiota; class Verrucomicrobiia; order Opitutales; family Intestinicryptomonadaceae; genus Merdousia. The sequence goes on from SUVO01000014.1 coordinate 52,482, forward strand.
GTCCTGATAGATGCGTTGATCCAAATCACCCAAGCAATCGAAAAAATATGGGAGAAATTCAAAAACAGATAGCTTTGAAATGCCATGAATTATTCGGAGGCTTTGCTTCAGAATGCGGATTCGACCACATTATAGGGCAAGTTGATTACATAAACTACGTTTGTGCACCGATGCGCGAAAAATACGTTTATAAAAATAAAGCTTATGAAGTTGTAGACGATTTTGTTCCATTCTGGGAATTAGTCTATCACGATATAGTGCTTCATAACACCGATAAAATCACGCAAGAAACATTGTCGCAAGAAAACAATTTGAAACTTGTAGAATTCGGAGGACGCCCAATTTTCTACACAGTTACAGATAAGAACTTGCCAGATATAAAAAAAGCATACGAGCAATTCAAGTCTTTGAGACACCTAATGCTTGAAGAAATGATAAGCCACAAAAAGTTGAACGATGGAATATATGCCATAAAATACGGCAACGGTGAAACAATCATCGTCAACTACAAAGATACTCCTTATTTGTTCAAGGGAGTAACAGTTGCTCCTAAAAATTTTAAACTTATAAAGCAATCCCTTTCCGAAAGAGTTGTCTCTTTCTTCAAAGCTTCATGTAAATAGCGTTTTCTTATTTGAAATACTGAATAAAAATCATCGGTATTGTAAGAAGTTTAACAAACATGATGCCGATAACTTAAATCGCACAAACACTCGATAAATTCTCGAGACTCGAAAAGGTGTCTATCTTGCAAATAAATCATGGATCCAAAAATCCAACTCCCAAGCGTTTAACACTTAAGTCCAAAATCTCATTTAAAATTTTTTTTCAATAGATTCAATTAAAAAATTTACTATATCTGTTCTAAAGTCTAATAATTGAATACTTTTATTTTTTATTATATTTGCAAAATCTATTTTTATTTTTTTTACAACATTTTCATCAAAAATTTTTGCATTAGAACTAAATATATTTGACATTCTATTAGTCCACTTGTCTTGTTTCCCATTAAAGTTAAGATTTTTTATATCCTCTATTCTTATTCCATATGCATCTGACATTTCTGTAGCATAAGATTCCGGATTAAAGATATCTTCAATTTCGCATTCTTTCATGCCATTTATTTTTAGTATAGAATATTCAGAATTAGAAATTCTTTTAGCTTTTAGTAATTTATTTATTACATTTTTCCCAGCATCATCGCCATCCACTAATATATGTATACTACAGAGATTGTATTTCATAAAATTTGAAAAGAATTCTATTTTATCAACTCCATTGCAAGGAAATATCACCAAACGAGAAGTTGTTATTGCTTCCTTTAAAATATTTGATTTTTCGAAAAAGAGATGTTCTAAAATAATCTTATCTGACTCTCCTTCTACCAATAATAATTGCTCTGCTGATATTAAATTATCAGAGATTTTTACACCTAGTATATTTTTTAACTCAGATTTATGTTTAGCTATTTTTGCTTTGTTATCCTTAACAATTATATTAGAGGATATTTGATGGGTATTGGCTAAAAGAGGTGAATGTGTTGTTATTATTAGTTGATTTTTAGCTGATATATTTGCTAAGATTTCTTTTAATTTGTGGATCGCATCTGGATGTAGATGTGATTCAGGTTCTTCTATAGCTATTATAAAGGAGTCTGCTTGTTTGTTGTTTAGTGAAACAAACTGAGCTATCGATAAGGCAATTAAACTTTGAATTCCAGTTCCTTTATGTTGCAATGATGTTTTCATACCATCGTCAACAAATATATCAACATCTCTTGAATATGATCGATAACGAGCATTTTCATAAAATTGAATTTCAGTAGATTTTATATTTGGTATAAAATCTTTTAGGATATTATTAACTTGATCTGAAAGTGAATTTAGTAAAGGTTCTCTTTTAGATTTTAATAGGTCTAATGCGTTTTTATATTCTTCAGATTCCTCAAGTTGTTTCAATTGAATATTTAAAAGTTGCAAAATGTTATAGTTCGCATCATATGCAGTTCGAATTGCACCGATATAACATATGTTAATTTTATCCGTTATAAATTTTGCAATAGAATTGATCTTTTCAGAAGAAATTCTGTTTGAAAAATGTCCAGGTTTATTTAACGATAACCTAATTTGATCTGGAAAAGCTTCTAATTTTATAGGGATATTCTTTAAATTAGATTCGGAAGTTTTCTTCAATTCCTTTCTCTCTTCTTGAGTTAACTCAAATGTTAGTATAAAAGTTGAATTCTTTTTGCCTTTAGTATGAGATTTTTCTTGCATGTTCACAGGAAAATCCCTTTCCCAATCATATCCATTTTCTTGTTTTCTATAATTAGTTGTATTATCATATACAATATTTCTATTCCTTATATAACCGGGTTGTTTTCTTATAGAAATGGATTCTAAAAAACGTAGGGAAAATACTAATGCTAAAAGAATGTTTGATTTCCCTTCATTGTTAGGACCAATAATAACAGTATTATCTTGTATTGGAAACTCACTTTTGTTTACAATACTTCTAAAACGTTCAACAGAAAATTTTTTCAGTTTCATAGATTCCTTGAGCTTATATTAGAATTTAATATTTTTTATTTTATAAAATATCAAAACAAATCTTCTAATTTCTTAACTTGTAAGTTAAAAGCATCGGGAGATTTTGTTTTGAAGATGTTTAGATTTTGGAGTTTCCATTTTATTGCTGGATATTCTTCTAAGTTTACAAATGGGGATAAAGAGAAATCGGGATCTCCTTTTGCGAAGCTTAGCAAGAATTTCTTTTGGTTCTCGCTTAATTTCAAAAGAACATCTTTTTTCAGTTGCAGGAAAACTTCCTTTAGTTCTTCAACGCTTGTTTCTTCAAAAGACATTCCGACAAAATCTTTTTCGTAAAGGTTATTTATATCTTTTGGGTTTGGATTAAGTGTTTCGTGGAAAACTCCGTCTCCTCCACAAAGATAGCAAATAAAATTAGCAATAATTTCGTCTGAAATTCCATCAGTTTCATAAAGCTTTTTTACGTCGAAAAGATCACGTGGGTGTTGTCGATTTAAGGCAGCGACAAGTTTACCAGCGTAAAGTTCTTTCTTTGTTAAAACAAAAGCTTCAGCTTCTGACATAAACAAATCTTCTGCTTTTTCTGACAAAGACAATACAACAGGAGCATTCAACGTTCCTCTAAAAATATGATTAACTTCAATCTTAACAGAATATCCGGCTCTTGAAATCACAAGTTTTGTTGAATCTTTTTCAAAACGAGATTTATCGGTACTAATGCCTTTGGTCTCTAAATTAACAGCGATTTCACTTAGTTTCGACGAAATATTCTTCAATGCAGTATCGCGATCGTGAGTCCTATTTGTGTAAGCTAAATCGATATCGACAGAAAATCTTGGCAAGTTTTGGTGGAAAAGATTTATTGCAGTCCCACCTTTCAATGCGAATGTGTCGTCATTAAAAATTGAGGACAGTGAATCAATCAAAAGTTTTACAACGGATTTGTAATAGTCGTTCATAGTGGGGGAAGAGATAAAATTGTATTGTCATTTAAAACTACATTCAAGTGTTTTGAAGAGTCGTAAGGCTTTATTGTTGAAATGAGGAAATCGGAGTAATCAATACCTAATTCTTTGCTCCAATGCCCAAGTAATCTAAGCACTTTTATGCGTTTGCAATTTTCGATAAGATTAGTTAGCACTTTCTTTCGTGGTGACAAAATTAAATCAAAAAGGTTTTTTGCCTCTTCAACAGAATAAAGAGTGCCGACAGAATCCAAAACTTCAAATAGAGCTCGTTCTGGAGACGAAACCTTTATTGAAGTATTATCGAAATTTGTTATGGCAAAATCAAAATCTTCAGTAAATGGGGACTTTGAAGTATATTTTGCAGGATATTTTTTATTGAACCAATTTGGAATTACTTTGCGTTTATCTGTTCCCCAAAAATGAATTTGAGCGTTTACAGGAAGATTATGAACTATCTTGTGCAACGCCAATGCAGAACGTCCGCCAATGTGAATTTCGCCTAATTCGCTTTGAAGAAATTCTATTGTTTTTTCCCGATTTAAAGATGCATTTGACAAAGAAAAAACACCTCTTTGAAGTTGAAGAAGTTTGCCACTTTTTACATACTTGCTTCGAGTTGATGCATTGATACCAAGCTTCTCTAAATCAGAAGCTGATATAGGAGAATCTGATGGAATTGTAAAAAGCTTTGCTGTTAGATTTGTCCTCATAAAATTCTTATAAGGAAATATAATCGGACTTTTCTAACAAAAAGCAAGCTTTTTATCAATCTTTCATAACTTTATTGAGGAGTTCTGTGTAGTTGTTGATAAAGTCGTATTTGACGTCTGATGGGCAGATTGCGGCGAAGTGTTTGCGAGCACATGAGATTTTCGCATTTTCGATTTCACGCAGATTGAGTGTCGACATATCGCCTTTAGTTTCTGCCACAAAGTAGATATGTTTTACGCTACCAGCTTTGAAAGCGATTGCCCAGTCGGGACTATATTTGCCAACAGGTGTTGAAATGTAGAAGGTCTTTGGCAATTTGACATATATTGCGACATCTTCGCTTGCTTCAAAATCTTTTGCTATTTCTTTCTCACCTCTTGAATCCCAAATTAAATAATCGTAAAGCTGGCGTTGTGTTGCCATTGCATTTACGCCCAACTTACCTTTTAGAGAAGGCTCGGTAAAGATGCTTGTATCGTAAGAATCTTCGAGCTTTTTATAAGTGATATGTTGAACGATTGCAGTAGCTTTTCTTTCGTTAATTAAGGTTGAAACCTTTATGATAAATTCTTCTGGATTTACTTTAAACAAGTCAAATTTATCAGAACGAATATTGCGAAGAATTTCGGCGATTGTTTTACGGGTAAGCCCCGTTTCTGTAACGATTTTTCCGATAAGGTCGTATTTTACATTGCTTAACAAAGAATTTTCGACTTCCACAACTTTGCTTTGTTGCTTTGCGAAGGAACTGCCACTACTCAGAGAATCTTTTGAATCTATGGAATTCATTGAGCCTTGCTGGACAACGTAGAAGTTTTTAGAGACCTCCAAGTGCGAGTTAATTTCGTCGACAGCGTGTTTTATTAGTTCAGCAGTGTCGAATTCGACACAATAAGCCGATTTAGAGCTAATCTTTTCCCACAATGCTTTAAATTCTTTACTTGCGAGCCTTGCACTATTGACAGTGAGCGACACATTTTGTCCGCGTGCATCTTCCGGTTTGATTTTATCTTCGTCGTAAATGTTATCGAGCACTTTTACGATACTATCTGATAAATCTTTTAGATTATCGGGCAAGTTCAGTTTACCAGCAAATTTGTCTTCATAATATTTGTCGGTAAGTTTTCCGCCCATTGTTGCGTAGCCATTGACAACAAGCGAAGTGCAAATTGCATCAGCATCATCACTGGAAAGCTTAATTTCTTCACCAGAGTTTGATGTAATAGTTCTGCCTTTGAAAAGTTCGATATTAACCTTTTCTGGTCTATCTGAAACAGCTTCGGCATATTCAGTTTGAAGACCTTGAGCAAACTTATCGTAAGACTCGCTTGCGATAACAGTAAGAACGTTGATATTGTGAACGTCTTGACCGATTGCATTTACGTCCATACGTTCGCCATCTTTATTTACACACAAACGCAAGCCACGTCCGACTTCTTGACGCTTACGGACTTCAGCAGAACTTTGTTTAAGCGTACAAATTTGGAAAACATTTGGGTTATCCCAACCTTCACGCAAAGCTGAGTGCGAGAAAATAAAGCGAACAGGTTCTTTGATATCGAGCAAACGTTCTTTATTTTTCATAATGAGGTCGTATGCGTCGACATCATTTGAAAGCTTCGCTTTTTTATCTTCTTTGGTATCGCTATCAACAAACTTCTTTGTCTTTTTATCGATAGAAAAATATCCAGCGTGAGTAGAATTTGCCGAGATATTTTTCAGATATTCTTTGAATTCAGAATCGCTTGCAAGGTCTGTAATAAAGTCTTGCACAATAGATTCATATTCTTCTTCAAAGATATTTGCGAAGTCGCCATTAAAGGCAGTATTTGTTTCGTCATAAACTTTGTAGTTTTCAACTTTATCAATAAAGAAAAGCGAAAGAACTTTAATACCTTTTGCAAAAAGCTGACGTTCTCTTTCGAGGTGAGATATAATTGTTTCGCGAATTTGTATTCGGCGCATATGATCTTCGTTAACGTCGTTTAGAACATCGCCGACATAAATTTTTATACCATTTAAAAATTCTACTGAATTATCTCTACCATCAATAGTTTTGATTGTGTAGCGATCTTTGTAAGCGTTTAGATTATTTGAAGACGCAAACAAATTGTCGCCTTCTGCAAATACTTGAGTTTTTCTACGGACTTTACCAGTGCCGGCAATTTCAAATTCAATCTTTGCCATTGGTGGTTTATTTGGCGAAAGAACCAAATTTTGCAGATACAAATAACCATCGGTGCCTGTGATTGTAGATGCAGAAATACCTTTTACTGAAATCTTTTTTACAAGGCGTTGATTGTAAGCTTCGATAGCATCAAGGCGATAGACCATATTGTAGATGCTGTCTTTTTTGTGTGTTGCCGAATAACGCAGTGTAAAGAGAGCATTAAATTTTTTGAGGGATTCTTTTGTGGTTTTACCTTCTACCGATTGTGGTTCGTCGATAATCAATATTGGGTTTGTGCGTGCAATAACATCAATAGGTTTTCTGCTATTAAACTCGTCAAGCTCCATGCCGATACGTCTTGCTTTTTCGCTTTTTGCATTGAAAGCTTGCGAGTTAATAATCATTGCATTGATATTGCTATCGCTTGCGAATTGCGAAATATCTTGCAAGTTTGCAGAATTGTAAATGAAGAACCGGACTTGTTTGTTATATTCTTCTTTGAAGTGGTCGGCAGTTATTTGGAAAGATTTATAAACACCTTCGCGGATTGCGACACTGGGCACAACAATTATAAATTTGCTCCAGCCATAAAGTTTGTTGAGCTCGTAAATAGTTTTGATGTAAGTGTAAGTTTTACCAACACCGGTTTCCATTTCTATTGTCAGATTTATTCCATCGCCTTCAAGCTTATCAGAAGGCTTAATCATTTGCGAATTCTGAATACGCTGGATGCGTTGAAGTAAAACGTCTTTTGTTAGAGCTGGAACAAGGCGACTATTTGCAAAGCCAGTAAACAACACACTACGCATTCTACCTTGTTTGTTATCACGACCTGGGTCGATTTGATATGTATTTTTATCTATGCAAGGTTGCCCTACAAAGACATCACACACTGCCTTTGCCGCATCTGCTTGAAATTTTTGATGTTTAAATTTTAATTTCATTGAAGTATCTCTTCTTCTACTTTATTAATAAAAACCAACAAATTTGAAATTGTCTTTAAAACAAACTCAGATTCATTTTTATTAAGAATAGTATTGTCATGTGCAAAGCTTTGATCGTTACGAATGGTATTGAATTTTTCAAAAATAGATATCCCCATTCTTAAGGCGGTAATACTGAAGTCAGATGTAACTTTGCCATCAGTCTTATAGTATTTTATCAACATTCCCAATAAACTATGAAGCGGAAAATTGTTATTGTTTTTATCCGATAAATCGATGTTGTGTTTTGTACAACATGCACGAATGTATTTCATTGTAAAAGTATGCAACCTATCTAAAGCTAATTGTGGAGTCCCCCTTAGAATATTTTGCTTTATATCCGCCTGCAACATTTTTAAATCATCATTATTGATATCTGGAAGATTTATATCTGAACCTTGCCGACTTTTTAAATATTCTCTTACTTTTGCTATTTGTGATTTCTTTATTTCATCTAATTTTTTTTCTTCCAAATAATAGTCTTCTGCGTAATCAATTAAATCTTGTGTAAGCTTAAAAACAATGCCTTCGGGTTCCGTATTCCAAATTCGTCTTAGTTTTTTCCCTTTTGATTCATCTTCCGTATAATTTTTATCATTATATATGTCAATTCCGACCGATTCTTTGATGAAATCAGAAAAAGTTGAATTAGTAAAATCTAACACATAACCAGATTGAATCAACAATCCTTCCAGAAGCTTTCTTGTTTTAGAATCAAATACTGACATAACTTTTACAACACCTTAATCGTTGTGTTTGGAGAGAGAGTTTTGAAGATTTCTGTGACGTTGATTTTGCTTGGGCTGTCGGCGAATGAAGAATCACGGAAGACTACTCGCAATGGCTTGCGTTTTGCAATTTCGCGTATTGTTGTTTCTGGGATATTTTCGCTAAAGCATGCAATTAGGTCGGGGATTTCGCTGTCGTTTACTGTGTAAACTTTTACACCATTTATTTCTTCTGTTTTTAATGGAAGTGCAAGTTCTACACCCCAATCGATAAGGCATGCATAAAGTAAATCAAGGTCGTTGCGATCTTCTTTGATATTACTTTCTAAGCCCGAAAGCATATCTTGTGAAAGTTCGTCAGGCTTGTAATAAACTTCTTTCATATTGCTTTCGTCGAGTTTGAGAACTCTGAAACCTATGTCGAGATTTGGAGCAGTTGTTGCATGCTCTGCTTTGATTTTCTCACCAGCACGACGAATACGTTCTTTGCCAATTTCACAGATGTTCTTGTAGCCAGCTTTTGATGCTTCCGATTCAGGAGCACAAACTTCTGGAAGCTGAACCATAATAAATTTTCTATTACCACCATCTTCGGCATTCAACTGCATACAAGCATGAGCAGTCGTCGCAGAACCAGAGAAGAAGTCGAGAATAATATAATCATTTTGATTTACAATATTACATAATCGTTTAATCAAAGATGGTGGTTTCGTATAATCAAAGACACCTTTAGGTAAGAGAGAATCAATTGATTTCTTTGCATTATCATTTGAGAAGAGATTCTCCGTAAATTCCAAGGTAGATAATGGCTTTGTTCTATTTATTTCTACAATTTTATACTGTCCTTCTACTTTATCAATTGTTACATTCTGATAAGTTTTTGTATATATTCTTGGACGTTGTCCTCCTCTATGAATTTCAATAAAGCCGTTTTTTAATGCAAATTGAAATAGTTCCCATCTCCATCTCCATCCCCAATCTGCTCTTGCGTGATTTCCTTTTTGACGTTCTTCATAATCTGATTTACTCCCACCTGCATAAAAAATTTCACCATTTATTTCAATTGGATAATCTAAAGATTTTACATATCCTAACGAATCATAATCTAATGTTTGATTTACCTTATAGTAGCCTCTATATTCAAAGAATTCGTCTTTATTAGAAAATCCTGAATCATTGTGTTCAACACCTTTTAAATCTGCGAGATTTGCATTTTTCACATATGAAAGTACATAATCATGATTCTTTGCAATATCATCAGAAGATTTTCCACCTTTTTTGGTAACTCTAGGAAAAATGATAAGGAAATTACTTTCACCAAAAATCTCATCGCAGATTTTCTTTAAATTTATTACTTCATTATCGTCAATAGAAATGAAAATAACGCCATCGTCGGAGAGTAAATCTCGGGCGAGTTTTAAACGTGGGTAAATCATAGAACACCAGTCGGAATGAAAGCGTCCGTTTGATTCTGTGTTTTGGAAAAGATTGTCATCTGTCTCTTCATCTCGGACAGTTTGGTCTTCTTGGTTTTCAGACTGCGTCTTATTAAAGTTATCGCGATAAACAAAGTCTTTGCCCGTATTATAAGGTGGGTCGATATAAATCATTTTTACTTTGCCAAGATATGACTCTTGCAAAAGTTTTAGAACTTCAAGGTTGTCGCCTTCAATGTAAAGATTTTGAGTGGTATCCCAATTCTTACTTTCTTCAGGGCAAGGACGCAAAGTCTTTGTAGTAGATTTTGCAGCTTCCATGATAGCTTCACGCTTGCCGGGCCAAGTAAACTCGTAACATTCTACATCGTTCGGATCGGCAACATAACCATTTAAAAGCGTCTTTAAAATATCAAGGTTTGCAACACGCTTTATATTGCCATTTTCATCTTTAGTTTCGGTAATAGCCTCAGGAAAAAGTTGCGAAAGCTTTTCCAAATTAACATCAACGCCATTAGCTGTTTTAAAGTTTAATTTATCCATTTTTTATTGTCTCCAAATTTGTTTTCAAAATCTTTAATTTCTCATTCAATTTCACTTGTTTGTTGAATTGCTTTTCTTTGAAAAGTTTTGCGGTCAGCTTTTCGATTTCAGCTTCAAGTTTACGTATCGCTTCGGCATTATCTATGCGAGAACGCAAGGCTATTGGGGCATCGTTATTTTGCTCTATATTTGAATTTATCTGCGATAAGAAGTTGTCGTAAACATCGTCAAGAGTTAGCCCATTTATTTCAAGAGGGAGTTCGTCAAAATTAAGCCACGAAGTTTTGTTATAATTTTTAATCGTCAACGATACGCCCACAGAATTAACTTCTTTATAACCGAGCCACGCTTGATATTTATCTTCAAAGCGAATCAAATATAAAATGTGATATGGAATGTTGTTATCTATTGTTTTAAGTATGGCTTCGCTTATGGCATCACGTTTTAAGATTACTTCAAAAACCTGAATTTCTTTTACGCTTTCACCCTCTTTGACATTAACAGTTGTTGCACTAATCTTGTTACGCCACACAATTTTTTCGATTGTGCCAAAAGGTAATGTTCGCTTTGAAAGTGCAAGTTTTTTAAAGAACTTTGATTCTGAAAAAACTTTATCAACAACAGAACTGGACGGAAATTCTTTCATACTACTTTTCGTCCTTTACAATAATAAAGCTTATAAGTTCAAAGTCGTCTAAGCCCTTGATATCGTTTTCAAGAACGCTTGTTCCACCTGTTGTAAACAAACTATCAAAATCGCTTTCTTCTTTTACTGAAATAATAGACTTAATTGTTTGACCAAGCAATTTGGAGTATTTGCCCATTTTGCGTCCGTCGGCAGTTTCTTTATTAAAGGTCTTACAAAGTTTTGAATAAATTTCAAACTTGCCCTTGCAAAGCAAACGCAAGGTATCGAGCAATTTCTTTGGCTCAAGATGATTACACTGCACAGAACCATCGGTCTTAATATAAACCATATAAAACGGGTGCAAACGATTTTGCTTATCAATATTTACACTCTGATTTCTGTTCTTCAAAATGTAAATTACCCCAGCAGGAGTTCCAGTACTTGAAGGGACAACTGCGTGCATACCAAATGGAACGTTATCACACTCGCCGTGTTTTTTAACGTATTCAAGCAAATCAAGACGGAATTCGTTTAAGCCCAAATCCATTATCGATATTCCCGTATTCATATCTTCAATATCGATTACTTCATCACGCAAACGTTCAAGTTGCTTTTTACGATATTCTAGATCGCGAGCGTCTTCGTTTATGATGTCATCGGCACTATCGCCAGTGGCAGTCATAACGGTTATTTTCATTCTGTCTTGAACGCGAGTTCGCAATTTAATATAGTCGTCAAGTTCGATATCTGGCCAGAAATTCACAAGCTGTATCTTGGCATTTTTACTGCCAATACGGTCAATTCGCCCAAAGCGTTGGATTATTCTTACAGGGTTCCAATGAATGTCGTAGTTAACAAGGAAGTCGCAGTCTTGCAAGTTTTGACCTTCTGAAATACAGTCAGTAGCAATAAGAATATCAATATCGTTTTTATCATTAGGCAAGAGAAGATGCTTTTCTTTGGATATCGGCGAAAAACAAGTAAGAACTGTATTCATATCGAGCTTCATCTTTGGCACTGTTGAACGACCTTCAACTGTGCCAGTTATAATTGCTGTATGAATTCCGTACTTTTCTAATGCATATTTGCTGACGTGTTCGTAAAGATAATCTGCTGTATCTGAAAACGCTGTAAAAATTATAATCTTACGGTTCCCTTTGTTTATTGGGTTTGTAAGCTTGTTGTCAATTTGGGCAAAGAGTGTATTGAGTTTATTGTCGTGTTCTGGAGTGATGTCTTTTATCATTGAAAGCAAAATTTCAAGATTGTAAACATCGGCTTTCAGATCATTGCGCCAAGATTCGTAATCCATATCAGAAAGCGAATACTTTACTTTTCGCCCAACTGAAAACAAATCTGTATTGCCATCTTCAGAATCAAGCTCTGCTTCGGCTTGCAATTCTACTGTTTCAAAAAGGTCGGCATTGTGTGTTTTTTCAAAGCGATCGATTATACGAATTGTCTTTTCATTCAACTCTTTTATGCGTTCAAGCGTTAAGCGAAATGCCCAAACAGAACTTTCTAAACGTTTCAACAATCCAATACTCGAAAGCCGTTGTATGCCTTTTTCACGATCGCTTTGTTTGAAAACAGTATTGCCCATATCGCTACCGTATTGCTCATCGTATTTGGCTTTGGCACTTTCAAACACATAATTTGATGGCAAGTAAACACTCAATGTAAGACTTTGCAACTGCTCGTAAATTTCGTTGTAATTAATTGCTGACTTTAACTTTGTTATACAAGGCTCAAGCGATATAGGCTTTAAGCGTTGTGGGAATTTTCCAATATCTTCGGTGTTGTAATACTTTTCAATATGCTTTCTTGAACGTGCAATTGTTACGCTGTCGAGCAATTCAAAGAAATCAAAATTAAGCGATTTTAAAAGAGTGTCAGCGGTACGTTCGTCAGATGGGAATTTACTCCAATCATTAAATGCACGTTGTGCCTGTCGGAAAATTTCATCAATTGAACTTTTGGTATTTAATTTGTCGTCAATGTTTTTTACATCGCCTTCATACGCAAGTGCAATTTGATTACGCAAATCTGTAAAGCGATTATTTACTGGCGTTGCCGAAAGCATCAAAACCTTTGTCTTTACGCCATTTCGTATAACCTTATTCAAAAGTTGCAAATAACGGTTTTCACGCTTGTCATCATCTTCACCATAAACTTGTCCACCATTACGGAAGTTGTGTGATTCATCTATAACAACAAGATCGTACGCACCCCAATTTAGTCGAGAAAGATCAAGCCCATTTGAGTTTCCGTCTGCACGAGAAAGGTCTGTGTTGAACAGAAAGCAGGTTGCGAACACATCACTGTTTCGCACAAAACATTGCTTGCGCAAACAGGTGCAGGTGCTGTTAAAGCTCTCACTGTTTCTAACTCGTAAAATCTACACTACGTTGGGCGATGGGATGTCGCCCAGCGTAATCCTTAAAAACTAACCAACCCTTTTTTTACACGTCGCAACTTTGAAACTATGAACTGGATAAAAATTACAGTAAACGACATTGCAAGCTATCAGGCAGGTGCGTTAGTCAAGGCTTTTGAATCAAAAGCCAAGTATGACACTTCGCAAGAAAATCCTCTTGAAGTTGCAATCGAACACATCACGCTTCGCATTCGCAGTGATGTGAAGTCGGGAGGATATGCTGTTGATATCGACAAATCAAAAATCCCTGCAGAGTTAAAAGCCGATGCAATCGCATTGGTTGTTGAATTTGCAAAGCAACGCTTGATGCAAAAGTTATCGGACGATGAACGCACGCTTGCAAACGCTGCACGTGTTCGACTTGACAAAATTGCCGAAGGTAAAATCAGCCCAAGCTTGCCCGACAATCCCGAACCTGCATCAGCGTCAGTTCAATCGAATGGTGGTGTTGCTTTGGTGCGTCCAGCACGTGGCACGCCTCAACGCTCCGACTACAATGGTCTATAAAGAAAGAGATATTTAAGCAATGCCGTTTTCACGAACAGACGAAGCGTATTTACGTCGAAAGAAAGACGTTCCGACAGACTTGACAACTCGCGAAATGCAGTTGCTCGATGCACAACTTCGCGAACGTATGTTTTGGTCGGCAACGGTAAATAATGCTCGTGTTGTGCAGAATATGCATGCGGTTTCAAATGCTCTTGCAAGTGGCAAAATATCGATGTCTGATGCACGTCTGACAATTTCAAAGATGTTGCAGAAAACTGGTTACAAGCCAGCTGATGGCACGAAAGGCTCAATCAGAGATTTAACTACGACACGCAGATTAAATCTTATTTTGCAAACCAATCTTGAAATGGCTCGTGGTTATGCACACCATGCTGAAGCTCAAGAAGACCTTGACCTTTATCCTTGTCAAGAATTGATACGCATTCGCAATTCAAGAGTTCCGAGAGATTGGAAAACTCGTTGGCACGCTTCGGGTGGCAAACTTTACAATGGCAGAATGATTGCTGAAATAAACTCTCCTATTTGGAAGAATATTTCTCGCTTCGATTTACCATATCCACCTTTTGATTTTAATTCGGGAATGGGTGTAATGCCAATTCGCAGAGATGAAGCAATAAAACTTGGAGTAATTTCAAAAGACAGCGTTCAAGAGCGTAAAGAATTGCCCTCGATGAACGAAAACCTTGAGGCTCAAATTGAAAATGCAACCCCAGAACTGAAAGCAAAAATTTCAGAGCAACTGCAAGGACTCGCCCAATGGCAAGGCGACAAACTTGTATTTACTGATCCAAACGGAACAAAACCATACAGCGACACTGCGATTGTAAATGTTTTGAAGAATAAAATCACAGCAAATATTTATGGTGCTGGTGTTGATCCAAATCACCAACGCAATGCTCTGATTGAGTGGACGAAAAATTCAAACTACATCAAAAACCATACCACAACAGATAAAGCTTACCACTTCGGTAGATTGCTCAACCGCATTGAGCCAATGGAAAGTTCTGAAGAAATTTATCGTGGTATGAGTTGGAATACAAAAGTTGAAAGTCAAAAAATGGCTTTTGACAAATTTTTGGCTGAAGTCGATAGCGGTGATTTTACACGCTCTACTTTTGAGTCATACACGAAAAATATAGATACAGCATTAGAATACGGGGCAAAGCATAATCAAAGAGTTTTTATCACTGTAATAAAACACGGCAATGCAAAATACATTGGTAACCTTGTAAAACATTTTCATCCAGATAATGCACAAGAAATGGAAGTGCTATTTTCCAAAGGTGGAAAGATGAAAATCCTCAAAAAAGAGGTAAAAGGCGACACTATCTATTTAACAGTGGAGGAAGTTTTATGATGAACCAGTGGCAACTTATTATAAAAGCTTTTTCCAGATTTTATGCGATTCAAAAAGTTCTGATGCATGTAATCAGAATATCTCGATGGTTGAGACAACATGCGAAGTTGATTAAGTTCGCTAAGGCGTTCATCTCTTTCTTTTTCAGACAACAAAGAATTGGATTTAACGCAAGCATACTCCGCATTTATCCATTCAAAAAGCGGATCGCTACATTTACCAAATTCTTCGTTATTAGTCATAACACAAACACAATCGGACAAAATTTCTAAAAAATCAAGCAAAAATGCTCAACATTTCATTACAGACAAAAGGTAATCCTACTGAAAATTTGCAAAAGCTTATCACTGGGCTTTCGGCAAATCAGTCTGTTTTGATGGGTAAAATATCAAAAGAAATTGCAGTTCGTCTGCAGAAAAAATTTCTTTCAAACGGTGGTGAGTCTTTTTGGAAAGAAGCGTCAAATTCAATTTACAAACATCATACCGAAACAACTGCAAATGTTGTTGTAAAGAAAGTCGGGGTTGCTCTGCAACGCTATGGCGGAACAGTTTTACCAAAGCGTGCAAGACGTCTTGCAATACCATTGCAACGTCAATTCAAAGGCTTTAATCCACGAGAACTCACAGGCAGAAAACTTTTTGCATTCGGAGCAAGACGTGCATTAGGAAAAGGCTTTTTAGCCTACAAAGAAGGCGATGCTATAAGAGTTGCATATTTACTAACACCCAAAGCAGTAATCAAACCACATCCAGAAAAATTCCTTTCCGACAACGAAATTGTTTCAGCTTCAGAAGAAATTATCCACCTCTACACAAACAAACTTTATGGCTTATCAATATGAGTTATCAATTTAAAAAGAGTAAATCACGCGAGCTTCAAGAGTGGCTTGTTGCTAAAATCCGCGAAGCAATACCCAACGAAGAAATTCAAATATTCTCACGTCTGAAAGGTGATGTTGCAAACGATATCGACAACGCTCTTACACAAATTGGGCTTGCGATTGTTGTTTCGCCTTACTTGGCTGAAGAATACGAAAACAGAGTAATGGACATTGTTTCAAATGGAACAATAGCTGTAAGTGTAATTGAAAACGTATCTTTGAATTCCGTTCAAATCGATGGAGTGGAAGTTCATGCCGACAACTTGCGTGAGGCTGTTGTTGCAACAATTTACGATGAACGCTTTGAAGGTAGTATACCGCAATTTCAGGCAGTAGAAGATGCTTCGCCAGAAGACGAACCTCTTATGATTTTAATTCAGAAAATCAAATTCCAAATAACTCTTTAAACTCAAACAAAGGAAAGAATAAATGAAGAAGTATCCGATAGAAGACATCAAAGCACCAGCGTATCTATTTATAGATGACAAGGTGATTTTTATGAAAGACAATATCAAGGTGCAGAAGGTTTCAACTCGCCTTGATGTTCCAACATCGCACAACATCAAAGCTGGCGATATTTTAACCGACCAAGCAATTACAATCAAAGGTTCGCCTGTTGCGTTTAGCGATGCATCGGCACTTTTCGACGAACTCAAACTTGTAAAAGGTGCAATGTTGCCAAAAAAACAAAACTGCTACATCATCGCTCGCGTTGGTGCTGATAAATGGGTGAAGTGGACATTTGCTCCAGCAATCCACGACACAATCGGTTCAATAACATTTGGTGCAAACTTGCCACTTGGCGAACATGGTTGGACTGTCTATCCAGATCCACTCGATGCAGAAAAGCCACTTGTTACAGTTGAAGAAACAACAAAGCCAACAATTCCTGCAATGACAGACGCAGGTAAGTTTATGCTTCGTTGTTTAGGAATTTATGGCTCGGGTGATGACGCAATCAACTTCGATACATCGGGTGCAAGCATCGATATTTCACTGTCGACAGAAGACGCATCCAACGATCGCCTTATCAAGTATGGTAAAACTTTAACCGACATCTCAATCACAGCAAAGTTCAAGCCACGCAATATATCTTTTGAAGATTGGCAGAAGCTCACTGGAATTGCCGATACCGACGAAATTGGCAAGTTTACAGGTGTTGGTAGTGCCGATGCAAAAGCTCTTGTTTTGCGAGGCGAAAAGCAAGGCGATTATCAATTTACATTCGCAGCTGCTCGATGCAAAGATCCGTCGGCTACATTCAGCCCCAAAGACGCCCTTATGGACGAACTTTCGTTTGAACCTCTCGGCGATGAATTTGGCGACAACAAGTTGGTAATTTCAACTTCCGAAGCAGACTTCAAATTCACAGAAACAACAAATACATCTGAATAATGTATCTGCGTATTGGCAACACGTTTATTTGTAATTCGGAGACTGACGGTGTAACAAAAACACTGTCGGCTCCGACGCCAACACTTTCAAAATCGTCAGATAGCGTTCAACCCAAAGGTTCTACTAATCCTACGCATTTCCAACGCAAAGGTGTAAGTAGAACGTTAGAAATCACAATCGGGCGTGAATTTAAGTCGTACCGAGAAGCTGAAGTTTGGGTTGTTGAACACATGGCAGAGATGGAAACATTCCGAGACAATGGTGATTTGGAATTTTCGTCGATGTTCGATGTTGGTTATCTGTATGGAACAGCAACACTCGAGCAAGTTGAAGTTGTTGATGCAGTTGGTGTTCATGTGCAAATAAAATACACGTTCAAAGCTGGGCGAGCAATAACGTATTTCCCAGTGTCTATCGTAGCAAATGGTGTAGAATGCGTGGTAGTCATGACAGATGAAACTGGCGAATTTATGCCAACAGTCAGAACTTCAAAAGGAGCTTAATTTATGGCTGAAATCCAAACAAAAGTAATAAATACAATGACGCCTATTATGCCGTCGGAAACTCGCAAAATGTTGAGTGGCGATGGCGTGATCGAGCTCGGTGATATAAAAACTTTTATAATATCAGAGCTTTCGTCAAAAGTACAACAGTTGCAAGGTTATCTTGCAACAGCTCAAGAAAACATAACCAAATTGCAAGAAGCCGATTTGTCAACTGCGGGAGAAATATCAAATCTGCAAACTGGACTTAGAAATCTTGCGAGCTCGGTCAACAATATTGCCAGCGGTGGACTTGTGTTCAACACAATATGTGCTCAAGTTATGCAAGATGGCAAAGCTGTTGATGGCGAATTTGGTTATGTTGTTTTAAAGAAAACGTCAACAGGAAAACTTACGATGTCGGTGTTAAATCAAACCGAATACGAGGCAATATTCAAGGAGGAATCCACAAATGAATAAAATATTAACAACGCTAATTGTGGTATTTGCTGGCGTACTATTTGCCGACGATACCGTTTTAGTAAACGATACAGGCGAACTTAGTTATCCAGATAAGAATGCGTTTTTTCAAAAAAATGCACCAAACCTTTCTGTTTTCGTAGATTTATACCGAGATGGGATAGACGATGTTGCAGGAATGCAATATGACAACAAAGCTGGACGTTCCGTTTACTGGTCCGACTGCGAGTTGAAGGTATTAGATAAGTACGGAAAAATTATTTATTTTTTCTCGACGATTGCGTTCGCCTCTCGTCAAGTTCAAGAGTTGCACGAAGGTGCTATCAACGATACAGGTGCGATAGTTTACTACTATGTCTCAGGTGGTAATTCGTCGAATGGTGTTTGCGTAAAACCCAAGAAACGGCTTACAAACTTTAATTTATCAATTGGTGCAATTGAAACTGCTCATGATGGGATTTCAACTGCCAACGACAACAAGGTTCGCATCACAGCAATTCAGATTTATCCGTCAGCTAAATTTAGAGACGTTTTTCTCAATCCCGAAAACTCGATTATGGTTTGGAGACAATCAATAAACGCAGCTGAAACAGATGGTAGAGGTGGTAAAACGTGGCGACCAGCAATTATTCAATTCATTAGATAGCTTATGAAAGAGAAATGTAAAATGAAAAAAATTACAACAATCATATTGATGTTAACAGCATCTTTTGTTTTCGCTGAAATCGATAACGATACAGCAGAACTTATTGATTTGGTTGAGCAAATCAAGGAAGTCAAGGAGCAGAAAGAAGTTTTTGACACTGTCAATCAATACGTCTCGCAACGACTATTTCAACTTGAGCTTCAGCCTAAATTTATGGCAAGCCGACTTGCGTATCGAAATACGTTCATGTGGTACATCTGGAACGATTTTGACGAAGCAAACGGCGTCAAGAAATTAGAAATTGCAGAACAAATATTCAACTTAACGAAGTAAAAAAAGGAAATAATAAATGAAGAAAATTATAACAATAGCACTATCAATCGCCTTTGCAGTCTCTGCATTTGCAAAAACACAAACCGAACTCATTGCAGAGTTTAAAGCCTTGCCCGACAACAAAAGCAAGGTGGCGTACGTTGCCGAGAACAAGGCTGATATCTTGAAAGTTTGGCAAGCCAACAAAGACAGCACAATCACTCAGTCAGATATTGCAACATTCAAGCTTGGCTCTGACGAGCGAATATTGAAAGATATTTTTGCAAAGCTCTACGACAAATACTATGCAGAAATGAATGCTTCAGACGTTGAAACCATCTACATCGATAGTGGTGTTATTATCTATACAAAATCGCAAGAATGGTACGATGAGTTGAAAGCAAGTAATTTTACTATCA
This sequence comes from Verrucomicrobiaceae bacterium, assembly GCA_015061955.1. Lineage (GTDB taxonomy): Bacteria > Verrucomicrobiota > Verrucomicrobiia > Opitutales > Intestinicryptomonadaceae > Merdousia. The sequence goes on from SUVO01000014.1 coordinate 72,119, forward strand.
ATGGCAACACGATATCTGAGCGTGCGAAAGCACACTTAGTTTGTCGATTTAAGGACGTAGATGAAATATTAAAGCTGAATGCTACGACATATATGTACAATGCGTTTTACATCAAAGGTCTGCAGTATGCGTTATTGAATATAGAACCAGAGAAAGCCAAAGATATATGCAGAGAAATTGAAAAGTGTTTCATTTTGCAAAACAAGGAAGTGCCAACGCAGATTAAGGCAACATCAAAATACCTAACACAAGCAATTTTAGATTCAAAAATAATAAAATAAAGAAAGGAAAAATCTATGAAAAAACTAATTACAATATTATTTGCGACTTTTCTCGCAGTTTACAGTTTTGCAAAAACTGCTGATGAACTCGTTGCGGAATACTGGTCAAATGCTACGTCATTCAATGACTATAGGTTAGCTTTCGACACCATTAAATCGGTAAGCGAAGCCGACGCAAAGACTGCTATCATTACTTGGGCTACTGGCGAAGCTGGTATGTTTGGAGCTGAAAGTAAACGCTCTGAAGAAATGAAAAAACAAGTGCAGGCTGCACGTTTGATGTCGGGGCAGTATCTGAAGTATGTAAAGAAAGACTTTATCAAGGAGTTGCCTTTAATCTTTGCTTGCGAAGTCGTTGGAACGGAGGTTTTAAAAGCCTACGAAGTTGAAAATCCGTCGCTGTATCAAGAGCTAAAAGCTAAAGATTTTACTATTGACGGTGTTCGTCTTCGCAATCATGCAATCGTCAATTTGGCATGTTGTGCTGGCGATATTGAATATGTGATGTCGTTACCGATTGAACAAGTGGCAAATATTGCAACATTTCAAAGTATGGCGATTGAATACCTACTTAAACTGCCTGTCGATAAAGCTATGGCAAAAGTTGTAGAAATCGAAAACTATTACTTGATAAAAAAGCAACCAATTCCGAAAGATATCGAAGCCCTTAGCAGAAAACTCACTTTGCGTCAGCTTAGAAAGTAGAAAACAACGTGCAGGTGTTTTTACACCTGCACAAACACAAAGGAATAGATTATGAATAACGAACAACAAAATATGTCGCACTTTATAGGTGGCGAGGATGTCGAAATTTCAAAAGAAATCAATGGCAAGAAAACGGTATTTGTAAAATGTTTACCAGTGCGTTGTTTTGCTGAATATGCATCGATAATCGACATCGAAGTTGAACTCATTGCATTAGCAACAGACCTTACTGCTGATCAGATAGACTCGCTCACTCCAGATGACAGTGGTAAAATCTTCAACAAGATTCACGAGTTGAATTTTGAGCCTTTTACGGCGTGGCTGAAGAGGAAGGTGGCAGCCAACAGACTCAAAGCCCAAGCCTTTGGGATAGACCTTCCGAAGAACACGAACGAAAACAATGGCAGTCTTTCTGCAGAACAGTAGCATGGATTGTCGCCAACACGGGTATGAGTTGGGATGACGTTTTAGACCTTTCACCAGTGCGTTTAAAATACGTTGCAAGTGCTGTGCAACGCCGAAGAATGTACGATAAACTTGCAATATTTGAAGCCCAAGCCGCACTCATAGACGAAAAATCCCTCAGCAGATTAAATTCTGAACTGAGAGATTTAGAAAGGGATTAGTAGGTAGTTATTATCTTAATATTTCATCTATTGAATATGAAACTATTTTATTTTTACTGTTATTTATTTGAATGTAACCAATCAAGATCCAAAATCCTAAAATAATACCGAGACTGCCTAATATATACGGATAAAAGCTCAGTACTATCTTCAAAAATTCAATAAATGTAAGGTCAGTAATCATCATCTTGTAAAACATAATATCGCATTATTTTTTTATAAATCAACAAAAATCGAACAAAAAATGGCAGATAATTTTAACATAAACGTTTCTACAACAGTAAACCTTAATGAATTGAAAAGTTTACTGGTGGAATTACAGGCGATAAATGCAGAGATTGCAAAAATGAATACGCTTAGTTTTGATAACATAACTAAGTCGACAAGCAATATTGTAGATGCGGTCGGAAAATCTACAAATGAAATCGGGAAGATGAATGTAGTTCTTTCTGAGTCAAAAAAGGTCCTTTCTGAATCTAAAGAATCTTTCGATAATTTGCCATCAAGCATAAAAGAAGCCACAAACCATATTATAAATTATAATGAATTTACACGGAAAACTTCTGAGGAAAGTAAGAATACAAGGAATGTATTATCTGGAGCTTACATGGAGCTTGGAGCAAAGATTACGGATCTTTCTCTTAAACTTCCAAGTTTTGCGACAGCAACAATAAAAGCTTTCGGAGCTGAAGAGGTCGCTATACAAAAATTATCAGCTGCGGTTAGAGCCAATGGTGGAAACGTATCGGAAGTATTGCCAATAATGCAACAGTTCGCCTCTGACATGCAAACCATAACTGGTTATGCAGATGACCAAATTCTTTCAATGCAAGGCGTGGCAACATCAATGGGTGTTCTTCCAAATCAGATGCAAGAAGTTATCAAAGGGGCTATTGGGCTTTCTTCGGCATTAGGTATGGACTTGCAAACAGCAACAAGGGCATCTTCTGCAGCAATTCAAGGCAAGACCGAACTTCTTACTCGATACATACCGACTCTTTCAACGTGTAAATCTGAAGAGGAAAAACTTGCCAAAGTGCAGGAATTTTCAAGAAATGGATTTTCACAAGCAGAAGCTTCAATGGAATCAGTCGAAGGACGTTTGAAAGCAGCTGCGAATGCTTGGGGAAACTTACAAGAAGTCATAGGCGAAGCATTTGTTCCGACTGTAAAAATAGTTGCAAGCCTTGTTCAAGGACTTTGTGAAATCTTTACAAAATACGATGGGATTACAAAAATCCTAACAATAAGCTTATCTTCGCTTGCAGTAGGATTTGCATTTACAAAGGTTGGAGGCTTATTGAACGTAGCAAAAATGTTTGTTGGTTTAACAACTGCAACAAAGGGTGCAACAACCGCCATGCACGGTCTTAATTTAGCAATAAAGGCAAATCCTTTGGGATTGATTGCTTCACTTGTAACAGGGGCAATAATGGGAATAATATCTCTAACTGATTACTTGAGCAATCTTGAAACCGAAGAAGAAAAAGAAGCTGAAAAACAGAGAGAAGCTCAAAAAGCTCGCAAAAAAGCTGCCGAAGAAACCCAAAAGGCTACATCGATCATTGAAGAGTTTGAACAAAGTTTGAAACGTGAAGGAGAAACATCTTCGCAAGTTGCTGAACGTATAAATGAACTTTCTGAAGAAATTGAAAAGCTTGAAAATTCTCGTGGTCAATGGGCAGAAGGTGAGCAAGTAAAAAATGCCGAAACTCTTATTGCAAAGAAAAAAGAGCTCAATGAACTCCAGCAAACATTTCTAAAAAAAGTTAACGACACAGCAAAAGCTGAATATGAGTTTGCTTCAAATCGAGAAAGTGAACGTAAATATCGCGTTGAAATGGAACTTAACGCAGCTCGAAAAACGGGAATTGCACATATTATTAAATTCAAAGAGGCGGAATTAGAACACGTAAAAGAACTTGAGGAAACAGTAAAGCTTCAGCAACAATACTACAATGATCACGCACATTTGGTAAAAACAGAAGAAGACCGAATTCGCATCATGGCTGAAGCTGAAAAATATGCTTCAGGTTCTATTGAAAAACAGAGAGAAAAAGCCCAAATAGAAAAGTGGTTGAACTCAGAAAGCGAGGCTTCGAAAGAAAAGCAACGTTCACTTGATTTGGAAATCTTGCGTGCGAGAGCATCGGGTAATGAGGCTCAAGCAAAGGAGCTTGAGGGCAAACTACGAATTGCTCAGCTTACAAATGAAATCTTCGAGGCATCTCGCAAAGAAGGTATGAGCAAGCAGGAGCTTGTTAATTTGCAAGAATCGGCTTCAAAACAAGCTGAAGAACGATACAATCTTGAAAAGTCAATCACCGAAGAAGCTGAGCGTCAGAACCTCGCCAAAAATGCTCAAGCAAAGATTGAAGATATCATTATCGCAAACAAAATTGAGCAACTTAAAGCCGAAGGTAAGCTTGCAGAGGCAAAGGAACTTGAGCAAGAACGCGAAATCAAACGCACTCTTGCAGGCTTGGGTGATGTGGTGTCGGATGACGACAAAAAGAAGCTCGGCAATATGATGCGTAGCACAAACGATTTTAAAAGCCTATCTGGAGACAAAGATACAGGTAGTTTAAGTGGTAGTGGACGAACTCTTTCGAGTGCTCGCCAACGTGGAAACCCTGCAACTGTTTCGGGCAAATATGCCGAATTGTATTCCGAATATCAAGAAGCAAAGAAAGCAGGAACTGCCAAAGACGGTTGGAACGCCTTTCGGGACCAGCAACGTAAAGGAACGCCCAAGCCTAATCTATCAAAAATTAGAGTTCAAGCTGGCAGATTTTTAGAAGGTGTTGAATCTACATCACAGGAAATGACTGGTCAAAAACAAGCTCAAGCACCTAAAAAAGCAGAACCTCCAGCCAAGCCAAAACAAGCAGCTTCAACAGCACTCAACAATAAATTAGATTCAATGGGGGCTAATGGCAAAACTGCAGGAAACGATTCAAGCATAGCAACTTCTTTAAAGGACATGCAATCAACTTTGAAATCAATCGACAACAACGTTAAAGCTCTCGGCTCAAAAAAGAAAGGAAACGAATAATGTTAGATCCAAACAACGATTTTAATGCACCTTGCTATGATGACACCTTTCGCAGAAATTACGTCTTTGACGAGGAATTTGGCAACGTAGAACACTATTTTATTGAACTCGATTATTATATAATGAGAGAAGCTTATAAGTCTCGCAGAAAGCAACCTCTCGATTTAGATATTAAATATTTCGACGATGGTGGCGATGGCGAACCAATCTTCAGAGATGTATCTGAAGAAGAAAAGAGTCTGTTAGAGACTCGTGGTTATGTAGTATTAGAAGAACATATTGATATTGGTGCAAGCGATTTTGGAGATATCTATCATGTAACCGAAGTCTACGGCTACGAACCTAAAGATGCCAATGGCAACCCTTTTGAATTTGTTAAATATGAATCGATGTTAGTAAATTCTCACGGCTGGGTGAAAATAGATGGTACTGAATTTGGTGATAAATATGAAAAAGCCGATTTCGATATCAAAACAGGACATTTACGTGTTATTTTTACAAAAGATAATCCGTTATTTGTTGGTGATACTTTGATTTTAAAAAAGTCGTGGGCGAAAACTCCCAATCTTACAGGGAGTTCAATTGGGGCAAAATGTTTATTTCAGCCAACATCAGTTTCATGGGTTTCTACGGAATTAAAAGATGGCATTGATGAAATACATTGTGCATATGTTCCTGTTACATCAGGAACATTGATTCCAGATGAGAGTGCTCCGACTTCGTTAGATTCTGGATTCTTTTACTATCATGCTACAACACCTAATGGTTGGTACAAGGTTGGAGATTTTAAGGTTACCAAAGGAGGCGCAATGTCTGTTGTTCGTCCACATCGAAAACGATCTTCTTCGCAAATTTTAACACTTGTAAAAAAGATAACAACCTTATCAATAAAAGAACCTATACTCGAAGAATCTCATAAGCCCAGAAATTTAGATGGAACTATTGCAGAAGAATTTTCTCATTTGACGACGCCATCAGTCGAAGAACATCTAACTAAATTGAAAGAAAACGCATATGTTAGAATTGA
>SUVO01000033.1 GCA_015061955.1 Verrucomicrobiaceae bacterium
CTTTAAAAACGTTGTCGCGCGATATGATAATTGCTGACTGGCAGTATAGTCTCAAGGATAAAACCCAAAAAGTATTTAAAACTCCATTGCACTTTAAAGAAGCAGGTTTTGATGTTTTGGTGTGTCCGTGGGAAGTGAAAACTGGTATTTATACTTTAGCAAAAACGGCTAAAGATAACAAGTTGTTTGGTTTCTTGGAAACTACATGGCACCATGTATATTCAACAAAGATGGACTTGATGTTCTATCAAGCTGGTAATGCGGCATGGAATGGTGGCGAACCTGTTATTGAAGGTAATTATGCTGCTCATCGCATACAAGTTTCACGTCATATAATAGATGTAGAAAACGATGGTAAGCTCAGTAAATACGAAGTGCAGGGTAAGGCTCGTTATCAGGTACATATCGATATGCCTAACTAAAAAATTTCTGTAATTAAAACAAAAGCTTGTGCAAGAAGCACAAGCTTTTGTTATTTTAATTAAAGTTTATTATTTGAGAATTGTAGCGTTTGTTGTTATACGTCGGTTTTGTGTGTCGGTAACCGATATGTAAAAGGCTCGAGTATTTTCTGGAATAGTTGCTGATATTTTATTGTTAGTTATTTGAGCAGTAGTGCTTTGCCATTTAAAATCTTTCCAGAGAGGTTTTGTGTCGGTTGTGTAAAAGAGTTGTGCCGATTTTATTTTACTAGCATCTGGTGTTTGACAGTATGCTATGGAATTTGTTTTTTGAAGTTTTCCAAGTTTTACAAATTTGTTTTCTCCGTTGAAAATAGAGGCAATAAAGGCTTCTATTTCTGGAGGATTCCATCCTTGATGATGACTATGCTTTAAAGTTGAAATCAACAAAGTTTGTGCGTTGGCAAGTTTTACTGATTTTGTCCAAATTGAAAGTGGGTACCATTGGTCGGTTGGAGCGTTGACAAAAAGCATAGGTGTTTTGGTTATCGATAGCGATTGAGATGGCTCGAATATATCAATCCAACGTTTTATTTTTTGAGGATTTTTTCCTATATAATTTTGCCAATTTTGTGGAAATTCGTTTATGTAACCACAACCATAAACGGGAACTGCAACTTTGAAACGATTATCTATTCCCGATACCAAACAAGTTAGATATCCTCCCCAGCTAATTCCAGTAATTGCAGTTTTATTTGCATCTACTTCTTTGAACGAGCGAATCAACGTATGCGCTCTCACGATAGCTCCAACAGCGTGATATGCCCATGCGTCTTTTTCTGATTTGTTGTCGTCGAGCGATGTCGTTTGCTGAGTGTGTTCGGGACCTCCATTTTCTAAATGTTTACGAGCTTGTAGCTGGTAAGCCGAGTATTTTTTGCGAAGCTCTTTACTCGGATTTTTATATTTTAGTTCGTCTCCATTCCCACGCCAATCTATTGCTATTGCTGCGTAGCCACGTTTTGCCCAAAGCTCGACCCATTCTGCAAACGCTCTGCCACCACCACCATGTACACATACTACTGCTGGCAAATTTTTATCGGCAGTAGTGTTGCCATTTTTCAAAATACTTGGAGTGCAATAGTAGGCAAAAACTTCTGTTGGTTTACCTTTATAGGTTTCGCCTTCAAAGAATATTGTTTTTGCTTTTGTTGTGTTATCGGTGGTTCCCCATCGATATTTAGGCATTGAAAATTTTTGAATATCGCTCCAAAAAACAGTATCAAATGCAAACAAATTTGTTGAAAATAAAAGTACTATTAAAACAAGATTTTTCATATATGTTAAGGTGTTTTTTATGTAAAACGAGTCAAGCTTTTAATATTGACTAAAATATGATTTCATTTAGAACGTGTATTATGAAAAAGTTTGTAGTTTTAACATTGTTTTTAGCAAGTTTTATTGCTAACGCTGTCGACACAGCTAAGCCATATACTCGCTGGTGGTTCTTCGGCAATTCAGTTGAAAAAGAAAGCTTAACGTATCAGCTTGAATATATGAAATCGGTCGGTATTGGAGGCGTTTGTATTGCTCCTGTCGACGATAAATATAACATTGGCAAGCATGGCATGGATTTCCTTTCGCCTGAGTATATGGATATTCTTGCTCATATATCTTCAGAAGCCAAACGTTTGGGACTCAGTGTAGATATGACTATGGGTTGTGGTTGGCCTTTCGGTGGTCCATGGATTACTGAAGAGTTGTCGCCAAAAATGCTCGATAAAAATTTAAAATGTGTTCCTACAATGTTTAAGGTAAAGCGTTCAGCTCCTGGGGGAATGGGATATACAGCCGACCCGTTAAATCCTAAGGCTTACAAATTTCATGCCGATGTTTTTAAAAATGCTTTTAATAAAGCATACGGCGATAAGAAAATTATCAGAGCTTTTTTCAACGATTCTTATGAATACTTTTCAGCAAATTGGACAGACGATTTTCTTGAACAATTCAAGAAACGTCGTGGATACGATTTTGCTCCGTATATGAGAGATGTTTTTTTAGGTGAAACTAAAAAATCGCCAGCCGATATTCAACGCCTTTGGCAAGATTATCATCAAACTATATCCGACTTAGTTTACGATACAATGTCTGAATATACAAAGGCTTGTGCTGATATGGGCTATAAAAGTATATATCAAGCACATGGTTCGCCTGCAAATTTGATAGACCTTTATGCACTTTCAGACATTCCCGAAACTGAATCTTTTGGAGCAAGTACTTTCGATATTCCTCTTTTGCGTAGAGATGAAGATTATCAAGTTGAAAGATTCGGACAACCAACAAAAATTTCTATGAAATTTGCATCATCGTCGGCACATTTGTATGGTAAAAAGTTGGTTGCATCAGAAACTTGTACATGGCTTGCAAACCATTTTAAAACTTCTCTTGCACAAATGAAACCAGAAATTGATAAACTTTTTGTAAGTGGAATAAATCATATATTTTATCATGGAATGCCGTATACACCAAAGGATGAAGCATTTCCTGGAATGTTGTTTTATGCGTCGGTAAATTATAACCAAAACTCGCACTTTGTCGAATTTTTACCTGAGCTAAATTCTTATATAAAAGAAGTTCAAAGTGTACTTCAAAACTCGAAGCCCGATAACGATGTTTTAGTGTATTTCCCATTGCATTCGTTTTGGAAAGGCGAAAGTTCTCGAAAAAATTATATTTTGCTATTTAATGTACATCATGTATCGCAGTGGTTGCCACGCTCGCCAGCGTTTAGTTCGTTGCTTGAGCGTATGGAAAAATCGGGATACTCGTACGACTTTATCTCAGATAAGGCGTTGAAAAATTTGTGTGTGGAAAATGGCGTTATAAAATCAGGAGACCAAACATACAAAACTATTGTAGTTGCTAATGTCGACCAATTGCCTGTGTCTACTTATGAAATACTCAATAATTTGATAAAAAATGGTGCGAAAGTTGTTTTTGAAAATAATATTCCACAAGATGTTCCTGGGTATTTCAAAGTTGCAGAGAGTCAGCAGAAAGCTAAGGAATTATCTGCAAACTGGAAAAATAAAAATAATGTATATGTTGGCGATGCCTTTGAAGGCTTGGCAAAAACTGATGCAAAACAAGAAATGCTTACATCGGCAGGTTTAGAGTTTATCAGAAAAACTATTCCAAGTTCAACTCGTGGTTCGTTAAATCAATTTGGTTTCCGTTCAAAGTTTGTAAAGAAAGTAAAGTCGGGAGCAAGTGTGTATTTTATAGCCAATCAGTCTCAAAAATTTTCTCGTGGAAAAATAGCATTAGCAGTTGATGCTGACCAGATTGTGTATTTCAATCCAATCACAAAAGTTTGGGGTGTTTTAAATTCAGAAAAAACTGCAAAAGGTACCGAGTTTGATTTAGAGTTGTTGTCGGGACAGTCGTGTATAATTTATGCTTTCGATAAATGTAGAAGCGAGTTTGCAAATCTGAAAACTTTGTCGTTTAGTAAAGATGCCGAAGCTAAGTCGATAACAGGTGAGTGGCAGATAGATTTCTTGCGTGCAATCCCAACACCAATTCCAGCCGAGCAAATGCCTCCAAGCTACGTTACAAAACGTTTGGCAAGTTGGACCGAATTTAACAACGAAAACACTTCAAATTTCTGTGGAGTTGCACGTTATTCAATAGATTTTGCTTTGGATAATCCATCGGGAAAATATGTGTTAGACTTAGGTGATGTTCGTGATTGTGCAAAAGTTTATATCAACGGAAATTTAGTAGGCTCAGTATGGAGCATACCTTATAGATTAGATATTCCAGAAGGGATACTTAAAAAGAATAATACGTTGGTTATCGAAGTTACAAATAATTCTTTCAATAGGGCAAAGGAGTTTTTCAAAAATAATCCAGATTGGTTGAAAACGCATTTTTTCCTCGACATAACCTATAAGACTTACGATTTATCTAATAAGCCTTATGAAAAATCAGGTTTATTAGGTGATGTTCGCATAATAAAGAAACGCTAAGTTTTTTACAAATTGGTGTTAGGAATAAACTTGACACCAATTTTTTTTAATGTAGTACATTTAATCGTCTCAATCGTTTGAGATTTATATGCAAAACACATAAGAAAGAAAATTTATGAAAAGACGCGATTTTGTAAAAAATATAGCTTCGCTCGGTGCAGTAATTGGTTTTCCAACCTTGATACCAGCATCGGCATTGGGTAAAAATGGTGCTGTACCACCAAGCGAACGTGTAACAATGGGGGTTATTGGTTTGGGCACACAAGGTACAAGTAATACTCGTAATTTTGTTGGCGATAAGCGTGTTCAGTTGGTTGCATTGTGCGATGTAAATAATTCTGATGGCAGACAATATTATGGCTATAAAAATAATGGTCAGTTAGGATTGCGAAACGCTCGTAAGCTTTTCGGTATGGATATTCCTTGCTACAACGATTTTCGTGAAGTGTTGGCTCGTAAAGATGTAGATGTAATTTCAACTGCAACTCCAGACCATTGGCACGCCATAATTGGTATTGCTTGCGCTCAAGCTGGTAAAGATACTTGGGGCGAAAAACCTTTAACACGCACAATTCGCGAAGGTAAAGTTTTACGCGACATAGTTATGAGTTCTGGTATAATTTGGCAAACAGGTTCGTGGCAACGTTCAAAACCTGAATTTGTACATGCAGCAGAAATTGTGCGTAATGGTTATCTTGGCGATGTTAAGTTTATCAAGATTGGTTTGCCTTCAAATTTTGTTGCCGAAGTGTTAGGACCAGTTCCTGTTCCACAAGGTATGGATTTTGAAATGTGGCAAGGTCCAGCAATGCGTTCTTATTATAATCCTTGTAAAACATTTACTCGTTGGCGTGGCATTTGTAATTATAGTGCTGGAAAAATTGCCGACTGGGGCGCTCACCACTTAGATATTGCTCATTGGGCTTTAAATATCGATAAAACTGGTCCAGTTGAAATTGTGCCAAAGCACGTTGAATGGGCAAAAGATGGTTTTTCAGATCAACCTATGAAGTTTAAAGTAGAGCTTCACTACAAAAATGGTTTGGTGATTGAAATTTCCGATATGAACGTAAATGGTGTAGAGTTCTTTGGTAGCAAAGGTAAATTATTTGTTGGCAGAGGTATTATTCATTCTGATCCAGTAGATATTTCTGGCAGAATTATATTGCCTACCGAAGATAGACTTTTCCCAATACGTCATCGCAATCACTTTACTGCATTTATCGATAGTGTTCTCGATCGTCGTATAGCTGTAACCGATATAGATGTAGCTCATAGAACAAATTCTGGTTGCTTGCTTGCAGAAATAGCTTACAGATTAAATCGTCCAATAAAGTGGAATCCAGATACAGAAGAAATTGTTGGTGATGAGGAAGCATCGCGTATGTGCGACCGAGCTTACACTGCACCATGGCAGCTTCAGGCATAACAAAAAATTAGAAAGGAATGGTTTGAAATGAAAAAAATATTTTTAGCTTCAGTATTGTCTGTTTCTGCATCTGTTTTTTGTTTTGCCGATAATTATTCTGATTTGGCAAAATACGATGCGGGTAATTCTTTAGCTTGGTTCTTTAACTTAAGAACTGAAACTCAGAATGTAGAAAAATCGGAAATTGTTGTACAAAAAATTTGTCAGACAATTTCAGAGAATAAGCTTTCGCAAGAAGCATTTAGATTGGCATGTAATCTTCTAAAACCAATTGCAAACGAAGATTGTATTGAAGTTTTAAAGCCTTATTTGTTAGATTCGCAACGTTGCCCGTATGTGTGCGATGTCTTTATAACACTCAACGATAGCGATGTTGACGATGCACTCAAAAATGCTTTGAAAAAAGCTATGTCGGTTCAAGATGCAAATAAAGAACCAATGACAAATATCAAAGAAAATATTATCAATGCTATGGCTACTCGTGGCAAAGATAAAGCATCGATGATTGAAGTTGCAAATTCTAAAAATAAAAAATTGGCTATTTATGCAGTTCGTGCCTTGTCGAGATTTTCCGATGACGATAGTTTGCTTTCAATATTTGAAACTAGCGTAGTATCGGCATTGCGCGATATTGTTGCAAAAAATGATTATCGCAAGAAAGACGCTCAAATGTCGTTGGTGTTGATTGCTGAAAAATCTATAATGGCTGGTAAAAATTCGGTAGCGCGTGATGCTCTGAAAGATGTTCCAGAAAACTGTCCGTTGAGCGTGTATGCTCGTGCAGAGTTGATGAGCGCAGATGAACGAATATCATATTTAGATAAACTCATCGCCGATGGCACAATTCTTACAAAATCGGCTGGTAGAGCTATGAATAAAGGGCGTAATTTTGAAAATTCAAAATGGCTTATAGAAAAGTTCCCAACACTCAATCGCGAGGCAAAGCTTGCAGCAGTGGGTAGCTTTATGATTACAGGCGATACTCGTTTTTATCCGACAATCGCTCCTGAAATTGATAATCCTGATAGCGATATTCGTGATTTGGCTGTTTATTCAGCACGTTTCCTTTGCACAGATGAAGCTAATTTCAATAAAATTTATAAAATATTTAAATTGAATGAAGAACCTGTTTCTAAGTTTGCAGAAAATGTGTTGGTTGAAAATCCAAGTTATGCAGTTCAACGCGTTCTAAAAGAAAAAGCTGATGCTGGCGATATGGATGCACTCGAAATTTTGATTCGCCGTGGTGATGAACAATACAGAATGAAACTATGGAATATGTTCTTCGATGAAAAAACACGCACATCGGCAGTATGTAGAATGCTCGAAAACACTATAACTTCGGGACAGATAAACTTGCTTGCTACAAATTATAAGGTTGGTGATAACGCTCTTTCAAAAGAAATTACAAAGATTATCATTAAGAAAATGATGCAGTATAGACAATCGCGCGAGTATATTGCAAAGGCTGTTAAGATTGCTCTTGACGGAAATCTTGATAAGAACGATGCAAACTATAAATTCATTGTTTCTAAGTTGAAAATAGAAGATTTAATGAAATAAAAATTTATTTAAAACCATCTAAAAGCTCCTTATTAGGAGCTTTTTTATTGTTGTGGAATATAAAAACTTTACAATTTTATTTAATGAAAATATCGTGAAAGTATATTTTATAAAATGCGTATGAAAAAAATAATCTCAATAGTATCTATAACTTCTCTTATAGCTTCAGTTGTGTTAGCTGAGTCGTATTCAGTAAAATCGCCAGATGGCAAACTGCAAGCCAATGTGAATATCGATAAGAACATAACATTTTCGCTGTTGGTAGATAAAAAACCTGTTGTTGAAAATGTTGTTATTGGTATGAATACCGATAAAGGTAGCATGGGTGAAAATGCTAAAGTAAATAAAGTTAGTTCTTCATCAAGTAATGACATTATAAAAACAACATTTGGTATTTCTTCTGAAATTGTTGATAAATACAACCAGATTGAGATAGACTTTAAAACTTTCAAATTGTTGTTCAGAGCATACGATGAAGCTGTAGCATATCGGTTTGTGTCGAATTTTGGTTCGGGCAAAATGAAAGTATTTTCTGAAACACTAACGTTGCCAGTCGATGATAAATCGCAAATTATAACTCAGTTTGCACGTGATGATATGACTTCGTATGAAGAGCTTTTTAAACGTGCGAAAATTAGTGATGTTTCAAAAGAACATTCGGTTATAATGCCTACTTTGATAACTAAAAAGAATTCTCCAACAGTAGCTATTGTTGAAAGCGATGTTCAGGGGTACCCAATGATTCGCTTTGTTAAAGGGCAGGGCAATACCTTAGTTCCATATATAATAAAGTATCCCAAAACATTGAAAGCTCCGAGTGGTTTTGGCAAACATTTTATGGTAGCTTACGGTACTTTTGAAGACTATATTGCTTATACCGAAGCAACTCGTTCATTCCCATGGCGAGCTTTTGTTGTTGCTCGTCGCGATGCTGATTTAGCTGTTAATACAATTGTATACAAACTTGCAGAGCCTTCGCGTATATTTGATACATCGTGGATAAGTACAGGTTTATGCGTGTGGGAATGGTGGAACGATTGGAGCCTTGAAGGTGTCGATTTCAAAACAGGTGTAAATGAACAAACCTATCGCTATTACATAGATTTTGCGTCTAAAAACAATGTTCCATTTATTCTCTTTGATGCAGGTTGGTTAGTTGGTCAAGATGTGGGTGGAATGAAAGCAGGTGTTCATGAACGAATGATTGAGGGCGAGCCATTCTTAGATGTGAAAAAACTTATCGATTATGCTCATTCCAAAAATGTAAAAGTTGTTCTTTGGTGCTTGGGGCAATCGTTGAATTTGTATCCAGAAAAATCAATCAAGCGTATGAAAGATTGGGGTGCTGATGGTTTTAAGGTGGACTTCTTTAATAGAGACGATCAAACAGCAATGGAGCTTTATTACAAGATTGCTCGTATTGCTGCCGAACATAAATTACTTGTAGATTTTCATGGTTGTGCAAAACCTGCAGGTTTGGAAAGAACGTATCCAAATGTTGTGAACTTTGAGGCTGTTTATGGCTTAGAACAAAATAAATGGCGTAAGAAAGATTTAGCTGTTTCGCCTTCGCATAATGTAGATTTGGTTTTGGCAAGAATGTTGCAAGGTCCGATGGATTATACTCCAGGGGCAATGCGCAATTTGTCTAAGGTGTGCTATGTTCCACATTATACGCAACCATCCTCAATGGGTACAAGAGCTCACCAAGTAGCTCTTTACGTTCTGTTCTACTCTCCATTGCAAATGCTTTGCGATTCTCCAAGCGAATACAATAAATATCCTAAAACGCTCTCGTTTTTGACTTCTATTCCAACAACTTGGGACGAGTCTAAACCAATAGAAGCAAAGCTTGGTAAGTACGTTATTTTGGCACGTCGTAAGGGCGAAATTTGGTATATTGCAGGTATTACAGATAATCAAAGAAATGTTAAAATTGACCTTTCTAAGATTATTCCAGAAGGTAGTTATACTGCCGAAATATATAGCGATAGTGTAAATTCAAACAGAACTCCACAAAGTTTCAATTTGAATGTAAAGAGTGTGTCTTCATCGGAAGTAATAGATGTTGCAATGAAAAATGGCGGTGGTTTTGTAATTCGTTTAACGCCAAAGAAAATACCAATTGTTACAGATTTTGTAAGAGCGATTTTTGAATAAAATATAAAGGTAAAAAAAATCTCACAATTTTGTGAGATTTTTTTTGTTCATATCTGCTTTTTTGTGTTTGCTCTCGGATATATTTTGTGATTTTTTGACGATATAAATTTGTATGAATTGTGAACACATATTAGTTGATGGTTGGAATGTTATCCACGCCGAGCCAAAGTTGAAATCGCTTTTGGCAAAAGATGCATCGGCAGCACAAAAAGCGTTAGCTGAAATACTTGAGCCTATCCACGATATGTATTCAACACGCATAACAATAGTTTACGATGGTAATGGTAGCGATGTTTCGGTGGTGCGTCCTAATAATGCTGTAAGTACTTTTGCCGAGGTTTATACTCCAACATCAATGACTGCCGATGAATTTATTCAGCGTTATTGCGCAATTGCACCAAATAAATCACGCGTGATAGTGATTTCAAACGATAATATGATATGGGAGACTGTGTCGGTGCTTGGCGTTGTGTGTATGCGTATTGATGAAATTTTTGCTTATGGCAATACGGCTTCAAAAGATATAAAACGCTTAACATCTGATATAAATTTTAAGACCGATAGACAGTGGCAAAATTTTAGTGCATTGGCTAATTTTGATTCGTTAGATATTGAAATAAATAGGGTGAAATCGAGCTTGTTTACTTCTAAAAAAATGCAGAAACGTTTGAAAAAAATTGAAAAAACTACCGATGTTCAAACTGAAAATATAGAATTAAAACAAGAAAAAATTAAAAGAGATGTTGAAACATTAAAAGTTCATAGAACTAATAAATCTAAGAAAAATATAAACGCAACTACACCTAAGCGTATCCATCATATTTTCAAAGATTTTGCAGAACTTAGTAGAGCTACAAAAAAGAAAAATAAAAAATAGTTTTTAGCTACAAATACTGCGAATGTAATCTATATAATGATAAAGGCAATTCCAAAGAATTGCCTTTATCATTATATATAAATATTTTTCGCAATCGAGGTACCGACCTCGTACGTTTTTAGCGAATGTCGAGTACTTGTATGTTAAAGTCTTCTATCATAAATATGGCAGCATAGGTGAGTGCTAAGTGAAATAACGATGTATTCCATTTTGCACTTTTGTGCCAGCCTTCAAATGTTGCAGTGGCATTGTCGGCAATCATTCTGCGCCATGTTCTGTCGTCAGTTAAAAGCTCGTAAACAAGCTTGTGTTCTCCGTCTCTGTATAGACCTGCAATTGTGGGGAACGATGCAAAAAGCATAACTTTTGTTAGACGATCGCGATCAATCATAGCAATGATGTTTTTTCGACATTCCTCGTTTGGATATAGCCCCATAAAATAAGGGTACACATTTGCTGGAAAACTTATATGCGAGCTAGTAGCACTGTCTTTGAAAAGCTTTTTTTGAGGATCGTAAAAGGTGTCGTAGAAGGCTTGTGTGAGTTGTTTTTCGTTTGGATATTCGGGTTCTCCTAATATTTTTGCCGATTTGTTGTAGGCGCGAATAGCTCCAATGTACCACGCATTTATTACGTTGTGCATTGTGGTGCAAACTTTACCTTGTGTTATGTCGACATCGTAACCATCGCGCCAGTTTTTTGGCCATTCAACAACGCACCACTTGTCGAGGTTTGATAGCAAACCATTTTGTTGTGCATACGATGTTTTGTAGTAGTCGAGAATGTCTTTAAATTTGCTCATGCGTTCGCGTAGAAATTCTTTGTCTTCGGGGCGTTCGGCTAAAACAGGCATAAGCATAAACATCATCAGTGGATATTCTGCAATTTCTTGAATGAACGAGCAGTTTGCACATGTTACTAAACCTCTGTCGATAAACGATGTTCTGAGGAAATCGTCAATAAGTTTACGCATTGGTGCAAAATCTTTAGTGAGTAAACAATATGTTAAAATGGTGTATGTTCCGTCGCCTAAATAGTAGCCTTTTTCTCTGTCCATGCAGTCTTGGATTTGTTCTTGAACGCCGTATTGAAGCGAGCGAACGCATAAATTCCAAACTTGTTCGGCCTTTTTGTCGCCAGCGTATTTGTTTTTTGCTTTGAGCTTAAAGGGCATATGGCGAGATATAAGCTTGAGCGATTGCATATCAACTTCGACATTGTTTGGTAGAATAATTTCGGCATATCGGAACGATTTGAAATCGAATTGATTTAGAGTGTCGCGTTTGCCCGATAGCGTAAAATATTCTTGATAGGTGCAGTTGGCTCTCATTTTGTAGCGAATTGAACCGTCGTCGTTTAACTCTTGTGCAAAGCGTGTTTCAATGGTGTCGCCTTTGTTGCCAGTTGCCGACATCTCAAAATATCCAACATACATAGCTCCAAAATCTATGAAAATTTTGTTGGGCGAAATTCTTTTTATTTTTGTTGGTTTTATCTGTTCAAAAACTAATAGAGGTAGAGGAGATGGTGCTAAAGTGTAGTCGGGATTTTTTACGAGTAAGGCGTTTTGCCAAGATGAGTCGTTGTAAGTTGGAAGTTGAAAATTTACTTCAGGAGCAGAAGCGTTGTAATGTTCGGCAAATTGCGTTTCGTAGCCGATTTTACTTTTAGCATCGGTAAAGGCAGTGTGTGTGGCGTATTTCCAAGAAGAGTCGGTTTTTAGAAGTGTTTTGTTGTTTGCAATGATGTCGCAGATAAATCCGTGTCGGTAGTCGCCACTTACCCAAACTCTGTTGATATAGCCCTGATAATAACTGTGTACAGCTATGGTATTTTTGCCTTTTTTCAAAAATTTCGATACATCAATTTCGTGATAGAAATAATGGAAGTTGTATCCTGCTGTTGGTCCCATTGCTACAAATTTTCCGTTTATGTAGATTTTAGCGTAGTCGTCGGCAGAGAAGAATAGCTTTGCGTTTTGTGGAATTGATTTTAAGTTGAATGTTTTTCTGAAGAGAATGTGGCGATTTTGAATTTTTTTAGCTAGTTCTTTTACACGCTTTGCCGATTGCTTGTCTAACTGACGATGAAATACATTTGTTTTGGGTAGATTTTCAAATTCAGCAGTTGTTATCCATTTGCCTTCAAAAGAATGCTTGCTTGTTGCATTTTTGCCGAACGATATTATTGGCAGTATTAAAAAAGTAATTAGTAAAAGGTGCTTAAAAATGCGTGAAAATTGCTTCTGTGTGTTCTTCTTATTCATAAACGTAGGCTAAAATATGGCTAGTTGTTTTCAAGCTTTTTTTAGTTTGCGATGCTTTAATCAAGATAATGATAATGTTAGTTAAATAACTTACTTGCGTCGCAATTAGAGATGGCGTGCATATTGATGTATCGAGAGTTTAGCAACGAAAGGTTGCGATGTCCCATATTTAGCTGAAGGCGAGGGAGGTTGTGGTAGCGTTTT